>CAWEEC010000027.1:0-11024 GCA_963807785.1 uncultured Gammaproteobacteria bacterium | reverse complement strand
CCACGTATTGCTTGGAACCAGGCAATCAAAGCCACCGGGATGGTGACCGCAATCGCACCGACGTAGGGAATAATAACTGACAGACCAATGAACAGGCTCAGTGTTGCCGCATAATTAAGCCCCATAAAGGCCAGCGGTATATACGCGGCCACTCCGACAATCAGGATCTCCAGCAGCTTACCGCGAATATAATTTCCCATTTTGATATCAACGTCTTCCCAGACTTTATGTGCCAGCGCGTGATCCTCGGGAAGAAAGCGTGCGAACCACACAATGATCTGCTCCTTGTCCTTGAGCATGAAGAACACAAGCAGCGGTATCACGATCAGGTACACCATGGTTGTAAACAGATTTCCTGCTGATGCCAGTGAGTATGACACTGCTTTCTGTCCAACAGCCAACAGCTCGTTGTTAATACTGGTAATAACCTCGTTGACCTGCACATCCGAAATTAACGGATACTTTTCGGGCAGAGACAGAATCAATTGCTGAAGTTTATCCAGTATGCGCGGGAAATCGCGCACAAACTGTGTTAGTTGCCGGATCACCACCGGCACCAGGCCTAACATGATAATCAACAGTGATGTGACAAATACAAAAACCGTAAATATCACAGTAAGCAAGCGTGGCGCACCAACATTGGTAATCCGTTTTACAACGCCCTCCAGTGCGTAGGCTATCACCAGGCTGGCAAGCACCGGGGCCAGGATATCGCCCCAGTAAAGCACAACGATCGTACCGAGCACGATCATTAATACAAGTATGACAGCCTGTGGATTGGAAAAGTTACGCTGGTACCAGGATTTTAAAAACTCGATCATTCAAATTCCTTGAGTATTTTATTATAAGTATCTTCAAACAAAGCTTCGATCTCATTAATGACTTCTTCTGCATCACGCCCCTTCACCATGTGATCGGTCATCAGGTTTGATGCAATGGCAAATACTTCCATGCTGTCAATCATGGGATAGGTCTGTTTAAGGCGTTTGATTGCTCCGACAACGGTTTCGTTTTCCGCTCTTGCTACATCCACCGGATCACCAATATTCTGTGGTACGATCCCGCCCCTTGATTGCAGAAACTCGGCATAATCGAACAGGCTTTGTTGCCGATCCTTGTCAAGTGTATTAAATAAATCAGTCAGTGCTTTTGCATCGCGCTTCATTTTACAGCCTCAAAATGAATAGTTATTCTTCCTTGCAGAATTCTTGCGAGAATGCCAACAGCTGGTCAGCCGCCCGCGATTTGAATTTATAACGCTGGCGCACAAAAGAAAAAGGTCTTTCGAGCGATGGTTTTAGCTCAACCGCCGTCAGTGTTCCCAGTTTCAATTCCTTGATTATTGTGGCACGTGAAACGATGGATATTCCCATACCTGCTTCAACAGCTCCTTTGATAGCTTCCGGACTGCTTAGTTCGAAACATATATTCAATGATTCGCCATTACCGTACTTGTCTACATAGTTTGTAATGACTTCCTGGGTACCGGAGCCATGCTCACGAGCAATGAATGGATAAGCAATGAAGTCTTCTACTCGTAAATTTTTCTGTTCAGCGAGAACATGGCCATTGGGCATAATCACGACCAGGTGATCCACTTTGCATTTTTCTACCAGCAGGTTCTTGTTATTGACTGATCCCTCGACAATACCCAGATCAATATCGTTATTTTCAACCATTGAAACGATATCCTCGGTGTTGGATTCACGTAAATTGATCATCACTTCCGGGAACTTGTTCTTGAACTCGCCAATCAGCAACGGCAGCATGTATTCCGCGATCGTTGTGCTTGCTCCAAGGGTGACGGAACCACTGACATCCCCTGTCATTTCAGTGATGCTGCGAGTCATATCCTCGTACAGTTTCAGTATTCTTTCAGCATAGGAGAAAACCTGCTTGCCGACATCTGTCAGAGTCACCTTGTTATGGGTGCGGTCGAACAGGCGGGTATTGAACTGTTCTTCCAGCTGGCGAATCTGGAAAGTCACGGCAGGCTGCGTCATGTGCAGCTCTTCGGCTGCTTTGGTAAAATTCAGCAGCCGTGCCACGGTGTGAAATATTTTTAGTCGTCTATCCGCCATCTCAAAACAGCTCTGAAAAGCTGTATTTTTTGCCTTAAAGGGCTATGGTAACATTCATAAAGGAAAAATGGAGCTTAGAAGCATGCCAATCCATGTTCACAAACACGACCAACGGTCATTAAGACATAAACACCTTTCATTTTCGATACAGTATCTTGCTACCGCGACGCTAAGCATTGTTATTTTATTCGGTTCTGTAACTGCACTCGCAGGCATATATAAATGGACAGATGCCGAGGGCAATGTGCACTATGGCAGCCAGAAACCGGCTGAGGCAGCAGCTGAAAAAATGCGGGTTGATACCCGACCGACAGGCAACAGACCCGGGGCTGAAGCACTCGACATGCTTAATCAGGAGGTCGATGATCAAGCAGAAAAGATCAAGGAAGAAGGCATCCCCGCCGAGCCACCGGTTCCCTCGTTACCGATGAAAGAAGTCAAGCGCCGTTGTGCTGATGCGAAGAACGACCTTGTACTCATCATGAAAAAAGGTCAACTCAGAGAACGTGATGAGGAAGGCAACATCAGTTATGTCAGTGATAAGGAAAGACAACGACGTATTAATGAAGCCAATAAGCAAATCCGGGAATACTGCAATTAAAGCGGGTTGAATATAATGCCTGTGCTTCAAATAACGACAAATGTAACCATTGGCAATGCTGATGAGCTTGCAATTAAGGCCTCAAAGCTGACAGCTGAGCTACTCGGCAAACCTGAAAGCTATGTCATGGTCAGCATCGTTGGCGATGCCGAGCTGATATTTGCCGGTACAGATGATCCATGTGCGCTGTTGATGTTGAAGAGCCTGGGACTGCCCGAAGCCGAAACCCGCACCTATTCAGAACAACTGTGCAAATTCGTTGAACAGCAGCTTGGGGTGTCGCCATCCCGAACTTACATCGAGTTCATCAATCCCGAAAGACACATGTTTGGCTGGAAAAGCGGCACTTTCTAAAATATTTATTCACCACAGAGGTACAGAGAGCACAGAGGTTTTTTATGTCTTCACTATCAGGTAGTGTCTGGTTCAAGTGGCCTGGTTATTGTTCTTGACTAAAAGCAACTTGATTAGATCAAATCGCAGCTATCAAAAACCTGATACACACGACGGGTAATGGTAACAACAGTTATTAAAACCTCTGTGTTCTCCGTTCCTCTGTGGTGAAATCCCATTCAATCAGAAATACAACAGAAAGCGACCATTCCAGTCAGTATCATCAAATGTCGAGTAGTCTGTGTTTCTGTAGCCAAACCTGAGCGCAGTATTTGTCGTCAGGTTAAGCTGCCACTCGAGTTGTGCAATAATCCTGTCCGCTTCCTGGCCCGATAGCGTTTCATCGGCTTCGTAAGACAGTACGATCTGACCTGAACCGTAATCGACAACAGCACCCGCCTGCAGGCCGGCAAGCAAGCTATAGCCTTTTTCATAATGGCGCGAGATACCGGATTCCAGCACAGCCATGGAAAACAACAGGGTTTTTCCCCAGGCAGCACTCAGACCTGCACCGCCGCGTGTGATAAATGTCAGCTCGTTTCGATCGCTATCGAGCTGTGTGCTGTCGAGTGATACATCCAGCTGCCACGACAGTGGCTTGTACCAGCTGCGTACCGGGTTTAATGCAACGATATTGAAAAAGCGTAATCGCTCCAGCTCCAGTTCATCCTGCTCAGGGAACCATCGTAACGAAGTTTCAAGTACATTAATTTCAGCGCCCACCACGTAGCCCGCTGCAGCATCTGCAAGATCATGAAATCCCGGTCGAATCGACAGCTCGATATATGGCTGATCGTTCCTTTTGCCCGCACCCGTGGTAAATCGAGCGGATTTATGGCCGGTTTCAGGCGCAGGCGACTGCATGCCCCGATGATTTTGCCCACCTGGCAACCTGCTGCGTGCAGACAGCAAGCTGTTCGCCAACACTGTATTTTCTTCCTGCCTGAACTGCAGCAAGGTATAGGCAAGCATCAATACTTCTGCTGCCGCCTGTTCGTCCTCCACTTGATTGATAAAGTCACTTAAACTCCATGCTTGCGTTGGCCAGTGCCAGTGCAGCGGCTGCATTTTCCGTTGACATCATGTCGAATTCAGTCAGCAACTGACTTGCCAGGGATGGTCGATACTGACGTTGTAAAATCATGCCTGATTCATCCAGCGCACGGATGGTATCGACCGGAATGGTATAGAGCGGAAACTCAGCGTTAAACGTCAAACCTGCTTCAGGTCTTACTGCATCGATCAACCCCAGCAAGCGGTACGAACAGTTCTCTCGAAAGAAGTAATAATCAAAACCGATATCCGTCACTTCCCATACATGTCTCAGTAACTGCTCGATCTCTTCACGTGTAAAATCAATTTTATATTCCCAGATATCACGATTCTGTATATTGCTGTATTCCTGCACGGTTTCAAAATAGCGCCGCAATGAAAATACACCACGATAACCGCCAAAAACACCTTTGAAGATATAGCTTATACCGTCGTCTTCAGGGTCGTATGCTGCTGCGTAATTAAGCGCATGCGACAGCAGCACATCACCACTTTCATTGTCAAAACGCAGGAAGGTATGACCGAACATCGAACCGGGATTGTTCAGATACATCGATGGAAAAACCATTACCAGTGAATCTTTTTCAATGGCACCGAACCATTTTTCGAAGCGAGGACAGGCGACATCGTACTGTTGGTCAATTAGAAGTTTTTGCTTGAGCCAGAACCAGCGCGCAGGAAACCTGCATTGTGCATGACCCGCTGCCGGCGGCTGCATAAAGCCGTTCAGGTCGGCCAGCAGTTCTGCTGCCGGATCGATAGCACCATCTTCAGCCAGGAAAAAAGCCCTGTCATCGGCCTGACTGTTAAAGCGTCGCAACACAGCTTCCGTTTTATAGTGCAACAAGGCAAGCCAGGCTGGATCACTCGCGAGCTGCCTATCTTCAGCGCGCTCAATATAGGCAGCAACCTCACCCGGCGGTGCTGCATGCGGCTGCAATGGCACAGCCAGCAAAACACAGACAATGCAAGTAATCGGGCTAACTTTTTGAATGTTTTCAAGTGGTATAGTCGCTACAGGCTGTACTCTGAAGCACTGCCCTCGTAAAATGTCGCCCAGTTTATAGATACCCCCATAGGGATTCCATGTACCTTTCAAAATTTCCACTTAACACGCTCAAGGAAACGCCCGCTGACGCCGAGATTGTCAGTCACCGCCTGATGTTGAGAGCCGGCCTGATCCGCCGACTCGCTTCAGGACTGTACACCTGGCTGCCTTTGGGTTTACGCGTGCTGCAAAAAGTCGAGCATATTATTCGCTCCGAGATGAATAGCAGCGGCGCGATAGAGGTACTGATGCCATCGATACAACCTGCTGAACTGTGGCAGGAGTCGGGCCGCTGGGAACAGTACGGTCCCGAACTGCTGCGACTGCACGATCGTCATCAACGCGATTTCTGTTATGGCCCGACACACGAGGAAATCATTACCGATCTGGCACGCAGGGAGCTGACCAGCTACAAACAGCTGCCGGTCAACTATTACCAGATCCAGACCAAGTTCCGCGATGAAGTGCGACCGCGCTTTGGTGTCATGCGCGCACGCGAATTCATCATGAAAGATGCCTACTCGTTTCATCTCGACCAGGATTCACTGCAACAGACCTATGATGTCATGTTCCAGACATACACCAGCATCTTTACACGCCTGGGACTTAAATTCAGAGCCGTGATGGCTGACAGCGGCGCCATCGGCGGCAGTCGCTCCCATGAATTTCACGTGCTGGCCGATTCCGGCGAAGACGCCATCGCTTTCTCCAGCGACAGCGACTACGCCGCCAATATTGAAAAAGCCGAAAGCCTGGTAGATACATCACGGCCGCCAGCGGCAGCGACAATGCAGACGGTTGATACACCGGATCAGCACAGCATCGAAGATGTATCCACTTTCCTCAGCACCGAAGCGTCTCAATGCATAAAAACCCTGCTGGTCAATGGCACGGAACAAGGTAGTGTAGTTGCGCTGGTATTGCGTGGTGATCATGTACTCAACGAAATCAAGGCCTCACACCTTGATATGGTTGCAGAACCTTTGTGTTTCGCCAGTGATGAGCAGATTAAAAAGGCCGCCGGTTGCGCGGCAGGCTCGTTGGGTCCGGTTGGCCTGAATATTCCAGTCATTGCAGACCATGCTGCATTACAGCTGGCCGATTTTGTTTGTGGTGCCAATGTCGATGGTAAACACCTGACCGGGGTGAACTGGGAGCGTGACTGCCCTGCCCCGCAGGCCGCCGATATTCGTAACGTGGTGGCTGGTGATCCCAGCCCTGACGGCAAAGGCACGCTGTCAATCGTACGCGGTATCGAGGTCGGTCATATCTTCCAGCTCGGCCAGAAATACTCGGCCGCTATGGATGCCAGCGTGCTCAATGAAAACGGCAAGAGCGTGGTCATGACCATGGGCTGTTATGGTATTGGCGTTACCCGTATCGTTGCCGCCGCAATCGAACAGAACCATGACGACAACGGCATTATCTGGCCGGATAATATTGCACCCTTCAGTGTGGCGATCGCACCGATCAATTTCCAGAACGCCGACAGCGTGCGTGAAGCCGCCGTTCAGATATACGATGAGTTGACAGCAGCCGGTATTGAAGTGTTGCTCTACGATCAGAAGGCGCGTCTTGGCGCCATGCTTGCCGACCTCGACCTGATTGGCATCCCGCACCGTATCGTCATCGGCGACCGCGGCCTTGCCGATGGCAACGTCGAGTACAAGGCACGCGCGGCTGAGAGCGCAAAAGATGTGCCCCTTACCGAGATTGTGTCGCTGGTGAAAAACTCCATTCAGGCCTGAGCGAACTATAATCAGGGGCATGTACTTACGTTACCTGATTCTCGTCCCGGTTCTGACGTTGCTGGCAAGCATTGCGGACGCAAACCCGATCCAGCAGGATACGGCAAATCCCGAGCTGCGCCGACTGCTGGCAGAAGCCATTGAATCATCCGACAGCTTTAATGACCGCTTTGATGCCGAAGTCTGGCTGTTCGACATGTCCGGTCGCATGCAGAACTTTATACCTGACCGCGAATTCAGGCTCGACCTGTTAAAGAATATTCATCGTGAAGCCACACGGGCCGAGCTGCCACCGGAACTGGTGATCGCGGTAATTGAAGTTGAAAGCCGGTTTGATACCTTTGCCATTTCAAAATCAGGCGCGCAGGGACTGATGCAGGTCATGCCCTTCTGGCTCGACGAAATTGGCCACCCTGAAGACAACCTGGTGGATATGAATACCAACCTGCGCATGGGCTGCACCATACTCAAGTATTACATGAACATGGAAAAGAACAATTTACGCGGCGCACTGGCACGTTACAATGGCAGCTACGGCGATATCAAACACACCTACAGCAATAAAGTGCTGGATGCATTGAGAATTCGCTGGCATCAAAAATAAACTCAGCGACTATGGTAAGTAAGTCCATAGGTTGCTGTACAACGACTGAAAGTCGTTTCAGAGCAAAATAAATACCATCTATATAGCTGTCATCCCGGTATGCTTTTGAGCCGGGATCCAGAGACTTAAAGTACTGCAAAGTCACTGCATCCCCGACAAATGCACTCGGGAATGACGACTCATTTATCTTTATGTATTTATTTGAAATCGAATTAAAAAATAAAGCTAAAGCCTTGTACTAAAGTGCATGGTTTTTACTAACGGTTTGGGACAATGAGAAAAAACTGGCAGCAAACGTTCCCGCATCTGGGTAAGATTAACGATGCGGTGATTAACGACTTGATGAATAATGCCGGCACCATCAACATGCCCGCAAAAGCAACAGCCTTTCACCAGGGCGATGCCTGCAGTAACTATCTGCTGGTACTCTCAGGCAGAATAAAAGTGCTGACGCGTGCAGAAAACGGACGTGAAATTGTTCTCTACCGTCTCGGTGACGGTGACTCGTGCGTACTCACTACATCCTGCCTGTTTGGCAATGCACGCTACCCGGCTGAAGGCATTTCAGAAACCGACGTTGTTGCACTAGCGATTCCAGCAGAAAAATTCCACAACGCGATTCAACATTCCAAAGCATTCAGGGAATTTGTTTTCGGTTCGTTTTCGTCACACCTGGGCAGCCTGATTGCACTGGTTGAAGAAGTTGCCTTCGGCAAGCTCGACATACGACTCGCTCGTCATCTGCTGAAATCAAGTAACGACAAAGCAACCATCGAAACCACGCATCAACAGCTGGCTACCGAAATGGGTAGCGCGCGCGAGGTCATCAGCCGCCAGCTCAAGGACTTCGAATCGCGAGGCTGGCTCAAACTGCATCGAGGCAGCGTGGAAATTCTTGATAAACAGGCACTCGAAGAAACGGCAGCTGTGTAACATTGTCACAGATAGTTGTACACAATACGCGTACACTATCAACCAGTGACTAATCTTTGAGAGGATTTGAAATGAAACAGAATGTAGGCAGCATTGACAGGGCGATTCGTGCCATCGTGGGTATAGGTTTAATCAGCCTGGTATTTGTCGGACCACAAACCGTATGGGGCTGGATTGGTGTGGTACCGCTAGCAACCGCAATAATCGGCTGGTGCCCACCTTACTCATTACTGGGCATCAACACCTGCGGCACGAAACAGGCCTGAGTTGCAGAACAACTGAACAAACAAGCCCGGCTATGCCGGGCTTGTTTGTTTATTTAAAAAGGATATTAACCGCAGAGGCGCGGAGACGCAGAGGGAATTTTATTTTCTATAACTATTTGCCTTGTGTTTCATTCGAGGCAATTCGTTAGATGTCACAATTATGTGAACATGTGGGCGGTGCCCACACTGCATACATTTAAAGGTTTCTCTGCGTCTCCGCGCCTCTGCGGTAAATCAATATTTATAAGTTCGCCTTAGAACTAACCTGCAGTCATCGCGGCCCTGACGCAACGCAGTACCTCGTAGTCAAACATACCATCCAGTGCATCGTATACCGGCTTGAGTTTTGCCTGGTCATTTTGTGTTGCAAGCATGGCTTCATGGATAGCTGCTAATTCCTGATCGGTTATATCGACCACAGCCTCCAGCTTGATCTCACCCTGCTCGATACAGGCTGCCAGGTGGTTATAGACCGTCGATGGTTTGATATTTCTTTCCCTCGCTATCGCCTCTATGTCCAGTCCGCTTTTAAACAGGCGCAGGCTTTCAGCTGAAGTATCCGTTTTCTCAGTATTTGTCTGTTCGATGTGAGACAGAATCACCGCGAGAAAATCATCTGCATATTTCTCCAGCTTGCTTTCGCCGACACCCGATATTCTGGAAAATTGTTCACGATTTTGCGGCTGCCGCTCGCCCTGCACTCGAAGGCCTTGGAGAACTGAGCCGCCGTCGGCAGATGTTGATCGTCTCACCGCCCGGCGTCCGCCGGGCGCTGTTGCTATTTCCGGAGTGTGAGGATCTTGTAGCCGCGAGTCCGCGAGCTGGCGCACGGATCCGATCTCACCGAGGTCACGTTCCCACGGCAGGGTCCGGTTGGCGACGATGAGTGCCCGGCCGCCGGGTAGGAGAACGACGTCGAGGGCGCCGAAGATCGCCCGAGCCGGTTGGAGATCCACCGGGACCCCGCTGTGGAAAGGTGGATTGACCAGGACGAGATCGCACGTGAGCGATCGCGCAGTCCGGGTCGCATCCCACCACCACCACCTCGGCCCGGTTCGAGAGCCCGAGATCGGCGGCGCTGCCGGTTGCGCACTCGACCGCTGATCG
Organism: uncultured Gammaproteobacteria bacterium; assembly: GCA_963807785.1. Classification (GTDB taxonomy): domain Bacteria; phylum Pseudomonadota; class Gammaproteobacteria; order SZUA-229; family SZUA-229; genus JABDQW01. The sequence continues at coordinate 1,190 of CAWEEC010000027.1, read as the reverse complement.
ACCACATCGGCGAGCAGCGCCGAGCCCGGCCACGCGAGAGGCGCTCGACGTCGCTCGAGCATCAGAGCCACCGCACCCCGGGTCGAAGATCGTTGGGCGGGTCGATATCAGGTGATCGAGGACACGGCGGTTCCCTGGATCGACGGCATCGGCGGAGAAGACCCCGGGTGCGGATCGGAGCTCGAAGTGGTCGCTGACGGCTACCCGAATGGGAGCGACCACGGGTGGACCGGTGCGGATGGGCCATCGCGATGCCAGCACGCGACGCGGGCCCGAGCCCGATTGGCGACGATCGGCCTGAGCCAGTTGGCCGGCGAGTCGCTTGACCGCCGATTTGACCCCGAGATCGTTGCCACCCATCAGGAGGAGCCGGCCACCCGGCGAGAGCCGTGACCACGCCTCGGAGAGAGCCTCTTCGTTGCGGCCCGGCCCTTCTGGAGGTGGACCACCACCTGATGGTAGGGCCCGAGGTGCTCTCGTCGAACCACCCGACGGCGACTTCGATCACGGGCGTCGAGCCACGGACCGCGGTGGGGGAGGACCGCAACCCCACCGACTGCGGCCACCGCACCGTGGCCGAAGACCTCGAGGGTCGAGGACGACTCGAGAACTCCCGGATCGGCGAGTAGATCGGTGGGGAAACGACGCCGGCGGGCGGCCATGGTGGAACGGTAGCAGAACTCGGGACCCGTGACATCGTCTGGATCCGAGTCGGTGTCACGAGCCCCGTTCGAGCGGGTTCTTCACGACAACTCCATCATGGTCTCGCCCATCCTGAAGGTCTTCGCTGAGCACCCGATCGGCATCCGGCGCTCCGCGCGGCCTCGATGATCATGGCATCCCAGATCGCGATGCCCGATTGTTGAGATGTGCGAATCGCTCGCCGGACCAGTTCGGGGTCGGTGTTGACCACCGGGAGCTCGGTCAGGGTGTCGATGACGGTGATGCTTCGTCGTCGGGGAGCGGTTCGGCAAGACGGCGGGTGAGGACCCACCAGGTCTCGAGCAGAACCTGGGTGCTGACGACGAGGCGATCCCCGCCCTCGAGGATGGCGATGGCTTTGGCCCGCTTCTCCGGATCGGCCCGGTCGAACGCGTAGACCACGACGTTGGTGTCGAGAAAGGTGCTCATTCGGGCTCGTGGACCGATAGGGGAGAGAAGCAAGACCAACCGAACCAAGAACAGGGACA
>CAWEEC010000026.1:0-26902 GCA_963807785.1 uncultured Gammaproteobacteria bacterium | reverse complement strand
GCAAAAAAGCTTTATCTTTTACGACGCTATCGTCCTGCTCGGCACTCCCAAAGTCAACCAAACAGAGGAACAAGTTCGCTTGGTCGGCTATACTATCGGCAAGAAAGAATACTGGATAGCAACAGACCGCTTCGACCTGACTGCCGAACAAATCGCCGCAGCCTACAAACTCAGATGGGAAGTGGAAAATTTTTTCGCCTGGTGGAAACGCCACCTGAAAGTTTACCACTTAATAGCCCGAAGCGAACATGGCCTTATGGTTCAAATCCTTGCCGGTTTGATTACCTACCTCCTGCTTACAATCTATTGCCATGAAGAGCATGGCGAAAAAGTCTGTATTAAAAGGGTCAGAGAACTTCGCAACCAAATACGAAATGAAGCTGCTCAGCTAGAAAAGAAGATACTCTGATCCTAAAAAATCAGGACTGTATGATGTTCCCATACATGCAAGTCCTTAACCGGAAATTACTGATCAGAAATAATTTTTTTATTTTTTTTTCTTCTAAATAACAAATCCTTTCACCGTTTGAATATTTTCCACATAAACAAGGAGATAAGGGCGAAACACCCAACATGTCATTCCGGCATGTTTTTAGCCGGAATCCAGAGATAGAGATTGACCAGATAAGTCATGGATTCCGGATCAATGTTGCCGGAATGACGATAAGAGATATAGTTATTTCTCAAATTTCACCCGGCAACGCCGGGTGGGACACTGATTACCATCAACTTTCAGCCAATACTCCGCCAGTTCTCTTAATTTGTTTATATAACTTAGTATTGCATATGGTCAGATTCTGCATCTAAGTCATTCCGGCATGTTTTTGCCGGAGATAGCTCCCCTCAAGGATGACCGGTATGATTACCATGTAAAGAATACTGAGTAACATGTCCCAAGCCGGCACTTTGATACTGGTGTGAACCAGCTCGAGTGTCAGTGCCGGTGTTAACACCACAGCCAGCAGGGTGGAAACAGCGGTCAGGGTGATTGACAGTGCGACATTGCCGCGTGCCAGATAACAGATAACATTCGAGGCAGTGCCTCCCGGGCATGTACCCACCAGAATCATACCCGCGCTCAGCATCGGATCGAGTCCCATGAGGCTGGCGAGCATTACGGCCGACAGCGGCATGATGGTGTATTGCAGGGTAACACCCGCAAAAACCAGTTTCGGCATTTGCAAAACGTAACTGAAATCAGACAGGTGCAGCGTCAGCCCCATGCCGAACATGACGACAGACAGCAGGGGTACTATCCAGGCGGCAAAAGAACTGAACAACTGTGGCTGAAGCCAGGCCAGTATCGAGACTAAAAGCGCCCATAATGGGAACAGGCGCGTCAACCATAGCGTTATTGCCGCCATGATCAGCTAATTTCTGCTGAAATCAGGCCCTGTTCGATAACCAGGTCAACCGGCTGTAAGGTATCGCCGACACAGGGCCCGGCAATGCAGGCGCCGGTATCTATTTCAAACAAGGCATCATGTGTCGAACACTGGATATACATGTTATCCATATCGAGAAACTGGTCCTGCTGCCAGTCAAGATTGACACCGGTGTGCGGGCAGCTGTTGATATAGCCATGAAACGCCCCGTTCATGTGTACAACGAAAACAGAAACAGTCTTTCGACCCTGTTCGATTTCAAACGACTTTGAGCCGGGATCACTGATATCTTGAGTCTGACAGAGTGGGATATTCAAGACAGTTCCTGTGTTGGCGTCGGGGCTGTAAGATAAGCTAGTTTGAATTCAATTACGGCATCATTATAACGCAGTGATGCTGGTACAAAAGGAACGGCGCCACTGATGAGTGAAATTGTAATCTGGGTAATTCTTGCACTGATAGCGGTGGCGGTAATCGGGCTGTTCATGATTGGTGCGCGTCTGATGCGCATGGACGGACGTGCCGACTCCCAGGCACGGCAATTCGAAAATATAACGCAGCAGCAGGCGCAATCGCGTGAATCCCAGCTTAAAAGCCTGGCTGAAATGCAGGCTAAACTGGAACAGCGATTTGGCGACATGCAGCAAGGCATCGAAAAACGCCTAGGTGAAATGTCACAAACCAGCATCGAGCGGCTTGCTAAATCCAATGACCAGATACAGGAAACCTTGCATAAACGCCTGACAGAGATCAGTGGCCAGGTTGAGACCAGGTTGAATAAAGGATTTGAAAAAACCAATGAGACATTTACCGATGTTGTGAAACGTCTTGCATTGATCGATGAAGCACAAAAGAAGATCACAGAGCTGTCATCCAGTGTTGTCAGTTTGCAGGAAGTGTTGAATGACAAGCGTTCACGTGGTGCATTCGGCGAAGCACAGATGATGCTGCAGGTGCGTAATGCCTTGCCGGAGAACTGTTTCGAAGAACAATTCAAACTATCCAATGGCGCACGTGTTGACTGTATGCTTTTTATGCCTGAGCCCACCGGCAATCTTGCCATTGATGCCAAGTTCCCACTGGATTCGTACAAAACCATGATGGACCCTGATTTGCCGCAGTCAGACCGCCTTATTGCCGGCAGGCAATTCAAGCAGGACATCAAGAAGCATATCAGTGATATTGCGGAGAAATACATCATCCCCGGTGAAACATCCGATGGTGCACTGATGTTCATTCCAGCTGAAGCGGTGTTTGCTGAAATTCATGCGCATCATCCGGAACTGGTTCAAGAGGCACAGCGGCGGCGTGTGTGGATGGTTTCACCGACGACAATGATGGCGGTACTGACGACCGCACGCGCAGTGTTGAAAGATTCTGCGACCAGAAAGCAGGTGCATTTGATCCAGGAGCATCTGATCAAGCTAGCGACTGATTTTGATCGTTTCAGAATACGTATGGATAATCTATCCAAGCATATTCAACAGGCGAACAAGGATGTTGAAGAGGTGAATACTTCGGCGCGCAAGATCAGCAGTCGCTTCGAGAAGATCGAAAAAGTTGAACTGCAGGATGAAGATGATGTTGAAATGCTCGAAGGTTGATGCATCGCTATGAAGCAATGCATGATCAGGTAACTATCTTAAGGAAGGCAAGTCTATGAGTGATAAATTTTCCCAGCCATCCCGGGCAATCCTGGTACTCGCTGCAGTCATTATAGTTATCGCCGGTATGAAACAGGCATCGCCGCTACTGGTGCCATTCTTGTTATCAATATTTATTGCCGTGCTGAGTTTACCTGCGATGAACAGTCTACAGAAACATGGCCTCGGCGCCGGATTGTCGCTCACCGTGGTTATACTCGGAGTATTGACCGCGGGTTTTTTGCTCTCACTGTTGATAGGCTCATCGATCGATGATTTCAGTCAATCCCTGCCTGATTACCAGCAAAAAATTACCGCACAAAAGAATCAGTTGATAAACTGGCTGGCAGGATATGGAATAACTGTGCCGGCTTCAATTGGCGCAGATATCTTTGATCCGAATGCTGCTATGCGCTTGCTATCATCTATATTCAGGAGCTTTGGCTCGGTGCTGGCGAATTCATTTCTGATCTTCCTTACCGTGATATTTATTCTGCTCGAAGCCAAGAGCTTTTCAAAAAAGTTTGCGCAAATTTCAGACGAAAATTCCGAATTCATAGCGGACTTTGTTAACAAGCTGAATGGCTATATCGGTATCAAGACCGTGACCAGTGCTATTACCGGTGTTGTTGTGACCGTGTGGCTTTGGATACTGGGTGTCGACAATGCCCAGTTATGGGGAGTAATGGCATTCCTGCTGAATTTTGTGCCCAATATCGGTTCTATCATAGCGGCCGTTCCAGCTGTGTTGCTGGCACTGGTGGACCTGGGTCCGATGAGTGCGTTGCTGGTCGCTTCGGGCTATGTTGTAATAAACGTGATTATTGGCAGTGTGCTGGAACCGCATTTCATGGGCAAGGACCTGGGATTGTCGACACTGGTTGTGTTCCTTTCACTGGTGTTCTGGGGCTGGTTGCTTGGGCCAGTTGGTATGCTGTTGTCTGTTCCTCTGACGATCACAGTCAAGCTGGCGCTGGACAGTAAAAAGGAAACACGCTGGCTTGGTGTGTTGCTGGGTCCAGCCTGAAGCGGGGAATAACAAGACTTAACAGGGTGATAAGGAACGCGTGGGTGTCGCTGTGTGATCGACTAATGAGTCGAAAGCGCTTGATTTTTACCGACTAGAATTCGGTCATTTCAATAAATGAAATAGCGATGCCGTCGTTTGCAACACGCACAATAATCGCGTCCTTGAATGTATCTTCATCATTTTTAAGCGGGTTAAGGAAATGCACCTGAACCATCTCTCCGATGGGGTAACTATCGGCTGAGTTGACCTCAATAAACATACCGCCCTCACTGATATCGCGTGTATTGACGATCGTGTAGGGCTCTTCAATAAAAGTCAGTTCGACACTGACCTTGATTTCCTTACGGGGATGTTTGCGTTGGTTCTTACTCATGTATGTACAGCCGTAGTGAGATTTTTTCCTGTTATATAACGAATAATAGACTGCTTTGCACAAAAAAACAGTGATACCGGCAACAAATAGGCTGAACAATATTGCACGTAGTATCAGTGGCTTAATGTGTATTCAGGCGGCTGGCGGCTTGTGATAAAGTGTCAAATCAAAAGCCTGGCATGATTTAATATGAAGCTGATTACAGTCATTACTTTCTTGAGCTTGATACTCCTGGCTACGACCGCGGACGCATCTGATCTGGCGCGTGAACAACGTCTTGCCAGCCAGGTCGTCGATAGCATCGTTGACGGAGAGCCGCTACACCTGGATGCCGGTGGGCATGAATTTCTTGCCATATATACAGAGGCGGATGAGCCTAAAGGCGCTGTTATCATTATGCATGGTCGCGGTTTTCACCCCAACTGGGCGGATGTCGCGTATCCGTTGCGTGTCGGCCTGGCCGAGCAAGGCTGGAACACGCTGTCGCTGCAAATGCCGGTACTGGATAAAGAAGCCAGCTACTATGACTACCTGGAAATCATGCATGAGGCTTTCCCTCGTATCGAAGCAGGTATTGATTTCCTGAAAGCGCAGGGCGCTGAAAAAATCACCATTATTGCGCACAGCTGCAGTGTACACATGGCCATGACCTGGGTAGATGCGGGTAGAATGCGTGATGTTGACGCCTTTGTGGGTGTCGGTATGGGTGCGGTTGACTACCAGCAGCCGATGAAAAAACCATTTCCGCTGGACAAGATCACGGTGCCGGTACTTGATGTCTATGGCGAAGACGAATATCCGGCCGTTATCAAAGGTGCAGCACAAAGGCTGGCTGCAATACAGAAAGCAGGCAATCCAAAATCAAAGCAGATCATCGTGCCAGGTGCTAACCACTACTTTACCGATCAAGGCGAGGCGCTGCTGGAGGTAATAGGTCCCTGGTTACAGGGGCTATAACATGAGCACGCAGCGGAAGCACGATAGTCAGCCCCGCCTGCTGGCAGAACGGCGCTTCCTGCCATTCTTTATCACCCAGTTCCTGGGTGCATTCAACGATAATGTTTTCAAGAATGCTCTGATCATACTGATAGCTTTTCAGGGTGCGCGCTTCAGTGATGTAAACACCAATATCCTGACTAACCTGAGTGCAGGTCTGTTCATTCTGCCCTTCTTTCTGTTCTCGGCGACAGCAGGCCAGTTGATTGACAAGACAGAAAAATCGTTATCAATGCGGCGCATCAAAATACTCGAAATATTCATCATGCTGTGTGCAGCATGGGCATTCAGTGCGGGCGAACTCTACCTGTTAATTGCATTACTTTTTATGATGGGTTCCCAGTCTGCATTATTTGGACCGGCCAAGTACAGCTACATACCACAGCACCTTGACGATGATGAGCTCATTGCCGGTAATGCACTGGTGCAAATGGGCACCTTTGTCGCGATACTGGTCGGTACCATGGTGGGTGGTCTCTTGATTGCGCATGAGCATGGCCGTGAGCTGGTTTCACTGGTGCTCGTTGTGATTGCGGCTCTCGGTTATTTATCCAGCCTGGGCATTCCCAAAACACCATCGCCATGCCCGGAGTTGAAAATCAACTGGAATATTTTCACCGAAACCTGGCGCAACATCGCTTTCATTCACAGAAACCGTACCGTGTTTCTATCGGTTCTGGGGATTTCGTGGTTCTGGTTCCTGGGCGCAACCTACCTGGTACAGCTGCCGAACTACACCAGGCTGACACTGGGGGGTAATGAACAAGTGGTGACATTACTGCTCACCCTGTTCACCCTGGGCATCGGATCCGGTTCATTATTATGCAACTGGTTATCGGGACAAAAGGTGGAAATAGGCCTGGTGCCATTCGGTTCGATTGGCCTCACCCTGTTTGGGATAGATCTGTTCTTGGCTAAACCTGCATTAAGTGGTACTGAATTAATCGGGCTTGCCGCCTTCCTGCAACAGCAAGGCAGTTTCAGGGTGATTATGGATGTGGTATTGATCGGAGTGTTTGGTGGTTTTTACATTGTGCCATTGTTTGCACTGGTGCAACAACGCAGTGACCCTCAGCACCTGTCGCGTGTGATTGCGGGTAATAACATCATCAATGCGTTATTGATGGTGTTGTCGGCGGTAATGGCAATTGTATTGCTTGGGGCCGGTGTCACAATTGCAGAGTTATTTGTTGTCGTGGCGATCCTGAATGCGGCCGTTGCAGTTTACATCTATACCCTGGTGCCTGAATTTCTCATGCGCTTTCTGGTGTGGATACTCATTCACTCGATTTACCATGTGCGCAAGAAGGGTCTTGAGAATATTCCTGATCAAGGCCCGGCCGTGCTTGTCTGCAATCATGTCAGTTATGTCGATGCGATGCTCATCGCCGGTTGTGTGCGCAGGCCCGTACGTTTCGTCATGCACTACAAAATATATAAGCTGCCGCTGCTGAACTTTGTTTTTCGCACGGCCCGGACCATTCCGATCGCCAGCGGATTGGAACACAGGGAATTAATGCAGCAGGCCTTTGATGAAATTGACAAGGCCTTGCAGGATGGCGATATTGTCTGCATTTTTCCCGAAGGCAGATTAACCGCTGATGGCCTGATGAATAATTTCAAGTCGGGCGTGGAACGTATCCTGGAACGCAGGCCGGTGCCGGTGATATCGATGTGTCTCTATGGCTTATGGGGAAGTGTGTTCAGTCGCCACAAGGGATTTATACTGTGGCGTATCCTCAATGGTTTTCGATCCAGAATTGATTTATCCGTGTCATTACCGCAACAACCCGCAGCCGTGAGCGCAGAATCACTGCAACAACAGGTTACAGAATTGTGTGCGGCTTCGGCAAGAGAACGCGGCTTTTAGCACGCCTGTTGCTGTATCGTGATGACATCGCTAGTTCCAGCTTTGCTAACAGTTTCGTATATTAGCAATAACTGATACTTTAGCATTTCGTTACCGGCCCCGCTGGAATTATTTCCATGTCCGACGGGTGACGGATACGCATATAAAATTTCACCGCTCTGCTATCGCGGGATTTGTTTTTCTGTTTAGTACGTGCGGGATGCAGCCAGCCACGTACCAGCAGCCGCTTTCCGCTGAGAGCATCAAGTGCTGCCGCATCGAACTCAGCCAGGTTTTCTGCATTAATACCAATCAGCAGATGCGAGATATCGATGCGAACGCCCTTGTCAGACTGGCTGACCTGTTCCACTTCACCTGTCACCAGCTGGAAACCGCTGCTGCCGGCATCGAGATTTGCAGCGTTAATGACGGTGGTGCCAGGCTGCGACCAGATGCCGCTACCGGCACAACGCGCAATGCGTTCCTGTCTGGCATAACACGCTGAGAACGCGCTATTGGGTGGGTGTGTAATAGCCGCAGCCATACCCTGTTGCAGCAGTCGTGCCTGCAGGTTTTCGCCATCAGGGGTAAACAGATGCGCCAGTGTGCGCTGGTATCGATCCTTACGTTCATCGCCAAACACCAGGCCGACGCGATCGCCGTGTGAGAATATGGCAGCGTGTAATGTTGCCCGGGCCTGTTGTGCAAACGCCTGTTGTGGCCGATTGTCGCGCGCAAGTTCAGGTGAATTAATGCCGATCAGGCGGATTTTTCGACCATCTTCGAGATGGACGGTGTCGCCGTCGTGAACGTATCTGACCCTGGCGAGCTCGTCCAGGTGGCTGGCAGGGCAGGCCGTCTCAGCCTGGCTGGCTATTGAAAACAGACACAGCAGCAATAAAAAAAGGCGCTGGTAAGCGCCTTTTTTCTGATCCTGCATAAGCTGCTTATGGCTCAGGACTTGCCGCCGCCAAAGCGCTTGCGGAACTTGTCGATCTGGCCTGCAGAATCAAGAATCTTCTGTTTTCCGGTGTAAAACGGATGGCATTGTGAGCACACTTCAACCTGAAGCTCATCCTTACCAATGGTAGAACGCGTCTGGAAGCTGTTACCACAGCTGCAGTTCACGTTTACGTCTTTATATTCCGGGTGGATTTCCGGTTTCATCGTCGTTTCCTCCCTGTGTAACAGGGAAACATCTCAAAAGGCGGGCTATTCTAACCGCAAGCCGAATAGCTGGCAAGCGCCGGTTTGGAGAGTAATGTGGTGATATCGGGGCAAAAATCCGGTATTTTTGCTACATAATATGACTATGGATAAATTGACTTGTAACAGGGCAGTGTTTTCATGAAATCGACCATCATTTCCATGATTATCGTGCTGTGTGTACTGGCGGTTGTGCCGCTGTTTCTTTTTGGCGACCATGATTTACTCGCCAGGCTTGGCCTGGGTGGTTCGGGTGATTCTGATTTGCGATTAAAGGTACCGAAAAACCTCACCAGTGTCACCACCGATAAAAAAGTGCAGGTGTATAAATGGCGAGATCAGTATGGCGTTATGCAGTTCACCAATACACCGCCGCCAGAAAGTCAGCAAGCTGAAATGCTTGAACTGACGCCGAACACAAATATCGTTAAGGCGATTGAGATTCCGCCAGACGAAGATGAACAGAAATCCAGTCGACCAAAGGTAATGACCACCGGCAGTCCATATACCCCCGGTGGTATGAAAGATTTGCTGGATTCCACGGCTGATCTGAAAGACAGCCTGAATGAGAAGCAGCTCGAACAGCAACAATTTCTCGAGCAGATTATGGGTCAACAGAAATAATTCAGTATTAGAATTCGACCTGTTTGCTGCTTTCCAGCAACTTTCCCAGGACATCATTGAGAAAATCAAAACCACGCTGGCTGGTATTGAGTCCCGCGTCGGTGATGACCAGCAAATCCGGATCGATATGGTTACAGGCTTCGAGTAATCGATGTCTGTTTATGCCGCAGCGTTGCTCAAACAGTTCATAGCTAAAGCCATCACGTAACCTCAACGAATTTAACAAAAACTCAAACAGAATATCGGCCTGCTCGAGTACGTTTGTGCCCGAACACGGGTTTCCAAGCATTGCATGTTTTATATAAGCAGCAGGTTGCCGGTGTTTCCAGCGACGTTGTATGGACTGGTTGTTTATATTTGTTATTTTTCCATGGGCACCGGCGCCGATACCAATATAGTCACCGAACTTCCAGTAATTCAAGTTGTGACGACATTGTTTTCCGACTTGTGAAAATGCCGATACTTCATAATGTATGTATCCATGCTCGTTGAGTGTGTCATGACATAGCTGCTGCATCTCCCAGATATCGTCTGTTGCTGGCAGCACAGGCGTATGTTTGTAAAAAAAAGTGTTGGGCTCGATCGTTAATTGATAGTGCGAGATATGTGTTGGCTGGAATGTGCAGGCCAATTCAATATCGACAAGTGCTTCATTGATGCGCTGCTTCGGCAAGCCAAACATAAGATCGAGATTGATATTTTCAAAGCCGGCTGCATATGCCATTTCAATGGCTTTGATTGCTTCATTGCGATTATGTATGCGTCCGAGGCTTTCCAGTTTTTCATCATTGAAACTTTGAATGCCGATCGATAAACGATTAATGCCGGCTGACCTGTAATCGGTAAACCTTCGCTGCTCAAAGGTACCGGGATTGGCTTCCAGGGTGATTTCCATGTCCCGCGTTAATGTTGTCTTGCTTGTTATGTTCTCAATGATTTTGTGAATCGATTCTGCAGAAAAAAGGCTGGGTGTGCCGCCGCCGAAAAAAATACTTTGTAATTCACGATGCTGATTGTTTTCAAGTTCGCTATCGAGGTCAGCCATTAACGCGGCTATGTATGCTGGCTCATCGATATTGTCGCCGGCTTCATGTGAATTAAAGTCGCAATAGGGGCATTTGCGTACACACCAGGGTATGTGTATGTACAAGCTTAACGGGAGTGTTTGCAGGAGCGATTTATTGTTCATAGGTAGGTAGTAATATATTTACCGCAGAGGTGCAGAGTACACAGAGGTTTGTACAGCTGTAACTGCTATTCAGGTTAGTATGAATTACAGGTTTTACCTCACCTCTCGTAACTAGCTACTTGCCACTGTTGTTTTCTCTGCGCCTCTGCGGTGAAATTAAATTTATCCCTTAATTAATCCAGTATGGAACTTCCTGTGCCTTGAGGAATGCTTCTGCCTTGTTTCCCTGTAACAGCGCAAGTGTTGATAACATGCCGGCCTCTATACATGTCGGAGCAGCAACACTGATTGTGTGTGGTGGGTCTTCAATAGGCCAGCCTGTTTTGGGATTTAACACATGACAGTAGCGTTTACCGTTTTTTTCAAGAAAACGGTGTGCGTCACCGCTGGTAGCAAGCGCACCCTGTTTTAGCATGATGACGCCAACAGGTTTTGATGGGTCGCTTGTTAGTCTGCCGATAGTCCATTGTGCGCCATCCATTCTTTGCCGGGTGATAGCAAGGTCACCGCCAAAATTTATCAATACGCTTGCTTTTGATATCTCGCGCACTAACTGTGCACAACGATCGACCGCGTACTCCTTGCCTACACCACCCAGGTCGATTTCCATATCTGGCGCGAGTTTAAGGTATGGTTTATCCCACTCGACCTTATTCCAGCCGATGATCGGTAACAGTTGATCGATCTGATCCTTGCTCGGGATATTGTCACTCTGGTCGAAACGCCATGCTTTACGAAGTACGCCCGAAGTTACGTCGAACATGCCATCGCTCATCTGGAACAGCTGGTCTGAAAAATCGAGCAGACGCGCAGTTTCATCATCCACTTCTATAACTTCGCTGTCAGAGTTGTTGATCTTGAAGGTGATGTTGTCGTCTCGGTAACGGGAGAACTTTTGTTCAATACGCCAGGCTTCCGCAGCTACTGTTTTAACAACGCGTTCAGCTTCATCAGCATCATCCGTTTCAATGATAACCTCGCACGGGCTGGCCATGGCTTCAAATGTGCCATGCCAGTTCGCCTGTTTTTGTTCCAGCTTGACTGATTGCATTGAATTCTGTGTTATGACCTGTTGCAGTAGTCTGTTGCAGTAGATTTGCAGGCCGGTTTTATAAAGGGCTTATTATCAGTGCTTGCAGAAGGATCTACAAATTAATAGCAGTGGAAATGTAGAAAAGTGAAAGAATAAATAAAAAACGGGTGCCGATACTTGGTATGGGCACCCGTCTATGGGAGGTTTTTGATCATTTGTTTTTGCTGCATGTTATTTATCGTCCATGTTTTTGATTACGCATGACTGCAATTACAGTAACAATCACAGCCATAGCAACAATTGCAGCTGAAATGGTGAATGCATCGATAATCATGATATTTACCTCTCTGTTTTAACAGTAAGTTAGTATATAAGACTACTCTGATAAAGCAAGGTTCAATCTGATTAATCAATGCGAATTTTTGTTACAGGGGTTGCTGAATTTCAGTAATAATATCAAATTTAAACAATGAGTTAGAGTTATTCCGAGGGTTCTGAGAATGATAATTATTACCCCGTTTGCAATCAGCCCCTGATCAGGCCTGTTGTGTCCTGCTGCGCTTCATCAGGTACAGAATCAGCAGTATCGCCGGTATCCCCAGCATTGCGGTGTAGATGAAGAAAAACACGTAACCATTTGCGTCGACCACATCACCGGAGAATCCGCCGATAAATTTTGCCGGTAGCAGCATCAATGAGCTGAACAGGGCGTATTGCGTTGCGGTGTAGGCCTTGTTGGTCAGGCCTGAAAGATAAGCGATGAAGGCCGAGCCGGCCATGCCGCCGCTGAGGTTATCCGCGCCAACAACCAGCGCCAGCATCATCACATTCGGCGGTAGCAACGCAATAGCGACGAATAGCAGGTTGGTCAGTATCACCAGGATCGCGCCGGTAAGCAGTACAGGCAGTACTCCGAATCGTATCACCAGCGACCCGCCGAGCAATGCGCCGGCAATGGTGATAAATGGCCCCACCGTTTTTGTGACGACACCGATATCCAGGTCGCTAAAGCCGACATCGACGTACAGGGGATTGGCCATAACACCCATGGTGATGTCACTGATGCGAAACAGCCCGATAAATAACAGAATAGTCAGTGCAAAACGACCGTTGCGACTGAAGAACTCGGTGAATGGGCAGATCACGGCACCGATGATCCAGGCGTAAATATTGCGCACTGTGCCGTGTATATGCGCTGAGTTTTCAAGAAAGTGAATAACCCTGTCTTCCTGTTTCCACGTTTCCCTGGTGACCAGGTGTTCGGGTTCCGGAATAATCAGCGTGGTCAGGATGCCGATGCCCATGGCAATTGCCATGACAGTATAGGCAAGCGGCCATGAATAATAGTGTGCCAGTGTAAAGGCACCACCACCCGCGAGCAGCATGCCGATTCGATATCCGATCTGATAGGTGGCCGCCATGGCACCCTGGTCTTCGACTGGCATGGCTTCAATGCGCCACGCATCAATCGAAATATCCTGTGTTGCAGATGAAAATGCTACAAGAAGTGCGGCGTAGACAAGCAGCTCCAGATGGTTAAGCGGATCACTTGAAGCCATCGCAAGCAGACCGCAAATGACACCTGTCTGTGCTATCAGCATCCAGCTGCGGCGTTGGCCGAAGATGCGGCCGATCAATGGCAGCTGCACACGATCAACTAGCGGTGACCAGATGAACTTGAGGCCATAAAGCAGTGCAACCCAGCTAACATGCCCGATCGTGCTTTTGTCGATGCCTTCTCTTGCCAGCCAGGCCGACAGTGTGCCGAAAACCAGTAACAGTGGCAGACCCGCGGAAAAACCAAGAAACAGCATGGCCAGCACGCGCGGCTGACGATAAACAACGACGGCGTCAATCCAGCTCTTGTGTGTTGCCGTCGGGTTCATTTTAATACGTAGTCATAATCGATGATCAGTGGTGCGTGATCAGAAAAGCGTTCGTCCTTGTAAATACTGGCCGCCTGGACCAGTGGTGCAAGTTTCGGCGTGATCACCTGGTAGTCGATACGCCAGCCTGTATTGTTGGCCCAGGCCTGGCCCCGGTTTGACCACCAGGTGTACTGGAGCTCCTGCTGGTTGACGACGCGAAAGGCATCAACAAAGCCGATTTCGCCGAATAACTGATCCATCCAGGCACGTTCTTCCGGCAGGAAACCGGAATTTTTCTGGTTGCTGCGCCAGTTCTTGATGTCAATTTTCTTGTGGGCAATGTTCCAGTCACCACAGATAATATATTCACGGCGCTTGCGCCGCAGGCTCTGCAGGTAAGGCAGGAAGCGATCCATGAAATCGAACTTCACTGCCTGGCGTTCTTCACTGGACGAGCCGGATTGCATATAGAGTGAAATCACGCTGAGCTTGTCGAATTTGAATTCGAGGAACCGACCCTCGATGTCGATATCGTGCCAGCCGAGGCCTGCTATCACATCCCTGGGTTTGACTTTGCTGTAGATCGCGACACCGCTGTAACCTTTTTTAACTGCGTCATGGTAGTAGCAGAAATAGTCGTCAGGCTTGAACTGCTCGTGTGTTAGCTGGTCTTCCTGTGCTTTTGTTTCCTGGATGCAAACGATATCCGCATTTGTTTTTTTCAGCCATTCATAAAAGCCTTTTTTTGCAGCTGCACGAATGCCATTGGTATTTATCGATATAACACGCATGGTTGTTTGATGATCTGAATTGAGGCGTTATGATACGCGTGCAATCACGAGCATGCCACCAAAACCGGAAATTATTCGATGCATAACAAAACAGAGGACAACAAGCGGCACTTCATCCAGCTGGCAATAGAAAATGAAGTGCTCAGGTTCGGTGAATTTACCCTCAAATCCGGCCGCACCAGCCCGTATTTTTTCAATGCCGGGCTGTTCAACACGGGCAAGGCGCTGGCAGAGCTCGGTGCCTGTTACGCACAGGTTATTGTTGATCAGACACTTGACTACGATGTATTGTTTGGACCCGCTTATAAGGGTATCCCGTTGGTGGCTGCTATTAGCATCGCGCTCGCCAGCGAGCATGGCATCGACAAGCTCTATGCATTCAATCGCAAGGAAGCCAAGGACCATGGTGAGGGTGGCAGCATCGTTGGTGCCGATGTCCATGGCGGGGTGTTGATTGTCGATGATGTGATCACTGCCGGTACGGCAATTCGCGAGGCGGTTGAGATCATTGCTGCTGCGGGTGGTCAGACAACAGCCATATTGATTGCACTTGATCGACAGGAAAGAGGCCAGGGCGAATTTATCGGCAATACAGGAAGTGCAAAGGGATTTTGGCGTGTCGGTGCACAGCATCATCACCATGGCAGACCTGATTGCATACATTGAGAGTGATGAGAATTATAGTCAGTATCTGGATGCGATGCGGCAATACCGTGATGAATATGGGATATGACCGCAGAGGCGCAGAGACACAGAGGTTTTTGTAGCAAAGCATCGAAAAACCTGGGCTATTCTAAACACATTTTTCATACTATTCATTGGCCATGCAGTTTCGAAATGACTACATTTATAATTCCTCTGTGTCTCTGCGCCTCTGCGGTAAATAATCAGCCCATAATCAGCCCATAATCAGTTTGAGTCCAATCAACAGGGTTACCGCTTCAAAGGCGCGTTTGATCACCTTGTTGCCTTTGACGATTGCCAGGTGTGCACCCAGGTAGCCGCCGATCACCGAGCCCAGCAACAAGGCCGGTATCCACAGCCAGTATATTTCACCCAGTACTCCCAGGGTGATCGCACCCGCGCCATTCCAGAACAGGCCAACCAGCACCAGTGTGTAGGCCACAGCGCGTTTGTAGTCCATGCCAAACCACCGAATCAGCCATAGGGTAACGAACAGGCCGGTACCGGAAGTCAGTGAGCCGTTGAGTATGCCAATTAAAAACAGGCTGATGCCACCGACAACATACCCCTGCCTGTCCCGATGAGCGGGCGAATACTGCTGACCGAGCTGCGGCGAGAATATGGAATAAATACCCAGTCCCATGGTCAAACTACCCAGCGCCATCTGGGCTGTGCGATCGGGTACCTGCAGAATGATACTGGCGCCGATAACAACCCCGGGTACACCAGCGCCAACCATAAACAGGGCAAACTGCCGTTCCAGGTGGCTGTCACGTAAATGCCGGATTGTTGCACCAATGCCGAGCGCAATGGTCGCGACCTTGTGCGTCGCCAGTGCCACACCAAAAGGTAGTCCGAGGAAAATGAGTACAGGTAGCTGGATCAATCCAGCACCGCCACCAGAAAGTGCAGAAAATACATTCGCCACGAGTGAGATAACGAAAATCAGGGCGTGATCTAGCATGCTGTCAGTGGTTTTAGGGAGCGAAAGTGCATTCTGCCATAGTATGACTATACTGAAGTGGATGGGTACTCGACTTGTTTAAGTTGTGATCAGATTGATGTTGAGAGGTAGATATATGCGTACCAGTGGGTTGGTAATATTAATAACGTCTGTATTGTTTGTAGCAAGTGCACAGGCGGGTATGTATCGATGGGTCGATGAAAATGGCACCGTGCATTATGGCGACAAGGTGCCTGCAAGATATTTGCAAACCGAGCACCAGGAACTAAATGAACAGGGCGCAACGATAAAAAAACATGATCGTGCACTGACAGAGCAAGAAAAACATGAACAGAAAAATGAACTGGCTGAACTTAAACGCCTGGAAGCAGAAAGACGCGCGCAGGCTTTACGTGATCGTGTACTGACGGATACCTATACAACCGAGCGCGACCTGGTAGCGGCCAAGGATGCAAGGCTTGATGCTATCGACTCCCAATTGCAGCTTTCCAGGGATATTATAGATAGCTCGACCGTGAAAGTAGAACAGACAGAAAAGCTGATAGAGAGTATCAAGGCATCAGGCAGGCAGGTGCCGGAATCCACTTACACCAAGCTTGAACGCGAAAAGTTGCAGCTGGCTACGCAGAAAGGTGTTCAGCAGGGTCACCAGATAAAGCGTAAAGAAGTCATTGAGCAATTTGATGGTTATATCAATCGTTTCCGCGAACTCATGGAACAGAAACAGCATAAACGCGAGGCTCTGGCAAAGCGCAGAGCGGACAGGGACAGAGCGACGAGAGGGCTGCCACCGCTCGAATAATTTGTAATAGTCAGGAGTTAATCTGACAGTCAGTGTCATATTAACTCAAACCCAGAGCATGATTATTTGTCAGTACACTCGGGATTGACCCTATAAACAAAGGCTATAGATATTTACTCTCGCAAAGGCGCAAAGACCGCAAAGTAAAATGAATTTACTCTCGCAGAGGCGCAGAGCACGCAGAGGTAATACCTGTTTTTTCATTAAAAATACCGTTTTTCTCTGCGTGCTCTGCGCCTCTGCGAGAAAACAGGATGTTAAAACGCCTGCTTAGGCTGATTTTCCGCTTATACGAAAATCGACAACAAATGCCAGATCAAGTCTGAACTACTACAAATAATTACTGATTAACCCTTAATCAGTGTGCCAACACCTTCATCGGTAAGCAACTCGAGCAGTACGGCGTGCTCTACACGCCCATCGATTATATGCGATGTCTTGACACCTGATTTCACCGCGTCAAGTGCGCTGTTTACTTTAGGCAGCATGCCGCCATGGATCGTGCCATCAGTAATCAATGCTTCGATGTCCGCTGCTTTCAAACCCGTTAATACTTTACCGTCCTTATCGAGGATGCCTGCAGTATTGGTAAGCAATATAAGCTTCTCTGCGCCCAGCACAGTGGCAAGTTTACCTGCTACCAGATCGGCATTGATGTTGTAGGATATCTGGTCTTCACCAACACCAATAGGTGCGATCACCGGAATAAAGTTACCATGGTCGAGTGTGTCGACAACGGAGGGATCGATACCGATGACTTCGCCAACATGGCCCAGGTCAATAATTTCCGGTACTTCCAGCTCAGGTGAGGTGCGTTCTATTTTCATCTTGCGTGCGCGTATCAGTCCGCCATCCTTGCCCGTCAGACCGACCGCATTGCCGCCATTGTGGCTGATCAGGCTGACGATGCTTTTATTTACCAGGCCGCCAAGTACCATTTCAACTACATCCATGGTTTCACGGTCAGTAACGCGCATGCCTTCAACAAAGCGGGATTCCTTGCCAATACGTTCGAGCAGTTGTCCGATCTGTGGTCCGCCGCCATGGACAACAACAGGATTGATGCCGACCTGCTTTAACAATACAACATCCCTGGCAAAGCCGTTTTTCAGCTTTTCATCGGTCATTGCATTACCGCCGTACTTTATAACGATGGTTTTTTTATGTAGCCGCTGAATGTAAGGCAGGGCTTCTGATAATACGCTGGCGACATTTTGTGCGGATTGTTTATCCACGATTTACTCCGGTTGTTAGTTAGTTCTATTTACCGCAAAGACGCAGAGGACGCAAAGAAAACACTGTTATTGATTTGCTAATACACGGGGAGCGTTATAAATGTGAAGCCTTGCAACACACACCAGGTACTTTTTTCTGCTACCTTTTCCCTCGAACATCGCTACTGTTTCTCAGAACGGCAATTCCAGGCTGCTATCCTGTTTGAGTATTTCCTGTTTGAACTTGTCCTGAATTTCATCGAGCACGGCTTTACTCGTGGCTTCAAAGCGCAGCACCAGGCTTGGCGTGGTATTCGATGGACGTATCAATCCCCAGCCTTCAGCATAATTAACACGCATACCATCAATAGTGATGATGTCGGCATTATCGAAATTCGCGCCCTGTTTGAATTTTTCCATGAACTTGTAGTGTTCGCCTTCTTCAAAATAAATTTGAAGTTCGGGTGTGTTGACACTGTCAGGCAGTTCGGCAAATACTTCACTTGAAGCCTGGTTGCGCTTGCTCAGAATTTCCAGCATGCGTGCGGCGCTGTAGAGACCGTCATCAAAGCCGAACCAGCGCTCCTTGAAAAAGATGTGTCCACTCATTTCACCCGCAAGTTCAGCGCCTGTCTCTTTCATCTTGGCCTTGATAAAAGAATGCCCGGTTTTCCACATCAATGGTTCACCACCGTGTTGCTCGATGAACCTGGCGAGGTTGGTGCTCGATTTGATGTCAAAAATAATCTGCGCGCCGGGTTTGCGCTCGAGTACATCGGCTGCGTACAGCATCATCTGGCGGTCGGCCCAGATAATATTCTGTTTGTCATCGATAATGCCAACACGGTCACCATCACCGTCGAAAGCCAGCCCCAGGTCGAGCCCGTTATCAGCGATCGCTTGCTTAATGTCTTCGAGGTTTTCCGGTTTGGATGGGTCCGGATGGTGGTTCGGGAACGTGCCATCAACATCACAGAACAATTCTGTAACGTCACACCCCAGTTTGCTGAACAGTTCCACCGCCAGTACACCGGCCACGCCGTTGCCGCAATCCACCGCAATGTTGAGCGGGCGGGCGAGGTTGATATCGGAGACAATGGTATCGATATACGCCGGGATGACATCCTGTTGTTGATAGCTGCCTTCACCGCTGTCGAGCAGCGCCATTAACAATGCGTTGATAAAGTGACTTGATGCCGTCACCATATATGGTGTTGCCGGCGATCAACATCTTCAGGCCATTGTACTGCGGCGGGTTGTGACTTCCGGTTACCATGATGCCGGTACCGGTTTCGAGCTTATGGGTTGCATAGTACAGCACCGGTGTTGGCACCATGCCGACGTCGATGACATCGCAGCCGCCAGCGCGCAAACCATCGCTCAAGGCAGTGGCAAGAGCGGGACTGGATAAGCGGCCATCCCGGCCAATAACGACGCTGCTCTGCCCCTGCGCGCGTGCTTCAGAAGCAAAAGCCTGGCCAATCTGGGTGACGGCCTCGGGTGTCAGTGCGGTTTCTACTATGCCGCGAATATCGTAGGCGCGGAAAATATCTTCGTTTATAGCCATGCTGATTTATTTTGATAAGGTGAAAATGCGTTTATAAATGTCCAGGGTAAGCGGATGCGTGTGCTGACGTTACTTGTGACCGGAATGACCAAAGCCGCCCGCGCCGCGGTAGCTTTCATCGAAATCAGCCACCACTTCAAAGTCGGCCTGTACCACGGGAACAAAAACCAGCTGGGCGATACGATCACCCTGCTCGATGCTGAAGCTGTCCTTGCCCCGGTTCCAGCAGGACACAAATAACTGACCCTGGTAGTCCGAGTCGATCAGGCCGACCAGGTTACCGAGTACGATACCGTGTTTATGACCGAGGCCCGAGCGCGGCAGAATCGTCGCCGCCAGGCCCGGGTCTTCGATATGAATGGCGATGCCGGTTGGAATCAACTCGGTATCGCCCGGCTTCAGGGTGATGGTGTCGTCGATACAGGCACGCAGATCCATGCCGGCCGAACCTTCGGTCGCGTGTGCCGGAAGCGGAATCTGCTTGCCGATGCGGTTCATCGAGAACCTTAAGCTGTATTTTTCTCATGCTGCCTGTTTTTATTGTAGTGATGGGCAACCAGGTTGATCAGTTCACGCGCCAGCACTGACTTGCGTGCCTGTTTCAGGACCTGCTCACCGTCTGTCCAGAAAACGTGCAGCGCATTGTATTCGCTGTTGAAGCCAATGTCTTGTGCCTGGGCATCTTTACCCACCCGGTTGGCAGCAATCATATCCAGCGATTTGCGCTCCAGTTTCAGCCGGGCATTGGCTTCGAGGTTTTCTGTTTCGGCAGCAAAACCGACGACAAAGGGTCTCGGGCTGCTGCCGGCGACTGCCGACAGAATATCCTCGGTGCGCTCGAGTTCAATGCTCAGTTGTACGGCGTGTTTTTTCAGTTTCTGCTTGCTGGCTGTTGCGGGGCGGTAATCGGCAACCGCTGCTGCAGAGATGAAAATCCGCTTGTGCGGCAGTTGCTGCATCACGGCAGCATACATCTGCGCGGCGCTCTCGACATCGATGCGATTCACATCCTCGGGCGTGGATTGATTGCTGGGTCCGCTGATCAGCGTCACCCTGGCACCGGCTTCACGCGCGGCCCGTGCCAGCTCAAAACCCATGCGACCGGAGCTGCGGTTGCCGATGAAACGTACCGGGTCAATCGCTTCATAGGTAGGGCCGGCGGTTAGCAGTACATTGATACCTTGTAATACGCCGCTGCTGAACAGGCCTGACAGTGCTTCGATCAGCTCGGGCACGTCCAGCATTCTGCCTTCCCCGGTTTCGCCGCAGGCCTGGGCACCGCTGGCGGGTCCGAACAGATGGACGCCCCTGTGTTTAAGCAGCTTGAAATTATCCTGTGTGGCAATGTCGCTCCACATAACGCGGTTCATCGCAGGCGCAATCGCCAGCGGTGCTTCACTGGCGAGACAGAGCGTGGTCAGCAGGTCATCGGCACGGCCCTGCGCCAGTTTGGCCATGCAATTGGCGCTGGCGGGAGCGATCAGGATGGCATCAGCCCAGCGTGCCAGCTGGATATGACCCATACCGGCCTCGGCATTTTCATCCAGTAACTCGGTATGCACCGGATTGCCGGAGAGCGCCTGGAAGGTCAGCGGCGTGACAAACTCGGTGGCAGCACGGGTCATCACCACCCGCACCATGGCACCGGCGTCGCGCAGTCGCCGCGTCAACTCGGCACTTTTGTAGGCAGCGATACCGCCTGTTACACCGAGGATAATGTGCTTGCCATCGAGCGTGTTCATGCTGGCATTGTACCAAAATCAGCTGCTTGCAGCTGATGTAGCCTGATTTGCCCTGCATGCCGGATGTGATTAATATTGGCCTTCACAAGGATGATGACAGGTGAAAACCATGCCTCTGGTTATATCAGACTGGCCGATGGAAGAACGGCCACGCGAAAAGCTGCTCGATCGCGGCGCTGCTGCACTCTCCGATGCCGAATTGCTGGCAATCTTTCTTCGCAGTGGCACCCGGGGCCTGACCGCGGTTGATCTCGCGCGCCGCTTGCTGGATGAATTCGGCGGGCTCAGGCCCTTGCTGGATACAGGCGAAACCGAGTTTTGCAGGCATAACGGGCTGGGCCGCGCCAAGTATGCGCAATTGAAAGCCGTGCTGGAAATGGCGCGTCGCCACCAGTTCGAGAACATTCAGCGCGGTGATGCCTTGAGTTCTCCGCAGGATACACGCCACTATCTCACGATCGAGTTGCAGTCTTATCCTCACGAAGTATTTGCCTGCCTGTTCCTGGATAACCGCAACCGCGTCGTCAGCTTCGAAAAACTGTTCTACGGCACCATCGATGGTGCCAGTGTATATCCGCGCGAAGTGGTGCGCAGGGCCATCGATAACAACGCAGCCGCGGTGATATTCGCCCACAACCACCCCTCGGGCGTGGCCGAACCCAGCTCGGCAGACAGGCAGATTACCCAACGCTTGAAACAGGCGCTGGCACTGATCGATGTGCGCGTACTCGATCACATGATCGTGGGCGACGAAGTGGTGTCGTTTGCCGAAAGAGGGCTGTTATAACCGCACAGGCGCGGAGACGCAGAGAAAAACATGTTGCTGGCTTGTTTCGTCTGCTTTGTCGTATCCGCAAACGGTGAGCCAGTGCCTTGTAATTGTTATCTCAATAGCAAGAGATAAATGCGATATCCAGAATTCTGGACTCCGATTTGCGCAGGGGATGGCATAACAATTTATAAACTTTGACTACTGAACAAACCTCTGCGTCTCCGCGCCTCTGCGGTTAACCTTTTCTATAATAACCACATGCAAGGACTTCAGAATTGATCGCGAATCATCAACACAGGTTGTATGTTAATCCTCGTCCCTCGAACCTCGCCCCGCGCCCCTTTTTATTAAACCCGACCCGGTGTTCAGATGACGTGCTAGTGTAAAGAAAAGTTTACAGTGATTGGTGTGATTCTAATTTACAGCTAAAACGGCCCTGTTGAATATGTGTCGAAATAAAAATTTATATTAAAAACAATTGCTTACATGGTTTAGTTGAGTATCAAGTTTTAAAACATGGCCATACTTTCAAGCTGGATGTGTGGTTGCAACCAGGGAAGTGTCCATATTTTTTACAATATGACATTCTGCTTACAAACCGAGGTAAATTAATATTATTAATTACAACAACTTAAGAAACTGGCACGATATCTGCTTTGTGTATTGCAAGAGGACAAATTATTCTAAATAAGTTAAGGGGATGTCATGAAAAAGTTAATTGGTTCAACGCTCGCTTTACTAGGCCTGTTTGCTGCATCAGTCGCGACAGCTACAGTTATCACCGAAACCTACAGTTACTCAGGGGCTGGTGATTTTGACACTAATTCGACTGTTACCGAGGGAGAGTATACATCAATTTCGGTTTTGACATGCTCAATGCCGGTGGTTTGGGTCCTGTTCCAGCCAGCTTCGCGTTGACTCGAGGATGCGGTCAATGCCGATACGATCGCACCATGGCTATCCGGCTCACTCGACCTCGAGCTGTATTCAATCGACACTGAATTCGAGATCACATCCTTAACCATGGTGGCATGGAATGGGTCAACTTTCGAATCCATACTGCTTGATAATTTTATGTGGAGCAAAGACAGCACTGATCCTGTATACAATGTTAGCTACAATTTCACCAACGCTGAAATGGGAATTTTTAACGACTTGGGACAGGCAAACGTCGCGATTGCGGCATCAAGTGACAGGTTTTGGTTTCAATGATTTTGCTATCACCAGCGTTTCCATGTCGGTCTCTGATGTGGCTGCCGTTCCCGAGCCAGGCATCCTGCTGCTGCTGAGTGCCGGTCTGCTGGGTTTCGGTGCTGCTTCCCGCATGCGTAAAAGATCGTAACAAACACCGGTTACTACGGATACAAAAAAGCCCCTGCCTAACAGCAGGGGCTTTTTTTATGCTACGAATTTAGTAGCTACTTTCGGCGATGAGTCGCGATACGCTAAGAAAAGAAAGATTAACCGCAGAGGCGCGGAGACGCAGAGAAAATATCTTGTTGTGTTGTTACATGGCTAATTTGTTCTGTTCGGTCATCCCCGCGAAAGCGGGGATCCAGCGTCTTGTTATTACTATTTCAAATACATTACATATAGCGAACGGATAAGGTAAGACACTGGACTCCTGCGTTACTTCAGGCTTCCTGCCTTTCGCCGTTGCTCCACCCATCCATGGATTTCGCCCTTCGGGCCAGCCTTCGGCTGTTCAAATTCGATCCAGTCGAATTTGTCGGGCCGCACTTCGTGCGTTCAAATCCGATCCATTCGGTTTTGTCGCAGGAGTGACATAAAAAAGTTGCGAACATTCGCTTATATAAAAACCTCTGCGTCTCCGCGCCTCTGCGGTTAACCTGTTCTTTAATAACTACATGCAAGGTCTTCAAAATTGATCGCGAACCATCAACACAGGCTGTATGTTAATCCTCGCCCCTCGATCCTCGCCCCTCGTCCCTCTTTTTAATACTGCCCCACTGATACGATTCAACGCTATAGCCATCGGCATTTATCGTGTTATCCGGTTGTTTCAGCGCATTCGGCAGCCACAGTCGTCTGTTGGCCAGCATGCGGCTCGGATCGCCGCCGGGAAATACATCCGGATTCAGTGCCAGAATGTCGCTGGATCAATTTTTGCTGCAGGTAGGGATTATCAGGCATCAGCCTGCTTACGATTTCGCCGAGTGTTTCACCGCTGCTGATATCCCAGTAATTCTGGCTCAGCGGATAGACTTCAATGCGCCTGGACTCTGCCCATGCCGAGCTGGTAGTGATTAACAGCACGAAAACAAGATATCTCATGCACTGAAGTATAGCTTACAATGCGTGGCTATCTTGCTTGCACAAAACCATGCTTAGACTCGAAGACCTGCAAATACCGAACATGGCACCGGTCAACCTGACCATCGCGCCGGGTGCCTGCGTTGGTCTGTCTGGTGAGTCGGGAAGCGGTAAAACCCGCCTGCTGCGGGCGATTGCTGATATGGATGAGCATGGAGGGCAGGTGTACGAGGAAGATGTGGCGCAGAACCAGGTCAAGGCCCACGAATGGCGTCGCCGCGTTACCATGTTGCCGGCTGAAAGCCAGTGGTGGTTTGATACCGTAGCCCAGCATTTCACCACCCAGGCCAAATATATCGAGGCGCTTGGCTTCGGGCCTGAAGTGATGGACTGGGATGTCAGCCGTTGTTCCAGCGGCGAGAAGCAACGATTGTCCATTTTACGCATGCTGTCTCATTGCCCGCGTGTCATCCTGCTCGATGAGCCGACTGCAAACCTCGATGCTAAAAACATAACGCGCGTTGAAGACCTGGTTGGTAATTACCTGGCAAAACACAACGCAATTGCGATCTGGGTCAGTCATGATGCCGCGCAACTGGAAAGAGTTGCGCAACAGCAGTACCACTTGAGTGACGGTCAATTGCAGCAGGTAGCTGCGGCATGAAGGTGGAATTCATCGCGCTCACAGCGCCAGACCTGATGCTGGCGTCACTGCTGGTGCTGGCGCTGATCGGCCTTGGCGCGCGCCTCGAGCTGGGTGTCAGTAAAACCCTGACGATTGCAGCGATCCGTACCACGGTGCAGTTGCTGCTGGTCGGCCTGATACTCGAAGCGGTGTTCACCCGGGCGAAGCCGTCCTGGATTACGTTGATCGTGCTGGTAATGATGACCGTGGCGGCCTGGGAAATACTGGCGCGCCAGAAAAGGAAGCTGAAGGGCTGGTGGGGCTTCGGTGTCAGTGCGTTCTCGTTATTTATTTCCTCTTTTCTGATAACGCTGCTGGCCTTGATAATCGTTATCCAGGCCGATCCCTGGTATACGCCCCAGTATGCGATTCCGTTACTGGGGATGTTGCTGGGTAATACCATGAATGGTATCGCGCTGGGAATGGATCGCCTGGTGCAGACGGCCTGGCAGCAGCGGGCTGTGATTGAACAGCGTTTGATGCTGGGGCAGAAATACACTGAAGCGATACGTGAAATAGCACGTGACAGTATGCGCGCCGGAATGATCCCGATTATTAATGCAATGGCTGCGGCTGGTGTCGTCAGTTTGCCAGGCATGATGACCGGGCAGATACTGGCGGGTAGTCCACCGGTTGAGGCCGTCAAATACCAGATACTGATCATGTTCCTGGTGACTTCCGGAACCGGGCTTGCAGTAATAACCGTGTTGCAGTTGATTACGCAGCGTATGTTTGATTCGCGCGAGCGGCTGCGTTTCGATCGTTTGCTGAAAGTGCCTCAATAAGCAAGGCGTATCTGTTAGATCTTATTTACTTGATGCCCAGTTTCATCGAATTTCTGATTGCAGCATACTCCATAAACGGTTCGAGCTGGTTCAGGACCGAAGCGAGATCTGCATCATTTACCTTGTTATAGTTGCCATCCATGATGTGCAGCAGGGCATCATTGAAAACATCTTCACGCGGAATCTCCTTGACCGCATCCTGCACGTTGTCGTCATAGTAGTTGAATACCTGGGCATCATTTTTATTGATGGCCATTTTCAGCGCATTTTCTGCGCGCATGCATAACATTTCGAAGCTCAGGCCCCTGTTGTTCAGACCGGTACCGGTCAGGCCTGCAGCCATGTTCAAATGTATTTTGGCATCGCCTTTGTTGAACACCATGGCATTGACGTTGTTCTGAATTCTGTTGACTGCAACCTGTGCTTTTACCCGGTTGGTCATTGGCATTAGCAATACAAAACTGGCCATGCCAGTTCGCGCAATGACTTCTTCATTTCGCAGGATGTGTTTTAACTTGTCGGCAACAGAGACCAGGATTTTTTCAGCGGCCTTTTTGCCGAGCTGGTTCCTGATATCTTCAAATGATTTGAGTTCGAGGTACACGATTGATAAATCAAGCTTGTGTCTCATCGAGATAGAAAGCGATTTTCTTCCGAGTTCTTCAAGACTGGTAAAGTTGCTGAGTCCGGTAAGCCTGTCGATGCCCTTGAGTTTCTCGAGCTGCTCCATTTTTCTGGTCAGGTCGAGATACGAATGTGCCCGGCTGATCAGGTCTATGTCGCTGAAAGGCTTGGAGATGAAACCGGTGGCCCCCATCTCGAATACAGCGCGCATCGCCGCATGCGAATCACTATGACCCGTGATCATGATGACGGGAAGCCGTGCTGTTCGATAATCATCCATGGCACGGATTTTCTGCAGAAACTGCAGGCCGTTCATTTCAGGCATTTGAATGTCAGCAAAAATAACATCAAATGTATGATCATCATGCATGATGTCCCATGCTTGCTTGCCATTACTTGCCTCGAATACTGAATAGTCGTCTGCAAGAATCTTCGCGGCGCTTTTACGTACCGTTTTTGAATCATCGACAAACAGTATTTTTGGTTTATTTTTGATGCTTTTCAGCATTACAGATACCTAAATGGCCAGCGCGAGAAGTTAAGATGTAACCAAAGAAACGAAATGAAGCGTTTCATTTCTTTTACTGAATATAGGATAAAAACAGGCATGTTCAAGCAAGTGCTTGAATTTCAGGTAGTTAGGGGCGCAGCCCAAGCCCTGATGCAGGCCCTGAAGCAGGGCCTGGCGTTGTCAATGATTTCCGTTCAGGTGCGGGCCGGGGTTGTTTTGCAGTGCGGGTCGCTGCCCGGCAGGGGCATTGCGCAGGCGCTCGCGGATTTGCTGTTTTTTCTCATCTGGCAG
>CAWEEC010000025.1:0-20062 GCA_963807785.1 uncultured Gammaproteobacteria bacterium | reverse complement strand
AGCCGAACATCGCATGATGGAATGCCTGTCCGAGGCCATATGGCAGGCCCAGCGCAACAATATGATGCCGGATGAAGCCGCCTACCTGGAATGCCTTACAAAAATGACTGCGAATGATTGATTTTATGAACTTCATTTGAAAACGATTGTCATTCAAAAGGCAATCATTGTAGACTCGGTCGCACCCGCCGAAGGGCGTGACTATAACTTAACGGAGAACAATCTAATGTCCGAAAAATCTTTCAAAAAACCACTCGCAATCGCCATGGGCGCTACCTTTGCAGCAGCGCTGTCAGCCTCACCGATAGCAAATGCTGACACCAGCCCGTTTGGCATGCAGGACCTTTCGGGTGGATACATGCAGCTGGCTGAAGGTAAATGCGGCGAAGGCAAGTGCGGCGAAGGCAAGTCCAAGAAGGAAGGCAAATGCGGCGAAGGCAAGTGCGGCGAAGGCAAGTCCAAGAAGGAAGGCAAATGCGGCGAAGGCAAGTGCGGCGAAGGCAAGTCCAAGAAGGAAGGCAAATGCGGCGAAGGCAAGTGCGGCGAAGGCAAATCCAAGGATGAAAGCTAATTTTCACCAGTAGTGCAAGACAAAAAGCCCCGGTATGATCCGGGGTTTTTTTTGAATACCTTGCTAAGAATATTATCCGTACAATAAAAACCTGAAAATCAAATTAACGGCGAGTGTGAGTTATGTTTTCTGGAGAATCCTTTGGCCTGGAAGTGCTTGGCTGGCTGGCAACCGCATTCATATTCGTGGTGGGATTATTTATCCTGTTCCTGATCGGCGTCTACATCGCTGATGTCACGCAAACCAGGCAGGCGATTCGAAGAAACTACCCGATAATTGGCCATCTACGCTATTTCTTCGAGCACATCGGTACTTTCTTTCGCCAGTATTTCTTCACCATGGACCGGGAAGAAATGCCATTCAACCGGGCACAACGCTCGTGGGTCTATCGCGCGGCTAAAAATATTGATAACACGGTTGCATTCGGCTCCACACGTGACCTGCGCCCCAGCGGCACCATCATGTTCGTCAATCACCCGTTTCCGACACTGGGCACGGATGCAGCTGAACCGAGAAGTATCACCATCGGTGAATCCTACGCGGACAAACCCTATACCACTTCATCGATCCTCAATATTTCAGGCATGAGCTACGGTGCGATATCAAAACCTGCGGTGCAGGCACTTTCGTACGGTGCAAAAAAGGCAGGCAGCTGGATGAACACCGGTGAAGGCGGACTGTCACCGTTTCATCTCGAAGGCGGTGCTGACATTGTGTTTCAGATAGGCACCGCAAAATACGGTGTCCGTGATGAAGCCGGCAATCTGTCTGATGAAAAACTCGAACAAGCTGGCTGCACACGAACAGGTGAGTATGTTTGAAATCAAGTTATCGCAAGGGGCCAAGCCGGGCAAGGGTGGCATGCTTCCGGGTGAAAAAGTCACTCAGGCAATTGCTGATATTCGTGGCATCCCGCAAGGAGAAGACTCCATCAGCCCTAACCGTCATCCTGAAATTGAAAATAACGATGATCTACTGGATATGATTCATCATATTCGAAAACTGACTGGTAAACCGGTCGGTTTCAAGGCGGTCATCGGTGACAAGACCTGGATCAATGACCTGTGTATGGCCATCAACCAGCGCGGACCTGAATTTGCACCGGACTTCATCACTGTCGATAGTGCTGATGGCGGTACCGGGGCAGCACCTCAATGTCTTATCGATTATGTCGGCCTGCCGATCCAGGAGAGTTTGCCGACAGTGATTAATTCACTGATTGATCACAAGCTGCGCGATCGTATCAAGGTCATTGCCTCTGGCAAGCTAATCAATCCTTCGGATATCGCCTGGGCATTGTGTATCGGTGCTGATTTTGTGGTCTCAGCACGCGGCTTCATGTTTGCACTCGGCTGTATTCAGGCACTGCAATGTAACAAGAACACCTGCCCAACCGGAATCACCACGCATAATGAAAAACTTCAACATGGTCTTGTTGCCGAGCAGAAATCAACACGTATCTTCAATTACATTAAAAACATGGAGCATGATGTCTGCGTGATTGCGCACTCCTGCGGTGTACGCTCACCTCGGGACCTGAATCGCAGTCATGCGCGTGTTGTCCAGGAAAACGGCACCAGCATTACACTGAACGAGCTTTATCCGTGCAATTCATCCGTCCCTGCCGAGTGAACTTGCATCAACTTACCGTGTCCATGAATTCACGACACGAAACAAAAACCAACCGATCGGGATGATGGCTATGGAAAAAATCATGTCACTTGGCTGTAAGGCACAGTCACTATTGAACGCTACCCGTGCGCTCGATTTTTTCGCCCCGCTGGCATTACGCCTGTACCTGGTGCCGATTTTCTGGATGGCTGGCAGCAAGAAACTCGGCTCAATGGAAGACACGATTGCCTGGTTTGGTAATCCTGACTGGGGGCTGGGGCTACCGTTTCCGACGCTGATGGCATGGGCAGCAGCACTGACCGAGGCTGGCGGCGCAATTGCATTGCTGATCGGGCTTGGGGTGCGCTGGATATCCATTCCACTCATGGTCACCATGGTAGTTGCTGCCGTCAGCGTGCATCTGCACAATGGCTGGCTGGCGATTGCCGAAGGCAGCGGTATATTCGCAACCGAACGTACTGCAGGCGCCATCGAAAGGCTGGATCGCGCTAAAGACCTGCTGCGCGAACACGGTAACTATGACTGGTTAACAGAAAACGGCAGTATTGTTGTGCTCAACAACGGCATTGAATTTGCCGCTACCTATTTCATCATGTTGCTGGTACTGTTCTTCTACGGTCCGGGCAAGGCCAGCCTGGACCACATTATCAGTAAACGAATCGGCAATTGTCATGGTTAACATGAAAAGCAAAGATTATAAAGTTGATGGCGCCGGTCTGGGTTTGCGCAGAGACAGCATCAAGGAACTGTTAATAACCCCTACACCCCAGGTCAACTTCATGGAGGTTGCACCGGAAAACTGGATTGGTGTTGGCGGCACCTTTGGCAAACAGTTGCGCGAACTCACTGAGAGAAATGATTTTGTATGTCATGGCCTGTCTCTGTCCATCGGCAGCCCTGCCCCGCTTGATGAGGAATTCGTCAGGCAGGTCGGCGCGTTTCTCAAACAACACCAGGTCAAGCTGTATTCTGAACACCTGACTTACTGTTCAGATGATGGTCATTTGTACGACCTGCTGCCTATTCCTTTCACTGAAGAGGCTGTCAACTACGTTGCCGAGCGTATCATGCGTGCACAGGACATACTGGGGCAACGTATCGCCATGGAAAACGCTTCATACTATACGCCTGCTCCCGGATCAGAAATGCAGGAAATAGATTTTATCAATGCAGTGCTCGAACAGGCTGACTGCGAGCTATTGCTTGATATTAACAATATCTATGTTAATTCAGTCAATCATCGTTATGATCCGCTTGAGTTTATGCAGGGCCTGCCTGCAGAACGCATTGCGTATGGACATATAGCGGGGCATTTCAATGAAGCAGAAGACCTGATTGTTGATACTCATGGCGCGGATGTTATCGATACGGTATGGGATCTGCTGGACAAGGCCTACGAACACTTCGGTGTTTTTCCAACATTACTGGAACGCGACTTCAACATTCCTCCCGTAGCGGAATTATTAAAAGAAGTCGAACAGATTGCTCGTCATCAAAATCAATGGACTGTCCGAAATCAGTCAATGGCAAACTGAGCGCTAACAACAATCATGTCTGACGCAGCATTCAAAAAATACCAGTACGAATTTACCGCCCACCTTCGCGATCCCGAGCGTAATCCTGCACCACAGGGGCTGGAAGACCGCCGTATGGGTATATACCGCGAACTGCTGTACAACAATGTTGAAGGCTTTATCGCCAACGGTTTTCCGGTGTTGCGTTCTATCTACAGTGACGATAACTGGCACAAGATGGTACGTGATTTTTTTGCACGCCATAAAAGCACGACACCCTATTTTCTCGAGATATCCCAGGAATTTCTCGACTACCTCCAAAGCGAGCGCGAAACCCAGGCCGAAGACCCGCAGGGGCTGCTGGAACTGGCTCACTATGAATGGGTCGAACTTGCGCTGATGGTATCCGACGAAACCATTGACCTCGACATGGTCGACCCCAATGGCGACCTGCTACAGGAGCATCCTGTGCTCTCGCCGGTTGCATGGCCTCTGGCCTATCAATACCCCGTGCATAAAATGGGCCCGGACTATCTGCCTGATGAAGCGCCACAGCAACCGACCTACCTGGTTGTTTACCGCAACCGCATGGACGAGGTCAAGTTTCTTGAGATCAACCCGGTGACTGCTCGCCTGATTAACCTGCTCAATGATAATCCCGAGATCAGCGGCGAGCTCGCACTCGAGCAGATTGTCCATGAGATGAATCACCCAAAGCGTGATATTGTTCTCGCGGGCGGACTATCCGCACTCCAGGAGCTACAGAGCCTCGGTATCGTGCTTGGCGTTTTGAAATAGCCTTCACTGCAGAGACCAAATCACCACGCGCATTTAACTCTTATTTGCCTCACACCAGACATCTGATAGAGTATTCCGCCATGACCACACCCCGCATCATTTATTTAACGCTGCTGATAGTAGTGCTTGCATCAAGCAGCTATTTCAATGCAGCCAGTGCCGCAAATATTTCGGCGCAACAGAACGAAGCCAGCGGACTGTATTCATGGGTGGCGGAAAGTGAAGGATTCAGTATTGAACTAATACAGGTACTCCCGGATTTTATCCGTGCGATATACATGTCGCATGACTTTCCCCAGGCAGAAGTTGATGAAATCGCCGGTTATTGTGTTTTCGGTACAATAATAAAAAACACCTCACAAAAGCAGCTGGATTATGATGTTGCAGACTGGCACTACACTGACAATGATGGAAAAAATTATCCGGTCAAGACAAAATCACAATGGCTTGAACAGTGGCGCAAAGCCGGCGTTACTTTTTCCTGGACATTGCTTCCGGACAAGGGAACATTTTATCAAGGTGACTGGCAACAGGGCTTTACCACGATCAAGTTACCTCGCGAAAGCGAGTTCAAGCTGACGTATAAATGGACCATTGATGGTACTGAACACACTGATATATTCGAGGGCCTGCGTTGTGCACCGGAACAATTATCTGAAAAATAAACTTATTCCCCTGTCACTGTTGGCGATCGTTGCGAGTCTGCTGACACTATCGGTCTATGCAGCATGGGACGTTCAACCAAAACTGGGGCATTTCCTGACACCGCTGCCAAAACCGCTAGCAGCCCCGGATTTCACCCTGGAAGACATGGATGAGGTCAAGCATCACTTCAGGGATTTACGCGGCAAGGTCGTTTTGCTGAACTTCTGGGCAACCTGGTGTCCACCCTGCCGGCGTGAAATGCCCTCGATGGAAAGACTCTACCAGAAGTTAAGTGGTGAAAATTTTACTGTTATTGCAGTCAACCAGATGGAAGACGGTGATCATGTTTTTGCCTACATTGGACAACTGGAAGTTGATCCAACATTCACCATCCTGTTTGACAAAGACAGCACGGTTTCCAACAGCTACAGGGTCAACGGCCTGCCCACAACATACCTCATCGACAAGCAGGGCAATATTCGATACCGCGCAATTGGCGGGCGCGAATTTGATCATGCTGAAGTTGAAAAACAGATCATGCAATTGATTGAGGAATAGATACCTATCTGTCTGCGCTATGAATTGCCCGAAAAGCAATGCCTTATTCAAATACGCGTTGCCACCAGCGTCTTCTGTTAGCTGCCGGGTATAACGCTTCTTCCAGCTCTATCGGGGGTATTCTCGACATAATCCATCCAGGCAACGGCGGTTTTTCACTGTAACCACACGATACGCCCAGATTATGTGGATCAAATATCTTAACGTAGGTAGGCTCATCCTTACTATCGGTGTAAACAATACCGCAATAGTCTTCATCGTGTTCCTGGTGCAGCAAGGCATCGATCTCATCGATAAATTCGAGCAGCTTGTGTTTATCGACTGGTGACTCAGGTGGCAAGTCGCCAACATGATAGATGTACCATCCATCGTCGGCCTGTTGTTTGAACTTATCCCAGAATTCATCAAGATGGTGCCAGCGCATCAATGAGGTAAAGCGCCCCTTGAACGCATCAAGATAGTTTTGTTCTACGGATGTGTCTATGGTTTGTCTCTGGACTTGCTGCATGATAATGATCCGGTTTAATTCAGGGTCAGGCTGTTGACCCAGCTTTTAAGGTCGTCAACGCTCCGTTGTAGATAGGCGCTATCCTTGAAGGCACTGGCCATAACGGCGATACCCTGCATACGTGCCAGTATATCCATCGCGATATAGTCGGCATCACCAAAACCAATTTCCCTGAACTGATCACCGATCCAGTCGCGCAGCAGCTCAAAAACTTCTCGCGACTTCGACTGTAACGCATCAGTATCTTTTGCCAGCTCGGCGCATAAAGAACCGATCGGGCATCCAGAGTTAACCAGGGTGTCTTCGCTACTGGCCATGTTGTCGATGAAAGCAAGCAGGCGTTCGCGAGGATTTTCGCTGGCGCTATCGCAATTCACCAGTGCTTCCTGGTAATGCTTGACGCGGGCCTCGACAACAGCCGCCAGGATGTCGTCCTTGGTTTTGAAGTAATAATAGAAGTTGCCGCGTGGTATACCCGTGATATCAGCAATATCACTGAACGACGTCTGGTTGTAACCACGCTTGTAGAACAACTCATCAGCCGCTTCTATGATTCGCGTACGATTATTCTCACCTTTGGTTCCCATGGGGCCTCTTAATTACTGTAAATTACAGCATCTGGACTGTTATCATCGAAATACTAGACGGTCGTATGACTTAAGTAAACCCCGCGATTGCCCGCGGCCTGCTAATAACTCAAAAATCACTCGACAATCACAACTATTACAATCACTTGCGCCGATGCACCTATTCAGGGATATAACCGGGGAAATTTGTTGAAAGCACTCGAGATCAGTAATCTGAACAAAACCTACCGCAGCGGTATTGAAGCCCTGCGCGGCGTCAACCTGGAGGTCAATCAGGGCGACTTCTACGCACTGCTCGGACCGAATGGCGCCGGCAAGTCGACCACCATCGGCATCATCTGCTCCCTGGTCAACAAGACCTCAGGCAAGGTAAGCGTTTACGGCGTCGACCTTGATCAGGACCCTGCTGCTGCCAGAATGCATATCGGCCTGGTGCCACAGGAATACAACTTCAATATATTTGAGCCGGTTGGCGAGATCCTGATAAACCAGGCGGGCTACTATGGCATCCCGAGGAAACTGGCTCGCGAGCGCGCACAGAAATATTTAGAAAAACTCGAACTGTGGGACCGCCGTCATGACATAGCCAGGGAGCTGTCCGGTGGCATGCGGCGACGATTGATGATTGCACGCGCGCTGGTACATGAGCCCAGGCTGCTGATTCTCGATGAGCCTACCGCTGGTGTTGATATCGAAATCAGGTACGCAATGTGGAATCTCATGCGCGAGCTGAATGCCAATGGCACTACGATTATATTAACTACACACTACCTGGAAGAAGCCGAGAACCTGTGCAATAACATTGCGATCATTGACAAAGGCGTAACTATCGAACAAACAAACATGCGCTCCTTGCTGAGTCGATTGAACATGGAGTGTTTTGTCCTTTATCCCGAGCATGAAATCGATGAGCTGCCTGACTGTGGTGATTATCACGTACGCTTGCTTGACAAAAGTACACTGGAAGTAGACATGCACAAAGGCCATAACCTCAATAGCCTGTTTGACAAACTTTCACAATGCGGTATCAACATTGTGAGCATGCGTAATAAAAGCAATCGACTGGAACAATTGTTCATGTCAATGCTGAACAACAATGGCAACAAATGATAATGATTAAATCAATGCTGCACATTATCAGCGGAAACTTCAGCAGCGGGGATCCACGATGAAACTCTATGCCCAGTACCATGCATTCAAAACCATCTCCATCAAGGAATTCCTCAGATTTATCCGCATCTGGCTGCAGACCGTCGTGCCCCCGGCTATTACTGTAGCGTTGTATTTCGTTATTTTCGGTCAACTGATCGGATCGCAGATTGGAGACATCGACGGCTTTACCTATATTGACTATATCGTACCGGGCCTGATACTGATGGCTGTCATCAGCAATGCCTACGCCAACTGTGTGTCATCGTTCTTCAGTTCAAAGTTCCATCGCAGCGTGGAAGAGATGATGATCTCACCGTTACCGAATTACATCATCGTAGCCGGTTTTGTTTCGGGTGGCATGTTGCGCGGCATCGTTGTAGGTATTGTGGTAACTCTAGTTTCGATGTTTTTTACCCGCATTGAAATTCACAGTTACAGTGTAACCCTTGCGGTGTTCGTACTCACATCGATTCTGTTTGCCCTCGCGGGATTTATCAACGCAGTATACGCCAAGACATTTGATGATATCAGCATCATACCTACCTTTATCCTGACACCACTCACTTATCTCGGTGGTATTTTTTATTCGATCAAGATGTTACCCGAGTTCTGGCAAAACGTGTCGCTGGCAAATCCAATCCTTTACATGATCAATGCGTTTCGTTACGGATTACTCGGAATAACGGATATCGACCTGGGCACGGCATTTATGATTATTATTCTGTTTATCACGGGATTATTCATGTTCGCGTTACACCTGTTGAACAAGGGTGTCGGCATAAAGCCGTGAGCGTACGCTGACTTGTTGCGTACTTCACATAACGTCGATTATTACTCTTTACCGGACCAATTAACAACGGAACAATCATGATGAAAAAAACAGCAACCACAGGTGTTGCGATTGAAGGCCTGCTTGCAGATCGCTGGAGCCCGAGAGCATTTGATCCTGAGCATGCGATCGAGGATGAAAAAATAACGGCATTGCTCGAAGCAGCACACTGGGCGCCTTCCTGCTTCAATGAACAACCCTGGCGTTATATTGTATGCAATAAATTCAGCAACAAAGTCGCCTGGCAGTTTGCGATTTCCTGCCTGGCGCCAAAGAACCAGCAATGGGCAAAAGATGCACCGTTATTAATACTGGCCTGCGCAAATGAAGAATTTAGTTATAATGGCAGCGCAAATCGATGGGCGCAATACGATACCGGTGCCGCCAGTGAAAATATCTGCCTGCAGGCTACATCAATGGGACTGTTCGCACATCAAATGGGTGGCTTTGATGTTGATCGCGCGCACCAGATTTTTCATATACCGCAACAAATAACTCCCATGGCGATGATTGCGCTGGGATATTACGGTGATATCAACCAGCTGGAAGCCGATTTTATTGAGAGTGAACGGGCGGAGAGAGAACGCAAGCCGCTGGAGAAAAATTTCTTTAACGGTGACTTTGAAACGCCTTACCTGCTATAAGCCCAGGTTATAAGCTCAGGCGTTTTCAGCCAGGCTGGAAACATTACGTTGCAAGGCAGCAAAGCCGCCAAACAGCAGTGCGGTAAACACGATATTACCAAGCAGACTGTTCTGGAAGAACGGTATTGCTGCTACGTAGGCCTGCATCAGTCCGTCTATAGACATCGGATACAGCCCGGAAGTGAACCAGGTTCCAAAATTGCTGATGATAAAAAACACTACGGAGGAGCCGACTACTGCAACAGATATTCGGCTAATGTTCATATTATTTCTGACCCAGAAACCGATAACAACTGTCAGCGCAAAGCCTGCATAAACATACAGCATGGTGTCGTGCAGGCCAATAACGAAATCACTTAACAATAACGCAAGGAATGGAACAAGAAAGGCAATGCGCTTGTCACAGAAATAAGCACCGCCGAATAAAGCCATAGCCGCAACCGGTGACACATTTGGCGGATGTGGCAGTAACCTGAAAATCGCGATAGCGAATATGATCAGAGACAGGGTAATTAATCGTGAATTCATATCAATCTTCATGCCGCATTGTAAGGTGGAGCGATTTTAACATAACCACAAATCGGATGGCGTCTTTTAGCTGTTGGCTTAGCTGCGCTACAGGTCTATCATGTAATCAGCCATCGACACTTCATCCATACTAATAACACCAAAAGGAACCCTGATGAAAGCATCCGACCTGTTCGTGCAATGCCTGGAAACGGAGGGAATCGATTATATCTTCGGCGTTCCCGGCGAGGAAAATGCCGATTTCATGATGTCACTGGAAAAATCCGACAAAATCAAATTCATTCTTTGCCGACACGAACAGGGTGCCGCCTTCATGGCAGAAATTTACGGGCGTCTCACCGGGCATACCGCCGGTTGCCTGGGAACGCTTGGCCCTGGCGCGACCAACCTGATCACCGGTGTTGCCGACTCCAACATGGACCGCGCACCGATGCTGGTACTTACCGGACAGGGCTCAACAGAACGCCTGCACAAGGAATCCCACCAGATTATGGACGTTGTCCACATGTTCGAACCGGTAACCAAGTGGGCAACAACTATTCTGCACGAAAACAATATACCTGAGATCGTGCGCAAGGCCGTG
This sequence comes from uncultured Gammaproteobacteria bacterium, assembly GCA_963807785.1. Classification (GTDB taxonomy): domain Bacteria; phylum Pseudomonadota; class Gammaproteobacteria; order SZUA-229; family SZUA-229; genus JABDQW01. The sequence goes on along the minus strand of CAWEEC010000025.1, from coordinate 9,513 downwards.
CGCCTTGCCCGCACCGAAAAACCGGGGGCGGTCCATATCGAGCTCCCTGAAGACATCGCCAGCAAAGATGCCTCTGCAAAACCGATGCAACCACAGCGTTTCCGACGGCCGGTACCGGATGACAAAATTGTCGATATCGCTTTCGATATCCTCAAATCCGCAAAACGCCCCGTCATCCTCGCCGGTAATGGCTGTATTCGCAAACGCGCCAGCAAGCAGTTGCGCGAATTTTGTGAAAAAACCGGCATCGGCGTGATCAGCACCTTCATGGCAAAAGGCTGCGTCGATATGGATGCAGACTACTGTCTCTACACCATAGGATTACAAGCCAAAGACGTTGTTGCCTGCGCGATGGATGCCGCAGATGTTGTGCTCACGCTGGGTTATGACATGGTCGAATACCATCCAGAACTTTGGAACGCTCAGGGTAATAAACACATCATTCACGCCGATTTTCTTCCTGCCGAGATTGATGAAAACTATCATCCCGAAACTGAAATTGTCGGTGACCTTGCCCATACCCTGTGGATGCTTAACCAGCGTGTCGATGCCAATGGCGGCCTCACATACGACCTCTCCCAGCAGGCCGCTACCCGCCGTGACATGAGTGCCGAACTCGAAATGTACAAGGATGATGACACCACGGGTGTGATCAAACCACAAAAAGCATTGTGGGATGTACGCCAGGTTATGGGGCGGGAGGATATTCTGTTGTCCGATGTCGGTGCGCACAAAATGTGGATCGCCAGACACTACCAGTGCCATGAACCCAACACCTGCCTGATACCGAACGGATTCTGCTCCATGGGCTCCGCCCTTCCGGGCGCAATAGCAGCTGATATCGTATTCCCTCACAGGCGTATTATTGCAGTTTGTGGTGACGCGGGATTCCTGATGAATGTACAGGAGATGGAGACAGCACGTCGCCTGAATTCAAATATCGTGGCCATGGTTTGGGAAGACAAGGAGTACGGTCTGATCGCATGGAAACAGCAAACGCACTTCGGCACCCACACCGACCTCAGTTTTGATAATCCGCACTGGCTAAAGCTGGCCGACGCGTTTGGCTGGCACGGGCACTTTGTTGAAAACAGTAAAGACCTGGCCACAACACTGGAACAGGCCTTTAACGAATCCGGCCCAAGCCTGGTTGTTATCCCGATCGATTACCGCGAGAACATGAAGCTGACCGAGCGACTGGGTGATATTGCATGCCCTATTTAAAACAGGGGCTAGTGGCCAGGGGCGAGGAAAAGCTTGCATGGTCGGATTTGCTCGTACAACAATCTCCTCTGTGTACTCTGCGCCTCTGTGGTTACAATTTATAATGGTAAAGAATAATGACTGATCACTTCCCGCTTCTGGTCCCCGGCGCCACACCTGATGGCAAAATCGAAGTGACTGCACCCTTCGATGACTCGGTTATAGCAACGGTCGACACCGGTGGTAGTGATGCCGTTACAACTGCGTTGAAAACGGCTGATGCACTTTACCGTGACAGAAACAACTGGCTTACTGCCGAGCAACGTATCCAGGTGTTGAATAAAACGGCTGACATTATGCGCTCGCGTTTTGACGAACTTGCTGTTGAAGCGGCCCGTGAAGGCGGCAAGCCACTGGTCGACTCAAAAGTTGAAGTCACGCGCGCAATCGATGGCATCAAAAACTGCATTGAAGTCCTGCGCACTGAGCATGGTGCAGAAATCCCGATGCAAAAAAATGCAGCATCAATGAATCGGCTCGCATTTACCACGCATGAACCTATAGGCGTGGTTGTAGCTGTAAGTGCATTCAACCACCCGCTCAATCTTGCCGTCCACCAGATTGGGCCTGCCGTTGCAGCAGGCTGCCCGGTGATCATCAAACCCGCGGGGGATACACCGTTATCCTGTTTTCGCCTGATCGCTATTCTGCGTGAAGCCGGCCTGCCCGAAGCCTGGTGCCAGGGCATCCTGACATCGAGCAATGATGTTGCCACCCAACTGGTAACCGATAAACGTGTCGGCTTTTTCAGCTTCATCGGCAGTGCCGGCGTCGGCTGGATGCTGCGCTCAAAACTCGCACCCGGAACACGCTGCGCACTCGAGCATGGTGGTGTCGCCCCGGTAATCGTTGCCGAAGACGCTGATCTCGATGATGCCGTGCCATTACTGGCCAAGGCCGGCTTCTATCATGCCGGACAGGTATGTGTTTCAGTGCAACGGGTATATGCACATGCATCGATCGCTCGTCAGCTTGCTGAACGCATCGCCGATGCCGGTAATAAAATGAAGATCGGTGATCCTACATTGCCGGACACCGATATCGGACCACTTATCAGACACGCCGAGACTGATCGTGTCGATGAATGGGTACAGGATGCTGTCAACAAGGGCGCTGAGCTTATCAGTGGTGGCAATAAACTCAGTGACAGCAGCTATGAAGCAACCGTACTGTTCAATGCACCTGACAATGCGGTGATATCGTGCAACGAGGTCTTTGGACCGGTAATCCAGGTGTATTCCTACGACGACATCGATGATGCCATCGCCCGGGCCAATGCGCTTGATGTTTCATTCCAGGCGGCCGTGTTTTCCAAAAACATCGACACCTGCATGTATGCCTTTAAACACCTCAACGGCTCGGCCATCATGGTCAATGACCACACCGCTTTTCGTGTTGACTGGATGCCCTTTGCCGGACTGAAGCATTCGGGTCATGGCGTTGGTGGCATACCGCATACTTTCAAGGATATGCAGATAGAGAAAATGATGGTGATACGTTCACCATCGTTATAACTATCGGCACAACAACCTTGTCGTGTACAAATCTAAAAACTTCTAATTATCAATGTCCACTTTCAATCAAAGCGGGCGTTCAGTAGAAATAATAATAATTCACCGCAGAGGCGCGGAGACGTCGAGAAAATATTTTATTGCGGCTTTCATCAAGCAGTCGCGTCCTGCCCGGTCATCCCCGCAACAAAATCGTCTGGCACGATTTTGAACAACCGTAGGCTGGCCCGAAGAGCGTAAGGCAGGGCGTCTAAAGTAACGCGGGACTAAATTCAACAGGATTGAATTTACTCGTCACATCCATGTGACTCGCCCTTCGGGCCATCACAAAAAACGTGATGTTCAATATTGATCCAATCAATATTAGTGAACAGCCTTTGGCTGGTCCGTAGGACAGACTAATTTTGCCGGGAGCAAAATTGAGTGTCCGAAGGACAACCTGTAAGGCGAATTACAGGACGTAATTCGTAATACATGGATGTATTCTGTAATCCAGAGCCTTGTTATTTCAGTCACAAATAACAAACGGTAGTAAGAAAGACACTGGGCTCCTGCGTTATTTCAGGCTTCCTGCCTTTTACCCTTCGGGCCGCACTTCGTGCGTTCAAATCCGATCCCTTCGGATTTGTCGCAGGAGTGACATAAATATTCGCGAACATTCTTTTACTAAATTAACTTCTGCGTCTCTGCGCCTCTGCGGTTAGTCACTTGTTTAACAATCACATGTGTTGCATCGACCGGTTGAGCCGACAGTCGTTAGCAGTCGTTCAGCTACAAAAAGCCCGCATGTACCCGATATTTCTAATACTTTTGAAACGGACTTGGTTGCTTGGCCTGAGAAACCATGTAATCAACGGCAGCCTTGATTGCTTCATCTGACAGGTCTTTACGAAGGTCTTTAACAAACAATTTACACCTACCGTTCAGCGTTGAGGCATATAGTGTATCCATTCCCTGGGTAATGCGATGTTTCCATTCCACCTTGTCTTCAAGCTTAGGTGCGCCAACAGCACCGGATTCGTGACAAGAAGAGCAAACGAGTTTATAAGTGGCCGCACCATCATCAGCCATAGCGGTACTAGTCGTAGCTAATATTAGACTGGTACATATTACAATTGCAGGCAGTTTTATCATTCGGTAACGCCTCAGCCACATTTTCAAGATTAGCAGAAATTAACTATGCTACATAAATACCGTCATAACACAAGGCTTGTACATGTTATCCAACATCGCTTATGGGTCGTCAGCGGACATCGTGAGATAAAAATAATTGCAACCCGTGCAACATGCTCTGCGGTTAATCCTTATCTAAATTCCCACTTGAAGCCCGCTGACAAAGTGGAAAATTCGGGATTGGGTGAATCAATGACTTCCCAGTCCGCGGTTACCGCAAAGGCTTTGGTAAACCCGTAAGAAATGCCCAGCCCATAAAACGCGTCAACACCATCTGCACTCGCGGTCGTAGAATCTCTTACCAGCTCAGCATCCCATCTCGCAGCACCAGCCTTAACATAGGCTTCTAACCGTTTTGCCAGTGGCACAGAAGCAACACCGTATAAAGCACCTGCTTTCATATCTACTGCGCCGCTGCCGCTGACCACAGAATCGACCTGGCCAGTGGCTTTCGCAAGATTGTAATAGGCTGCTTCAAGTGATACGTATTTGTTCAAGCGGTAACCAGCATAGAATTTACTCAAATTTGTGGTCTCATCCAGGTTGCCGCCACCAACTGATGTCAGGTCAGCCTTTACCGAGGTACGGCCCATACTGAAGCCAATATAACCGTTTGCGAATGCGCCGAAACTGCACGCCATTAGAATCAGAAGCGATAAATACCTGAGTTTCATTTTTATTCCTGCCTTTTGTATTTTGTTATTTCACTACAGTGCACATAGCAGTTCACACCGTGCTGGATTATCTTCGTAAAAAGCCAGATAAATTAAAGTATAAGTTATTTATATATCTCTGTGTAACTCTGTGCTCTCTGTGGTTCAAAGCATTGATAACAATTATTCATTCCATAACCATGCCGCACCACGTACACCACTCGAATCACCATATTTCGGCGCAAGCAGGCGCGTATCGACCCGATCCGAAAAAACATATTCGCTCCATATCCCGGGTACATTGCTATACAGCCTGTCGATATTACCCATGCCACCGCCAAGCACGATAACATTCGGATCCAGAATATTTATCACATGAGCAAGGCTTCTTGCCATGCGGTCTTCATAGCGCTGCAGGCATGTTTCGGCAAGCTCATCGCCCTGGCTAACGAGATTAACGATTTGCCTGGCATCCAGTGTGTGTCCGGATAATTCAACATAATCACGACTCATACCAGGCCCTGACAGAAAAGTTTCAATACATCCGTGTTTGCCGCAATAACAGGCCGGCCCCGGTCGCTCGTCGTCCAGCGGCCATGGTAACGGATTATGGCCCCATTCACCTGAGATCGCATTTACTCCGCCGAGTACCTGACCCTTGATAACCACGCCTGCACCTGTGCCTGTTCCAACGATAACGCCAAATACAGCATCTTCGCCTGCAGCCACACCGTCTGTCGCCTCAGACAGGGCAAAGCAGTTGGCGTCATTGCTAATCCTGATATCACGCTTCAGCAGAGCGGTTAAATCCTGGTACACGGGTTTAGCGTTCATGCACACCGAATTGGAATTCTTTAGCAGGCCGGTTGCAGGAGAAATGGCACCCGGGGTACAAATACCGACACTGCCTTTGGAATTGGAGTTCTTCAGCAGGCCGGTTGCAGGAGAAATGGCGCCCGGGGTACAAATACCGACACTGCCTTTGTGATTCAGTGTCGATTCGATCTCATCGACAAGACCAGTGATGGTTTGCAGCGTTGCCCGGTAATCACCCGCGGGCGTTGGCACACGTTTACGCAACAGCTCATCGCCGTTAGCGGAGAGTGCAATACCCTCAATTTTGGTACCACCGAGGTCTATACCAATATACATAACAAGTATCAGTCCGCTAATGAACGCAAATTAACGCAAATAAATCATGATTGAATCGCCTGATTCATTCAAAGACCATGAACGTCAGGTTTTCTGTCCACATGCATTACACATAATTTGCGTGTATTAGCGTTCATTTGCGGACTCATTATTATCAATCAAATATACCGGCTGAGAATAAGGCAACACCACTCCATGCCTGTCAGCTATCGTCTGCAACGCTTCGCTTATGCGCCTACGTGCTATTAGTCCGCTAATGAACGCAAATTAACGCAAATATATGTTGATTGAACCGCCTGATATATTAAACATCATGAACGTCAGGTTTTTTGTCCACATGCATTACACATAATTAGCGTGTATTAGCGTTCATTTGCGGACTTATTACCTGTCTGACTGCCAGTAGACTTCCTGCTCGCCGGCGCTTCTGGTGATTACCCGTGCCAGCACAAACAGCAAATCGGACAGCCGGTTGATATAAGCGAGCAGTTCGGTTCCCGTCTCTTTTTCCTGATGCAACCTTACCAGGCTTCTTTCAGCCCGCCTGCATACCGCGCGCGCGACATGGCACAGAGAAGCGGCTTCACCCCCACCCGGCAGAATAAACTCTTTCAATGGTGGCAGATCGGCATTGAAGTGATCAAGTTGCTGTTCGAGCAAACCGACATTGTCAGCAGTAATATATTGCTGTGAAACACTGAGCTCGGCACCGATATCAAACAGGTCATGTTGAATCCTGTTTAGCAGTTCCACCAGCTTGCTGTCATCAAGCTTAGATGCCAGCATACCGATAAAACTGTTGAGCTCATCGATATCACCCTGCGCGTGTATCAGACTGTCATCTTTACTCAGACGCGAGCCATCCGCTGTTCCGGTTTCACCTGCATCACCGGTACGGGTATATATTCTTGTCAGTCGATTACCCATGTTTTACATGACGTTGAAGACAACATCGACCTGGAAGGCCTGTGGCTGATCGAGATAGTCCCCGGCAAGCCTGAAAGGTTCAATACTTTTCACAGCCTCCAGCGCAGCCCTGTCGAGAGTCTGTGTACGGCTTGAATTCACCAGCCGCGCCTGGTTGATGGTGCCATCCGGGTGGAGTACAAATCCGACCCGCGCAATACCTTCACGACGCTGTCTTCTTGCAAGGTAAGGGTAATGTTTATGCTCACTGATTTTTGCGTGCAATAGCTCGACGATTGAATGTTTATGCGAGCTTGCATTCGTTGAACGTGTTAACACATCGCTGCCTGAATCGATATTAATACCTGTTGATTCAACTGCAGATACATCGAGTCGTTTTCTGTTTTCAGCTACTACTTCGCCGGCATACTTCTGCCTGCTTGCCTGCCTGACAGTAGTTTGCCGCTGCTCAGCATAGACAGGCTGTCGACTGGATGTTTGCACTTTGTTTGCCGCCTGCTCGGTTTCATGCTGGTTGGAGATATAGCTTGAGCTAACCAGCTCGATTTCTATACCCTCTCCCGCTGCCTGTGTGACATGAGTTGACTGCACGATGGCCACGGCCAGCGACGCGTGCAACGCAAGCGAAAAAACGGTAGTGACCGATATTGGACTGATACCCGGTTTCATAATGTATAGATTATCTGAATTGCCAGGCCGCTGTCAGTATGAAATTGATCTCGGGTGACGGAAAGAAGGCTTCCCTCTCTACAAAAGTTAGCGGATCATAACTCAACTGACCGACATCCGAATACTGCCGGTTGAGCAGATTATTAACCCTGCCAGTGAATATAAATTCACTGTAAGTGTATTGTGCCTGCAGATTGACGACACCATAACCGGGCAACATACCCAGAACATTGTCAAAATCACCGGAGAACACACGCTCACTGAGCGCAAACAGTTCGGCATGAAGCTGCCAGGTATCAGATGCCTGGTAATCGGCGCCGAGCAGCGCGGAATGCCTGGCAACCAGAGGGATCTCCTTGCCTCTAAACGCACCTTTGATGACTTCTGCATCGGTAAAGGTATAGCTCACCGATAATCCGAGTCGTTTTGATTGCTGCCAGTGCCCGCTGGTAATAACGCCAGTGCGTCGCGTTTCCTCCAGGTTGATGTTGGCGAAATTGACCGGGTCGTAGGCAATCTCGTTTTCCAGCTCCAGCTGATAGATCAACAGTTTTGCGCTGTCATTGCCGGCCTCCCACTCAACACCGGTTTCAACAGACAAACCTTGCTGTGTCTTCAGGACCACCGGGGTAAATGTCGGTGTAAACAGCGGCTGCAGGTATTCATCCACCTTGGCGAAGCGGTAGTTCTGGTCGGCGCGGAGTAACAGTCGCCAGTTCTCATCAGCCTTTACAACCAGGCCGAATGTACCAACAGTGAGATCATCGTCAATCTCTACACCGGCGGGGTAGATTGCAAATGTACCCGTGTCCTGTAAATCGTTCTGTACTTCTGCATAGCGCAGGCCCAGGGTCAGATCCACGATCGTACTCGCCGGTATAACGGCTTGCGCATAAAGTGAGCGTTGTGTCTGGTCATTTGACTGATCACCAAAACGCGATGTCAGCCTGTAATCACTCGCAATGACATCAGCGCCCAGTGTCATCATGGTGTTGTTCATAGCCGGTATAAAACCAATCACTCTTGGAGTGATTTCAACAACCCGCCTGTCCTGGGTACCGGTTTCGGTTTCCGCAGCGAACACCGAACTCAGGCGAAACTCACCGTCACTGTCCCTGCCGGTGAGTTCGCCTTCGAACGACCAGTTGTTACCCAGTTGCTGCACCAGACCGAGACGTGATATCGACGTGTTGACATTGGAAAAATCATTGGCAAAATTTGGACTCGCCTGTCTGCGATCAGCGATTACCTGGTCTTCAAACAGGGTACCCGGCGTATTGAGCTCATCATTAACGTATTGAATTTCACCAAAAACAGTACCCGAGGTATATTCATACCCGAGTTTGCCAAAACCATTGAAATAGGATGTTTCATTATGATCACGGTAGTTATCACTTTCGCGTGCATCCAGCGACAGATAATAATTAATACCGTTATCGAGCGCCTGCGATGTCGTGCCATATAATTTCAGCGTGTTGTAGCTGCCAGCGGACAATTTCAATGAATGCCTTGGTGTATCGGGTATACGGGTTATCACATTGATAACACCACCGACAGCCTGGTCACCAAACAGTACTCCAGCACTCCCCTGCACGATCTCGATACGCTCGACGTCTTCGAGTGCAATACTGTTCAGGTCCTGCGCGGCAATATCGGGATTATTCAAGCGTCGCCCATCAACCAGCACCAGGGTGTTGGATGCAGCGCTTTCGCCAAAACCGCGCATACCGACCGAAGCGCGGCTGCCGTCACCGTAGAGGTCGTTGACCTGTACACTGCCCTGACCGCGCAACACTTCGCTGATATGACGTGCGCCACTGGCTTCGATCTGTTTCCGCGTAATCACGCTTATACTGGCGGGCGTTGTTAATGTGCTCTGTTCTGTGCGCGCGCCACTGACCACAACAGCCGGGATCGATCGGTGGCAGCGAATACCGGTCCATGCAACACGGCTGTGAGCATGAATACGCCGAATGAAAATACTCTGTACAAGGACACCCCCAAAAGACTGGAGGCAACAAGGAAAAAACATCGCACCGCGATTGCTGCAGTGATGTTCTGCACCCTAGCTGCCCGCCGCAACCTGGTTGATGACTACACGGGCCGGTCTCCGGACTGATGGAAAATTACGGACCTGCAACCTTCCCATGATCTGCTCACAGTGG
>CAWEEC010000024.1:0-36980 GCA_963807785.1 uncultured Gammaproteobacteria bacterium | reverse complement strand
TATGTCTCGGTTCAGTACCGTCGCTCGATTTCCGTGCCCCATGGTCGACATGCACACCATCGGCGCCGGCGGCGGCTCCATCGCCAGTGTCGATGCCGGTGGCCTGCTGCTGGTCGGCCCCGAATCCGCCGGTGCCGATCCCGGCCCGGCCTGTTATGGCAAGGGCGGAACAGTGGCGACGGTCACCGATGCCAACGTGGTACTGGGGCGCCTGCTGCCGGATGCTTTCCTCGGCGGACGCATGCAACTGCAACAATCCCGCTCCGCAGCCGCAGTCGATGCCATTGCCGACGCCCTGGGCATGGATCAATTCGAGGCCGCCAGGGGCATCATCGCAGTGGTCAATGACCACATGGTGCGTGCCTTGAGAGTGATGTCGGTACAGCGTGGTGAAAACCCGAAAGACTACACCCTGGTTTCCTTCGGCGGCGCCGGTGGCCTGCATGTCTGTGCCCTGGCCGACGCATTGCAGATGCAGCGTGCGTTGGTCCCGGTCAATGCCGGCGTCCTGTCCGCGCTGGGCATGCTCGTGGCCGAACCCAGCCGTGAACGCTCGATTACACTGCAACAGGTGCTGACAGAAAGTGATGAAAAAACCATTGCCGAACATTATCAACAACTGCGCCACACCGCAGCGCAGGAATTGCGCGAAATTGCCGGCGACAGTGACATGCAGGTCGAGTACAGTGCTGACCTGCGTTATGTCGGCCAAAGCTACACCCTGAACCTGCCCTGGGACCGGCCCGATAAACTGGCACAGGCATTTCACCAGCTGCACGAAACCCAGTACGGCCACCGTATGGATATCGCCGTCGAACTGGTGAACCTGAGAGTACGATTGCTCGGAGAGAAGCCCGCATTCGAGCTGCCCGCGTGGCAGCCCACAGAAGAAGTGCAGGTCAGTACTGCTTCCGTCTACGGCTTCGATCAACCTGTCAGGGTATATACAAGGAATGCTTTGAAGGTTGATGAATGTATTGATGGCCCGGCGTTGATTACTGAAACTACAGCTACAACCTGGATCGATCAAGGCTGGCAGGCGAGGGTGGATCGGTGGGGTAATTTGCTGCTGAATGTCCGTTAAATATGAAATGAAAGAAGGCCGAATATACTAATCAAAGTTTTTGCCTCATAAGCACCTCCATGTTACTTTTGAATACGCGTTTATGCTCTCTAATATGAGACTAAGTAATTGATATGATGGTAACCGGGATTGTTATATTCCCTAAAAGTTCTTTTTGTAAAAGTGATTTTTGGGGCTCTAATTGTAGTTAGACGCCAATGACCACTGTCTTCGTCAGTCATGCAGCTGTCGATCGGCCGTTCGTCGAAGGGCATCTTATTCCCTTCTTGCACTCGCACGGCCTTAGGACTTGGTACTCCAAAGATACGATCAACACAGGCACACAATGGGAAAGCGCGATCCGCTCCGGCTTGCAGTCTTCTGACTGGTTCTTGGTTGTCGTGTCGCGGAACTCGATAGGTTCGGAGTGGGTTCGTTGTGAAGTTGATTGGGCGCTCGAAAATCGAAGCCCGCGCCTCATTCCGCTACTCATTGACACCGTAAAGGCAACTGAACTTCACCTTCGCTTACGTCTGATTCAGTCGATAGGCTGGAATGAGTCCCCCGATGCAAAGGAAAGGCTGCTAGCGATCTGGGGGATGCGTAGCAGTAGTCGTGATTCAGGCACTGCCACACCGAGCCCCGAGTTGAAGTTCGATGACTATCTGTATGCGCGTCCAAAGAACTGGTACTGTATCTTCTGTGGCTGGAAGTGTGATGAGAGCTTCAATGACTACATCTGCAAGCAGTGCGACAAGATTAGACCATTCGCTGGTGGCTCGGCAACAATGATCAAATGCAGAAAATGTGAAGGCTTCAGTCTTGCCCTTGCGCAATACTGTGAGTGGTGCGGTGAGCACATTGGAGTCTAACCCTTCGCTCAAGCGGAGCCACAACGGCGTGCCGCCGCTGCGGCCTGCTTAGCTCAAACGTTATACAGGAAATTTACGCTAGTATGGCAATTGCATTTATAAACTACAGGCGTTCCGATACGGCTCAGGCTGCTCAGGGACTTTACGCTCAATTGCGGGCAAGATTCGGCCCAACACATGTATTTCTGGACGTAGGGGCAATCCTACCTGGAGCGTTATGGCCAAATCGCTTACGTGAGGCTTTGGAGGAAGCCGATGTTGTGCTTTCGGTTATTGGACCACGTTGGCTCACAGCGGCAAATGAGTATGGACAGCGCAGACTCGATAACACCGATGACTGGGTTCGCAATGAACTTTCGCATGCGATAGAAGAAAAGAAACCAATCATTCCATTATTGGTTGCCGGTGCGGATGCGCTACCACCAATCCAAGCACTACCGCCAGATATTCAAGGATTTCTGAATCATCAGGCATTGAAACTCCGTGACGAAAAATGGGATCGCGATTTAGCGGAACTAATTGAAGTTTTGGAATCAGAGCATCAGTTTATAGATAACCAAACGGCCGTGCCGTTGCCACAACCGGGAGTGACCATTCCTGCCTTGACGGCTAGCGAACTGGAGGTCGAAGTAGCTTTACTTCCTGGTTGGGAACCAATCGAAAGCACAGTTCCCCGTGACTACCCAAAACCGCGACAAGAACTTAGAAAGGTGTATCGTTTCAACTCATTTAAATCTGCTATTGCTTTTATGCATCATGCCGTGCCAAAGATAAACGAACTCAGACATCATCCTCGATGGGAAAATCAATGGAAGAGTGTCACCGTTTATCTTTCAACGTGGGATATTGGGAATCGAATTTCTTCTTTAGATGTACAAATGGCCAAAGAATTAGACCTTCTATATCATCGATTAAAAAACGTTGAGTGAGATAACGGTATAACTAATGGCTACAGCCGACCCGTAAAAGCAGGGGACGTAACGGGGTCAGGCCTTACATTTCAGGGGGCGTAACGGGGTCAGGCCTTACATTTCACATGATGTCAATTGTAAGGCCTGACCCCAAGCACTTATTAATCGCTACGTCCCCTTTAATAGGAGAATAAGCATGATTGGCAATTGTAAGAAGTGTGGTTATCAAGCAGGTGTTTTAAAATTAAAAAATGGGTTATGTGAATCCTGTTTTAGTAGTGAAGATGGCAATAAAGGTAGTAACATTGAGGCTAGTATAACTAAGGAGAGAAAATTAGGCATTCCAATAACATTATTTGTTAGTGCTGCAGCAATCGTATTAGCGAAACCGCTAATTATAAAGATTATACTTCCGTTAACTAGTGGCCATGGAAGAGGTTTATCAGGGGAACTCAGTAGGGCAAATTATGCCGCTAATATTTCAGGGACTTGCGACATTATTGCCGCGATAATAGCATTGATAGGCGGTTATCTTCTTGTCCGTAGTTTTTTATGGGAAAAGAAATAGGTAGCCTGGTTATCTTAAATAATATTTGGGGTCAGAGGAAAAACTATAGTATAACGAGGAATAGTTTTTCCTCTGACCCCAAATATGTTGATAAAAGGAGAAAGACATCGAAGTAAAAGCCACAATAAGGCCCGGACAGAATGGAAGCAAACGCTATACAAGGTAATATGGTGACCAGCTTGTATGCGTATGCTACCGCTATGACAAACGCAGGCAGAAATGCCTGATAACCGTCGAACTCATTGTAGATGAACAGGACTGGCTACAGGGGATAGCCATTCCACCCGATAAAATCATTTCGCTGAGAATTGCCTATGGCGAGTTATGTGTTTAAAGTAGCCTGAAGGAAAATTAAAGTTAAAGGGAGCGGAGGGATTAAATGATATTCAACTTTATAATGTGGTTAAAAAAGTAATTTCGCCGCCCGCTATATGCAGACCAAAGAGTTTATGAGAGATTTTACTCTGACAACAAAAAATGCAAATATGTTGTTACCATGCTATTCAGCTCTGGTGTTAATATTAGTTATTAATGTAAAGTAAGAAAGGAGTGAGATGTTACAAACTATCGTTAAAAAATGGTTTCGGGATAAAAACTCCGGTTTTCTCGATAACGGGAATGGTCCAGACATTATGGTATTCAAGGCCGACCTTGTTAACTGTGAATATTTAAAAGTTGGTGTGATGGTCGAATTTGAATGTCACTCAGATAAGCGAGGCTTGATCGCTAAAAAAGTTAAACTTTTGCAACAGAAAAAGTCGACCAGCAAAGATAATAAAGGAAAGCGCAGCGCTAAGGAATTTCGCCCCGGTGTTATGACTTAGAATAATTTGGACAGACCACGGTTTTAAGAATTAAAGGGGGCGTTATTATTAAAAGCTCAAGCATACTAAATACATTTGTTTGTATTTCTTTAACTCACGGATAATAATCAGCAATGCTGCCTCACAATAAACACATAACAAACTGTCTATGGACGCGTAATAAAATGCGCGCCAGTTAGCCCAACCGTTATATGTTTTCGTAGAACAATATTATTTCCATATTCGACCCGGTGAATTCGAATGTGTAAAGTTAATAATTTCACCAATTATATTGAGAATATATTATGAGCAAAGGTACAGTAAAGTGGTTCGATGCAGCTAAAGGTTTTGGTTTTATTACTCCCGAAGATGGCAGTAAAGATCTTTTCGTTCATCATTCAGAAATTCAAAGTGGTGGAGGTTACGCAGACTCTTAAAGACGGCCAAGCGGTAGAATTTGAAGTAGGACAAGGCCAGAAAGGTCCTTGTGCAAATAAAGTTGTACCACTTTAGTAATAAACACACAGCAAATCGCTTAAACATGTGCGGTAAAGCGCCTCGCATAAGGCTGCCAGCTGGCAGCCCTGTGCGAGGCATTATGTGTAATAAATGAAATCATTAAAGGGGGCGGAGGGATTAAATTTTGACCAATTTATCTATATGGTTAAAAAAATATCCCTCCGTACCCTTTTTTCTGATATTCATATTAAGTGCCTGCACTGGGCATCATGATGCAGATAATTTTAAACTAGTCAAATTGAAATTAGCGTCTGGGCAATTATTTGATGCTCCGCTAAATGGGAATCGTATAGAAAAGCAGTGGTGGCCATCTGATATTACTGAACTGAATCCTGAATCAATTATAAAAATTGAAAAAGGAATTTATATAAAGCTTGATTCCTTCTTTGTTGAAGAAAGCGGGCTTTTCATTCCAACCCCAGGAACTACGATTGATCCAGGCGCACATGCAGATCCTGGTTATTTGTTATTGGGTGATGGTATTTATAGTTACTATGTTACGGGATAAACATAACAAGTTAATTAAAAACGCAGGGCAATAAACCACCCTGCTCAAGTAATAGAGTAATAGGGGTCAGATTGCTATGTTTCTAATACACAAAAGCAAAAATGGAGGCGCTAGCGTTTAATCGTCCTGTGGTTAGGCATTAAGCAGGGCATTCATGCTTTGGTCGGCCCAGCTTACCGCGTTGAGATAAGACTGGGTATATTCATCGGCATTAACATTCAAATTGTCTAATTCACCCCAGTTGCATTTTTCATATTGTAAAACATGCTGATATATTTCACCCTGAATGCCTGTTTTATCGAGTAAGGCGAGTTTTATAGGCGTACTCAGGACAACATTATCCAGCAGATCAATTAAGGGTTGATCCATTAGTGCATCAAGTACGGAAAACAGACCAATAGTAAACATTTGATGCTTAATTTCGGGGTGTTTATTCTCTGCGAGTACTTCACACATCTTTCCACGAATCATGCCGGTGACAATCAGCTCGGTTGGTTTTGATTCAATAACCCTTGACATCATAAGTAATGTAAACCAGTTTTTCATGTTGTCCATGCCGAGCAAGATAATTGCATCTTTAATTGAGTCAATTTCACGCCTTAATGCAAATGCAGCACTGTTGATATAGCGAAGTAATTTATATGAGAGTGCAATGTCCTGAACAAGAATCTTTTCTAGCTCATCCGGGCTAATATCCGGCTCATGTAGCTTACCTATCATGTTTAGAATCACCAGTTTATTGCTGGGCAGTGATTTTCGTGTAAGCATTACGGGATGGCAAAAGAAAAATCCCTGAAAATATTCAAAGCCGAGATCAGAACAATCCTGATATGCCAGATGGGTCTCAACTTTCTCGGCAATAAGCTTTACATTGTATGACTTCAGTAGAGCGACCTGGTGTTCTATGTCTGCCTTCTCCAGTGCTCTTACATCGATTTTTATGAAATCGGCTAACTCAACGAAGGGAATGAGTTCATCACGAAATACGAAATCATCCAGTGCAATTCGATAGCCTTCGGATTTTAGTCGTTTCAGACCGCTGATAACCTCTTCATCGGGTTGAATATCTTCAAGTATTTCCAGCACACTCTGATCTCTGAACATCGGGGTGAGGCTGTCGTTGATTACAAATTCTCGTGGCAGATTAATAAATGCCAGAGCACTACCGACAATATTGTCGATGCCGATGTGCATAAATGTATTAAGGATAGTTTCACAGGATGCCTGGTAAGCATCAGTGATATTGGCCTGATTGGCTGCGTTACTACGGTAAAGTAGCTCATAGCCCATGACAGCCTTGTTCAGGTCATAAATTGGCTGGCGTGCAATATATAGATGATCCATTCGTATCCTGTTATTATCTTCTGTATTAAAGATAGACTAAATTTACTTGTTAGACCGTTGGCCCAAAGGGATGAATTGTGAACCAAGGGAGACGGATTTATTTGAACATGAAATTTGCTATATCCCAAATAAATCTGTCCCCTTTGGCAATCGATTTTTGACTGTCAGGATCAAGATGATCAATGTTGCCATATGGCAGGTTGGCAGTCTCTCCTGGCAGCTTACTGTCCATTAGGAAAAATAATTGGCGACAGACTGGTATTTTTATTCATGAAGATATGGTCTCCGCTGTAATGATCCCCGTCTGATCCCTGTCAATTCTGTTTGCCAGGCAAGATCCCGCACTAAATTGAAGCACCCGTTAGCTCACCCTTTATGAGGCCAGAGAAAATTGAACAACATAATAAAAATACTGTGCACCATTGTTCTGGCTGTTGATATATCAGGCTGTGGTAGTGACGATTTTTCCAGTTCAGCAACAGGATGGGTACGGCAAGTCGAAAACCCGCTTATTGTACCTGAGCTGACGGCTACAACACTGGACTTTGGGCCGGCCGACCCAACAGTGCTGTTTGATAACGAAGACAATCAATGGAAAGCATGGTTTTCATCGACGGAGAAGGCAATTGCATCGGGCAATGAAATCATCACCATTAAGTATTCAGAAAGTCTCGATGGAATTAACTGGACAGCGCCTCTAATCGCTTTTCAAGTATCGGCCAATCCCGTTGCCTGGGATCATACGCATGCAGAAACCCCCGCTGTTATCAAGAACCCGGATCTCTCAGCACCAGCTGGTGAGAAGTTCATGCTGTGGTACTCAGGGGCTAATACGACATTAGCTGCCAGTGAGAATCGACCAACAACTTTCCCGTATTACCAGATAGGTTTAGCTTATTCGGCCGATGGAAAACTGTTTACTCGCCACACCCCGGGAGTCAATAACAAGCCTGGCCTGGTACTTGTTGCTGAAGCAGCCTTGTTCGGTGGCAGTCTACCTGGTGTTTTCGGTGATGGTCTGGTAGCGGATCCAGAGGTGGTCTACCGCGACAACCTTTTCCACATGTGGTTCTCCAGTTACGCCGAAGCTGTACCTAGTCCGGTCACAGCAACGGGACGTTCACCGCTCGCGTTTGGTATAGCGCATGCAACATCAGTTGATGGCATCAGCTGGAGTTTTACTCACGATAATCCACTTTCGAGTCTCGCCAGGGTGGGCGAGGTCGCTGCTGGCCAACAACCCAGTGTATTGTTCAATCCTGATAGCTTTCAGTACGAAATGTGGTTCAGCAACGATACTGACACTGAGAAATCGACCATTCCCTGTAGTTTTAATACAGTTAATGGATTTTGGCATGCAGTATCGAATGATGGGATTAGCTGGGTCCCGGATTACAGCGAGCGAGACCTGACATACGATGCGCAGTATGCTTATGAATCGCTTGGTTTTCTTACTGGTATTGAAGTTGTATTAGTGAATGGAACCTACCAGGCTTACTATTCTGCATGGGGAGTAGAGCAAATACCAGATGACACTGTTTACTTATGCCCAGATCAGACAGGTGGCCTGGTACCAGGTGTATTATCTCTAAATCGGGCCACATTAAAGTAATAGGGTACAGACCATGTTTAATCTGAAAATGAAATTGTGATAAACGTGGCCTGCCTCAAATTTTCACATACTGACAGTTAAGTATGATAGTGAGGAAATGCAATGTCTATTCACCAAGAAATATTATTCAACGTTAACGTGCAAAGCGTTTATAAGGCACTCACGAATGCGAAATTATTTGGTGAGTTCTCGGGCGCTTCAGCCGAGATTGATCCGGAACCGGGTGGTAAGTTTTCGTGCTTTGATGGAATGATATTAGGCCAAACAATTGAAAACATACCGGCTGAGAGACTTGTGCAGGCGTGGCGTGTAGCCAACTGGGAGCCAGGCGTTTATTCAATCGCCAAATTCGAATTTGAGAAAGTAAGTGATACCGAAACCAAGTTGATATTTGACCATACGGGATTTCCGCAGGAACACAAGGATCATCTTGAACAGGGTTGGCATGAAAGATATTGGGAGCCACTGAAGAAATATTTGGTATCCTGACTGTCTAGCAACACAAAGTAATATGGACTGGCTTCTTTGCGATGGCAGCACGCTTACCTCCCCGGAAATGAGCCTGTTTTATGCGACGTTAAGTGCAGGCAACACGATGATTTGTAACGATTCTATCCAGCTGGCGAATATTACGGATGCAACGTGCATAGCAAATATGTCGAGGGATCTGATTGAGACAGGGCTGGGTTGGTCGTGGACGCCTTCGCGCGTACTGAAGGCTATAAAGGGGAAAGACGCGAATGTCATTGTTACTCGCGAAGGAAATCTTGTTATTGGTTTCGCAGTGATGAGGTATCTGGATGGAGAGGCGCACCTTGACTTGTTTGGCGTTGTTCCAAAGTACAGACGTAAAGGCGTAGGGACACGGATGATCAAGTGGTTAGAGGAAACTGCGCTATGCAATGGCACAGGCGTTATTTATTTAGAGACCCGATTAAGTAACAACGAGGCAAGAGATTTTTACAATTCGCTAGGGTACAGGGTGATTCAACAGATTCCCGGCTACTATAAGGGGATAGAAAGCGCTGTACGGCTAGCGCATGATCTTTGGTCTGTAAATGGACATGAAATTCCAGAATAGAAACCATATCATAGCCACGAAGGCTGGTGTCCAGCATGTCAATGATTGGTGTATGTGCCAAAGGCCACCGGATTACAGAATACCTCCGTGTATTCTGCCCTGGGGGCCAGCCTAAGGCTGTTCAAATTTAATCCTATTGAATTTAGTCCCGCTTACGCCGGAATTACGTGTAGGTGGGACAGCAGTGGTTCTGCAGCTACTGTTAATTTATGTGTGTCAGGAGAGTAGTTAAATGGCAGGAAAATATCCAGACAAAATCAAGACGCTTCCGCTTTATGATGGGCGTTTTGATGCATATAAACTAGAAGCAAATGATGGTGATGTATTATTTGCCTCATATCCTGCTGGTACATCGATCCCGGAGCACTCCCACGAAACTGACAATTATGGCGTAATTACACGTGGCGAACTGATACTGGCAATGGATGGTGAAGTTACTCGATTTGGCGTTGGTGACTGGTATCATGTACCTGCCGGCACTATACATGCCGCTGAGTTTGAGCAAGAAACCGATGAAATAGAAATCTGGTTTAAGCCAAACATATAGCAATGTACTCAAGTTCGTGCTTTACGCAGGACTGCGCATAAAGTACATGGCTTTTTAGATAATACACGTGGTTTCGCAATAGGAAAGTATCAATGTCAGCTTTGACGTTAATAATTGGAAACAAAAACTATTCGTCATGGTCTCTAAGGCCGTGGGTGTTTATGAAGCAGCACAACATTGATTTTCAGGAAAAACGAATAGCACTGTTTACTGGCAACACCAACGAAGAACTTTCACAATATAATTCAGACTATAAAGTACCAGTATTAATCGATGGTGAATTGGTCGTATGGGATTCAATGTCTATCCTCGAATACATTTCCGAGCAATACCTGGATTCAAATGGATGGCCTTCTGATGTAAACGCTCGAGCTGTCGCACGATCAGTAAGTTCCGAAATGCACTCCAGTTATGTGAACGTGAGAAACGAGCTACCGATGAATTGTAGAAAAATATTCCGAAATATTCAGTTATCAATAGAGGCTGAACGAGAAATAGAAAGAATCAAGACGCTTTGGCGATATGTCAGATCTCAGTACGGAACCAAGGGGCAGTGGTTGTTTGGAAGATACTCGATTGCTGATGCTATGTTCGCACCGATTGCACTTCGTTTTAGAGGATATGACATTCCATTAGAAGGCGTGGAACATGACTACGTCCAAAACGTAATGGAGCAACCTGGCATAATCGAATGGATTGAGGCAGCTAAGGTTGAAAAAGAAGTAATTGAAGAAGACGAAATAAAAACCTGACGAAAGAATAATCGGCTAAGTGACAAATGAGGTGCATTCACATCCCTCGAAATCTGGAAGCAGGTAATCTGTGGGTAGTGTACCGAGTGAATGATATTTTCAATGCCCGTCTAGTGAAATAAGTGTAGTGTCCGCCTTGTGCGGTAGAAGAGGCCACTGGTGACAAATTCAAAATACTTCGTTGCGTACCCGGTACTTGTTATCACAAGCATGGTCGGCGGTTTCTCACTGCTGCTATTTGGATTGTTTCTGTTCGGCTATTCGTTCGCAGTTATAGAGTTGGGATTGAGCAAGACAGGTGTCCTGGCATGGGATTCTATGCTGTGTCTATTGTTTTTTGTGCAACACAGCGGAATGATACGAAAAACATTCCGCCAGCGGTTAACTGTGATCATCCCTGTTCAGTTCCAGGGCGCTTTATATACCGTTGCTTCCGGTGTTGTATTAATATGTTTAGTGTTGTTTTGGCAGAATTCAGGGCACACATTAGTAAGTTTTCAGGGTGTCGCGCGATGGGTGGCGCACGCTGTTTTTTTCGCATCGCTGATCGGTATGATTTGGGCTATGCGCGCTTTGCACTCCTTTGATGTGTTCGGGAATCAACAAATCGTGGCCCAAATTCATGCTTCATATGTACCTGATACAGCGCTTGCAATACGAGGACCGTACCGCTGGGTGCGCCATCCATTGTATTTTTTTACTCTACTGATGATATGGTGCTGCCCGGACATTACAGTAGAACGTCTACTATTCAATACTCTTTTTAGCGCCTGGATTGTTATAGGAACCATCCTTGAGGAACGTGATCTGGTTGCCGAGTTTCGTGAGACTTATATTCACTACCAGCATAGCGTACCTATGCTGATTCCCTGGAGGCTGCATAAGCCCTATAGGCCGAGTAGAGAGTAGGTGACTGAAAATAGTGGTGATACTGCTATTTCTTTTAAATAGTTATCTCGCGAGTGATTGTGACACCAGTGCTATTCTTTGTATTACCATTTTTGTCAAATCAGATCTGTCTACCCACCCTGGAAGCTTCAATTCTGAGTTTAAACCTGACGGTGTCACTGACAAGTAGTGGCAGTTCGTGCATGCCAAAATCTGAGCGCCGGATTTCTGCATTGGCAATCATGGTCATTTTCAGGCTTTGTTTAATGTTGTTATTTTCAGTTGTATGTATTTGCACATTTAATACGAGTGGTCTTGTTGTACCACGCAGTGTTAACTCGCCATGAAGACGTGCTGTTTTGTCATTAATCCATTCAAAGCCTGTGCTGACAAATATGATATCGGGGAACTGTGTCGCATCAAAAAAGACAGTACTTTTAAGATAATCATCCATATTATGATCACCGGTAGACATACTGTTTACTTTAATAAGAAATAAAATTTGTCTGGACTGGTCTGTCTCCACAGGTAAGGCCAGGCCACCCTGAAATTCTTTAAAATGACCTTTGACGGTGCTGAGCGGAAAATGATTTACCTGGAAAGAGACGTTTGAGATGCTGGTATCGACGCTGTAAAGATAACCGTTGTTCGCAGCCTCCAGCATGGCGTCAAAAATAACCGGATTAACGTGACTGTTTTCTGCCAGGTCACACTGTATATCCATTGCACTGGCCGGGTGTGCAAACAGTAAACATAAACTCACCAGGAGTACTGTTGAAATTCTCTTGCCCTGTTTGTATATCAGGTTAAAAAAATTATTCATCAGAAGCCTCCTGAACCGACTGGTTAATGAAAGGCTATCGTATTTCTACACTCAGATAATCGGGATGAATAGAATATTAGTTATTCCAAATGCGAATGGGCACGGCAACAAAAGATCAGGTTCAGGTCTTGCGCTGAGCATAACTAAAAAATAGATTTATTGGGGTGGTTTACACCGTCCACAATCATCCAACCTGTCCCTTTCAAGTTCTGGCCGCTAATCCCTCCAACCTCACCACAGCCAGTGTGAAACAAGCCTCAGAAATCTTCCGCTGCCAGGATGTAGGTATAGGTGCCTTTGCCACTGCCGCCGCTAACATAAACCTTGTCTGCAACCTTATGGATTCGGTCCAGTGCAGCATCGAACGCCTGTAGAAATTCCGTTTCGGTGCTTCCCATCTCTGGACACAGCCTTTTCAAAGCGTCTGCTTCAACAAAGAATGAAATCTCGATGGTGCTGTCATATCCCCAAAAGCAGACGCGGTTTTTATTCGCATCGAAACTGCGGCTTGTGTTCGGAAAGCTCAATCTCATCATCTGGTACCTGAGCGCCGGGACGAAGCGACGTTGCCATCGGGATCCGTGCGCTTGAGGAACTTGAACAGGTCACCGTCCGTGGAAACGACAAGGGTGGTGTTTTCGGTAATGTGGGGTAGCTCGCTCGATCGTGCAACGCCGCTTTTCATTTCTAATGTCCTCAACTTGAATTCAGCTCTGTGAAGCACTCCCAGGGCTTGACCACAAGGCGCGTCATCCATTGGAAATCCGTGTTCCACCCTGATTGTCGCCTTGGCTGGAAGATACGCCATCATCAGTAATCCACAAACGCTGCCACCCCGCATGGCCGAGGCGGCGCAAGGTCTCGATGTTTTTTTCATAGATCACGGCAGCGTCGGGAAACGCGGCCACTGCGCGCGCGATGCTCGATTCACGTAACAGGTGCAACATGGGATAAGGTGAACGATTGGTGCAGTTCTCGATATCATCCGGCCCCGCATCACCGAACTGGTAATCAGGATGGAAGCTTGCGATCTGAAATTCCTCCGCCAGTCCCTGCTTTGACACAGCGGCCTCGGCCGCACGCAGAAAATGACTGTACTCGATAAACTCGGTCAGTACGCCAGGATGAATTAACAGCGTTGTCTCGCAAACGTCGGGGTCCGCATCATGCAAAGCGCGAAGTTCACTGGAGAGATCTTGCAGCAGCTCATCAGTGTACTGCGCGTCACTCACAACATAGCGCACACGCTGATTCACGTGAACCGATTTGGCGAAGGGACACAGGTTAAGACCGATCACGGCGCGTTCGAGCCAGGTTCGGGTGGCGGCGATAATCGCATCAGATTCGGCAGAGTGAAATTCAGTGGGCATCGGGAGGGGGAGTAAATGGGAGAGTTAACTGCATTATGTCAAAAACCAGCCTTGTATATCGCTTTATTACCTTTAATTGACAGAAATCCGCGGTCGATTGGTTAAAAGTATGTTGAATGACGAGATTTAGTGTTGATTTACCGGCAAAAAGAGCCCTTATAGCGCCAGGCCGTTCCCTCCAGCGTCCAGGTAGGGTATAAGGACGCCATGAAAATACCAAAACGACTCCAGCCCCTGGTTGATGACGGCCTGGTGGATGAAGTCATCAGTCAGTTGATGAGCGGCAAGGAAGCCGCCGTCTATATCGTGCGCTGCGGCGCCGAGATCCGCTGCGCCAAGGTTTACAAGGAAGCAAACAAGCGCAGCTTCAAACAGGCCGTGCTCTACCAGGAAGGCCGCAAGGTGCGTAACAGCCGCCGTGCCCGTGCGATGGAAAAGGGCTCGAAGTTCGGTCGTAACGAGCAGGAGCAAACCTGGCAGACTGCCGAAGTGGATGCGCTCTATCGTCTGACCCATGCCGGTGTACGCGTCCCGCAACCCTACGGTTGCATTGACGGTGTCCTGCTGATGGAGTTGATCACCGATGACGAGGGCAATGTCGCGCCGCGCCTGAACGATGTGTCCATGTCCGCGGAACAGGCGCTGCAGGATCATGCTGTCGTCATGCAATACGTGACGCGCATGCTCTGTGCCGGGCTGGTGCACGGCGACCTGTCGGAATTCAATGTGCTGGTGGATGAAACCGGTCCGGTGATTATCGACCTGCCCCAGGCCGTGGATGCGGCGGCCAATAACAACGCCTGGAGCATGCTGGAGCGTGACGTCAACAACATCACCGGCTACTACGCGCTGCACGCCCCCGAATTGCATGCTACACAATACGCCAGAGAAATCTGGGCGCTGTACGAAAATGGCGAACTACACCCCGATATCGTATTAACCGGCCGGTTTGAAGACAGCGCGCAAGACGCTGATGTGGATGAAGTACTGCAGGTCATCGAAGCCGCCCGGGACGAAGAACAGGAACGCCAGCAACGACTGCGCGGAGAGGATGTCCCAGCCGTTCACGGAAGTTGAGCCGAGAAGCAGACAGGTATGTTTTGTGACAAAGCCTACTTGTGGGCTCTGCCTGCCCCGCAAGATCACGTGCTGTAACTCAGAGTTCAGCTGACAGCCTGAAGCGGCTAAGGCCCCGATAACACCTTGAAGCGGACACGTGCAAATTCCAGGTAAACAGCCGAGTTCGACCCAAATGAGAAGGACAGAAAAAGGTCTTAAACCTCCGGAAAGCACTAAAGTCGTCAACCCTGATTCAATTGACTTTAGGCATCCATCATCCTATATATTGGGGAGGTGCTGGAAATGGAAATTCTCTTAAATATCAAAATAATCTTAAGTTCTATACCAAAAGACAATGCGTCGCCTGTAGTGCCAAAAATAATCTGTTAGACAGTGGCAATCATTATTTTTCTTCATTCTTGAATGCACATGGTTAACACGATCAGCGCCTGACAAGTTAAGAGTCGACTAATTACTGGAGTGATACGATGAGAGCGATTATCCGTTGCGTCTTACTTTACTTGGCTTTCACCTCCAACGTCCACGCGATCGTGTTGGGAATGGTTGATACCAACAATACCTACTCGTCTGTGGGGTACACGCTTACCACCGCCGGCGGATTCGGCAGCGTCGTCGCCCTCGATCCAAATTGGGTTCTGACCGCCGCCCATGTGGTAGAGTCCGCCCCCGCATTAATGGTAATGGGCGATCCCAATACCGGTGCAGAAGGCGTCTACATTTTCTTTGATCAAGTCATTACCCACCCTGGCTACGTACCGGGTGAGTTTCATGACGATCTGGCGTTGATAAAGCTGTCAGTGGTCGATCCGATTATTCCGACCCCCGGTGTCGTTGACGCTTCCTTCGCCACATTATCGAACGTCGATCTCAGCGGCGGCCTGCCGGCAACTGCAACGCTGACAGGTTACGGTCTGACATCGGTCGATGGCACAGTGGATCCGAATGCACCGCTACTTCGGCGTTATGGCGATGCCGCTACAGATCCCATCGGCCCACTGCCTCCGTCCTTTGATCCTGGCTTTCCAATCGACTGCTCTCTTTCGATGTTGCTGTGTACCTACAGCACCACGGGCGGCGCACCCGGTGACAGCGGCGGTGCCATGTGGCTCGATTACGGCGCAGGGGAAGTTGTGGCCGGTATCAACTCATTTATTTTTGACGAGAGTGATCTGCTTAACCCGCCCGGGGAGCCTAGTTGGGACGATGGATACTGGACAGTTGGAACGTCCACGGCATACTACCAGGACTGGATTACGGACTACGTCCCCAATGCAATGTTTGGAGGCCTAACAGTGCCTGTTCCCTCTGCTGTCTGGCTCTTCGGTTCCGGCCTTATTGGTCTGATCGGTATCGCTAGAAGAAAGAAAGCATAGCTGTATACAAGTTAATCAAGAGCGGCTCCTTCGGGAGCCGTTTTTGTATGTGGGAAGGTCTCCTATTGGCCGAATCCTGTAGTTATGCAAGACTTAAAGCAGGCCCGCTTCTGGCTATGTTTGAGACATTCGCCACTGTTAGCTCATAGAGACCAGTTGATGTGTGTCTGCTTAAATCCAGGCTGTTTAATTTAACTCAATTCCACTTCGACGTAGTGCTCCCGGTGATCGTCAACAAGTGGGATTATGCCTTGTGGTCGTCCTGCGCCATCAACGCCGGACCCATCGACCACGGCGCCGTCCAGTAATACGCGGATTGCATGCTCCGAAGCGTCAACGATGCGCTTGACACTGATGTGATACACCGTCTCGCGGTAGCGGTAGTGGATTTTGTAGGTCTGCCATTGGGCCGGTATACAGGGTGTGATGTACAGACGGTCCTTTTCCAGTTGCAGGCCCAGCAGGGTTTCCACGCTCAGCCGGTACATCCAGCCCGCCGCGCCGGTGTACCAGGTCCAGCCGCCCCGGCCTGTGTGTGGTTGAGCAGCGTAAATATCCGCGCACATCACGTAGGGCTCGACCTTGTAGCGTTCGATCTGCTGCGGCTCTCTGGCGTGGTTGATGGGGTTGAGCATGGCGAACAATTCCCACGCGCGTTCGCTGTCACCCAGCATCGCGAATGCCGTTGTGGCCCAGATCGCGGCATGAGTGTATTGACCACCGTTTTCACGCACGCCGGGCACGTAGCCTTTGATATAACCGGGTTCAAGATCGGATTTATCGAAGGGCGGATCGAGCAACTGGATTAACTTTGCATCTCGGCGCACCAGGCGTTTGTCGACCGCCGCCATCGCCTGACGTGCGCGTACGGGGTCACCGCCGCCCGATATCACTGCCCAGCTCTGGCTGATGGAATCGATCTGGCATTCGTCATTAGCTGCCGAGCCCAATGCTTTGCCATCATCGAACCAGGCACGTCGATACCAGTCGCCGTCCCAGGCATTGTCTTCGATGTGATTACGCAGCAAGGCAGCCTGCCCGCTGCATTCTTCGGCAAAGATCTCGTCGCCGCGGTCACGCGCCAGGCCTGCAAACAGCTGCAGGTTCTGATACAGGAACCACGCCAGCCAGACGCTTTCACCTTTGCCGTCACGACCGACGAGATTCATACCATCGTTCCAGTCACCGCAGCCCATCAGTGGCAACTGATGTTTACCAAAACGCAAACCATGCCTGATGGCGCGCACGCAATGTTCATACAGGCTCGCCGCTTCAGCCGAACGTTGCGGCTGGTCGTAGTAAGCTTCTTCTTCCGGATTCAGCTCACGGCCTTCCAGAAAATGGACTGACTCGTCGAGTACACCGGTATCACCGGTCGCCAGCACATAACGACAGGTTGCATACGGTAACCACAGATAGTCATCGGAGAAATGGGTGCGCACACCCTGGCCGTTGGGCGGATGCCACCAGTGTTGCACATCACCCTGAAGAAACTGGCGCTCGGCGCAACGGATCAGCTGCTCGCGGGCGAGCCAGGGTGTTGCATGGATCAACGCCATGGTGTCCTGCAATTGATCGCGGAAACCGTAGGCACCGCCTGACTGATAATAACCACTGCGGCCCCAGAGCCGGCACGACATTGTCTGGTAGAGCAGCCAGCCGTTTGCCAGCACGTCCAGCGCGTGGTCCGGTGTCTCCACCTGTACTGCGCCCAGGGTGTGGTTCCAGTATTCCCAGACCGCTTCCAGTGCCTGCCGCGCGCCGGCCGGGCCGCCGTATTGCCGAATGAAATGCTGTGCTTCATCGGTGTCGCGGGCCGCGCCGAATACGAACACAATCTCGCGTTCCTGTCCTTCGGCCAGATCGATCCAGGTCTGTATTGCAGCGCAGGGATCAAGGCCGGCACCGGTCCTGCCCGACAGGCGCTCGCGGCGCATCGCCGCCGGGTTGGCCAGCGAGCCGTTGCGGCCAATGAACTCGGTACGGTTTCCGGTCAGCGTTCGCTCTGGCTCGCTGACCTGTACAAACACGACCCTGTTGGCGCATTCGCGGCCGTAAGGATTGCGCGCAAACAGCGCACCGCTGTGCGGATCCATTTCGGTAATAATGTGCATCAGGTTGGTGTGCCGCCACTCACCCAGCACCAGCTCCCAGTACCCGGTCAGCGACAGGCTTCGTGGGCGCTTCGAATGGTTGCGCAGTTTTACCACCACGAATTTCACCGCTGCGTCCATTGACACGTAGGTGTACAGTTCCGAGGAAATGCCGGCCTGGTAATGTTCAAACACGCTGTAGCCGAATCCGTGCCGGCACACATAGCCGGACTCACCGCGTGCAGGTAACGGCGTCGGTGACCAGAACGCACCTGTTTCCTCGTCGCGGATGTAGATCGCCTCGCCGCTAGCGTCGCTGAGCGGGTCGTTGTGCCAGGGTGTCAACCTGAACTCGTGGGCATTTTCCACCCAGGTATAGGCACTGCCGCTCTCGCTGACGACCGTGCCGATGTGCGGGCTGGCAATGACATTGACCCATGGCGCGGGTGTACTCTGGCCCGGCTCCAGCGTGACGACGTATTCGCGCCCGTCGGGCGTGAAGCCCCCCGGGCCGTTGCAGAAAATACGATCGCGCACTGCCAGTGGCTGGGCCGGTTCAGTTTCCGCTTGCAGTATTGGCTGCAGACGCTCCGGCATACGCTCTACCGAAACGCGGCGTGCCACCTGTTCGACCAGTGTTTCGGCGCTGTCGGTGAGCACGACGCGAGCGACAGACTGGAACAAAACCCGGTCTTCCTCGGATAGTTCTTCGGCGCGTCGCACGAAAACGCCACCCGGTTTGTCGATAATCTGTGCTTCGGGACCTGCGTTGATCAGCCCTATGATCCGGTCGTGCAGATCCGCCCGGTAGCCCGAGAAATCCTCGTTTACGATAACCAGGTCTGAACGCAGACCCTTCATGCGCCAGTAGGTATGGGCTTGCAGCATCTGTTTTACCAGGTCGATGCGGTTGATGTCGCCGATGCGTACCAGCACGATTGGCAGATCGCCCGAGACCGCAAAGCTCCACAGCCCTGACTGACCCAGCGTGTTGCGGGCAATGACGCTGGGTGCGGTACGGCGCTGGGCATTGGCGTAAATTACGGAGCTGGCCAGGCGGCCGTAGACCTGTGCATCGGCTTCGCTTGCGTTGAGCTGACGCTGAACTTCCTGACTCTGGAACCAGGCCATTTCAAAAGCGCGCTCGACGAAGTGCCGGTCACAATACTTGTCGAGCACAGCCAGTGCCGCCTCGCGCGTGTCCGCGACACCGGAGATGATCTGCACGGTTGCCGATTCGTCGGCTGACAAACTGATGGTGCGACGGATTGCGACGATGGGATCGAGCACCGAACCGTCCGTGTTCGACAGCATCGACGGCCTGTCGCTATTATCCAGTGCCAGCGGGTTGACCGCGGTTCGGCCGCGTCCGATAAAGCGGGCGCGATCCGTCTCGTAAGACGGCTCGTCGGCAACCGCATCAGGTGCCGCCAGCAAATGAAACATCCACGGCACCTGTTCCCCCGGTGTGCGTGGCCGTCGCGTGCACAGGATCGCCTGCCGCTCTGGCAGGATTTCGGTTTGCACGAACAGGTTACTGAAAGCGCGATGGGCCAGGTCGGCATTCAGCGGCGCCAGTACAACTTCCGCATAACTCGTTACCTCGATATGGCGGGTTCGGGACGACAGGTTGGTGAGCTTGACCCGGCGAATCTCGACGTCGTCTTCAGGCGAAACGCTGATCTCGGTGTGTGCTTCGATCGCCTGATCGCGCCGCCGGTATTCTGCACGCGCCTGCACGAAGATCGCCTCGTAGTGATCGGCCTTGCGCAGAGTCGGTTGATACGCGGTTGACCAGTAACGCCCGCTGTCATGGTCGCGCAAATAAATGAATGTGCCCCAGCCATCGGAGGTGGTGTCCTCGCGCCAGCGGGTCACAGCCAACTCACGCCAGCGGCTGTAACCGCCACCGGCATGGGTCGCCATGACATGGTAGCTGCCGTTGGACAACAGGTGAACTTCAGGTATCGGCGTGTTCGGATCAGTAAATACGCGCATGATCTCGCCTGATTCAGCGGCAGGGGGACGTGCGTTGGCGCTCACTTCAGCAGCGTGCAGGTGCAGGGTAGCGCCCTGCTTCGGCACACGCTCCTGCAGTAATAATTCCGTCGCCCGGGCGAGGGGGTCAGACATGAATCGGCGCTGCATCGGCCGGTTGAGCAATGCGTGTTCAAAGGCCAGCAGGCTCATGCCTTGATGGTGCGCCATGAACACACGCACGATGGCGTGATGCTTGCCCCGCGGCACGCGTGAAGGTGTGTAATCAACCGCCTCGTAAAAGCCATAGTCGCCGAGGAAACCATTGCCGGCCATTGTCTGTAAATTACGACACGCTGCCAGCGGCATCACCGTCAGTGCGAGTGCACTGGCGTAAGGTGCGATCACCAGGTCGTCTCCCAGACCGCGCTTCAGGCCCAGCCCGGGTACGCCGAATGCCCGGTATTGATAGACCTGGTGCATATCGGTGGCGTTATAGCAGGACTCTGAAATGCCCCAGGGCACGGTGCGTTGACGGCCGTATTCGATCTGGCGCGACACCGCGGACCTGCAGGTCTGCTCCAGCAAGGTATTCCGGTAACTCGGCATCACCAGTCGCGGCATCAGGTATTCGAACATCGAGCCGCTCCACGATATCAGGCTCACGTCGCCGCCATGGCTTGTCAGCAGACGGCCGAGTGAGAACCAGTGTTTCTGCGGTACCTGGCCCTGCGCGATGAGCAGAAAACTGGCCAGACGCGCTTCGGATGCCAGCAGGTCGTAGCAGGCCGGATCGCGACGCCGTTCACCCACATCGTAACCAATGGTCAGCAAGTTGCGCGAGCTGTCATAGAGAAATTCAAAATCCATCAGCGCCAGTTCGCGGCAGCGATCCACCAGATCTTCAATGATTCTGAGTCGTTCTACCGCGTTTTTGAAACGTGATCCTGCCGCCGCGGCTGGCGCCTGCGTTTCAGTGCCGGTTGTGCATGCTCTGGCCAATTCTGCGAGTGTCGGGATGTTGCTGAAGTGCCGAGGCTCGGGCACCAGGAATCGAAGCTCTGCTAGAATTGCGCTGGCTTGCCGGTCGAAAGCCTGTGCCCAGTAATACAGTTCGCCATCGATATCGATATCCACCGGCAGCCATGCAACCAGCGCCCCGTCAGTGCGGTGAATCTTATCCAGTATGCTATAGGCGGCAACCAGTGTCTGTGGCGCCCCCGCTGTTGTGAGTTCAGATGCTGCGAGTTCAGGCAATGTGAGTTCGTGCAGTGTGTCCTGCAGAAAGCTGATCTGCTTCGCAAGCTCCGGAGCTGGTGATGTTGGCAGGTGTTCGACCAGCACCAGTAAGGTGTCCTGCAACCCCTGAAACACGTTTGATGACAGCACCGGCTGATGTTTCAACTCGGTCAGTCCCGCCTGCAGGGTGAGCAGGCTGCCGGCCAGGTTGCCACTGTCCACGGAAGAGACATATTGCGGGGAAAGTGGTTTCAGCGTGTGCGTGTCGTACCAGTTGTAAAAATGGCCGCGGTAACGTTCCAGCTTTTCCATCGTTGCCAGTGTGTTCTCGGCAAGCTGCAGTAATTCACCGGCGCAAATGTAACCAAAATCGTACGCCGCCAGGTTCGCCAACAACGCCATGCCGATATTCGTGGGCGAGGTGCGCGAAGCGATGGCCGGCGCCGGGTATTCCTGGAAGTTATCGGGCGGTAGCCAGTTGTCCTGTGGACCGACGAAGTCCGCGAAGAAGCGCCAGGTTCGCCGCGCCGACATCCGCAGGAACAGCCGTTGCTCGTGGCTTAAATCCGCTTCCGGTGACACCAGCGGCAGGCTGATCCACCAGCCGACAAACGGTGACACCAGCCAGAGCGACAATACTGGCGCCCAGAAGTACCATTCCGCCGGTCGTGTTTGCCACAGCGCAAAGCCCAGTGCCAGTGCCACAACAGGTGCGATCCACATCTCACGCAAAAAATTGAGCAAGCTACGGCGTGCGTTGCGACTGGCGTAAGATTGCAGTTGCCAGCGCAACAATCCGCGTCGCGTGAACAGCATGCGCACACCCGAACGCATGATCGCATCCAGGCAAATCAGGGTATCGTAGGGCAAAAAGACCAGCGTTAGTAAAGCGAGCACTAACGGGTGGCCCGCTGATTTGCCAGTCAGGCTCAGGTGCAGCAGCCAGTCGCGTTCATCCGGTTTGCGCATGAGCCCGATCACGGTCGACAGCATCGTCGGCAGGAACACCACGATAGCGACCAGCAGCGTCCAGAGCCACGTTGGTCCCGGACCCAACAGCCAGCCACCCGCGAGTAAGGCCAGCAGCGACGGCGACACCAGGCTGCGTCGAAGATTATCGAAAATTTTCCACATCGACAGGGCACTGAGCGGGTTCGGTTGTCGTTTCGCCTTTGCTTGACCTGACTCGATAGACGCATCTGGGCCGGGCGATCCGGGCACGCGTGGCAGTAACCAGCCGGCAAGTTGCCAGTCACCGCGTATCCAGCGGTGTCGCCGGCTGGCGTCCATTGCGTAACTGGACGGATGCTCTTCAATAAGGATGACATCGGTCACCAGTGCTGAACGCGCATAACCGCTTTCCAGCAAGTCGTGACTGAGAATGAGATGCTCCGGAAAGCGTCCATCGACAGCCTGACGAAAAGCGTCCACATCGTAGATGCCCTTGCCGATAAACGTACCCTCGCCGAAAATATCCTGATAAACATCCGAGACTTCGCGCGTGTAGGGATCGATGCCTGACTCACCCGCGAACAATCGGGTAAAGCGTGACTGGCCTGCGCTGGTCAGGCTGATCGAAGCACGTGGTTGCAGGATTGCGTAGCCTTCGACGATGCGCCCCTTGTCGGCATCGTACACCGGCCGATTCAGCGGATGCGCGATGTTGGCCACCAGTGTGCGCGCCGCGTCGCGGGGCAGTTGCGTGTCGGTATCCAGCGTGATGACGTATTTGATCGAGCCGAGGATGGAGACGTCACCGACAATATCTGAAAATGCCGTTTGTTCATCACCCCGCAGCAAGGCATTGAACTGTTCCAGTTTACCGCGCTTGCGCTCATACCCCATCCACACCCGCTCGACCGGGTTCCACACCCGGGGTCGATGAAACAGATAGAAGATGCACGGGCGGTCTTCGCGATATGTCTCGTTGAGCGCCTCGATCGCTGCGCGCGCGTAGGCGAGCGTTGAGTCATCGTCAGGCAGCGTGCGCTCGGGCGCGTCATGGAAATCCGTCAGCAAGGCAAAGAACAGATTCGCATCGCGATTACCGAGATAGCGAATCTCCAGGGCTTCGAGTAGATCATCGATTTCCTGCCGCCCGCTCAGCAGGGTGGGTACAACCACCATGGTGCGGTGAGCCAGTGGAATACCCTTCGAAAAATCCAGGCGTGGTAAGGTGCGCGGCGGCAGCACGAGCGTGACCAGCAGGTTCACCAGCGAAACGGTCAGTGCCGAGGCGCCGATAATGCCGGTGATAGCAAAAAACCAGTAGCGCCAGTCACCCGGCGAGAAGCCTTCGAAAGCAAGCAACACCGCCGCTGTCGCCAGCGCGGTGAGCAACAGGATGGGAGCGAGGTAAAGGAACAGGCGGAAACGCCGACTCGCCCGTCCAAGCCGCAATCTCAACGGCAATCGGCAGCCGACCACGCGCTCCAGCAGACGACGTCCGTGATCGATCAGGTAAAACCCGACATGCGCGCTACGGTCGTCGGTACTCAATTGCTCCGCGGCCGTCTGCGCGAGGCCAATGGCTTCGCGCGCCACCTCCAGCTCCTTGCGCGAACTGACTCTCGCCACGTCTTCGATGACATGCCGGTAGCGGTCGCGGGTGGCGAAATCCTGGTTGGCATAGATCCCCGTCGGATCCTCACGTAATGTCTGTTCGACAACACTGAGCGACTCGACGTAATCCCGCCAGTCCATAGCGCCGATGAAACGCAGACTACTGATACTGTTTGCGATGGAGATCTGGTTTGCCGCGGCAGTGCGGGCGGCCGCCGCCGACAGCTGTGTTGCGGTTACACCCTGTTCGAGTAGTTTTTGCTCGACCCAGGTTTGAACGAACGCCATGGCGGGGCCCTGGGCCTGGAGCCTTGCGTAAAATTCCTCCACGAACGGCGCGGTCAGCGGCACATCGGCGTTGGCAAACTCGGCCAGCAACTGGATTAGGTGTTTCGGCTCGCTTTCGGCCGTCGCGAGCATGCGGTCTGCCCAGGTAATGGCTGCGTCGCGCTCCTCGCGCCGACGGGCGATATGTACCCCAACGCGGCGCAGGTTTTCCAGCAGCGCCAACTGCAGCATGATCGGGAATGCCCACAGTTCGCCCAACTTTAGCGGTTCAGCGGTCTGGTAAGCGGCGACGAACTGGGTGGCGTTGTCGCTGTCGACGCGACCGTCCATGTGGGAGATCAACTCCAGCGCCAGGTCATAGATGCGGGGGAACCCGGCGGACAGGCCATCAGCCAGTCGTGGCAACTGCCGACTGTAGCCGCGCGGCAGATGGCGACGTGCCAGACCGATCTGCTGCTCGATGAGATAGAAATTGTCGAGCAACCAGGCCTCTGCCGGCACGATCCGCTGTCCCGGCGTGGCTGCGGCGGTGACCACGTCATACGCTTCCAGCAGCACGCGCTCATTGTCCGCCAGCCGTGGCAGCAACCTGTCAGGCCCGGGATGTGGAACGATTTTATGCTGGCCAGCCAGCGCTGGCGCATGGCGTTTCAGTTGCTCGATACTGAACAGCTCCGCACGCAGCAACTCGGTATCCCGCTCGTTACGCAGCGCACCCCGTGAGCGTGTCGAAAACCCGAACTTTTTAATGACTATGACATTCTCCTCGCCTGAACTCCGGTAGTGAACGCAGCACTGGCCTGATGACCCCTGATTACCGAAAACTCATATCACGAGCATTCAGTACCATCAGCCGGTTACCTGTTGATCACAACGTTCTTACACTGTATTGGCGGATATTGAGAACATCAAGCTAAATATGGTCAGTATCGTAGAAGTGTTTATTGTTGGAACTCGTGGCCAGGATTTTAAAGCTTGCCTATATATGACCTGGCAGCACATAAGCTTGTAGTTGTATAACTTACGGGTGCTATCAACCGTGGTTGAACTAGCGCGTCTCGTTATAGACCAAGATTCCTGGACTTCTGTGCCTCTTTCTTGAGTATCTCCGCGACCTTCATTTCTTTTGGTGTCAAGATTGATTTCTTCTTAGCCTCTTTAGTGGTTTTTTGTTGATTGCTCATGTTTTTCTCTCCTGATGGTTGACGTCTAATCTACAGGCCAACCAGGGCTGCCTCTATAACTGAGCATGCTCAAAGATGTCCTGACAATACTTTACAGAGTACTGAATGTTGAGGGGAGTAATTCGTACCTCACGAACCACTAAGTATCTTGCTATCTCAAGAGAAACGCCAAAACTGGCAGAGATGCTAGATAGCAAGCATCGTACCATAAAAATGAATTCCGCACTTTGGCAAGACCGCAATCACTGCGCCTTCTTGTTGTCGCCTGGATAGATATAAACAACAATCACACCAGAATAGAATCGATTTATTTTTTCTAATGATTTCATATGCATGCAGGGTGGTTGCGGATCAATATTATTTTCACTATGGGTAATGACTGTGATCAGAGCCTGTATGTTCTATAAGTTATGTACAAGGCCATGGATCGCAACATGGTTATCCAGGTCATCCATCAACTCAGTCAATCAGGCGGCAAAACAGACGGCTGGCATCATGGCGAATAGCGGTAATGTTGAATAATGGTATGAGATTATGATGAAAACTTTGCTTAAAGTTTTGGCAGGTATTTTTGTGCTGCTTGTTATTGCAGTCGTCGGGTTTATTTATAGCTTCGATGCCAATAACTACAAAGAAGAAATTACTGATGTGGCTGAAGCCATGACGGGGCGTTCGCTGAATATCGCGGGCAATATGGATATATCGCTTTACCCGTGGATAGGCATAGAAATCCATGATGTGACCATTGAGAATACTTCCGGATTCAGCAAACAAAAATTCGCTAGCATCGGTCAGTTTGATGTCAGGATAAAAATTGTTCCATTGCTTCAAAGACGGCTCGATATCGACAAGCTGGTACTGCATCATCTCGAGGTTGATTTCGAACAAAATGCTGCCGGTGAGAATAACTGGTCAGATTTTCCGGGGACGTCTGGTAGCGATAGCGTGGAATCAAAATACGGACTGGCCGGAATGGCTGTTGGTGGTATCGATATAAAAGATTCCAGTCTCACCTGGCTGGATGCTAATACCGGTAAGCAATTCAAGATTTCAAAAATGAGCCTCAGCACACAAGCTGTTACTGAAGGTCAGCCTTTGCCTGTTGAATTAAAGGCTGAGATTAAAAGTAATCAACCCGAGTGGCGTGCCGCGATTAATGCTACAACAACGCTCGATTTTAATAATGACAAGGCTGAATTAAATGCAAATAAACTGAAGCTGGCTGTTACGGCGCTGCTACCGGGTACGCAGATGGAGAAGGTTTCCTTTGCGATGGTTACAGACAGCGTTATTGATTTGCAGACACAAACAGCTAAGTTAACGAATACCAGGCTTGGTGCTTTAGGCCTGGTGATGAGCGGGGCATTTGATGTTGAGAATATTTTTTCTGTTCCGGTTATTCAAGGTCCTTTAAAAGTGAAAACATTCGAGGCTGGTGCACTGGCGAAACACTTCAACATCGATATTCCACAACTGGCTCATGCGCAGAGCCTGAAAAAAATCTCAATGACTACGTCATTTAAGACGGACTTCAACACGGTTTATTTGGATGATATTTCTGCCACTATAGACGAAAGCCTTGTGGCAGGTTTTGTGCATATTGCCAGAGCGCCTGAATCCCATGTGCGCTATGAATTACAGGTAGATAAGATAAATTTTGATAACTACAGGGTAGTTAGTAACGAGCCGGATACAGGATGACAAACAGCTCCCGCTGGGTTTTATCGGCGCTACT
Source organism: uncultured Gammaproteobacteria bacterium (assembly GCA_963807785.1). GTDB lineage: Bacteria > Pseudomonadota > Gammaproteobacteria > SZUA-229 > SZUA-229 > JABDQW01. Next base: position 9,788 of record CAWEEC010000024.1, on the reverse strand, counting down.
GATGTTGAAGGGGTGCTGGATGTTGAAACTGTTACGCTGGACGACATGGAATTGGAGGGATTACATATAACATCGAACATCGAAAATGGTGTTGTCAAAGCCAACCCGATATCGATGCAGGTGAACGAAGGCGAGATGATAGCAGCGCTACAGCTTGATGCGCGTGGGACGCCCGCAGCTTTATTTACAGCAAAAGTAATGCGCGTGGATGCGAATGCCGCTATCAATCCGATTTTAAAAACCATCATGGGTGATGATGCACTGACCCTGGAAGGCCTGGTTGATGCCGAGGTAAATCTCAGTGCAAAAGGTGCAAGCGTGACTGCACTTGAATCATCGGCACAGGGTACAATCAAGCTTAATATGGATAAGGTAATCGTTAATGGCATTGATTTTGACCATGCTTCCCGCGCCGTTGCCGTTGATTATGCACAAAGGAACGATTTCAGGGTAAGCCATAAATTTGCAACAGAGTATGCCCCGAACAGTAAAACAGAATTCAGTCGTTTGAGTGCCAGCTTCAAGCTTGTAAAAGGCAAGCTGGTCAATAGCGATCTGTTGCTGGTGTCAGACCAGGTGAATGTAACCGGTTCGGGTAGTATCGATTTTATCAACGGCAAACTGGATTACCGTCCTGTTATCGATATGAACGTGAAGAGTACGGTGAATGTTCGCGACAAGTTAAGAGACCACCCCATGCAATATCATGCGCATGGATTATTGGGCGCATTAACCACTGAATTTGACGTTGAGCGCTATGATCTTCATATGGGCCGGTTAATGATCCAGGAAGCCAAGGCGAGCAGAAACCGGCGCATAAACAGTGATTCCCAGGGTGCGTGGCAAAACGTGTTAAGCAAATAGAATAAGCGGAAATAACCGGGGGTATACCGAATAAACAAACGGGCGCCTGGTTGAGCCTGCTGTTCGTTGACTCTTCAGCTCGGTGGTGGTTTTAACCGGAGCAGACACGCGGCAAATTGTACTCCTCGCGAATGTCCATCAGCTGGTTCAGGGTCTGTTTTGTGTGGCTATCAGCCTGTTCTTCGGACTTGATGTCCCAGTCCGCTTTCACGACCTCGGGGTACAGGCTGCGTGTCCTGGCCAGATTGCCCTGGTCGGCATAACTCAGCACCTCGAGCCACAGTCCGGAGAGGGCGAAGTTGGGATTGTCCGACTGCCGGGCCAGGCTTGCCTGTTTCAGCGAGACATCATAGTCGCAGGTGGCCAGCGCCTTCAGGCCTTCGAAGGCATCATCGCCGATTTTGGCGCGTATTTGATCTGCTTTTGCCTGGCGCTGCTGCTCCAGCTTGCTGTCGATCTGGGCACCGCCCATGGCGCCCGCGGTCGCGCCCACCGCGCCGCCATACACCGCACCGCGTGCGGCGGCTTCGGCGGGATCACCGCCAAATACCAGCGCGCTCACCAGGCCGCCGACTGCGCCGGATACCGCGCCCGTGGTAGCGCCGCTACCCGCACCCTTGGCGGCATATTCGCCACAGCCAGACAATTGCAGGCCAAATACCACTAGCAGCAGGAATTTGCGGATGTGAGAACGTGAATGCATGGTCATATGTGAGCAACCTTGAGGAATACCCTGTCGTTAGTAGATGTGTCCATTATATAAATTTTGCGCAATAAAAAACCCGGCTGAACCGGGTTTTATCATACTCGATAGCACAAAATCGACTTTACTTGATCTTGCTTTCCTTGTACATCACGTACTTGCGTACCACGGGATCAAATTTCTTGATCTCCATTTTTTCAGGCATGTTTTTCTTGTTCTTGGTCGTGGTGTAGAAATGGCCAGTGCCAGCTGATGAAACCAGTTTGATTTTATCTCTCATGATCGGCTCTCCTTACACTTTTTCGCCGCGGGCGCGGATTTCTTTAAGCACGACATCGATGCCTTTCTTGTCGATGATGCGCATTCCGTGCGAAGACACACGCAGCTTCACAAAACGTTTCTCGTTTTCTACCCAGAAACGGTGATTGTGCAGATTCGGCAGAAAACGGCGTCTTGTCTTGTTGTGAGCATGGGACACATTATTACCGGACATCGGTGTCTTGCCGGTGACCTGACATACTCTGGACATGGTTAAACTCCAAAAATTACGCCTGCAAGGGCGTGCTGACTCAAAAGACCGGCAATTCTAGCCGAGTTTCGGAGGCGAAACAAGGCTAAATCGGCACCCAGCAACGGGGCTCAAAAGCGGATAACACGCGGTTTCAAGCCGAGCTCTTGAAATAGCAGGCCAGCCCTGTCAGAGTCTGTGCAAACTCACAAACCGGGAGTCCTATGGATATTGTCTACATCAGTGATCTGCGCATCGAGACCATCATCGGCATCTATGACTGGGAGCGAGAAATCAGGCAGGTGATCAGCATTGACCTGGAAATGGCCGCCGATAACCGCAAGGCGGCCGCTACCGAGAGCATTGATGATGCGCTCAATTACAAGGCCGTGGCCAAGCGGCTGATCCAGTTCGTCGAGGAAAGCAAGTTTCAGCTGGTGGAAACGCTGGCCGAACGCATTGCTGAAATCATCCTGGATGAATTCGACGTCAACTGGCTCCGGCTGAAACTGGGCAAACCCGGTGCGGTTACCGGCTCGAAAGAGGTGGGTGTCATTATCGAGCGCGGCGAAAAAGCCTAGTGGCCAGAATCTATATCAGCCTGGGCAGCAATATTGAGCGCGACCGTCATACGCGGGCGGGTATCGATGCGCTGCGCGAGCGTTTTGGTGAACTGGAGCTGTCATCGGTGTATGAAAGCGAGGCTGTCGGTTTTGAGGGCGATGCGTTCTACAACATGGTGATCGCCTGCGATACCAGCGAGGATGTTCACACTACCAACCGTGCACTGGCGGAAATCGAGGATGCACACGGCCGCGAAAGGAGCGGGCCAAGGTTCTCATCGCGCACGCTGGACCTGGATCTACTGCTCTATGATGACCTGGTGCTGGATGAAAACGGCCTCAGGCTGCCGCGCGAGGAAATCCTGAAAAATGCTTTTGTGCTGTGGCCGCTGGCCGAGATCGCGCCGCGTGCTGGTGCATCCGGTGACAGGAAAAACCTATGCCGAGCTATGGGCTGATTTTGACAAGTCAAAGGAAAACCTGGCGCCCGTTGAGTTCCCGTTCAATTAATCGCCCTGTTTAAAGCTGGCGCGCAAATAGTCGATGAAGCGTTTGACTTTTTGCGGTACAAAACGACGCTCCGGATAAACCGCATGGATGTCATAAGGTGTCAATTGGTACTCTTTCATTAGTACCGTGAGACGTCCGCGTTTTACATGTTCTTCGCACGTGCCAGTCGCACATGGTGGCGATACCAAGACCCGTCAGTGCGGCTTCAATCAGGGCCTCATTGCTGCTGGCCTTGAATCGGCCATCGACCTGTACACTTTCGTCACCGTGACTGTCGACTGCTGAAGAACCATTCGTCGGGTGATTTGAGCAGAGAGTAGCACAGGCATTCATGTGATTCAGATCCGCGGGTTCTTGGGGAAACCGTGCTTGATGTAAATACGCGGAGCTGGCGACCACGACACGCTTGCTGGTGCCGATCTTGCGCGCGATCAATGATGAGTCTTCAAGCGGGCCGACACGTATTGCCAGGTCGATACCTTCCTTGACCAGGTCGATATAACGGTCTTCCATCAGGTAATCGATATTGATGTCAGGATATTTGTTGAGAAAGTCGTTCAGAATCGGGAATAATATAATTGCTGCCGAAAGGCGCCGTCGAGGATAAGCGCAGTGTGCCGGTCGGTAGAATCTTGCCTTTGCCGACACTGGCCTCGGCTTCCTGAAAGTCATTCAGGATGCGAACGCAGTAGTGGTAGTACTCGGTGCCGGCTTCGGTGAGATTGAACTGGCGCGTGCTGCGGTTAAGCAGTTTGGTGCCGAGGCGTTCCTCCAGGGCAGCGATATGCTTGCTGACAGAGGACTGCGACATCGTGGTTTCACGCGCCACAGCAGAAAAACTACCGGCTTCGGCGACCCTGCGAAATACCTCCATACTTTGCATTACGTCCATCGCCAGCTCCCGAAATAATAATTAAATTAGTGGGTTATATCATTACCGTTTATTCCATTGAGGAATGAATCATATTCCATTAAAGCTGATTATTCTCATATAAGACTAGTCTAATATTTTAGATGACGTCATCCACTGAGGATGGCGTTATCAATTACCTGAGGCCGATGGCCGGGAGATCATCATGAGTAATCTGACATCACTGCAGGAACAAAAAACGACTTCAGAGCTGGTTTTGCCCAGTAATGCGGATGCATGGTTCGAGCAGAAATTCGAAGACAGCATGCAGAAGCGCGAAGCCGCAAAAACGCCCTCGATGGCCATCGTGGTGACCAAGGGTACGCTCGACTGGGCCTATCCGCCGTTTATCCTGGCCTCGTCCGCATCGGCACTGGGCTGGGACGTGTCGCTGTTTTTTACCTTTTACGGCCTGAGCCTGCTGAAAAAAGATCTTGAGCTCGAGGTCAGCCCGCTGGGCAACCCGGCCATGCCGATGAAGATGCCGTTTGGCCCGAAGTGGTTTCAGGACATCAACTGGAAAATGCCCAACGCGGTGATGGGTAATGTCCCGGGCTTTGAGAAAATGGCCACCGCGCTGATGAAGAAGACCATCCATAACAAGGGTGTGGCCTCGATCGAGGAATTGCGCGAGCTCTGCCTGGAAGCGGAAGTGAAGATGATCGCCTGCCAGATGACGGTCGATTTATTTGGCTGGAGTATGGACGATTTCATGCCCGAAGTGGCAGACTGGGTAGGCGCGGCATCATTTCTGCCGACGGCGCAGGAGGCAGATGTGACATTGTTTGTCTAGCAAGTCAGAGTAAGTGCTATATGGCGACACTTAACTACAGTGATTCGTTTCGCGATGTGAATCGATATACAGCAGATATATTGAAGCAGCTTGATGACGGCATATTGTTGTTCGCCACATATAAAAAAGTATGGAAGGATGGCTTTGGCGCCAGGGGTTGGAAGTTGAATGCAACGATAGGTGATCCTGAAATTATTGCGAGCACGCGACAGACAGGACAGCGTGTCAACACGTCTGTTTTTGTTCACGACATTCTGGATCATTTACTGTCCGGCTTTGGTGTCAGCGGTCATCGCAGCGAAGCAATGGCTCTAAGGCAGCTTTCGAAAAGGACAGGTTCTGACCCCCGGCCCGACTACAAGCAGATGGTGATTGAGGATATATTGAATGGCAGGGTCAATGGGGAGGACCTGGCCAGGTTTCTGCCGCATGGAATGCTAGCTATGTTGCCAGTTGATGAAGAATTGACGGATAAAGAAGTCGTTGCATATCTCAACAATGCAATGGGCGTTGATGCACTTGTTGCAGCACTGGTTGATCATTTCTTTACACTGGGTAAACAAGGAGAAGCTCATGCAGTCAAGAGTTGGGCAAAACTGGGATTGAATCCTGACAAGGCGACCAATATGGGCCTGGCTTTGCAGGCTCTACTTGAAAAAGTTGATACAGAAGCCGAACACTCGAGCGTTGACAGTATTAATGCTTCAATTGTGATCAATAATGAAGAATGTATATTTATTGCACAACCGAACAGCCCTGGTTGTTCAGAGTCTGTTTACCATAAGACTGTAGCCACATAGTTGGCGGAGATGTATGTCCGAATTGAGTCATGACCAGATGCCGCAAGGCTGGAGCAGTATTGCCTCAGCGTACGAGCGAGCATTTGAGCAAATTACTTCGCAGTTTTCGCATGAGGCCTTGCGCCAGTTAAAACTCGAGCCGGGCGAGCGTGTGCTTGACGTGGCGACAGGTACCGGTTCATTCAGTATGCCGGCAGCAAGGGCAGGGGCTGATGTGCTGGCAACCGATTTCGCCCCGGGCATGATCGAGCGACTGCGTCAGCGCATTCAACAGGAAGGTCTGCACAATATTCGTGCCGAGGTCATGGATGGCCAGGCGCTGAATGTAGCGGATGCGTCCTGTGATGTGAGTGCATCCATCGTTGGTGTTATCTTCTTCCCGGATATCGCCAGGGGTATCGCCGAATTAAAACGTGTACTCAAACCCGGCGGCCGCTGTGCAATCGTGTGCTGGGGTGATCCTGAAACATTACAATTGATGCAGTATTTAACACAGGCGATAGCAACCGCGGTGCCTGATTTTGAAATACCGACACAAACGCCGGTGTGGGCAAGGCTGCTCGGTCATGAGCTGCTGGAGCAATCCATGCGCGATGCCGGCTTCGTTGATGTCAGGGTAACAAACATGTATGGACGGCTTGAAATGGAATCTCCGCAGAACTTCTGGAATGATTTTGTATCATCGTCACCCCCGCTGATAAAGCTGTTCGAGCAACTGGGTGAAGACAACACACGAATAACGGGCGAAATATTTGCCGAACTCGTGACTGAAAATAGCAAGCACGATACACCCTGCATGACAGCTGAGGCCTGTATCGGAATTGGTTACGCCTGAACTGAAATGGTTCAGACTTGATTCTGTAGAGAATGCCATATGCCGCAGGGCCTGATCCGATTGATGTTTATGCCTGTATACTTCTGCTCTCGCAAAGGCGCAAAGAGCGCAAAGCTGACATGAATTTTTGTCCCATAACTTAGTATTACTTTATTCGTCTTCCTTTGCGGTCTTGGCGGCTTTGCGAGAGAACTTGTCTTTATTATGATTCTATCTGTGACTGGGATTAATCGTTCAGATAAAAATTATCGATTGAATAGATGAGAAACGGTCTGTTAAGTGTAATTCTGGTTATTAGATATTAGCTTATGTGCGCAAGCTGAAAATAGTTAGTTCAGTGCAGGGCTCTACCGCAGCCGCTATAGCGCTTGTCGTTAACAAGAACTGAAACGCTTGCGGGAAATGATTCGTCACTCATGCTGTCCTGGCATGGTTTGCGCTCGATAACTATTTCTATAATGGCATCATTGTTACGCGCATTGTAGACGGTGGTTGCGTCGTGCGGTTTCGATTTCATCAAGGCGGAATTGAACTGGTATGTTACGCTGGCCATAATCGGTAACAAGCAAGATTTCTTCCCGGTTCGATATTTCCAGGTACCAGCCGGGCTCATTACCGGTTGCGCGAAAATCAACACCATTGAGTTTGGCATGTTCCCAGATTGCCCGGGCCCGATTATTGTTGCAGTTGATGCGACTGATGCTGTCGGTTTCAATCGTGGCAACATCACCTTTACTCCAGAAAGTAATGCCGCCACTGGCATAATTTGTACCCGAAGTTGACGCTACTCGTGGCAGGTCAACCGTGTTGCCCGGTAGAAACAACCAGGCTTTGTCGTTTTCTATTCTTGCCACAAAGCCGAAGTCATCAGGGCACTCGTATACATAAGTCTGTATCTTTATATCAGTAGCTGCGGTCTCACTGACAGTGGTCGCATCATTGTTGTATGCAAGACTGCAGCCAGAGAGTATAACGAGGCACAGGAAACTGATCGGTATTCGCATAACACGGCTATTCGTTATGCACAAACTTGCCCCAGTTCCAGGATTTCAGCGGCTGTTTCCCCTGCAGTGCATAGGTTTGCACGTGCATCTGTGGCAGGGTGAGTATCATGCAGCTGTGATTGAACTGGGTGCTTCCTGGATTGATGACAAGCACCTTACCCAGTTGTTCGGCAAATACCTGGTGGGTATGGCCGACGATCAATACATCATAGTTCGCATCGTTTAATTGCTGCTGCCAGTATTGTTTTTGCTCGGGGATTAATTCGCCATCAATATCCAGCAGCTTGATGCCACCATGTTGTGAAGCAGGCGGATGTGCATGCACAACATAAACACGCTTATCCTCGATTTCGCAGGAGAGAGTATCGGGTAGCGCATCGAGAAAATCATATACCTTTGTGCCTGTCTCTTCCGGGTGTGACTCTATATAGGCCTGATCGTGGTTGCCAATGATCGACTGGCAATTACTTTCGATTAGCAGCTCGATGACTGCTTCGACTTCATCAAAGTAGCCGGCGATATCACCCGGGCAGATAATGTTGTCTACCTGTTCGCTTTTAAAAATCGATAATGCCTCTGCTACCGGGGCGGGCCTGGCGTGAACATCGCTGATTAAACCGATCCTGGTAGACACGATCAGATGTTCAGTGAACGGCCACCGTCAACCGGTACAATGTGCCCGGTGATGTAATCGGCGTCCCTGACTAAAAACAGAATCGCCTTGGCAATATCTTTGGGTTCGCCGTGGCGTTTCAGCGCAGTGCGCTCGATGATGTACTGCTTGGTGCTTTCGTCGATGTCGTTCTCCGGCCACAGGATGGCGCCCGGACCGATGCCATTGACGCGGATCTCCGGCCCCAGTTCCTTTGCCAGCGACTGTGTCAGCATGGCGAGACCGGCCTTGGCGGCGCAATACACCGGGTGCTTTTTCATCGGGCGGAAAGCGTGAATATCCACCATGTTGATGATGCAGCCGTTATTTTCTCTCAGGTATGGCGTGGCTGCCTGTGACAGGAACAATGGTGCTTTCAGGTTGCTGTTCATCAGGTTGTGCCAGTGACCGAGTGTAATCGAACCGACCGGGGTAGGGAAAAAACTGGAGGCATTGTTAATGAGTACATCCAGGCGACCCCAGATCTCAACGGTATCTTCAATGATCCTGCCATAAACGTGATCATCATCCAGATCGCCCTGGATGACAGCGCCAGAGTGCTCACGCTGCTGATTGAGTTCATAACAGAGCTCATCGGCTTCCTGTTGCGATGAACGATAATGAATGGCGATATTCATGCCGGCAGCATGAAGTGTGCGCGCCGTTTCCGCGCCGATACGTTTTGCGCCACCGGTAATCAGTACAGTCTTTGTGGCGGTTTCTGAGTTAAAATCCACTGTTTTATATTCCTGTTGAAATATGGCAGCCATTCGTTCGTGCGAGGGTTGGCTACAAGAACCAATAGTCGCATAAATACGCAATCCAACCAAGATGACATCCCAACCCGTAGACGCGCTGCCGGAGCCTGATGAAGCTGCAAAGAAGCGAAGCAGCGAATTGTGTGCCGCTATAATCAGGGCGTGTGAACAACAGGGTGGTTCAATCGCCTTCAGTGACTACATGCAAATGGCCTTGTATCAACCCGGTATGGGTTACTACAGCGGTGGTTTGCAGAAATTCGGCGCCGCCGGCGATTTTATTACCGCACCGGAAGTTTCATCGCTGTTTTCACAATGCATCGCACGCCAGGCTGCACAGGTACTCAATGATCTGGTGCAGGCTGATATGCTGGAATTCGGTGCCGGTTCCGGTGTGATGGCTGCTGATATCCTGCTCGAACTGGAAACTTTGCAGGCCCTGCCTGAGCACTATTATATCGTCGAGCTGAGTGCGGACCTGCGGCAACGTCAGCGGCAAACCATTATCGACAAGGCTTCGCACCTGATCGGCAGGGTTGAATGGCTCGATGCATTGCCGCAACAGGCCATGCAAGCTGTAATTGTCGCCAATGAAGTGCTCGATGCTATGCCGGTAGAATGCTTTCGTATCAATAACAGCCGTGTTGAGCAGCTGCGCATAGTGGTACGCGATGATACGCTTGCCGCGGCCTATGTACCGGCGGATGCTGACATGGCGGAGCAGGTGCGAACCATCGAACAGCGTCGTGGCAAGGCATTCGATAACGGGTATTGCTCTGAGTTTAACCCTTCAATCAAACCATGGCTGGCTGGTCTTCAGGCTGTTCTCGACAAGGGGCTTGTACTGTTAGTTGATTATGGCTACCCGGTGCAGGAATACTACCTCGA
>CAWEEC010000023.1:0-10851 GCA_963807785.1 uncultured Gammaproteobacteria bacterium | reverse complement strand
CCCGGGTAAATAAAATGACGACGGAAGATTTACAGTGGCCTCGTATCAACATGAATGCACAAAACTCCTTTACCATGTCTATTCAGCAGGTATGGCGAATATCACAATAAATGTCAGAATACCTGCTAGTGTGGCAAAACGCACCAGGTTCAGATAATGGGCTTTACGTTCATATTGATTGTGGCTTGCAATAATGGCAACTACACACTGTAACAAGTAATACAGGGCAAATGCACGTGAAGCGAAGGAGATGATTTCGAGCAGGTCTGCAGTCCAGATCAATATGATTGCCAGTATAGACACGACCAGGTAAGCCTTGTTAGTCGGCAATATTTCTTTACAACTCTCACACGCCAGACCTCCTGCGCCCACAGTATCAGCAACGGCAGCACTGAACTGGCTCATGATTGCGGCCACTATAAGCATTAATGGCAGCACGGTTGCTGCCAGGCCGGTTGCATCAACAATTTCCGCGATCTTGATATTCTCAAGATTCAGATGTTGCACAATCGGCAACAGTGCAACAACTGACACTATGTACAGCGTGCCCGAAATTAATTGAGCCTGGCGCATGGTGCGTACGCGTATTTGAGCGGAATATTTTTCTCCCAGAAAACGTGATGTCTCGAATCCCTGAACGACAAGAAGAATTCCAGCCAGAATAAACGCCTTGGTTAGCCAGTCTCTGTCCTTAACTTCAAAGATGAGTGATCGCTCAGACTGCAGGAAGTTAAAGTCGTATATAACCACCCCGATTAACAGTGCCACAACAATAGACAACTGCAGGGACATCGAATAGGCTTCGAGCTTCTCAAGTCCGCCCAATCCACGTATATAACCCGCTGCAGCAATAAAAACGATGATGACTGTTGTCAGGCTTCGTTCCAGGTAAGGCGAATCCCCAAAGCCTATATAGGTTAGAAGAAAAGACGATAGTAGTGATAGATAGAACGCAACAGCTGTCACGTAAGCGAATGAAAGCACGGCATTGGCGAATAAATCGATTTTGTATATGACGGGGTAGGCTTTCCTGTCATGAACCAGGGGTTCAGCATGAATAATATTGAAACGAATGACACCACCGATTGCATAGGCAAGCACAACAATACCCGTGACTGCGAGAGGAGAATATGTACCGACCACGCTTGCAAGCAACGGGGCTATGATCAGAAACCCGCTGCCTATTATTGATGAAAGGGGTGTGAGTGTTGCGTGCCAGGATCTACTTTTGGTAAAGCGCGGCGTGAACATAAATAGCAGCACGCTGGCAGCAATAACCACTAGCATTATGTTCAGCATACCCGCTCTCCATTTAGTAGCATTAGAAATATGAGGGACAGGCCTAACATTTCACAATTAAACTAGAATGTACTACTTGAATCCACCAAAAATGTATATTGTAAGGCCTGACCCCATTCATTGCTATGTAAATTGTAAGGCCTGACCCCGTGCATGCTTTTACATGCTTTAGAGTGAACCTCCCTCAGTTTAAAGAAATCAAACGACTCTGACCCTGTTGGTCTATGGAATTTGATCAAAATTAAATCACTCCGACACCTTATAATTCTTATAATTCTTATAATTCGTCCCCTTTTTACTCATTATTAGGGTAAATTGTCCATTGATGTGTATGGGTTATGATTCCTGTACGCCAACCTAATATTCTGTAGCTGCGTTATCGCAGGCTGCACCGTAAAGAACTGGAAATTACGCGATGTCGCTAAGAACGAAAGTTGTTGCCGCGGTTGCTTTAATTTTCCTGCTTCTGGCAGCTGTTAGTCTTGCCATTCAGCAATTCGTTGTGTATCCAGGCTTCATCAAACTGGAACACGATGAGGCAGTCATTGATGCAGAGCGCAGTGTGGCCGCGATCCAGGTGGAACTCGATCATCTTGCCGTGTTCGTGAATGACTGGTCAGCCTGGGACGACACCTATACCTATGTGGCCGACCGTAATGCAGACTTCGAAAAAGCAAACCTTGTCAGAAATACCTTTGTCGACACATTAAACTTGATCTACATATTTGACCGCGCCGGTGAGGTTGTCTGGGGTGAGTTCCGTAACCGAAAAACCGGGGATGAAATGAAACTGGGGACGTTACCGTGGGACCGCCCCTCTCTTAAGCCTGTCCTGCTTAACCACGCGACGCCGCTAAGTTCCGCCAGCGGAATAGCGATGACGGAACACGGTCCGATGCTGCTGGCCTCGTTTCCGATCATAACCAGCGAGTCTCAGGGGCCGATCCGCGGAACCTTGATGATGGGGCGGATTCTCGATCGAGAGATAGTCGACCGGCTCGTTCAACAGACGCAAATCGATTTCAGAATCTGGCCGGTGGTCGACGGGGATATCCCCGCCGAGGGACTGGCTGTGTTGGGACGTATGCGCCCAGGCGATGGCCCAACCGTCGTCGAGCGGGATACCGATATCGTTGGGTGTGTATGCGGTGTACCCCGGGCTGGATCGCGGGTCGGATTTGCTGATCGGGGCCGAAGTACCGAGGGCGATTTCGGTCAGTGGGGCGGTGAGCACCCGTTATGCGACAATCTCCCTGGTGCTGGTCGGTGTCGTAACTGCCCTGATACTGCTGCTCGTTCTTCAACGTGTCGTGGTCGGACCAATTACCGATCTGGCGAAACAGCTGACGGTAACCAGCGATGCCAGAGAGTCAACTGCTCGCATTGCGGCGCAACGCCCGGACGAGATCGGAACACTGGCCGCGAGCTTTAACGGCTTGCTTGAAGAATTGAAAGTCTCGAAAGAAAAACTGATAGAAGCCATCGCGCAGGGTACGGTGGCGGTGACGAGTGCCGAGTTTTTTCCATTGCTGCTACAGAATCTGGCCGAGGTGCTCGATGTGAAGTACGCCTTTATCGCAGAGAACACCGATCAGTCCGGGTCGCGTATTCGGACAATAGCTGCCTGGGCAAAGGACCATCTTGTGGAGAATTTTGAGTGTGATGTCCGGGATACTCCGTGCCAGGACTTTATCGACGGCCAGCTGACCCTTATCCAGCGCGATCTTCCAGGCCGGTTTCCGAAAGACAAGTGCTTCAAGGTTTACAGTGCCGAGAGCTACTGCGGAATACCGTTACATGACAGCTCCGGAGAGGTGATTGGACTTCTGGCGGTACTGGATACAAAACCAATGAATGCTGAAAGCGAAAGAATCTCCACATTGCGGATTTTCGCTTCCCGATCCGCGATGGGACTTGAGCGCATGCGGGCCGAGCGGGAACTTCGTGAAAGTCATCATCTCCTGAAAAGTATTATCGAGGGGACGAACGAGGGAATCTTTTTGCAGGATATCGAAGGTAGATATCAGCTTGTAAATCCTGCCTGGGCCAGGTTTTTGGGATTAACGGTTGAGGAGTTTATCGGGCGCACCGATGAAGAAATACTTATTGCTGAAAATGTGCGAACCCTGCACAACGAAGAACAATCCTTTATTGCTGCCGGAGGCACTGTATCAAGCGAGAAACAACTGTACCTGGATGGACAGACTCGCGTGGTATTAATAGACAAGACACCCTTCCGTGACGAGGATGGGAAGATAGTAGGCATCATCGGGGTTTGCAGGGATATAACGAAGCTCAAGCAGGCGCTGGAGCAAGCATAATCAGTTCTGGGGACACAATACTTAATTAAAGGCAAATAGAGTTGCGTAAAAAATAATTAAGTATTGTGTCCCCATGATTCTCCTAAAATGTAAGGCCTGACCCCGTGCCGCTTACTCCTTGTGTTATGTTGAAAACAGCTTCCTGCTGTATTGGTTTAACTACATCAGGTGATGGGATATGGTCAAAATTAAATCACTCCGACCCCTTTAATTCGTTCTTTAATTCATCAAATCTACTATATTTGTACAGTACGGTAATAAATACGTGAGTTTGCCAGAATAGGATCTGGCAAAGCTTTTGCTATATGCAATCGAAATGGCCTGCTGGCTTGATATATGCGTACTATCAGAATATACAATCAACTTTTGCCCGCCTTCCTGCTTATATTCACGCTGAATGGTCTGATGCAGTACGCTGCCGCGGCCAGCCCGGAAGAAACAGATGGGTCTCCCCCGGAATCAATCGTTAAAGACCTGCAAGCGGGCGGCTACCTGGTGTATTTTCGTCATGCTGAGACCGATCGCAGCCAGGTGGATAGTGACCGTAACAACCTGACTGACTGTGCCAGCCAGAGAAACCTTTCAGACGCCGGACGCGCGCATGCCCGGACCATCGGCGAAGCTATTCGCGACCTCAACATCCCGATTGGAAAGGTCATGAGCAGCCCTTACTGCCGCGCTAAGGATACGGCGCAGCTGGCTTTTGGCAAGGCCGAAATCTCATATGACCTCCGCTTCGGTGTAGGCGATGATGCGGAACAAACGGCTCACCTGTCACAAGCACTGATCAGGATGCTGTCCACCCCACCCGCGAAAGGCACCAACACCATATTGGTATCACATACCGCAAACCTCAAGGAAGCAGCCGGGATCTGGCCAAAACCGGAAGGTGCCGCGTACATATTCAAACCTCTAAATGAAAAAATTTTCCAGTATATTGGCAGGCTGACACCCGATGACTGGTCACGCCTGGCAGCTACACAATGATTTTCGCCCTCCTCATCCCGGCTGAGGCAGGAAATTTTATAAGGAGCTGAACAACCCTCCGCGATGCACAAACTTAAACAATTATCACTACGCTGGAAGTTCCTGGTCGCACCGGCTATTGCCCTGTTGTTAATGGTCTTTCTGTCCACCATTCTGCTGCTGTCTACACAGAAGCAGTATGATGTTCTCGTAGGTGTGGAACAAAGCGAACTACGTGTGACGGACCGGGTTACAAAGCTGATCAGTCGCCTGTCCGAGTCTCACTTGCGTTTTTACGATCTTTTAATTAACCAGGCCTCGAGTTACAGCGAGGAAGAGATCTATGAGAACGGAAAGCCTTACCTCTATACTTATTTCGACATTGAAAAGGACATGAAGGATAAAAACCTGGTTGGACTTATGTCAGAAAAAGAACGGATGCATCATGCGCAATTGACCAATGAACTGGTTGCATATCGTTCTAATATTATCTCTGCCCTGGAAATGGCCACAGTCGAACGGGAATTGTCTATTCATCATATGGAGCGGGCAACTGAAAATTTCAATAAAGTCAATTATCAATACCTGGCTTTGCTTGATGAAATCCGTAGCAGTGTAAGTGAAAAATTTGTCAACATGCGGAAGGAAACCAACAACACGTTAACCGTCACACTTGGGATCTTGATCATCGCCCTGGTCAGTATGATAGTGATCGCGATATTCCTTTCACGCCTCCTTACTCATGATCTGAGCAAGCTGATCAATGTGATGGACCGTCTTGCTAACGGCGATAAACATGTAACCATTCCTGCACTCACAACCTCCCGGGAAGTGAATGCGGTAATCAACGCCGTGAACGTCTTTAAAGACATGCTGCATCGCCTGGAACGGGAGATATCGGATCGCAAAAAGGCACAACAAGACTTGCAACTCGCCGCAAGCGTATTTGAATTCAGTGCAGAAGGCATCATGGTAACTGATGCTGATGCGAAAATTCTCAGTGTCAATAAAGCATTTACTGACATTACCGGATACAGTTTCGACGAAGCCGCCGGGCAAACCCCGCGAATGTTACGCTCGGATCAACACGATAAAATTTTTTTCGCAGACATGTGGAATTCTCTCGAACACACCGGAATGTGGCAGGGCGAGATCAGGAACCGCCGTAAAAATGGAGAGGTCTATCCGACCTGGTGCAATATCAGTTCTGTACGCGATGAACAGAATCAGGTACGACGTTACATCTGTATTTTTACTGATATCACAGAGAAGAAACTTTCTGAAGAGCACATATACCGCCTGGCGCATTATGACGTTCTCACCGATCTTCCCAACCGTGTCCTTTTCCATGAGAGGCTGGAACAGGCTTTGAACGTGGCCAGGCGTCATAAACAAAAAGTGGGCATTCTGTTTCTTGACCTGGATCGTTTTAAACTGGTGAATGATACCCTGGGCCATGCTTCTGGCGACAAACTGTTGCAACATGTCGGCAAGCAGTTAACTTCTTGTGTTCGGGTCACTGATACGGTATCACGGCTTGGTGGCGACGAGTTCGTAATCATCCTCAGTGAACTCGAATCCACTGAAGATGCGGCACAGATTGCGCGAAAAATACTTGATGTCCTGTCAAAACCCTATCGACTTGATACCCATGACGTATTCGTTACCGCGAGTGCCGGCATCAGCGTGTATCCGGATGATGCCGATGACGCGAAAGATCTATTCAAGAATGCAGATACAGCAATGTACCGCGCCAAGGACCAGGGCAAGAATACGTACCGTTTCTATACGGAAGAAATGAACATGGAAGTGACGGAAAGGCTTGCACTTGAAAACCAGCTACGCAAGGCACTCGACGAGAATTACCTGGTATTGCACTACCAGCCCAGGATTGATATAAATACGGGCCAGATTATCGGCATGGAAGCGCTGTTGCGCATGCAGCAGCCTGACATGAGCACTATATTTCCCTCCCAATTCATTCCAATAGCTGAAGATACCGGATTAATCATACCCATCGGTAAATGGGTGCTGCGAGAAGCCTGTCAGCAGCATAAAGCCTGGAGCAAACAGGGCCTGTCCGTTCCGCAAATCAGTATCAATATGTCAGGTAGACAATTCATGGATCCAGGCCTGGTTGAAAATATCAAGGAGATTATTGACGAGACCGGCGTCGCAGCAAAAGATTTTGAGTTAGAGCTGACTGAAACGTTCCTGATGGAAAATCCGAAAAAAACGATTTTTATCCTGCGGGAATTAAAGTCGATTGGTTTCAATATATCAATCGATGACTTTGGCACAGCGTATTCATCCCTTGCCTATCTAAAACGCTTTCCCATAGACAGGCTCAAGATCGATAGATCGTTCATCTCCGATATCCCTGATGATCCTGAAGATATGGCTATTACCAGGTCAATCATAGCCATGGGCAGGAGTCTTAATTTATGGGTTGTCGCTGAAGGTGTTGAAACCGAATCGCAATTATCTTTCCTGAAATCACAGGGGTGCCAGGAGGTACAGGGGTATTATTTCAGCAAGCCACTCGACGTGGACGCAATGACAAAGCTACTGCACATAGAACAGCCCTTTATTATCGAAAATTCACAGAAAAAGAAAATCGCCGGGCTTCGACGCGATAAATAGCAAACTTGAATATAAGTGGGGTCAGATGAAACTTATTATCAAGAGAAAAGTTTCATCTGACCCCACTTATTTTCCACTCGATGTTACTAGCAGACTCTCAGTCTTCGGGCACGCCTTGCCAGAGCATTTCGTAGCCGACTTCGAAGGTGGCATCACAGAAGTTGGCGAGTTCGGAAAACTTGTCCTTGAATAATTTGTCGGCATGCGACTTTTCATGCTGGTCGAAGGATTGCCAGTAGGTGACGATGACTATGTCGCCCATGTTCTGCTGGATGCGCTTGTCCGGCTTGTCGTCCATTACCGTGCCTTCATCGGAAATGAAGCCGGCGTTTTTGTACACCTGGCCACCGATGAAACCACCATTGTCGTCGCCATAGTTATTCTTGACCACGTTGCACATTTCGCCCAGCACCAGTTCGACATCGCTGACACTGACGCCTTCTTTCAAATCGACAACGTTGAATAACATGACGCAACCGAACGGAATATTAATGGGGTGAAACATTTCAATCTCCTTTGTTTTTTAAAAGCCTATTATGTTACTGTGACTGCGACACCACGTACATCTGCGTAAATAGCCGTTGGAGTTAGCTTTACGATTGTTTGCCTACATTACTCTAAATCGAATGGCATGAGCGCAGGTACATGTTAACGATTGTTAAAAACGGCCTGATACTATCGCGACTGTGCCGCCGGTACGGAACCGGCTCTGGAAACATCTGCTTCGGGTCGAGAGCAGTCAGGAGCAATAAAGGGGACAGATTTATTTTCAGGCTATGAACCGCCTAAAATAATACATCTGACCCCTATTACTTCCTTAATTGTATACCGATCCATTCCACCCTGCCCGCCCTGGCATAATGACTCATCAATTGTTCGAGCGATGATTGTGATTGCATCGGGCACATTTGTTGTTATGGTTCAGCGCACGTTCGCGAAAAACCGTCGCGACAGGATCGGCAGCCGAAGCTCGTGGCTGATCAGGATCAGCAGGACGCGCATCAGGCTCAGCCACACGCCTTTCTGTTCGAACTTACGCGAGTCGGTGATCACGACGCTGTCCAGCATCACCGGGCGGGTAGCCGCGGCGAGTTTTTCACCGAAAAGCAGGTCCTCCAGGATCGGTTCATCCGGAAACATGCCGAGCTCGAAGAACAGTTGCCGCCGCACGAACATCGCCTGGTCACCGTAAAACACGCGGGTACGCCGGCAGCGGAAGTTGTGCAGCCATGACACCAGCCGCAGTCCGCGTGCAGAGCCCGAAAAACGGTGGGTGAAACCACCGGCCTGTACATTCACCGGCAGCGCCGCGATGGTTTGCAGCGCGTCATCCGGCAACAAGGTATCGGCGTGCAGGAACAGCAGCCAGTCACCGCCGGCTGCTCGCGCACCTGCATTCATCTGGCGCGCACGCCCGGTCTTCGCCACCTGCAAGGCAACGCGGGGCTCGCGCGCAACGATATCGGCGGTCCCGTCGGTGCTGCCGCCGTCGACCGCGATCACCTCGTAGTTGGCTGCGTCGGTTTGTTGTGCAAAGACACGCTGCAGTGTCGCCGGCAGCGCGCGCTCCTCGTTGAGCACCGGGATGATAATCGAGATCATACCGCAGGACCAACCAGTTCTATCGCATTGAAATCTTCCGGCAGCAACCAGGACGGCAGCGCTGTAATGAGGCCATCGGTGTATTCGCGCACGTCCTCGTCCAGTACATCGAACACCTCCGCCATTTCGGCCACGATACCGCTGACCAGCAGCAGGTAACCGCCGGCAAGTTCCTGCACCTGCCTCGTATTGGCCTGCCCGGACTGCAGCCGCCGTTGCAGCAGCCGTTGGCCAAATGCGAAATGGCCCTGTTCCTGGCGCAGCAGCACCCGTCGCTGGCGACTCAGGACAATACCCTGGTCGTCCAGGCCGCGGTTCAGCCGGCTCAGGATCTGCTCACCGAGACCCTCGAGCACCACCTGCGAGGCGATCAGACTTTCGGTCAGGTCACCGCGCGCGAGCGCTTGCTGTAGCCGCTGCTCAAATTCGATCATCGCGGGCGGGAACACGCGCTTTTGTTTCGGCGCCATCCAGTCGGCCGCACGGTCGAACAGCATGCGGTGGGTGCGCTCCTGTAATGCCTGTACCTGGAGAAAGCGATGCGATCGCTTGTCGTCCACCAGTTCTGCCTGCCGCAGCGCACAGTCGTGCGCCATCGTTTCGCCATGGGCGAGCACGGCGAACAGTCTTGCGGTTTGGTCGCTTTGTGCCGGTGTCATCATTATTCGAAGTCGTCCTCGGTAACGGGGGCTGCCTCAACCGGGGTGGTATCGTTTAGCGCCCAGTCGTAGTGATCGTCATCGATCGAACTGAAGCCCGCCAGTTCAGCGGCCAATGCGGGTTGTGCATAGATCCGCAAGTGTTTGATCACATCGGCTTCACTGCTGCCGAAATCCTCACGGAACCAGCTGTAGATGCTGGATACGTGCAGCTCACCCTCGACGATCTCGACGCCGCGCGGGTGGTTAATGTATTCACGCGCGGCGCGATCGAACAGCGCCTGCGTGTTGTCGGGGGTGTAAGCATTGCGCAGCAGGTTCGGGCAGCCCAGTGATGCGCAGTTCAGCGCATAGTGTAGACGCGGCTCGTGCCACAGTGGACGCAGGATGCGGTGCTCGATGTCGTTCAGCGAAATCTCCTGGCCCTCGATACGGAGCAGTTTTTTGCCCCACGGCCCGAAGGACAGGAAACCGGGCGAAATGTCGATGTCGCGGATGCTGCTCACCGGGTAGTGCTCCAGCACCACGCTGACCGTGGCTGCATTGTACAGGTTGATCCAGTATGCCAGTTGCTCATCGCGCCGGTAGCCGCGGATTTCGATCCGCTCGAGGCTCTTGATGTAGTCACGCAGTGCGCTGTGCTCTGCTGCCGTTACCTGCGCGTAGGCCACGCGGTTGATACCATCGTCACCGGATTGTACGTGTGCTAGCAGAAACCGCTGCCATGATGCGTGATCGATGCCGGTGGATTCGCCGCTGCGGTCCCAGAAGGGCCATGGATCCGCCTTGGGCGCAAACAGGCGCTCCAGTGCACCGGCGTCGGCTTGTTGCAGGTTTAAAACCTGCACCAGTGCGAGACCGGTGAGCAGTAAATACAGCCGCAGCAGGGAGAAGAATGGTCGTTTGGCCTTCATGTCCGAAATCATACTATGAAAATATCACGATTCTATCCGCCTGGTGTCTGGATTATTACAGGTGGTCTGAACTCGTCAACGACCGACAGGCACTTGCGGAAAACCTGCAGAGAACCGCGGACAGGCCACGGTTTCCCGTGCAAGTGTAAGATTCACATGGTCTGTTCCATGTTATTCGCTGTATTATAAGGTGTCTGACTCCTTTATCGACTTGACATTAAGTCAGTCGCTTAACTGCCGTCATCCCGGCACGTTTTTGGCCGGGATCCAGCGACTCAAAACACTGGATGCCTGCTTCCGCAGGCAATACGCAAAACAGGGTTAGAGTCGTTTGAAATATAGCACTTAGCAGAAATCAAACGACTCTGACCCTTTTGTTCTAAAACATGAGTTCGAATATTTCTGCAAATGTATTTCAATCGGGTCTGACCCTTTTGCTTATTCATT
>CAWEEC010000022.1:0-56915 GCA_963807785.1 uncultured Gammaproteobacteria bacterium | reverse complement strand
TGGCGGCGATTCACCTTGTACCCCAGGGCACCCTCTCTCGCCTGGCGGCGATTCACCTTGTACCCCAGGGCACCCTCTCCTCCAGAGGACCTTCTCCTCCAGAGGACCCTCTCTCGCCTGGCGGCGATTCACCTTGTGCGCACGGCGCACGCTACAGACTTACAGCCAGATACTGCAGTTTGATCTACAGTGCGGTTTCACCTGACTCACCTGTGCGGATACGGACGGCGTCATCCAGATTATGGACAAAAACCTTTCCATCTCCGATCTTGCCGGTTTTGGCGACACTATTGATGGTCTCGATAACCTCTTCCACCTTCGCTTCGTCTACAGCGACTTCAATCTTGGTTTTGGGTACAAAGTCCACATTGTATTCGATACCGCGATATAGCTCGGTGTGGCCTTTCTGACGACCAAAGCCCTTAACTTCTGTGGCGGTGAGGCTGAAACCGAGATTGCCAAGTGCTTCCTGCACAGCCTCCAGTTTGAAGGACTTGATGATTGCTGATACCAGTTTCATACGATGCATCCTCAATAGTTGAACAGGCGCGTCCGCTTCAGAATATTCTTTTTTCTCCATGCTGGGAAGGCAGTAACCGAATTGGTCGATTATTGTGCATGAGCATCGTAGTGTGCACTTTAGGGGTGCGTCGATGGATGCCGATTGCGCCCAGCATGCGTGCTGCCGATGCATAGCTACGTGCGGTGTTGAATATCAGGTTGTCGAGCGGGTGCCCGCGGTCACACCGCGATTGTATGCTTTCAAGTGTCTCTATCTGTTGGCTGTAATCCTGTGGTTCAAGCCGCACCTTTGGAAGTTCCGGCTTGCCGGCACGCCAGGCTTCGAGGAATCTTGCCTCGGCTTCCCGCGGCCAGGTGAGAGCGCCGAGAATCTTGATTGGTTGAACGGTATCAGCCAGCATGGCATCGTGTTCTATGGTTTTATCAAGGCGTGAAGTACTCATGGCGGCGTGCCTGTAACAATTTGAGTGGACTCATCATATACACAGTGCATAGCGGTTTGTCATTATAATTTATTTATGCCGATCTGCGTATTGCTGGCCATGAAGACAACTGCCTGTTGTAACAGCTGGTCAGTTGTATATTTAAACGATGAAGTTGAGATCAGAAATCGAGGCGATAGCCAATCATGAAAAACAGGTTGCTAGTACCAAGCGATTGCCCGTTGATTTCTTCGCTGCTGTCCTCGTAACCGAGTTCAAATTCAAAACGTGCCTTGTTTAGGTAGCGGTAATCAGTTCTAATTAATCCCCTGAGCTTGTTCTGCCTGCGCCCGTCCGAGATCTTGCGAATGTCATATTGCAGGCGGGGATTCACACGCCAGTTCCTGGAGATGGGGATACGCGTGTTGGCAATAATCGACAGGGTATCCGACAGGCGCGTATCCAGGTAGCGCAAGCCGAGTACGCCCGTATCCCTTTTCAATATCAGGTTGTTACCGACAAGTTGTGCGCCGAGAAAATAATCTGTACCGGTGGACGGTGTTGCGGGTACACCACCGGATGCTACTGTACCGCTAACCTTGGACAGAGTGATGTCTGCATTGGCCTGAAACTTCTCGTTGAGAGGCTGCGAGCCGCCCACCGTGATCGTCGTGCTGTCGGCTGTCCGGTCACGCGCGAGCTGGTATATCTGCTCAATGTTCAGGTTTTGTTTTAGACGTTCTATAGTTCCTTCCTGACGCCCGATTAATGCATTACTGGTAGCAAGTATCGGTGCCTTACGCATAAAGGCATTAATATAGACGGTGCTCCCTCTGTCAAACAACAGGTTGGCATTGAATTGCAGTACATTTATATCCTGGTAAAACGTATCATAATCAATCATGCCATACAGCGACTTGGTGTTATCGTTATAACGAATTTCTGTGCCCGTGCTGGTGGAGTCATCTAGACCATCTATAGCCTGGTCAAAATGAAACAAGTTCATATTCCAGTGTTCTAGAAATGTGCCTGTTTCGAAAGTCACTCCATAAAATGTTTTGTGTTGATTAATAGACGTTTTGTTGTCTATATCGACCGGGTAACCTGCGAGAACGTTAAGGCGCATATTAGGGTTAAGCTGGTAGCCCGCAGAGATCCCGTCAAATCGTTTAAGAATACCGCCAAGACGTAATGCCTGCCTGCCGATTCTGCCCGAGGTTCCAGTTCGTCGAGAACCAATATCGTAAAATACCTCGATGAAACGAAATTCATTACTATTACGCTCATCAAGAAAATCATGAGTATCATCTGCGATGAAGCGCACACTTTGATCAATGCTGGATGTCTGATACTGGGTTGCTATATCAAGAAATGTAATTAATTGAGACAGAGTTGTTATAGAACCGATGTCTTCTAACTCGGCCGTATCGTTACGATAAAACTGGGTAAAACTACCGAAAGTAATTAATTCGGCTTGCTTGTCATCCGCCGCCATGCGGATCTTGTCTCTAGGTGGTCTGGTTTCGGTCAGCAATCCTGACAGGCGCTGTTTGACACGTTTTGCGCCATCACCGGTCGGGTATTTTTCAAGGTATTCTCTGTAAATGGCAGCTGCATGGGCGTTTTGCCCGTTGCGCTGCCTTGAGAGTCCGAGCAACTCGAGTGCTTCGCTCGAATACTTATGTTCGCCTGCAGCAATGACTGCGGTTAGATAACGGATTGCTTGCGAGTAGTTCTTTTTCTGGAAGTCGGTTTTTGCCCGTTGCATCAAGCTGTCGAGTTGCTTGTCCGATAGTGTGGTTTTGCTGGTTATTGTTGTTTTTTTCTTTGGTGATGGTTTTATTGTTGCAGGTACAGGCAAAGCACTGTTTAACGCTGTTTTAACTTCGTCTGCACTTACCTGTCTGAGCCAGGCGCCAGAATATATTTTCTGTATATCATTCAATACCAGTACGGCCTTTTGGCGACTGCTGAAGAAACCCAGGTTCAGCCGTTCCCAGGGTTTGCCTTTTACGGTCACTTGAGTGGCATAGACAATACGACCTTCAAGTAATGTGCTTTCTGCCGGCTTCCATGCCAGTCCAGTACCGGGAGCAGATGCGAGTACGATGACATATGAAGGCTGCGACATGCTGGCAGCATCAACATCACCCGGCCCCATGAGTTGAAGGATGATGAATATCGTACTGATTAAGGCTGTAACAAGCTGTTGGCGCAACATTATTGGCGGCGTCTCGAATCCGATATGACTGATGAATCAGATGATCAGAGCAGGCTTGTAGTAACCCGTAACTATGTGGCGGAGCATGCTGTCCTGCTACCAGCCACCACCGCTGGCACGGTGCTCGTTAGTTTTGATCCCGTCCTTCAGGTGGCAGCTGCCACTGCAATCAATCACTTCAGTGATCGGCAGTGGTATATCACCAACACCCTTATGCGAGTCAGGCTTGTAATCATTTGCATGGCAACCCGCACATTCCGGCTTGTATGCTGGGAATGGCCATGCGATTACCTGGTTATTGGTCGTATGACAGTCAATGCAGAGTGTTGCCGATCTGTGATCACCGGGGTAATCAGGTGAATCGTGTCTGAACGGGATCAGAGGGAACCAGCTGTTCGGACTGTGGCAGCGATCACAATCCAGTGTTGTAACAAAATGTGTTGTGGGCTTGCCGGTTGCAGATGAGCCGTTATGGCAGCTGAGGCAAAGTCCTGTGACTGTTGAATGATCAAAGCTGGCGCCTTGCCATGTATTAGTCGTATGGCAGTTGTTGCATTCAGCCGTCGTTTGTAAATGCGCCGGATGTTTACCTGTGGCTGTTACATTGTTGTGGCAACTGGAGCATGGTCCAGAAACGTTAAAATGGTCAAAGCTGGCACCGAGCCATGAATTTGTATTATGGCAATTGTCACATTCAGCCGTCGTTTGTAAATGTAAAGAATGCTTGCCGGTGGCAGAAACGCCATTGTGACAACTGCTGCATGTACCGGTAACGTTGCTGTGGTCAAAACGTACATTACTCCAGGCGACTGTATTATGGCAGGCATCACACAGGTCATTAGTAGAGATGTGTTGAGGCGGCATACCGGTTGCTGTAAATCCATTGTGACAGGAGTTGCATGTGCCAATTACGGCACCATGGTCGACCCTGGCGACGCGGTCAAATGTTATGGTGTTGTGGCAGTCATCGCATGCTGGTGTGCTGAGTATATGCGCAGGCGATTTTCCAACTGCCATCGAATGGTTGTGACAACTTTCACATGACCCCATTGCATCGCCATGATCAAATTTTGCGCCTGTCCAGGTATGAACAGTGTGGCAATCGTCGCAAAAATTACTACTGATAATGTGCTGCGGATGTTTGCCCGGTGCGCGACTGTTGTTGTGACACAGGCCGCACTCAATCGGCGTGCCCTTGAACTGGCCGCCCCAGTGACAGGCAGAACAGTCCAACAATACGTGCTTGCCCGTTAAAGGAAACCCGGTCGTAAAATGGTCAAAGCTGTCTGGATTGGCAGCACGTGCTGATGAATTCAGAAACAAAATGGCGGCTGATAACAGTATCATGAAGAATCCGGTTAGCGTAAAGCTGGTTAATCTTTTGTTGTTCTTGGACATGATTATGGGTACCGGTTATGGTTTTATATTGGCGTTTTTGAAGCTTTCTGTGCTATGACATTTTCCGCACTGCCTGCCGAACTGACGATTGTGGATATCACGACTTCGATGACAATAAATACAGTCACGTGTCGTCTCCAGTTTTCCTTTGGATTTTGTAGTGTGGCAGTCGTAACAACCCATTTCTTCATGGGCGCCGTCTATCTTGAAACGTGTTGCCTTGTCGTGGTCAAACAGCCAGTTTTCCCAGGAGTTCGGGTTATGACAGGTTTCGCAGTCAGTTCCGAGACGGGTTTTGTGAACATCGTCGCCAGCGTGGCATGCATTACATTCGTCTTCTGCCGAGCTGTATACTGAAGTTAAATGACACTCTTCACACTGAATAGCGGCATGTATACCGATTAGCGGAAAGCTGGAGAGGTCATGGTCAAAAAACACATTATCGCGCCAGCCTTTTTCGTTATGACAATTGTTGCATTGTTTGCCCTGTTTCCCCTGATGTACATCATCCTTTTTATGACACTCGATACAGGCAGATTCCAGCTCTTCTTTTTCAAGATCGCCCTTATGGCAATATGAGCAAGACAGCTTTTTATGCTTGCCCAACAGTGGGAAATCTGTTTTTTTATCATGATCAAATTTATGCTTCTGCCATGATGTGGAAGAGTGACAGTCGCCGCATTTTTCTCCGTTTTTGCCTTTGTGGCTGTCGTCGTGCTTGTGACAGTCGAAACAATCAGTTGGCAGTTTCACTTTCTTCTTCTTATTTTTTTTCAAAATCTCGGCTGTGTGGCAACTATTGCACGCAGCTTTCTTGTGTCGGCCAAGTAAACGAAAATCCGTTTCCTTGTCGTGATTAAAAGTAATTTTGTCCCATTGTTTCGGTGTGTGACAGGTATCGCACTTTTCACCATACCCACCCTGATGGATATCCTGAATTTTATGGCAGCCTATACATTTATTCGGAGTGTCTTTATATTTCTGGTTAATATGACAGGATGAGCAGCTGGTATCCTTGTGCGTGCCTTTAAGGGGGAAATCTGTTTTCTTGTCATGGTCAAATGCCTTCTGTTTCCAGCTGTTTGCCGAGTGACAGTCACCGCATTTTTTGCCCTGTTTGCCATCGTGAACGTCCGATTTCTCATGGCAGGAATAGCAATCCTGTGGCGCTTCAGAATATTTTTTTTCGGATTCGTGGCACGCAGTACAGGCGGTCTGTTTATGCATGCCTTTAAGCAGAAAATCGGTTTTGGCATGGTCGAATGTGGATGGATTCAATAATATGATTTTTGCATTTCTGCCTTCATGTTCAGTATGGCAGTGTTTGCAATCGGTTTTAATCGATACAGACAGGCTTCCATGAAAGCCTGTTTTTTTATTGATGTCATCGCGTATGTTCTCATGGTCATGACAGCCCATGCATAGCTTGCCTTGCTTTGCCTTGCTTGATGTATCATGACACTGGTTGCAGTCCTGCTCGTATTTTTCATGACCCTCGATCACAGGGCCCGGCATCAGTAGTGCTTTGAAAGAATCTGCATTGCTGGCTGGTGCTAGGATCATTATCGCTGTGAAAACAAAGAGCCTGGAATAGACTGACAAGTTAAGTTGCATGATATGTAATAAAGCACTATCAGGATCAGTACATATGTACCGCAAAGATGTGTATTACCGCAGTAATAATCATCATGATGTACACAGGTATATGAAGTACATGCCATAGTGAAAAAAGCCGCTCATAAACTCGGAATGCGGCGATGCGACGAAGTGTAATCGTATGACGTTTAACGAACTTCATGACTAAGGTGCCGTCGGGCCTGGTTATACCACTGGCTTTCAGTAAGCGTGTAATTCTTGACTGCAGGCGGCGTGAATCTATGGCCAGGAATATGACATGTAAAAGGCTTGTGATAACCCCGCTGTTGTTTTGTAGTGCCCTGGTCTCCATAGCGACAATTCGGTCATTCAGCTTTTCATCCATCTCATATACGCGTAACAGGTCGGTGTGCTTGTTTTCAGTGTCACGCTTGAGTTCTTCCAGCGTAATGCGTTTGCCATAAAGGCCGTGATGTATATTGGTGTATAAATAACGTCCAACCAGTCCGCTGCCTGCAACCAGCAACATGCTGATCAATGCGACAGAGCTGTTCGTTGAACCGAGCTGAAAATTGGAGTGAAACAAAATCATCATTGGCCCGAGGATGCCAAACAGCATGTGAATGCGGAACCAGTGACGAATCGGTATCCAGCGCGTCAGTAATAACGAATTCTTACTCAGTGGATAGAGCAGCACTAAAAGCATCAGGCTGGCACCGACAATTCCGAGCACATAGCCGGCGCCATTTTCAGCGCTCAGGTAATTGTCACTTCGTTGTGACCAGCCATACATAAGGGTGGCGATAACACTGATCGAAAACAGGTGTGCGCGCAGCAACAGCACCGGTGAGATAAACAATCCCCGGAGTATTCTGTTTGTGGTTTTGCCAGTGGATGCCTGTTGCAGGTCAGGGTGGTTGCTATCGTTGATGGTATTGGTATTTTCCATGCTGTTGTCTGATCTGCATGCTGTGTCTGACCCGCATGCGTCTGTCTGTCCTGGTTTAGTGAAAGTTTGGTATTATAATCCCAAATGTATTATAGTGTTTTGCCTCAATGAGTCTAGTAAATCGGCAAAAAAAGATGGGATTTGTCGGAAAAATTTGCAACATTTGCCGGATAAATATTCGTTTTTTTGCTATATATACCTGCAGCAATATATTATTTATTATCAATAGGTTACGAATCTCCACCCAGTTCCACACCAGGGTTGTAAGTTAACTGTCGTTCGTCAGTAATGGGCCCTGTGGTCCGGGAGAATGATCATGTCACAGACAATGTGGCTCTATATGCTGCCGATGCTTGGTATCTTCGGCTTTTATTTCTGGAGGCGCTCCGCTAAGCACCGCAGCAGCCGACAGATTCTTGAGCAGGCAGTCGCGTCAGGATTGACCGAACCGGCCTCATTGCACCCGACCATCGATCAAACCCGGTGCCTGGGTTGTGCCAGTTGCATCAAGGCCTGCCCTGAAAAAGAAGTATTGGGCCTGATTCACGGCAAGGCGCAGTTGATCAATCCGACCCATTGCATCGGTCACGGTGCCTGCAAGAAAGCCTGCCCGTTCGATGCCATTCAGCTGGTGTTTGGCACCGAGAAACGTGGCCTTGATATTCCGCAGGTTAATGAAGATTTTCAGACCAACGTCCCGGGTATATACATAGCCGGTGAACTGGGCGGTATGGGGCTGATACGAAATGCAGTTACTCAGGGCGTGCAGGCGGTCGAATCGATTAGCAAGCTGGATGGTATCGGCAGCAAGGACAGGCTTGATCTGGTTATCGTAGGTGCAGGTCCGGCGGGTATTGGTGCTTCACTGGCAGCGAAGTCAGGCAAACTTGATTTCGTCACCCTGGAGCAAGAGTCGCTTGGTGGAACCGTGTCGCATTACCCGCGGGGAAAAATCGTGATGACAGCACCGGTGAAACTCCCTGTAATCGGCAAGATGTATTTTAAAGAGACCACCAAGGAAGCATTGATGGAATTCTGGGAAGATATAGTCGATTCAGCAGGACTGGTGATCAGTAATAATGAACGCGTTGAAAGTATCGAGGCTGAAAATATCGGCTTCAACATAAAAACCTCCAAAAACAGTTACCGCAGCAGGGCAGTACTGCTGGCTATTGGCCGTCGCGGCACGCCGCGCACACTCAATGTGCCCGGTGAAGAAAAAACAAAAGTAGTCTATCGCCTGATCGATCCCGAGCAATATCGTAACCAGCATGTTCTGGTGGTCGGGGGTGGTGACAGCGCGCTGGAAGCGGCAGTCAGTATTGCTGATGAGCCGGGAACAAGTGTGACGCTGTCGTACAGAAGTGAGGCTTTTTCCCGTGCCAAGGAGAAGAACCGCATCAAGGTGGCGAATGTACAACAGCAAGGCAGATTGAATGTACTGATGAGTTCAAATGTAAAGCAGATAACCGATGACAAGGTGACTATCAATGCAGATGATAAAGAAATCTGTATCGACAATGATGCGATCATCGTCTGTGCCGGTGGTATTTTGCCAACGCCATTCCTCAAGTCTATCGGTATTGAAGTCGAAACCAAATTCGGAACGGCCTGATGAATCGTTTGATTACATTAGCGTTTTTATTTTTTATTGTGGTGTTCGCAGTTGAAGCCGCAACGCTGTCAGATGCGAAAATGTCAATACGCACCAGGGACTTTACTAAAGCGGTGAAAATACTCGACTCGTTGTCGCGTAAAGGGGATAAAGAGGCGCAGTACCATCTCGCGGTATTGTACCGTAACGGCCAGGGAGCGCGTGAGGATGCAAAGAAATCGGCTTACTGGATGAGCAAGTCAGCCAGCCAGGGATATAAGCGTGCACAGTATTCACTCGGTGTGTTCTATGAAGAAGGTATTGGTGTAAACCAGGACCTGGAAAAAGCGCTTTACTGGTACAGGGTGGCTGCCAGCCAGGGATACAACAACGCGAAAAAACGTTTAACAAAACTTGAACAGAATGGTACAAGCGAATCAGTGATTGCCAGTAATCTGAGGCCTGACGAAGCCCTGACACTGGCGGTAAATGCTGATGATATTGAGGCTGTTAAAAAATCACTACGAGCAGGTGCCGATATAAATTTCACCGATACCTACCAGCGAATGGTATTGATGGAAGCAGTAAACCGGAAGAGTGTGAAAATGGTTAAGTTCCTGCTTGAGAATGGCGCTGATGCAAATGCTGTTGATGCCTACAAGGACAGGCCCTTGATGATGGCGGCATCAAATGGTGACAGTAAGATTGTTCGGGAGTTGATCAGGCGAAAAGCCAGGCTGGATTACAAAGATGCAAATGGAAATACAGCCCTGATGCTGGCATCTGCAAAAGGACATAAGACTATTGTTGCCGAATTGTTAAAAAGCAAAGCGTCTCATCGCGCAACTAACCGTAATGGTGAAAATGCTATCGTGCTGGCGGCAAAAGGAGATCATGGTTCGACTGTTAAATTGCTGGAAAAGTATGGCGCGCGTTTACCCGTGGCGCAAAAAGATGGTTTGACGGCGTCCCAGAAACTGGCGGTAATGAATACCGGTGCAAGCAGTGTGTATAAAAACTGGAGTACGTTAATGATTGCAGTTTGGCGAGGACAAGATGATGTTCTGGCCTTGCTGTTGAAAAAGGGTGCTGATCCAAACCAGCGCGATAAGGAAGGCCATACGCCACTAACACGTGCAGCACTGCAGGGTTATGAGGCTGTTGCCAGCCAGCTTATTGCTGCTCATGCGAATGTGAACAAAAAAGATGGTGTGGGTAAAACGCCGCTGATGTGGGCAGCTCAGCATGGAAAAGATAAAGTTGTCACGCTGCTGTTAAAAGCTGGCGCCGATATCAGCACGGTTAATAAAAAACAACAAGGCGCTTTGTTTTATGCGGTTTCCGGTGGTCATGAACAAGCAGTAAATTTGCTACTCAATGCAGGCGCAAGCACGAGTAATGTCATGATAGACGGTAAGAGTGAGCTAATGCTGGCGGCCGCCGCCATGTCATTAGATACTGCTAGCCATTTATTACGTGCTGGTGGTGATGTGGGTTTACAGGACGAAGCCGGCCATGATGCGTTGTGGTATGCCGTCGAATCTGGTAATGCAGCCCTGGTAAAACTGCTGCTGGAGAATTACTCGCATATAAGCAGAAAAGACAAGCGTGGCTTTTCATTGCTGCACACCGCCGCCACACTGGATACGCCTGATGTGGCAACACTGTTGATCAATAAAGGCCTGAATGTTGATATCAGTGCAAGCGATGGCAATACGCCGTTAATGATTGCCGCAAGTAGAGGCAGCGCAAACACAGTCAAGGCGTTGATTGACAACGGGGCCGTGGTTAACAACAAGAACGATGTTGGAAATACGCCACTGATTTTGTCTGTACTGGCAGATAATGTCGAGTCGGTGAAGCTGATACTGGATGCGGGTGCGGATGTTGATGCAAGAAACAATAAACGCGAACAGGCGATACATATTGCGGAGCTGGCAAATAATGCACGTATCATAGAGACTTTGCATTCACATAAGAGTAACAATAGCCTGTTTGAAATCATTACGTGTAAAGCCGGTTTAAGTTGCTGATGATACAAAGGGCAAAAGTAAAAAACACACCGCAATAGGCGTGGTGTCTAATACGGATAAGAAGTTGATATTATTACAAGAAGCAGGCTATTGATTGTGGCACGCATACGAAGTATCAATTAGATAGGGTAAGTTTGCATTTTCGTACATGCACTTGAGTTTGTTCTGATTGCGCCTGTCCGGTATATCGCCCGAGCACAAGCGTAACAGAGAATTACGTGGTAATTGATGGATATCTAGCTGATTTCTATCGGCAGCACGCGCTATTAGCTGAAAATGTATGTCACATTCTTATTGATGTGCTAGAACAATTCTGTTTTGCCTGTTGTTAATGTCGATAAACTGACTGGATTTTCCTTCTCCAGTTCTGCGCGGAATTTTAAAACATCCCGTTCTAATTCCATTATTCTTGATTTAAATGCTGGATCGTCTTTGTGGTCCAGGTGTTTCAGTTCTTTTAAAGCGTCGTCGACTCTATTAAACATTTCCAGTATATTCATGGTTCTGTTCTGAGCATGTTTTGTCAGTTGTTGAACAATATCATCAAACTGCATGGCGGTAACAATTTTAACGCGGTTTTCCTTGTATCGCTTATCTGTTCTTTTGCATTTTTCGATTAATTCTTTATTGTTTGCGGTATTTAGCTGTAAAGCCAGGGTCATGATTGTATTCTGCTCAATGGCTAGTATGTTTATTTCGTCAAAACTGCCTGTTAGTGACCTGGTTGCATCACCAATCAGTTGTCTGACATTTCCGAGTTCCTGGTGGATATATTGGTGCTCTCGAATCATTAATTTAACCAGGTCATCCGCCAGGTTTGATAGCATGGCGCTTATATCTTCATTTGTAGTAATTGAGTCATTCATAATTCATTTAGTGATTATCGGTCACCGTTACCTTTTGATAAGTGTAGTAATCTTATCTGCTATTTGATTTAAAGGGAGAATAAAATCAGCAGCCTGTAATTTAACAGCCTCACCAGGCATGCCCCATACGACACTGCTTTGCTCATCCTGAGCGATAGTTATTGCGCCAGTATCATGTATTTCCTTCAATCCAAGTGCGCCATCAGAGCCCATCCCGGTTAACAGGACTCCAATGGCATTACTGCCGGCAGAGGTGCAAACAGATTTGAATAACACATCTACAGATGGTTTATGACGGTTAACCGGCTCCCCGTCCTCCAGTTTGCAATGGTATGAGCTATTGTTCCCGTCACGAACTATTTTGAGATGCTGATTGCCGGGTGCAATGTATACGTGTCCAGGAAGAATTCTCTGGTTATCAATTGCCTCGCAAACGTCAAGTGCAGATAACTTGTTGATGCGTTCTGCAAATGCCTTGCTAAAAGCACTGGGGATATGCTGTACAACAATTAAACTATATTTATCGGGTTGTAAACTGGATATTATTTCCTTTATGGCTTCTGTGCCGCCTGTTGATGCACCTATAACGACTATATCCAGATCTCGATTTGCTCTAAGTGAGGTTTTCGCAGATGTCTTCTGGGTATGTGAATTTTCCGCATCAGGAGTAATTGGGGGTGAGCCAGGCACTTGATTGATTGCTGCGGCCATCTTGATTTTGTTGATAATCTCCTCAGAGTAGTCAGCCAGACTGGCCTCACTAATCACGTCGGGTTTTCCAATATAATCAACGGCGCCCAGGCCCAGCGCTTCTAACGCCACATCCGCACCTTTTTGAGTCAGTGAAGACACCATTACAACGGGCATAGGCCTGAGCCGCATTAAATTCTTGAGGAAATTAATGCCATTCATCTTGGGCATTTCAACATCCAGTGTCAGCACATCAGGATTTAATTGCTTGATTTTTGTTCTGGCAACATACGGATCCATCGCAGTACCAATGACTTCAATATCGTCGTCCGATGAAAGAATTTCACGTAATACCTTTCTGGTAATTGCCGAATCATCGACAATGAGTACGCGAATTATTTTTTTAGACAGCATTGTTAGAACAGATCAATCTTGCCTGCGATTGGCGTCTTGGTGATCGTCTCAATGTAGGAAGATTCTCGTTTGTTTAGTGTGTCATTATGCAGGCTGTTCAGACTTTTAACTCTGACTCTGCCGGATTTAGGGAAATACTGGACTTTTCTGGGTCGATTGCCGCCAACATCCTCGGCAGCTATTTGCAGTCCTTCGGTCTCAAGATAGCGTTTGACGAATTCAATATTTTTACCGCCGATATCTGTATCGATCTGTAATACTTTGCCGCCACCAAACAATTTAATCTCAAGGTTTCGACGGTTGCCGCCTCCAGCGAGGATAACATTAATCAGGCGTTCCATAGCGATATTTCCATATCGTGTTTGTGCATTAACCGGTGTATTGAGCCATGATTTTTTGTCGTGGTTGATGTTAATTGGGAGCATGAAGTGATTCATGCCGCCAATGCCTGTCTTCGTGTCTCGAATACAGGCGGATACACATGATCCCAGTACAGTCGTTATCAATTCACCACTCATGGATACATAAAATTCACCAGGAAGTAATTTTGCAGCATATATATTATTCGTTGTGTCCCAGTAGCGATTAATCACTTCGAACCCGGCTATTGCCCTGGGTAATCCAGGTTGGGAATTGTCAAATTGTGTTCTCATCAAGCAACCTTTTGGTGAATAGTGTGACCTGCATTTTTAAATCTACTGGAGATGCCTATCAGGCTCTCTGCGTGACCGACGAAAAGTGTGCCATTTTCATTCAGATGATCAGCAAATCTGTTCAACAGACTGATTTGCATGTCTCTTTTAAAATATATGGCAACATTGCGAAAAAAAATACAATCAAACGTGCCCTGGACAGGCCAGGCTTTTGTCAGGTTAAGTTGCTTGAAATACACCAGGTTGCGAATACTGGCTCTGATTTTTACGCTGTTATTTTTAGGTCCTGTGCCCATTAACATCCATCGTCTTTTTCGCTCAATGGAAATGTTATTTACAGATTCAAATGGATATTCAGCCTTATTTGCAATTTCAATAACGTTTGAATCAAGATCTGTAGCCAGTATTTTTACATCCCATCTATCGATATCCATGATATTTTCTCTCATCACCATTGCAATGGAATAGGGCTCTTCTCCTGTTGAACACCCTGCGGACCATATACGTAAGCGCGGGTGGGTTGCGTTCGCGTTTTTTCTGATGATGTCGGGTATTATTTTTTCTGCAAGATATTCGAAATGGTGTTCTTCTCTGAAAAAAGATGTCACATTTGTAGTGATCGAGTTGATGAAGTGTGTGAATTCTTCATTATTATCTTGCCTAAGCAGATCACAGTAATCTTTAAAGCTCCTCATGCCCAGTAGACGCAGGCGTTTTGCTACGCGTCCGTATACCAGTTCACGCTTATCTTGTGTCAGGTTTATTCCTGCATTCTGTCCAACCAGGCTACTCAGGAAGTTAAAATCATCATTGGTGAACTTGAATTCCATTTCAAAGTTATCGGTTAATTGTGTCATCGCGGCTGGTCAGCTAAGACCCATGTGCTGTGACAGGCCAAGCAAGGTTGCACGAGAGACAAATTCATCGGATGGGTTGACCCAGTTTACTGTATGTTTGGACGCTTGGGTTTTTGCGACAAATGCATATAACAGTTGCAAAATTGCGGTATCAATCATTTTTACTGCGGAGGCATCAATATTTATATCTGCATTATCTCTAATTTTGCAGATTTCCTGATATAAGGATTCGGCATTATTGATTACTGTGACAGAGTCAAGTGTTAGCGTGTGAATTGACGGCCGTCTAGTTTTGGTGGGTTTTGGTGTGGTTTTTTTAGTTACGACCTTTTTAGAAGCCGCTCTTTTTTTGCTGATTCTTTTTTTGCGCACAACCGGCGTTTTACTTGTAGAAGCTGTTTTTGTTCTTGAGGGCACGAATTGTCTCCAGCAGGCAGTAAAAGACAGGAACTACGCTGTGTTCAGCAAATCAGCTGATTGATTATGCTCAGCGGCGAGGCCAAGTATGTCAAGAATAAGTGCGACAGAGCCATCTCCTAAAACAGTCGCACCAGCCAGCCCATGTACAGACTTATAATTATTTTCAAGACTTTTTATGACTACCTGCTGTTGACCGATAACATCGTCAACCAATATACCAACATGTTTTTCTCCTATGTCAAAAACAACAAGCAGCTGAGGGTGATCGGTGTTTATGTCGGGTTCGATATTAAATAATACATGCAGGCGAGTAACCGGTATATATTCAGCACGGTATTTATATAGTTCGGCTTTACCGGTAACCATGCTTATGTTCTTATCTTCAAACATTACAGTTTCTTTAATTGAATGGAGTGGTATGATGAAAATCTCATTACCTACGCGTACGATTTGACCGTCTAGGATAGCAAGTGTTAACGGCAACCTGATAGTAAATGTGCAACCTCGGTCTGGCTCAGACCAAATATCGACCGTACCACCCAGGTCGGAGATATTTCTTTTTACAACATCCATGCCAACACCGCGTCCTGATATGTCGCTTACTTCAGCTGCCGTCGAAAAGCCGGGTAGAAAAATCAGGTTTTGGATTTGTGTTTTAGAAAGCACTTCGTCCTCATGCACGAGCTTATTTTCAATAGCAGTTGCCAGTACTTTATCAGGGTCTATACCCTTTCCGTCATCGGATATTCTCAGCATGACATGCCCAGCCTCATGCGAGGCGTTGATTCTGATCCTGCCCTGCTCGGGCTTTCCTTTTGAGGCACGTATTTCAGGTGTTTCAATTCCGTGATCAAGCGCGTTTCTAACAAGATGAACAAGCGGATCACCGATTTTTTCTAGCAGTGTTTTGTCCAGCTCTGTTGTTTCGCCGGAAAACTCAAGCGAGACCTGCTTGCCCTGCGCAATACTCAGGTCGTGAACAATTCGCGGTATTCTCTGGAATGCATTGTCTACAGGAAGCATCCTTATATCCATGGTCTGCTCCTGTAAATCGCGGGTATTGCGTTCCAGTTGCTCCAGGCATTCATATAACTTATCTGATGAATCAAGGCCACGATCGCTGCACACGCGATTTAAAATTGACTGTGTTATTACCAACTCGCCAACAAGGTTAAGCAAGTTATCAATTTTGTCTGTGTGGACACGGACTGAGCGATGTTCGTTGTCAGTTTTTCTACGGCTGGACTGATCGTGATTACGCCTGCGGTCCTTCGTTGATCTGCGTTCTGTCTCATTATGTATCTCCAGTTTGCAGTCACCTTGAACCCATGCAAATACTTCTTCAATTTGCTCAAGAGTAATATGTCCCTTTAGTTGTATACGCCAGCCCAGGTAGCAGTTATGCACAGCGAGATCATCGAATTGGGGTACATTATTAATTTCTGCTTTGATTGCAAACTCGCCAAGGGACTCCAGTTCTCTTATTAATCGTAGAGGATCATTGCCCGTGTAAAACAGTTTCTCATCCGGGAAGAAACCTATCCTCCAGGTTTGCTCTCGACTGTCTTCAGGTATTTCAACACACTGCTCGCCCAGTTCTGGTTCTACAGCGGGCGAAGTGCTATCTGCCGTTGTTTGTGATGAAAGCTTTTCAAGCTGGACTGATACATTTTCCACTATCGTGGTGTCGTGCGGCTTGTCCTCTTTGCTGCTGATGAGCATATTGTTTAAAGAATCAACAGCAGAAAGTAAAACAGAGATGAGTTCTTGTGTTACTTCAAGCTCATCGTTGCGCATTATGTCCAGCACAGTCTCTATTTTGTGGGTGAAGTCAGAAACTTCATTAAACCCGAAGGTGCCGGCGCTGCCTTTAATCGAATGAACCGACCGAAATATTGTATTGATGGTTTCCTTGTCTGCTGCTCCAGGAGACAGGCGAGTAATTCTGACTCCATTGCTTCAATACCTTCGAATGCTTCTTCAAAGAAGATATCGTGGAATTGCGACAGGTTTATATTAATTTCCATACGTAATTTAGATTCACCGATATTATCTTGATACGCTCATGGCCGTTATTAATCGTTACAGAACCCTGTCTACTGTAGTAAGCAAGTGATCTGGGTCAAAGGGCTTTTCAATCCAGCCGGTAGCGCCAGCCGATTTACCTTCCTGTTTTCTGAGTTCGCCGGTTTCTGTCGTTAGAATCAGAATCGGCGTGAACCTGTATGAGTCGATGTCACGCAGCTTACCGGTCAAGATTATGCCGTCCATGTTGGGCATATTGACATCAGTGATAACAAGGTTGAACGAGTTTTTCTGAGCTATCTCGAGTGCCTGAACACCATCTTCAGCCTCGACAACATCGTGACCTGCTTCTTTGAGCGTAAAAGAAACCATTTCACGCATGGAAACGGAATCGTCTACCAGTAGTATCTGTGCCATGTGTTATGCCCGGTTTTTGGAGTTAATAAATACAATTAAGTATAGACATTGATTTTGATATAGCAGTAGAAGATACTGATTGTGTGTCGCTCAATAATTACCGGATTTGCCGGCCTGGTGCTGATATTATTGCCTTTCAGAGAAGAGATGCTAATCTTTTGCATATAATGATGTTTTCCAATGGTTAAAAAATGTCTAAAACAGTACTTGTTGTTGACGACGCCAAAGCAATACTTTCGATTATCCGCACGGTTCTGGATGTAGCCGGCTATGAGGTGTTGACTGCTTCCGATGGTGTAGAGGGCCTGTCCCTGCTTAAATCGGGCGAGAAGGTTGATCTCATTGTCACTGATCTTAATATGCCCAATATGGACGGTATAGAATTTATCTGGGAAATCAGGAAGTTACCCAATCATGTATTTACTCCTATATGCATGTTAACCACTGAATCGGAGCAGTCGAAACTGATCGAGGGTGAATCTATATCTATC
Source organism: uncultured Gammaproteobacteria bacterium (assembly GCA_963807785.1). GTDB lineage: Bacteria > Pseudomonadota > Gammaproteobacteria > SZUA-229 > SZUA-229 > JABDQW01. The sequence continues at coordinate 39,347 of CAWEEC010000022.1, read as the reverse complement.
GATGCCTGGATCAAGAAACCGATTGCGCCGGTCCATGTATTAAATATAATCAGCAAGATCGTCCCACCCTAGTCAGTAAGCTTTTTTCTCCCGCTATATCTTATCCAGAACATCACGCTGTTAACGGGCCATCTGTAATATATGGCCCGAAATATGCGGGGTTCGCCTAAAAAACTGATTATTGTGCTATCTACTTAGTAAATATATAAAAAAATCACTCTGGATTAAATTTACTGTGCTGTTTAAGGCGCAGTGATTAACATGGGTAATGATGAATATCGACACTGATCATTTGAATCAGGGAGTTGAGCTGCAGGATCAAAATATAGGCACAAACCAGTTCCTGACATTTATGTTAGGAGAAGAGGAGTATGGTGTTGATATTTTGGATGTGCAGGAAATCAGAAGCTGGGAGTCGGCTACTTCGATTCCGAACACGCCTGAATACGTACTTGGAGTGATCAATCTTCGTGGTCTTGTGGTGCCAATTGTTGACCTGCGTCTAAGGTTTGCAATGGGCAGGGCGGAATTCGGCCCGTCAACAATCGTCGTGATCATTAAATTATCTGGCAAATCAAATTCTTCAAAAACAATTGGCATGGTTGTAGATGAAGTATCAGATGTGTACAAAATTTCACACGATGATATTGGAGAAATGCCGGATTTTGGCAGTGTTGTAGGCACGGAGTTCGTCAAAGGAATTGCAACTGTCAATAACAAGATGGTCATAATCCTCGATATCGATTCACTTATAAATATAGGCGTTCTGGGTTGCGATGTGATACCTGAGAGTGGAGAAGTTCAGGCCGTGCAGGCCAAATAGAAAATTTGTCACAGGCGAGAGCATGAAACTATTAACAAAATTAGCAGGTATGGTCACAATTTTGCTTGCAATCACCTTCTTTGTTGCCGGGTTCGGTATCTTCAGTATTAACAATATTGGTGAAAACCTGCGTGGTATTGCAAATTCTGATGTACCTCTGATGAATTCAATCACAAGAATTACATTGAGTCAGCTTGAACAGTCTGTGTGGTTTGAGCGCGCATTGATGTCTATCGAGAAGAATGACTGGAATGCATATGAAATCGCCGAAACTGAGTTCGATAATACTGGATCTTCAGTTAATAATGAATTTGATGTAAGTATACAATTGCTGAAATCCACCATTGACGAAGTGGCTAATTATGAGGAATCAGATAAATACGGTGTTATCACAGAGCGCCTCAATGAAATTTTCACTGAGTATACAGATCTGAATGAAAGTACCGGGGAAATATTGGGCCATATGAAGAACGGCACCATATCACTTATGGATATTGATATGTCCCTGGTGAAGGGGCAGGTCCAGGCGCTAAGTAAAAAATTGCAAACTTTAACAGCCGAAATCAGCGGCGCAACGCAGTCATTGGCTGTTGTCACTAAGCAGCAGGAATCTGAAGCTACAAACATGATGACTGTAATTTCAATACTGACATTATTGATGGCTATTGGCCTGGGGTTCTGGATTATCCGCAGTGTCCGCAACCAGTTGGGAGCTGATCCCTCTGTACTTTTGAAGGTGTCAGAATCATTATCTAGCGGCGCGCTGGATATCAAACATGACGGGCTGGATATTGGTGTATATGGATCCATCAATAAAACACTGGATAAGCTTAAAGAAATAATCCGCGGCATTAAAGCAGGGTCACACGAAGTCAGTATTGCCGCTGAACAGGTGTCACAGGGAAATGCTAACTTGAGTCAACGCACGCAGGAACAGGCATCCAGCCTGGAAGAAGTTGCATCCAGTATGGAGCAAATGACCGGAACAACCTCACAAAACGCATCGAATGCACAACTAACCAATCAATTAGCACAAGATGCCAGCAAGCTTGCTGAGAAAGGAGTAAGTGTTGTGCGAAATGCTGTTGAAGCAATGAGTGAGATCGACAGTTCAAGCAAGAAAATCGCTGACATAATAAAAGTTATCGATGAAATTGCGTTCCAGACAAACCTGCTGGCTCTCAATGCTGCAGTAGAAGCGGCAAGGGCAGGCGAACAGGGGCGTGGTTTTGCTGTGGTAGCCAGTGAGGTGAGAAATCTTGCGGGCCGCAGTGCAAAGGCAGCAAAGGAAATCAAACTGCTTATCGAGGACAGTGTAACTAAAGTCGAAAGCGGAGCAGAGCTGGTAAACGAAACAGGCAAGTCTTTGGAGGAAATAGTCACTTCTGTGAAAAAAGCCAGTGTTATGGCTACTGAAATAGCCGAGGCCAGCAAAGAGCAATCTCAGGGTATCGAACAGGTTAATAAGGCAATACTGCAGATGGATGAAATGACGCAGCAAAATGCATCTCTGGTTGAGCAGGCTGCTGCTGCAAGCGAAGCAATGGGCGCTCAGGCACAGGAACTCAGCGCACTGGTTTCCTATTTTGACATCGGTTATAACGAAGACATTGTTGATTATGCTGATATCCGTCAGATTGCAACAGATCATGTTGTGGGACATGAAGAGGATGGTGATATTACATCAGAATTGCCAGCCCTTGATATACAAAAAGAAGTACTGGCTCATGATACCGATGCGGAAGAAGATGAGGTGTGGAAAGAATTTTAGGTGCCATGATGTTATCTCAGACACAACCCATGATCGATAGTGGAGAACCAGTTGACGAAATACTGATTGTTGATGATTCGCCAACCGTGATTGCAACAGCCAAAAAAATGCTGCAAGACAGGTATATTGTGTCGACTGCTTCTAACGGGCAGGAAGCGTGGGACATATTACAAAGTAACCTGTCGATATCAATGGTCTTCTCAGACTTGCAAATGCCAGTAATGAATGGTCTTGAGCTACTGCTGAAGGTCCGCAATTCAAATGACAGCCGGTTGGTAACAATGCCTGTGGTCATAGTGACCGGGAAATCTGACACAGCAGCAGGAAAACAGGCGGTTTTCAATATTGGAGCAACCGACTTTATTGGTAAGCCATTCAATGCGCTGGATTTACTGACCAGGGCGAGGGCGCATATTGATGGCAAACAAATTAATCGTAAAAGAAGAATGTCGGATGTGGTGCAGGCGGAACACGAGCTGCTTGCTAGTCCAAGCGCATTTCATAGTATCGGTTGCCAGGCCCTGGAATACGCAAGACAAAATAAAACCAACTTTATAGTTGTTTACATTGAACTGGTCAATTACAGCGAGATAGAGGAGCTTGTTGGCGAAAAGAATGCCAAGGCAATATTTTTAGTAGTCGCCAGAGGATTAAGTGAAACAATCAGGGAAGAAGATGTTGCAACACGGTTAGGAAAAAACAAACTGGCCGTTATTTATAATCTGGTCGGAGATACATCCGAAGTTGTAGTCAAGCGACTGATTGAGCATATGAGTAATCTTGCCTTCGAGCATGATAGTCAGCCATTGGATGTCGATATCGCATATGGCTATGAAAGTTCAAACGCCTTTGGAAAGGACAGTACCTTCACTGAAATATGTATGCGTGCAGATGAAAAACTTCAGGCATCTACTGGTAATTTTACAGATGATGCATGCATCAAGAGCGTAGTGCCAGAACTCAGTGAAAGCATTTTCAGAGGATTCAAATCACGCAGCAAAAAGATCGGGTTATGGTTTGCACTGAAACATGTCATTGATAATGACTATGAGGCAATACCCGAGCAGCATGAATTTGATCTTATTCAATGTATGAAAGAATACATTGAATATGTGGAAGGGCATAATTGACATAATGAATATATTAAGGCTATCGATAAATAACAGCTCTATGCAGAGATTGCTCATATGCAAAATATGAACGAACAGCCTGGTGTCAATATTCCGTCTGAGAAATTAAAACAGCTGTCAGATGAAATAAAGGAAATCGGTGATAATTCCAGCCAGGTCACTACCCTTGCAGAAAGAGCACGCGAGAGTGCTGACCAGGGAGAGCAGGCGCTGTCAGATGTGAGAAGCACACTTGATGCATTTGTAGAAAGCTCGGCGCAAATAAATAGTTTTCTTGAGGAAATAAATCTACTCACTCAACAGGTGCATATACTGGGTGTAAATGCAGCAATTGAAGCGGCAAGTGCAGGCAATCAAAGCGGCGGATTTTCAATTATTGCTGAAGAGATGCGCAGGATTGCTGCGAAGGTCAAGGAAACCTCAGGAAATATATACACTGTTCTACAAGGCTCGGGAACATTGGCAGACAATACTGTCAACGCAATACAATCGGCAAGCGAAACTCTGGAATTACTGGAAGTGAGTGCTGACCTGTCAATCGAATTATCAAGGTCTATTTCAGAATCGGCGAAAATACGTTTCGACAGCTTGAAATTATACTCTGCTGCAGCAGAGACCGAGAGTGATGATATGAATGCAGAATATGATGAAGGAGCTTCCGAGTCTTAATTTCATTCATCATGGGCTGATTAAAGTTATGCAATGCGAAGCTCATAACTACGAAGTACGCTATAAAGCCGTGTAATTCGCCACCTGTTTCAATATACCTCGACTGTCAGATACTTAATCTGAAAGACGTTTTACCCCATGCAAGTCTGTTTTCAAATAATGGGAACAAGACCGCTGATTGTGGTCTACATATAGGGTAACTACCTGGTGACAACGAAAACCTAAGGATTGCATGAACATGCATGCACATGACCCTAAAATACGAAATGCTGCGACGGCGATCCTGCAACGTACGGCAGACAGTATTGGCAGAATAATATTGGGCAAGGACGAGCAGATTCGCCTGGCATTGACCTGCCTGGTCGCCCACGGCCACCTGTTGATCGAGGATTTGCCCGGTGTGGGTAAGACCACGCTGGCGCATGCGATTGCGCAGGTTATGGGGCTCGACTTTCAGCGCATCCAGTTCACCTCTGATCTGCTACCGGCCGATGTGCTTGGCGTTGCTGTTTACGATCGTGAACGGGCAGTATTCGAATATCACAAGGGCCCGATTTTTTCCAATTTCATCCTCGCCGATGAAGTCAACCGGGCAACGCCTAAAACACAGAGCGCATTGCTCGAAGCCATGGAGGAATACCAGGTCACCGTAGAAGGTGAGACCCGCAACCTGCCGCAACCGTTTTTTGTCATCGCCACGCAAAACCCGATGCACCAGATAGGTACCTATCCCTTGCCCGAATCCCAGCTCGACCGTTTTCTGATGCGCCTGCATCTTGGCTTTCCTGACAGGAAGGCTGAACGTGAACTGCTGCAGGGTGAAGATCGACGCGACATGATCGAACATATCAGGCCTGTGCTTGATGCCGGCAAGTTGATCACCATACAGAAGCAGGCCGCCAATATGCACGTGGCCGAAGCACTGCTTGATTATGTGCAGTCGATACTGGATTTTACCCGCAATTCACCGATGTTCGAATTCGGGCTGTCGCCGCGCGGTGGCCTTGCGCTGTTGAGTTCAGCCCGGGCACTGGCATTAATCGATGGCAAGGATTTTGTATTGCCGGAACACATCAAGCAGGTGTTGGCGGCCGTGGTCAATCACAGACTGGTTAAAACATCGGATGAACTGGATTCGAAAAAGCAGACTTCCGCAGACTTTATAGCTGCGTCTGTACCTGTACCCTGACGAGATCAATCTTGTCTAAAGCATCCATTTTCAGCCTTCCCGATTTCACGCGCAGGCCGACATTCAACTTCATATCGAGGCGTAGTGGTCCCTTCGACGCTGAAGTCACGCTGGACAGGAATCGCGTTTACATATTGCCAACCAGAATCGGCATTCTGTTCAGCCTGCTGCTGATTGTACTGTTACTGGGATCGGTGAATTACGGCAAAAGCCTTGGCTATGTACTGGTGTTCCTGATGGCGGGCGTTGGTAATGTGGCTATGTTTGCAACCTGGAAAAATCTCGCCGGATTACGCTTGCGGGCAGGCGGTTGTTCACCCGTGTTTTCGGGTGATGAAGCCATCTTTGCCGTGCAACTGGAAAACCGAGATGCGGCCACGCGTTATTCAATAGCAATCAGCCAGCACGGTAAGGAATATGAGGTTATCGATGTGCCGGCTGAAGCTGTTACCCAGCTACATTTCAGAAAAAAAACAGGACAGCGTGGTTTGCTCAGTGCCGGTCGTTTTCGCCTGTATACGGAATTTCCCACCGGGCTGTTTGTTGCCTGGACATGGATCGAGTTGAGCATGGAATGCGTTGTCTATCCGAAGCCGGCCGCACGAGCATCATTACCCGTGGCGGATGCCGTAACGGATGGTGGCAGTGAATTACACGGCGATGGCCTGGAGGAATATACCGGTTTGCGTAAATACCAGTCGGGTGATTCCTGGCGCCGGGTATCATGGAAAGCAACTGCACGCACTGGTCAGCTGCATACCAAGGAATTTGCCGGCGGACAGCCGGAATTACAGTGGATCGATTGGCAGGCAATTGCTGCCAGCGGCACTGAAGACCGTCTGTCGATCATGACTCGACTGGTAATGGATGCAGAAGCGGGACAGCGCTATTACGGACTCCGCATGCCGTATATTGAAATATCCCCGGATCATGGCAACACGCATTATCAGCAATGTCTGAAAATTCTGGCCCTGTATGGAAACACGTGATAACAGGCTAACGCGCAAACTGGCACCGGTGCTGCTGGGTATCCATATCGTTGCCCTGCCGTTGTATCCACACATGCCCATACCGGTACTGCTGGTCGCGGCCTTTTTTACCCTGTGGGCCTTGCTGATTGTTAGCGGGCGGGTTACTCAACCCGGACGTTTGCTGATGTTGATACTGGCAATAATGGTTGTCGCTGTATTGCTGCAGTCATTCGGCACCATACTCGGCCAGCAACCGGGTTCAGCCATGCTGCTGTTGCTCTCGTTTCTCAAGTTGTTCGAGATGAAGTCGACACGGGATATTGCCATCGTGATATTTATGGGTTTCTTCCTGATAGCGAGTAATTTTTTCTATACGCAAAGCCTGCTGATCGCTATCTATGTCTTTGTTGTGGTGGTGTATCTCACCTCGTTACTGATCGTGTTCAGTGATCGCCTCGGTTCAACGCGATTCAATAGCCGTATGCACAGGTCGATGCGCATGATTATCCAGGCAGTGCCGTTGATGCTGGTTCTTTTTGTGCTGTTTCCGCGCATACCAGGCCCGTTATGGGGCCTGCCCAAGGACGCGCAGTCGGCAACAACCGGGCTTTCTGACGAAATGTCGCCGGGCACTATTAATCGACTGGTCAGTTCCGGCGAAGTCGCTTTTCGCGTGCAATTCAATGGCGACATTCCCACGCGTTCCGAGTTGTACTGGCGCGGGCTGGTGCTGTCAAATTACGATGGCAAAACATGGCGCCTCGATAACGCGCCTTCCGGGGCGCAGCCATGGCTTGTCGATTCAGCTAACGAAGCGTCAAGCTACGCCTATGCAGTGATGCTGGAACCACACAACCAGCGCTGGTTGTATGCGCTCGAATCCATGATCGAACACCAGGACGGACTGGTGCTGACGCGAGAGATGCAACTGTTGACCCGTAACAAGGTGACGGATGTCATGAGTTATAACCTGCGCTCGAATACAGACACAGAAAACCTGGGGCTGTTCGATGCTGAACGCAGAAAAAACCTGCAGCTGCCACCGGGTGTAAATAGTGGAACCCTGGTATTTGCCGAAAACGTATTCGATGAATCGAATCGCGATAGCCGTCTGTACATCAATAACGTACTGAAGCACTTTAGTGAAGAGCAATATTTCTACACGCTATCGCCACCGCTACTGGGCGAGAATGCAATGGATGATTTCCTGCTCAACAGCCGGCGCGGATTTTGTGAACATTATGCAAGTGCGTTCGTCTACCTGATGCGGGCGGCAGGCATACCCTCGCGTGTTGTTATTGGTTACCAGGGTGGCACCATGCATCCCTTCGATGACTACATGATCGTGCGTCAGTCCGATGCGCACGCCTGGGCTGAAGTGTGGCTGGATGATGAGGGCTGGTTGCGTGTTGATCCAACCGCGGCGGTGTCACCCAACCGTATCGAAAACGGCATCGAGAATGCAGGCCTCGAACGTGAATTGCTGCCATTGATATTGATATCTGATAATGCAGTATTTCAACGCGCGCGTTTCATGTGGGACAGTTTACATAACAGCTGGAACAAATGGATTGTTGGCTACAACCAGAGCCGGCAGAAAGAGCTGATGGAGTTACTGGGATTCAGTAACGTCAGCAGCAGTGATCTTGTCGTTTGGCTGGTGGTATGCATGACACTCAGCGGGGGACTGGTCGCCTGGTGGGTCATCTACAGACAGTCGGATGCCGAACATGACGTGGTGAAGAAAATCTACCTGCGTTATTGCAACAAACTGGAGCGCAAGGGGGTCGAGTGCCGGCCCCAGTACACGTCAGTCGAACTGCTGACACGAATACGAACAGACAGGCCGGAGATCGGTCAGCAGGCTGCTGATATAACCCGAATGTATCAGCAACTACGCTATGGTCCGGGTGTTACCAAATCGATGCTGACAGAATTTTCCTCGCGAGTGCGGGCATTTCGTGCCAGCTAGAACACGGTATAAGGCGGCAGCCTGAACCTACGTCCGGGCTGTGATCAGTCCTGTGCAGTCATGCAACGATCTGCCTGGCAGGCGTAATCACATGCAGTGCTGCTGGATCAGCTGGCGAATCATTTTGATGTACTTGTGCATCATGATGGCGTCGATGTACTCGTCCGGTTGGTGCGCCTGCTGGATTTTTCCAGGCCCCATGACCACGGTCTCTATGCCGATGGCATTCAGGTAGGGTGCCTCGGTGGCATAGCTGGCCGCTTCTGCCATGCTACCGGTGAGTGCTTCCGTGGTTTTGACGATGGCAGAGTTTGCAGCGGTTTCCATCGCTTCCACGCCATCGAGCAGGGTAATGGTCTGATAGCGGATGCCGCTATTCGCAAGCACACTGGTGAGGCGTTGATCAAGTTCGGCTCTCAGGTCGGATAACTTCATGCCGGGTAGCGGCCGAATATCGATCTGTAATTCACACTGACCGCAGATCCTGTTGGGGTTGTCACCGCCGTGTATATGGCCCAGGTTCATGGTTGGCACCGGAACTTCAAATATCGGATTTTTATTAGCCTGTTGCAGTTGCTCGCGCCATTGCAACAGTTCGGTCATGACCTTGTGCATGGCTTCAAGCGCACTGTTACCCAGCGCAGGGTCGCTGGAATGGCCTGACAGGCCTGTGAGCCTGATCGCCTCCATCATCATGCCCTTGTGCATGCGTACCGGCTTCAACCCGGTGGGCTCGCCAATCAGTGCAAAACGCGCCCCCGCCAGGTGGCTGGCACTCAGTGCCCTGGCGCCGCTCATGCTGGTTTCTTCGTCCGCTGTTGCCAGGATAATCAGCGGTTGCTGCAGGCGGGAAAGCTCGACATCACGCAGAGCTTCGATAACCAGGGCAAAGAAGGATTTCATATCCGCCGTACCGAGACCGTAGAAGCGACCGTCCGCCTCGGTGAGCGTGAAAGGATCGTGCTGCCAGCCATGTTCGTCATAGGGAACGGTGTCGACGTGTCCCGCCAGTACCAGGCCATCGCTGCCCTGGCCGATGCTTGCGATCAGGTTGGCCTTGCTGCCGTCGGCATTGACCGGCTGAATGTCTGTGTTAAAGCCCAGGTCCTGCAGCCAGTTGGCCAATGCGTCAATAACGTGGCGATTACCCTGGTCCAGCGCCGGATTGGTACAGCTGACCGAAGGTAATGCGATCAGCTGTTGCATGAGTTGAGTCAGTTGTGGCGCCCTGATAGTCATACATCAGGTTATACATAGCTGATCACATTAGGCAAGGTGTTTTATTCAGTCGTAACTTGAATCCAGTTTGACCGTTATCAGTTACAATCGTGGCCGATGATTGCAAGCTGTACATTTAAACAATAATAACTGACCCGTATCGATGAGTTCTACGCCCGAGCAATTGCTATCCCAGGTACCTGATTCACTGCAACAAACGGTCACCCATTACTGGCACGACTGGACGCTTGCCTGTGACAAAGCCGGTCTCGACCCGGCGCTCGAGTTAGCTGTGACAGGGAGAGTCTGGGCCTGCAGCGAATTTGCTGCGCGTTTATGTATCCGCAACCCCGCGATGCTGAGTGAACTCATGGCAGAGGGTATGCAGACTGAGCGTTCACCGGCGGATTACCTGCAACGGGTCACACAGGCCATTGCCACTGCCGAGCCCAACGACGAAGACCTGATGCGTGTATTGCGATTGTTGCGGCAAAAAGAAATGTTGCGTATTGCCTGGCGCGACCTGGCGGGCCTGGCCGAGGTCGAACAGGTGCTGTACGAGCTGAGTGATTTTGCCGAAGCCGTGATTGCGCAGACGCTGGCCTGGCTGTACCAGCAGACCACCGAAAACCTGGGTACGCCGTGCAATGCGCAGGGCGAGGCACAGCAGATGCTGGTGATGGCAATGGGAAAACTGGGTGGGCGCGAGCTCAATTTTTCATCCGACATCGACCTCATCTTTGCCTATGCAGAGGAGGGCAGCACCGAGGGCGGCCGGCGTCTGTCCAATCATGAATTCTTTTTGCGCCTGGCACGGCGGTTGGTCAGGGTGCTGGATGAAATCACCGTGGACGGCTTTGTGTTCCGGGTTGATACCCGCTTGCGGCCCAATGGCGACAGCGGTCCGCTGGCGATGAATTTCAATGCCATGGAGCTGTATTACCAGCTGCAGGGGCGAGACTGGGAACGTTACGCGATGATCAAGGCCAAGATCATCGGCGGTGAAGACACGGATAGAAAACAACTGGCCGCGCTGCTGCGGCCGTTCACCTACCGACGCTATCTTGATTTTGGCGCGTTTGAGTCGATACGTGAAATGAAGGGCATGATCGAGGCCGAAATGCGGCGCAAGGGCATGAAGCACAACGTCAAGCTGGGCAGTGGCGGGATTCGGGAAATCGAGTTTATCGGCCAGACATTCCAGTTGATACGAGGTGGCCCCATGCCCGAACTGCAGCAGCGGAGTATTTTGCAGGTGCTGCGCTTGCTGGCTGAGTTCGGTTACCTGGAGCAGCAGGAAGCAGACAGGCTCAGGCAAAGTTACCTGTTCCTGCGCAAATTGGAAAACCGGCTGCAGATGGAGCGTGACCAGCAAACCCACACGCTGCCGACGGACGAGCTATCGCGGCAACGCATCAGGCTGGCGATGGGGTTTGATGGTTGGGATGATTTAATGCAGGCACTGGAGCAACACCGCCAGGCCGTGGCCCGGGTATTCGACTCGGTGATCTCCACCGCCGAGCAGCCCGAGACCGACAGCTTGCACGCACTGCAACTGTTCTGGAGCGATGTCGACAACAGTGAAAGCCTGCGCCACTGGCTGGTCGATAGCGGCTGTGAACAGGTTGACACCATTATCGAGGTGCTTGGGCGCTTTCGGAGTTCGGCCCGGATTCGCGCGCTCTCGGCAGATGGTGTGCGGCGGCTACAGCAGTTGCTGCAGCGACTGTTGAAGCCGGTCGCTGTTCATGCCAATGCAGTGCTATTGCTCAACCGGGTGCTGGAAATTCTCAGCGCTATCGTCGGGCGGCCCGTTTACATCAGCCTGCTGCTCGAATACCCCGGTGCACAGCAACAGATGCTCGAGTTGTGTGCCGCCAGCCAGTGGTTCACCAACGAACTGGCACGCTACCCGATCCTGCTGGATGAGTTGCTCGATGCACAGGAGCTGTTCAGGCAGAACGACCGCGAACAGATGACAACCGAGCTCAATCGCCTGATGTCACAGGTGGATGAGGATGACCTGGAGCAGCAGATGGAACGCCTGCGCCAGTTCAGACGCACGGAGATCTTCAAGCTGGCTGCAACCGATGTGATTGATGTGCACGAGATATGGGATGTCGGCGCCAAGCTGAGCACGATCGCCGACGTGGTTCTCGGCAAGGTATTTCAGCTGTCGTGGAGTGCGCTGTGCAAGCGCCATGGTATACCCGTGTGCAGCATCGACGGCGAGGAATACCATCCCGATATGGCGATTGTCGCCTATGGCAAGCTGGGCGGGCTGGAAATGGGCTACGGTTCGGACCTCGACATCGTGTTCCTGCACGACAGTTCCGGTGAGAAGCAGTATACCAACGGTGAAAAGAGCATCGACAATACCCAGTTCTTCAGCCGTGTGGCGCAAAAAGTGCTGCATATTCTCGGCACCCGTACCCATTCCGGCATGCTCTACGAGGCCGATACCAGGCTGCGCCCCGACGGGCGTGCCGGCATGATGGTGAGCAGTGTCGCTGCGTTTGAAGACTACCAGCGCAACAAGGCATGGACCTGGGAACATCAGGCGCTGTTGCGCACACGTACCATCACCGGAAGCGAGCCAGTAAGGCAGGAGTTTGCTAGAATCCGTCAGTCCGTGCTCGCAGTAACGCAGGACCCGGCAAAAATTTGTGCCGATGTGGTCGAAATGCGTGAAAAAATGCGCACGCACCTGGCCAGTCGTGATGGCTCGAGTATCAACATCAAGCAGGATGAGGGTGGTTTGGTCGATATCGAGTTCACCACCCAGGCCGGTGTGCTGCTGAATGCAGCCGAACATCCCGAGATGCTGAGTGTGAGTTCAACACTGGAGTTCATCGACTACCTGGTTGCTGTGGGCTGGTATAACAGCGATGAGGCCGATGATCTTGCCACAGCCTACAAGCTGTTTCGGCAACAGACCAACAGGCAGGCACTGGAGGTCGAAATGCCCGGCAATATTATTGAACTACTGCAGCCGCATCTCGACAGGGTGACCGGGATCTGGAACCGGCTGGTTGTGGCAAAAGCAGCAACCAGCGCAGAGTGATCGTCGCCTGGAATTGATTTTATACACCAGGTGCCAGGCATGGATGCAACCATGCCTTATTAATATGGCACTATGAACAACACATTGTTTATTGGAGACTGATATGCAAACCATGGCCGACCGTGACGGCGTCATCTGGTTTGATGGTGAAATGGTACCGTGGCGCGAAGCCCAGGTCCATGTTCTGACACACACGCTGCATTATGGCATGGGTGTGTTCGAGGGCGTGCGCGCCTACAAGACGGATCAGGGTACTGCCATCTTTCGACTGCAGGCACACACCGACCGCCTGTTTGATTCGGCCCATATCATGATGATGGATGTGCCCTATGATAAGGCGACCATCAATGAAGCGCAGCGCGCAGCGGTTCGCGAAAACAAGCTGGAAACAGCCTACATCCGGCCGATGTGTTTTTACGGTTCTGAGGGCATGGGCTTACGTGCGGATAATCTCAAGGTTCATGTCATTGTCGCGGCCTGGGAATGGGGCGCCTATCTTGGCCAGGAGAACCTGGAGCGTGGTATTCGTATCAAGACATCCAGTTTTACCCGTCACCATGTCAATATCAGTATGTGCAAGGCCAAGGCAAATGGCCACTATATCAATTCCATGCTGGCGCTGAATGAAGCCCTGACCGATGGTTATGATGAAGCCATGCTGCTCGATGTGGAAGGTTATGTTGCCGAAGGCAGTGGTGAAAACATCTTTGTTGTGCGTGACAATATTATCTATACACCTGATCTGACGTCAGCCTTGAACGGCATTACGCGTAACACCATTTTTGCCCTGGCGGACGAAGCCGGTTACGAGATGCGTGAAAAACGTATTACCCGTGACGAAGTTTATATTGCAGATGAGGTTTTCTTCACCGGTACTGCTGCAGAAGTCACGCCGGTGCGTGAAGTTGATAACCGCATGATCGGTAATGGTGGCCGTGGTCCGATCACGGAAAAATTACAGACCATGTATTTTGACCTGGTGCATGGTCGCCTGGATAAACATCCGCAATGGCTGACACTGGTTAACGACTAACTTTGAATCATGAGGTGCAATAATGCCTAACCCGCATACAGCAACACAACAGGGCCTGGATACACCCAACAAGCAAACGCGCTATGAAGTGACGCGCGATGACCTGCCGGTGCACTGTCCGATGCGCGGTACCAGCCTGTGGAATTCACACCCGCAGGTTTATATTCCTGTCGAGGACCATGGCTCGGCCAAATGCCCCTACTGCGGCGCTGAATATGTGCTCAAGGATTAAATTTTCAATGATCCACAGATGAACACAGATAAACACAGATATGCAGGGTGGGCATTGCCCACCAGTGCTCATGGTCGGCAATGCCCACCCTGTGGATCGTCTCGTTTCAGGGTGTGCAAATGACTCGCGAATTATTCGATACATCATCCGTGTTCATCTGTGTTCATCTGTGGATATTTAATGCTATATCTGCAGCTAGAGCTCAGCCTCTGCTGCCGGGCTGATATCCATGCACATAACTATCCCGGATTTTTCCAAGGCGCGTGTGCTGGTTGTTGGCGATCTCATGCTGGATCGTTACTGGCACGGTCCGACTTCACGTATTTCCCCTGAAGCCCCGGTACCCGTGGTACATGTCAGTGAGATCGAAGAGCGCCCCGGTGGCGCAGGCAACGTCGCGCTCAATATTGCCGGCTGGGTGCGCACTGTACCGTGCTGGGCCTGACCGGTGATGATGATGCCGCCAGGGCGCTGGAAAAAAGCCTGCAGGCCAACGGCGTTAAAACCTGTTTCGTTCGTCTCAGGAAAAACGCAACAGTCACCAAGTTGCGGGTGATAAGCCGCCATCAGCAATTGATCAGGCTGGATTTTGAAGACGGTTTTATCGGTCAGGATATTTCGGGCCAGGCGAGTGAGTTTGCAAAATTGATTGATCAACACGATGTTGTGGTCTGTTCCGACTATGGCAAAGGCAGTTTGCGTGATGTGCAGTCATTGATCGCATTATGCAACGAGAAAAAAATTCCGGTATTGATCGATCCCAAGGGAGCCGACTTCGACAAGTATTCCGGGGCCAGCCTGGTAACGCCCAACCTGGCAGAATTCGAAGCCGTGGTGGGCAGCTGTGAGACTGAAGATGAACTGGTCGAGAAGGGTCAGCAACTGTGTGAGCAAAGCAATATCGATGCCTTACTGATCACGCGCAGTGAACATGGCATGACGCTGATACAGGACGATGAAGATGTATACCACCTGCCGACGCGTGCGCGTGAAGTATTTGATGTCACCGGTGCAGGCGATACCGTGATATCCACGCTGTCGGCCGCACTCGCCGCCGGTGATGATATTCATAATGCCATCGCGCTGGCAAACCTTGCCGCCGGTATTGTCGTCGGCAAGCTGGGTACGGCCAGTGTCACCACGGAGGAGCTGTACCAGGAAATTCACAAGCACATTGCAGTCAAGCGTGGGGTTGTCAGTCAGCAGGAACTGATGACTGCAGTCAACCAGTGCCGTCAACGTGGCGAAGTCATTGTCATGACCAATGGCTGTTTCGATATCCTGCACGCCGGCCACGTTACTTATCTGCAACAGGCGCGGGATCAGGGTGACCGCTTGATTGTTGCGGTCAATGTCGATGAAACAGTGCGCAAGCTGAAGGGAGAAGACCGGCCAGTCAATCCCGTTGAGCATCGCATGCGCATGCTGGCAGCGCTCGAATGTGTGGACTGGGTGTTGCCGTTTGAAGAAGAAACGCCAACGCGACTGATTTGTGAAGTATTGCCGGACATCCTGGTTAAGGGTGGCGACAATGACCCTGAGAAGATACCGGGCGGCGACTGTGTGCGTGAACATGGTGGCGAAGTACGCGTGCTGTCCTATGTTGAAGGTGTGTCAACCACAGAAATAATCGGCACCATACGCGGGAGGTCATAGTACCGATGGCAGACATCACCAACAAGGTTGATGTTGATGCGCTTGTTGTGGGTGGTGGTATTGCGGGCCTGTGGACATTGGCCCGTCTTCGCAATCAAGGTTACAACGCCGTCTTGCTTGAAGCCGAGTCCCTCGGTGCCGGACAGACCCGCTATGCGCAGGGCATCATTCACGGCGGTACCAAGTATGCGCTGACCGGCAAGCTGACCGCATCGTCTGAAGCCCTTGCGAGCATGCCCTCAGTCTGGCGAGCATGCCATGAAGGCAGGGGTGAAGTCGATCTGCGTGATGCTTCCACAATATCCGACGCACATTACCTGTGGTCGACCACGAACCTGGCATCCAGGATTACCGGTTTTTTTGCCAGTCAGGTTATGCGTGCGCGCACCACTGCGTTAAAACCGGAGCAGCGGCCTGCGCTTTTCCGCCACAGGAATTTCAAGGGTAATATCTATCGTCTCGATGAGCCGGTGTTCGATACTATCAGCGTATTACGTGCATTATCAGCACCGATCATGCACTCCATTGTTGCCATTAACAAGGACAGTATGCAGTTGTCATCTTCAGGCATGAGCGTTGCAGCGACCAATGGCGAGGTTTTTGAATTCGGCTTTAAAAAACTGATACTGATGGCAGGGCAGGGTAACGAAGCTTTGCTGATGTCAGCTGGATTGACACGACCTGCGATGCAGTCGAGGCCGTTGAAGATGGTGATGATGCGTGGCGGTATCACAGAAAAGGTGTTTGCCCACTGTATGGGGGCCGGCATCAACCCGCGTATCACCATCACTTCTCACCTGGATAACGATAACAACATCGTCTGGTACCTTGGCGGGCAACTCGCAGAAGACGGTGTTAAGCGCACCGATGAAGAGCAGATCAGCAGGGCGCAGCGGGAGGTGGCTGCGCTGATCCCCTGGCAGAAGCTGGATGCGACGCAATGGGCAACACTGGATATCGATCGTGCCGAAGTCAGGCACGATGATGGTCACCGGCCGGACACCTTTTATGCCGAACAGCAGGGCGACATAATCACGGCATGGCCGACCAAGCTGGCGCTGGCGCCATTGCTGGCGCAGCAGGTGCTGGATCTGGTCGCCGGTATCGAAAAAACAAACAGCGTATTACCGTCCTGGCCGGCGCCACCGTTTGCCGAGTACCCCTGGTGCGAGGCTGCAAGATGGGGCATGGCATGAAGCTGAGAGCATTGGGTGCATGCGGCATCCAGGTCAGTCCGCTCGGTCTCGGTACGGTTAAAATAGGGCGTAACCAGCAGGTCAAATATCCGCAAGGTTTCGACATACCCGATGACGCGCAGGTCAGCGAGTTGCTTGCGCTGGCATGGGATCTTGGCATCAACTTCATCGATACTGCGCCGGCCTATGGCAGCAGCGAGCAACGCCTGGGGCAATTGCTGCCGCATAGCAGTGACTGGGTGATCATGACCAAGGTGGGCGAGATTTTTGAAAACGGCGAATCGCGCTTCGATTTTTCCGCGCAACATACGCGTGAGTCGGTCGAAAACAGCCTGAAAAAACTCAGGCGGGACATGATCGATGTTGTGCTGGTGCATTCAGACGGTAATGACATGGATATCATCGCTAACGGCGCCGCGCTGGAAACACTGGACAAGATGAAACAGGCAGGTCAGATACGTGCCTATGGTATGTCGACCAAGACCGTCGAAGGCGGCTGCTGGATTGTGGAGCACACCGATGTGGTGATGGCGACCTTCAACCTGGAGACGGATGCCGAGTTGCCGGTGATCGAGCGTGCCTGTGAATTAAACAAGGGGGTTGTGGTCAAGAAGGGCCTGCAAAGCGGACATGCTGACAGCGTCGAACACGCCTTCAGGCATGTGCTGACGCAAGCCGGTGTCAGCAGCATGATTGTGGGCACCATCAATCCCGATCATCTGCGTTCCAATGTTGAAATCTGTAAACGCGTGACCGCAGATATAGCCTGATCAAACCGTGACTGAGCCCAGCCGACAGTATCTGATTATTGGTCCGTCATGGATTGGTGATATGGTGATGGCGCAAGCATTGTTTATCACGCTTAAAAAGCACTATCCTGATTGCCAGATTGATGTAGTATCGCCTCAATGGTCATTGCCGGTGCTGGAGCGAATGCCGGAAGTGCGACAGGGTATAGCCTTGCCGGTTGCACACGGTAAGTTCAGTTTGTTAACGCGATACCGGCTCGGGCGTTCACTCAAAACAGGCAACTACAGCCATGCGATCGTGCTGCCAAGGTCATGGAAATCGGCACTGGTACCGTTGTTTGCAGGTGTGCCGGTTCGTACCGGCTACAAGGGTGAAATGCGCTATGGACTGCTGAATGATATTCGCAAGCTTGATACCACGGTGCTGACGCAGACGGTGCAACGTTATGTTGCACACGCCTACCAGCAACACGAGTATTCAGCTTCACCGCCGGATATTCCCAGTCCTGAATTACGTTCAAATAAAGCAAATACCGACAGGCTGATTCAGGATCTCGGTTTGAACCTGGATAAACCGGTGATCGGGTTCATGCCGGGCGCAGAATATGGACCGGCAAAACAATGGCCGGCAGAGTATTTTACAAAACTGGCAGTATTGCTGATTGAACAGGGTTACCAGGTCTGGATCTTTGGTTCGGCCAAAGAGCTGGAACTTGGTGAAGAAATTATTAACCGGCAGAGTGGCGATATTTTTAACCTGTGCGGAAAAACCGAACTGGTCGATGTCATCGATTTGATCGTGTGTACCGAGCAGCTGGTGAGTAATGATTCAGGCCTGATGCATATTGCGGCAGCCATGGGTACCAGGCTGAACGTGATATATGGTTCATCGACACCTGACTATACGCCGCCATTAACAGATTGCGCGCGGATATTTTACAAGCGGATGCCGTGCAGTCCGTGTTTTGACAGGTATTGCCGTTACCAGCATTACCAGTGCCTGACCGGTATCGAGCCAGATGAAGTGTTTCAAAAAATAACGACTGCTTAATGTTTTAATGAGATTCGTGTTTCAGGTTTATGTTTAATTTTAAAGAAATTATTACAAGCAGAATGATGCTGGTGTCATGGATGCTGCTGCTGTTTCCACTATGCCTTAATACGCTCAGGCACTGGGCTTCATCGATTTATGTCATCGTTTTCCTGATTTCTATTAGTGCAATCAAGCAGTATAAATGGGACCTGAAAAAAGAAGAGAAGGTGTTCCTGTCAATCCTGTTTCTGCACGTGCTGGCCGTGTTTGTATCCAATATGCTGGCAGGCTGGACGCATGCGTCCAATCGCTGGTTTTTTGCAGGTGAATTCCGCATATTACTGGCGATACCTATATACCTTTATTTACGGCAGGTTCCCGATATCTGGAGATGGTTGCTCCGCGGCGTACCCCTTGGTGCGATGATTATCGGGCTCACGGGTGTTATTGATTTTGGCATCAGGTACTACAAGGGCGATGTTGCCATGATTTTTGCGGAAGGCGCCTACGGTCATATCTTCCAGGGCAATATTTCTGCACTGCTCTCGGTGCTGAGTTATCTTGCGATTGGTTATTTCAGGGATGACAGGATATTCTACAGACTGAGCATTGCAGGTGCCGCGTTTGCTTTCATCGGCGCAATGTTCTCGGTAACGAGAAATGCATGGCTGTCTGTGCTAATACTGTATTTCATTGCATTCCTGATACGTGGTGATGTTTCAAGGTACCTGCCATCAGTAAGCGTGAAAAAGTACGCCGTAGTGATCCTGTTATTATTTCCGGCAATTTATTTTTTATCCAGCATCGATTATGTAAAAGCACGACTCGAAAGAGTGGTGGAGGAGCCGATTGCCTATTTCAATGCCGATAGAAGTCAGCCATTACCGTTTACATCGATTGGTTTCAGGCTGGAGCAGTGGAGAGGCGTCATCCTGGCCTTCGAGGAGAAGCCGTTACTTGGTCATGGGGTTGGAAATATGGGCAGGCTGCAGAACCGCCTGATTAAAGAAGGTAAACTCAATGAGGTTGTCTATCTTGATCATACAGAGAAGACAGGAAGACCAACCCATGTTCATAGTGCGTATTTTGAGTACCTGGGTGACACAGGATTGATTGGGCTATTTATTACTCTGTTAATGCTGTTTTACCCGATGTATGTTTCTATTAGAAACAGAAAACAGAGTCATATGGCCTGGAAGTTTGTATTCATACATAGCGCCGCATTTGCCGTCGCATCATTAACTGAAGTGCCATTCATCAGGAATAACTGGACTTCCGTGTATTTGATATTCGGTGTTGTATTTTTTGTCTGGCTCATGAATGAAACTGATGAAACTGATGAAACACCGCAGAACGCCACCACATGATTAATCCCGCATTATGTAGGTAACGTGTAATGAGTGACATTAATGCTATTGAGGTGGACTCTATTGTAGAGCAGGCACATCCAAAGTATTCGATTTGTACTTTATTGACTGACATTGAACAATATCAGGATGCCCTGTCGTCATTTCGCGACGCTGGTTTTGTTGAGCCTGAATGCGAGTATCTCTACATTGACAATACTGCAGAGAATAAATATGACGCCTATTCAGGTGTTAATAAATTTCTGCAGGCATCAAAAGGGGATTACATCATTTTGTGTCATCAGGATCTAATATTGCATGCTGATAAGAAAGACAGGCTGGATGCGGTTATTGATGAGATTACAGAGCTCGACAAGGACTGGGCATTGCTGGGGAATGCGGGTGGTACGGTTCCTGGCCAACAGGCCTATCATCTGACTGAATATGCAGACGAAGATAAGCATTATTTACGTCGTGGAAGGTTTCCTGCAAAAGCTGATAGCCTGGATGAAAATTTTATTATCGTTAGAAAATCGGCGAATCTAGGCGCATCAAATGATCTCAAAGGATTTCATTTGTATGGTACAGATCTTTGCATGATTGCGCGGATACTGGGCTACTCTGCCTATGTCGTAGATTTTCACCTGTGGCACCTTGGTGGCGCCAGTACCCAGGCCCCTGTTGTGGAAGGGTCGCATGCAACTTCAACGTTTGACAAAACAAAAGAAAATCTCATAACAAAATACCAGCGTGTGAAAACACCGCGTTTTATCCAAACCACATGCACAATATTCTATGTGTCTGGTTCAAGGTTTAAAAATTTTCTCTTCAACAGGAAGCACGTGTTTTCGTTGCAGAAGCGTATAAACCACTGGCTAACCAGAGATACGACTGAGTGAGTACGCAATTGTCTGATTCTGATCATTCTTCTAAGACCGATATCAGTGCCTATGGCATGAAGGAGGATAGCTACTTCGAGGGGGCGCGACATGATTTTGTCAATGAACTGCCCGAGAATCCTCAAGCACATATTCTGGAGATTGGATGTAGCAACGGTAATACTGGTGCGCTTGCCTTAGCAAAAAATAAATGTGGCGAGTATACAGGCGTAGAGATACACGATGCGGCAGCATTAAAGGCCAGGGAAAAAATCAGCCAGGTTCTGGTTGGCGATATCGAGCAAATGCAACTGCCATGGGACGACAATACGTTTGATGCGCTGATTCTCAGCGAAGTGCTGGAGCATCTGGTGGACCCATGGAGGCTTCTGCGTCGGCTGCACAGATATTTGAAACCGGGTGCCCTGGTGTTTGCAAGTTCACCGAATGTAAGTCATCACCGGATTATTCGCATGTTGTTGAGGGGGGAATGGAATTTAACTGATGACGGCATTATGGACCGGACTCATTTGCGCTGGTTTACACCCAAGACCTTCGCAGAAATGTTTGAAGATACCGGTTATAAGGTGGTTAAGCTTGAGCCGATGTCACCGTTCAAATTTCAGGTAAAGTTGCAAATAGCGCTTTTGTTAGGAAAAGGTAGGCATTTGTTTTTCAAGCAAATAAAAATCAAAGCCATCAAAAAATAAAATTGCGTGTGCCCTTTATGCGCTTGAATTGCCAGCTTGTCGTTTGATTATTCAACATGAATGATGCCTATGCCAAAACCGGTTTGTGAATAATCTTTTACGAACTCTTCCGTGTCGGTTGTTTTCTTGATTTCTTCCCAAAAATAAAAGACCTGGTTGTTGGGAGTAGGCTGCTTTTCAAGTATATCGTGAAACGCTATGATACCGCCTGAACGTACTAATGGGCTGTACATTTCGTAGTCGGATCTGACGCCTGGTTCGGTGTGATCACCATCAATAAACAGGAAGTCGACTTGCCTGCCATTCAGAGATTTCTTTACTCTCTCAAAAAACTTCTGATCGTGTGAATCACCAGCCAGTGAAGTGACCTTGCATTTAGAATCATGCGGAGGAAATGATCGGTAAAGCTCTTCACGTACTTTTGATTTGTTGAGGTCGCATGTAATGACGCAGTCTGATGCGATGTTTGACCAGATGAACAAGGTGCCGCCGTTACAGGTGCCGATCTCCAGTATTGTTTCAGGTTTGATAGAATCGACTGCATTGGCAAGCGCCAGAATTTCATTCCGCATCTGGACGGAATCAACACGGTACAGTCCCCGAGACTTAAAGTCCATGGCCATGTCAATGATCTCATCCACGGAACGTTTTTTGCTATGAAACTGCTTGAGCTTGTTAAGTGCGCTTCTCCGGTTTAACGGGGCTCTTATTTTTCTGCTGATGTCTCTAAATCTCATGATCTGATTTTGCCTGTATCTAAACAGTTGTGGTTAAATATTATGAATTTCCATTATTTCTTGCTTGTGTTTCAGGCTATGCTTGGAATGTGCGCCCGCTGCAACAAACAGGGTAAGTCGAAAATTATCCGGCTTGAACAGGCTTTTACGTAATAGCCTTAATGTGAGTATCAACTTTAGCAATTGTTGCCTTAAGAATCCATAATGCTTCCTGTAGAAATACAGGAAAGAAATATAAAACTCTTTCCTGATATCTAATGAAGCTACGGTACTTGCGCCGCCTTTATGGATATTTCTGGCTTCGGGTACAAGATAAGTTTTGTATCCACCCTGCGCCAGTCGTAATGCAATATCTTCCTCTTCGCAGTAAAGAAAGAAAGTTGTATCAAAACCACCAAGCTGATTGAACGCGGATGCCCTGATAAACATCTGGCTGCCACTGACAACGTCAACCTGTACCGGCTGTGTATAGATGGCCTTACGCTTGATATATCGCTTGCCATAGCTCAGTCTTAGAATGCCGAGGCCAAATATCTTGGTGAGAATAACGGGAAAATAATCAAAGCAGGGGTGATGATCGCCGTGTTCATTATAGAGCTGAGGTGAGCACAGGGCGGTATCGGTATTATTTTCACAAAATTTATAAAGGATATCGAGGCAATCATTCTGCAGCCGGCAATCGTTGTTGAGGAAAAAATAATACTTCGCAGAGATAAACTGAACACCCAGCATGTTGCCGGTGGCAAACCCGGTATTTATCCTGCTGCGAAACAGGTGAACGGGAAGCTTGTCGCTGAATTGTGAAAGATTCTCTACAAGATTTCTATAATCGCCTGTTTCTGATGCGTTATCGACAACGACAACGCCATACGTCAATTCGCTGTTGGTCTGCTGCAGGATTGATGTGATGCATTCAATTGTATAATTGCTGGAATTGTAGTTGATGAGTATGACCGCTACATCATAGACAGTATCCGGGTTTAATTGTGTCATATGGTGTGAGAACAGTGGTTCGATTCATTGGGGTGGAATTTTCAGGCCCCGATTATAGTACATCGGGAAGTTGGATAAAAACGCCGCTAAAGAGCGTTTAATGAGCCTTGCTGTCGTACTGTCTGTTACTGATGCAGTTTATTGAGTAGCCTGACTATGGCGCTGGCGCAGGTTGCCATATCGATGGTTTGCATATCATTCTCGCCAGTGTATTTTGCAGGCATAAAAGCCAGGCGCTTATTTTCATCATTCAGCGTCTGCCAGCGCAATGACGTCGCCGAACGCCGTGCAGGATAAAACGCGGCGGTTGCTACATTGAGGGTGCCTGCTATGTGCAACGGCCCCGTGGAACCGCTGATAAACAGGTCGCAGATGCTGATAAAGCGGGTGAAGCTGGCCAGTCCCCTGGTCGAATGGTAAATGCTGTGACCTGTTTCGGTTATCAGCTTTGATAACGCGCTTGCGTTATCCAGTTCGTCGGGCCCGGCTGTTAGCACAAAGTGTACCCTGTGTGATTTATTGATAAGCCTGATGAGATCGGCAAACTGTTGCAATGACAGGTTGATTGCGGAGCCACCACTGCCGGCATGCACAAACACCAGCTTTGCGTCAGTTTCAATGTTGTGATCATGCAGGTAGGTCTGTCTGAGTTCGGTGGTCTCATCATGGCTGAATTGCAGAAAAGGTGGTGCCTGCATGCTGACGGGTGTATCGCCCCTGGAGCTGATGTAGTATCTGACCAGGTCAGCGTTGTATTCGTATTCAGGTTTTTGCGACAGCGATCGTTTTTGCCTGAGTCTTTTGTTCAAGAACAGTTGTGCCAGTTTTGTAGCAGGGCCATAGCGAGCGGGTATGCGCGCAAGCCATAGTGCCATTGACGTTCTCAGCTCTGAAAACAGCGAAATCGAGGCATCAAAATTGAAACTGCTCAGCTTCTGTGCGAGCTGACGTGCGTCCGACAGCGTTCCCTGGTGATAATCGTCAGTGATGATGTCGTCGATCCATGGGCACATTGCTGCAACGGGTTTTGTGTAGGCTGGGACCAGTACGGTGATGCGGCAATCAGGATACTGTTTTTTCAGTAGTGACATGCCGGGCCATGCCAGCATGAAGTCACCCAGCTTGTCATTTCTGATTACAAGGATATTCTGCATGGCATGTTTGAATTAGAACAGGTTGAACACCGGGTTATGTTTGTTCCAGTTGCGACTTTACTGCATCGTAGACAGTATTGACATCGATGGTCGAGATGCCCTTTACAGGATCATCCGATCTGAGAATGGTGAATAATGAAGGCTCCATGTAGGGACCGCAGTCCGAAGGTTCCTTGCGGGAAAAAAACGCGACTAAACGCGTACCCAGCGCAGAGGCAATGTGCATCGGTCCTGAATCCGGAGTCAGCAACAGGTCGGCGCGTTGTATCAACGCCTTGTAACGGCCGAAGGTCGGGTTGGATTCAATCAGAGTAACGGCGCCTGCGCTGTAGTCAACGATTTCTCTACCCAGCGGTAACTCGCGGGGCAGTAGTGCGATCAGTGGCCTGACAGGCCGGTCGTTGTGAATGCGGGTTTGAGCCAGGCGTTTACCAAGTTCGCCATAGTATTTGGCCGGCCACAGTTTACGGATTCGGGCGCTTCTTTTACGCAATCCCAGTTTGCTATAACCGCTGAATGTCGGGTGCATCATGACGACGATATCGTTAGCTGAGATACCGATAGCTTCAAGCTCGGCATCGACCTGCTGCCGATAGTCGTCATTGACCGGCAGGTAGTTATAAAAATCATCAATCGGCTGCTCACACGCCGAGGCAACAAGATCGAGGTAATGCTTTGCAGAATGCTTGGGGATATCCGACCCCTTGAGCCAGTAGAACCGAGTTGCTATACCCGAAAACAGTTCTGCAATGCGCCTGCTGGTGTCAAAGCAGAAGACGATGTCGAAATTTGACGAGCTGATTTTTTTTAGCAGTGACTTTTTATCCTGGTACGATTTGATCAGGCCATGGCGGTCCCATGTCCAGATGCCTTTTATAGCAGGCGAGAAATCATTAAGCAGGAGTCTGCCCTCTGGACTTGCTAGAATAGTCAGTTCAGCATCCGGGTAGCATTGTTGAATAGCCTTGAGTGCGGGCGTCATCATTACGGTGTCGCCGACACGGCCGACTCTAACTGCAAGAATATGCATCTCGAATGACTTGGGTGGTTATCAGATAATTAATGACGGGCAATTGTAGCATGAATATAAATGTGGAAATTTCGATCGGTGAGTTTTTCGACAAGTTAACGATTCTTGAAATCAAGCACGAACGCATCAAGGACCAGGCAAAACGCAAGAACATTGATTATGAACTTGACCTGTTATATGCCTTGCTGGATTCATTGCCCTTTTCGCGCGCTGACGTGGCGAATGAGGTAGTTGAACTCAAGGCTATCAATGAAAAACTGTGGGTTATCGAGGATGATATTCGTGAAAAGGAATCTGCCAAAGAATTTGACCAGGCGTTTATTGAACTGGCGCGTTCAGTTTACTTTACCAATGACAGGCGCTCGGAAGTGAAGCGGGCGATTAATCTAAAGCTCGGCTCTGATTTGATCGAAGAAAAGTCCTATGAGGAATACCAGTAACTGCCAGTTATTCACCCGTAATTAGACCGGGATGGGTGCATAAGAGGTCTGCAGGAATTTACTCTCGCAAAGGCGCAAAGAACGCAAAGCAACATATGGAATGCCACACTATAGTAATAAACCTTAGCGGACTTTGCGCCTTTGCGAGAACATATTGTTGTACCTGAATATGCTCATGGCTCGTTTTTGGTTACACCTGGCCCATGTTGGATGTTCTCGTTTGAGTTGAGCATTTCCAGGCAGGCTGCCTTGACGGCGTCTACCGATGGTGGCCACTCCGGATCGGGTATAACGATGTCATGTATTTTATACCTGGGCCAGTAACGGAATGGATCGCGATGAAAAATGCCTATTGTCGGCGTTGCGCATACAATGGCGACATGGCGTATACCGGTATCGTTTGAAACCACCATGGCCGCACCTTTTAACAGCGCTGTGGTTTTTTCAATGGTTTCAGCCTTGATGCCACCGGTGTTTTCGACGTTGTTTAATGGCTGTAATATTGTTTCCGCCTGTTCCCATTGCTGGATGCCTTCAAGCACCAGGTGATCATGCTGCGGGTACTGCCTGGCCATGTCGCCGATCAGTTTGGTGAAGTGATCGGTGGGCCAGCACTTGTCCAGTGTTGATGCGCCGGCGAAATAGATAACATACGGTCTGTCTCTTATTAATGCTTCACCCGGCATGTCATAGACATGCGGATACGCGGTTTTCATACCGAACATATTCAACATGGCCAGCATATCGTTGACTTCAAAGTTCAAGTCGGTGCGGCAGGTGGCGACATCATAGATCAATCGCGCCTGTATCTTGCGGTAAGGGAAACCCACTTTCAGCGTCGCCTTGTTGAACAGGCAGGTCATCACCGACCTGTTGGATGAGGCAAGGTCAAAAATGATGTCCTGCTCACCGAGTTCCCTGATGCGTTTTATTCTTTGTTTGAAAGGTGTACCGCGTTGATCGGAGCCGTGGATGATGTGAACGCGATCGACAAGGTCTTCGGGTGTGCCGCGGGTGTAGTTGCTGACGATGCTGAGCGTGATTGTTGCATTCGGGAACGCCTTGCGTGCCTCGACCAGAAAGGCCCGTGTCAGCACCATGTCACCGAGTGCGGCATGCCTGATAACAGCGATCTTGTTGATCTGCTCTCGCGACAGGCCTGTGATGACCTCGCGTGCCTTTTTTGATGTCCAGGCACCTTTAGTAAACCAGAACTTCATGTTGTATCGATAAGCCTGTGACTATTCAGGATGCGGCTTTAGTGATGTGTTGTTCCAAAGCCGAGAAGTGATCCTCAGTATTAAAACGACTGTCTGCTTCTTGTTTGCCATTTTCGGCCAGTGTATCTCTTAAGGCGTGATCAGTGTAAAGGCGGTATATCTGGTTGTAAAGACTGGAAACATCCCATGAATCAAACAGCAGCCCGGTTTTTTCATGGGTGATGATTTCGGGTACGCCACCCTTGTTGCTGCCGATAACCGCAACACCGCAACGCATGGCTTCCGGCAATACCAGTCCGAACGTTTCCTCGGATGATGTCAGTGCAATACAGTCGCACAGCTGCATCAGTTTTTGCGGTTCGGTCACAAAGTCCATGAACTTCACATTGTGTTCAATGCCCAGGGATGCGGCGAGCTGTTGCAGGCTGGAACGATAGCCCTTGTTCATTTCATGTCCGATGATCAGCGCCATCGGATTCAGGCCTTCCTTCGAGGCGATATGCAGTGCCTTGATCAACAGGTGCTGGCCCTTGCCTTCCTCGAGACGGCCCAGCAGCCCGACAACAAAATCATCATCATCGAAACCCATGGTTTTTCGCTGCGCGCTTCTCTCCTCGGGGGTGAGCAATTGCGCCGGTGCATTGACGCCATAATAAAGTGTAGTGATGCGGTCATCGTGTCCGGTAATAAATTCTTTTGCCTCGTTTTCCAGTTGCCTGGTAATGGTCAGCATCAGGTCCATCTGTTGGTACAGGAAGCGATGATAGAAGTCGTCTTTCGAGCGCGTAATTTTCATCTGGCGCGTGTAGATCAGCGCGGGTTTCCTGCTGGACATTTTCTTGGCCAGTGCGGCCAGTGCCAGGTCGTTTCCCCAGTGCATGTGTATGGCATCGATATTTTCGCGGTCAATGATCGCCGCCAGTCTGATGGCATTGAACACGGGCATATGCTTGAACGACTTTTTCAGGTGGGCTGTTTTAATCGCGGAGTGCTCGGCAAAATACTCGGTGAGTTTTCCCTTGACGTTAAGCACGGCAATGACATTGTTGTTTACTGCCAGTGCCTGGGCAGACCTGAAAACATAAAGCTCGAGCCCGCCGAGGCCGGGTGAGAGACATAACTCAAGAATATTCATTTGTCCTGCTGCAGCTGCTTGCGTTTGATCACGGCTTTGCTGTATTTGATATAGACATGCATGTAGGACAGCACAGAAACAGTGAGGCCGGCAAAGCCATCCATAAAGCCACGTTTAAGCAGGTAAAGTTTGATGAATATCCAGCTAGCGTGGGTCAGCGGGCTCAACACATTAAAACGTTTGTTTTTCCGGATTAACTCGTCGGCACCGATTTCCGTGAATTTATCAATCGTCTGTAGATGGTCTGAGATACTGTCGAACGAATAGTGATAGATATCGCCCTTGAGTCGCACGATGTTGTTACCATCGGTAATGATGTGATCATGTGGATTGGTACCACCCCAGTGCGATGAGTTTCTGTTGAACAAGCGTGTCTTGATGTCCGGGTACCAGCAGTGGTTCAGCCAGCGATAAACGTAAAAGGTCTTGCGTGACATGCACCAGGCATCGGCATCATCAAGGCTGTTTTTTACCGCCAGGATTGATTGCTGCAGTTGGTCTGAAAGCCGTTCGTCACAATCCAGGCTCAGGATCCACTCATTGCTGGCTTTTGCAACGGCCAGGTTCTTCTGCTCGATATGACCGAGAAAGGCCTGGTGGTATATGTTATCGGTATACTTGCCTGCAATCTCCAGCGTGCTGTCGGTGCTTAAAGAATCGACCACCACGATTTCATCGACCACAGGCAACAGGCTTTTCAGGCAGTCCTCGATTTTCCCTTCTTCATTGAATGAAATGATGCAAGCACTGATTTTTGGCATTGCTGTCCCTGGTGTAATGGCTGTCTAACCGACAACGGTCTTGAAATAGTCGATCGTTTTGGCCAGGCCCTGTTCCAGCTTGATAACCGGTTCCCAGCCGAGTTTTTCCTTTGCCAGCGTAATGTCGGGTTGACGCTGCGTAGGATCATCCTGCGGTAGCGGCATGTTGATCAGCTCCGAAGAGGAGCCGGTCATCTGCAGTGCTTTATCTGCGAGTTCACGAATGGTGAATTCGCCCGGATTGCCGAGATTGACCGGGCCGATGAAATCATCGCTGGTATTCATCAGGCGTACGAAGGCATCGACCATTTCGTCGACATAGCAGAACGAACGCGTTTGCTCACCATTGCCATAGATCGTAATCGGTTCACCCTTGAGTGCCTGCACCACGAAGTTCGATACCACGCGGCCATCGTTGGCATGCATTTTCGGCCCGTAGGTATTGAAGATGCGTGCAATCTTGATATTCAGATTGTGCTGGCGGTAATAATCGAGGAACAGGGTTTCGGCGCAGCGTTTGCCTTCATCGTAACAGGAGCGAATACCGATGGGATTGACGCGTCCCCAGTAGCTTTCAACCTGGGGGTGCACTTCCGGGTCGCCATAGACTTCGCTGGTCGAAGCCTGCAGTATTTTTGCCCCCGTTCTTTTTGCCAGGCCCAGCATGTTGATGGCGCCATGCACGCAGGTCTTGGTTGTTTGCACCGGATCGTGCTGGTAATGAATCGGGGAGGCGGGGCAGGCCAGGTTATAGATTTCATCGACTTCGATGTAAAGCGGAATGGTGACATCGTGCCTCAACAGCTCAAAGCGCGGATTCGCCATCAGGTCGAGAATATTCTGCTTGGTACCGGTAAAAAAATTATCAAGGCAGATAACCTCGTGGCCTTCATTGAGTAATCGTTCGCACAGGTGTGAGCCCAGAAAGCCGCCACCACCAGTCACTAAAATCTTTTTCTCGATCATTTTCCGTACCTTGGTCTTTGTGTTTATTCGTTCGTCTTACTGCGTTTATCTTGCGGGACTATATCCCCGGGCTTGTTGTTCTCTCTCATGTACTGAATGGTATCGCGCATCGCCGAGGTGTACTCAACCAGAGTTTGCGTGATGCCGGGATGTTGTGCCGACACATCCTCTCGCGGGTTTGCCGAATCCAGCCTGTGTAGTTTTACATCAGAACCGTCAAAACGCATCACTAAATAGTATTCGTCAGACAGCAGGCCAATAACGCGTCCGCCAGCGTGCTCGATGGTGAATGCGTAGCGGTCCTGATCGAAGTGTTGATCCAGCAAGTCTCGTCCCATGGTGCTGTTAATGTAATCCGTTTGCGTCATCGAGGCGATGGTCGGCAACACGTCAACCTGGCTCGCGACCTTGTCAAACGTTGCAGGCGACTCGATTATACCTTTTCCGTACATTACCAGGGGTACCCTGAGGCCGGATATTCTGAGTTGTTCTTCAGATTTGGGCGTGTGCTTGCCGGTGCTGGCCTGGATGCCGTGATCACCGAAAAATACAAACAGGGTGTTGTCAAAATACGCTTCCTGTTGAGCAAGCTTGATGAAATGCCCGATGCTGTGGTCCATGAAGCGGAATGAGTTCAGCTCTTCCAGCGAGTTGAAGCCGTAGTCCGTGACTTCATGCTCGAGATCATTCGCGCTGAGGATTTTAAAGCCGTGGTTATCCTCGGGGATGGTGTAAGGGCGGTGATTACCCGAGGTCTGGATCACGGCAAAGAACGGCGCGTCGACATTTTTCAGCACGTAATGCGCTTCTTCAAACAGGCTCAGGTCGGAGATGCCCCAGACATCAACACGCGGTGACGTGTAACTGCCTTCTTCATAGATCTCAAGCCCGGGGATATTGGCCGAAAGCAGGCCCCTGATGTTGGCCCAGCTGGCGCTGCCACCGAGGAAATAGAATTTTTGATGGGTATCAAAGGCATTGATGATGGTGTGCTGGTCAACGATGAGCGGGTTTCGACTCGATGTTTTGTTGAGCTCGATATCGGGAATACCGGTGATGAATGTCCACACCGAGCGCGCGGTGCCAGTCTGGGTAACAAAAAAGTTTTTGTAAAAGTGGCCTTCGCTGGCGAGCCTGTCCAGGTTGGGCGTGGGATTCAGCGGGTTGCCGGCGAGTCCTGACTTGTAGGAAGCAAACGATTCCAGGATCACGACCACCACATTGGGTTCGACATCGCCGGGGTCGGTATCAAAATCAACCGAGCGGATGTAATTGAGCTTGTCCGCATCAGGCTTATCAACACCCAGGTAGCCGGCCATCAACGGGTAGGAGTTCTTCGCGGCGGGGATATCGAAGGTTTCATCCCTGTTTTTAAGCGTGTTGAAGAAATACAGGATCGGGTTGGTTGCCAGCTGGCCGGTAAAGGCATGGGTACTGAAAAAGGCGTCGCTCCAGCGCAGTGGATACCAGGAGATCTTGCCAAACAGGCCAACAAACACGACCACGATGGTAATCATGACAACGGCGGTTTTCTGGTACCAGCGCCGGTATTGACCCGGTATCGGCTCGATGTAGCCGGTGACGAAACGAAACAACAGCAGGCTGGTATATACCAGCAGTACCAGGAGCAGGCTGCCGGTGATCACCGGGTAGGTTTGCCAGACCATGGTCAACGAAATCTGCAGGTTTTCCAGGAACCTGAGCGCGGTGGCGTTCAGTCGTTGCTCGAGATAGGCATAATGACCGAAATCAATGGCGTAGACAGCGAGCAAGGCGAGCATAACAACGCCGGTATAAACAAACCACAGGCGCTTGCCCAGGGTGCTGTAAACAGGATGAATTGGCTTGATCCAGCCGAGCAATAATATCGGAATGGCCAGTACAAGTGAAACTTGCAGGTCGTATTTAAGTCCGAGGTAGAACGCACGGACAAGATCGTTCATTGCTGCCGGATCCAACGCACTGTTGAATCTGAGCCAGAACACAATCCTTAGTACCGTTTGCACGAGCACGAACAGCAGTACTGCCTTGATCGTGTACAGCTGCAACCTGGGAAGGAATTTTGTCAGTGATTTCATTGAATTGGGCGAACCGGTAAAGCAGATCTGGACGTCTTTAAAGGCTGCGTAGTGTATCATATTGGCCATTAACGCAGCGTAATGTGCTACATAAGTATGATGATCTGGATTAAGCGTCTTATTAAATTTATAGTATTTGTTGTTGTTACCTATGCCGCTGGCAGGGTAGGCGTTGTTTTTTTCGGCAGCCAGCTTACTGGTGAACGTGCGCCCTATCTGCAAATGCTGACGCAGGACAGTGTCACCGTGAGGTGGCAGACACTTCAAAACCGCATGGGCGTAATCAAGTATGGCCGGCATCCGGATCACCTCAACCACACCATGCTTGAAGATACCGTTGGCAAGGTGCACGAGATAACGGCCACACGGTTAAAACCGGATACGCGTTATTATTATTCGGTTGGCGATATCAGCGGTTACAAGGACCCCGATCCGGAACATGACTGGTTTCACACCATGCCCGCGGATGACGCGGAAAAGCCGGTGCGCATCTGGGTGATTGGCGATTCGGGCCAGCCTGGCGAGGTATCCCGCTCGGTACGCGACGCCATGCTCAACTGGGTAGAGCAGAATCCGCGTGAAAACAATGAATATATCAACCTGTGGCTGGCGCTGGGTGACATCGCTTATCGTTCAGGCACCAATGAACAGTTCCAGGCCGCGTTATTCGACACCTATACCGACATCCTGAGAAACCAGGCACTGTGGCCGGTGTACGGCAATCATGATGCCCGCCGCTGGACCTACTTCAAGTTATTTACCCTGCCGGAGGCGGGCGAAGCCGGTGGTGTGCCTTCAGGTACTGAAAATTACTACGCCATCGATTATGCCAACATACACCTGGTGGTGCTCGATACCACGGATTCGAGTCTAAGCCCGAACGGTGACATGCTTACCTGGTTAAAGGAAGACCTGGCGCTTAACGAAAAACAATGGCTGATTGTCGCCTTCCATCATCCGCCCTACAGCAAGGGCTCACATAACTCGGACGCGTATTCAGACAGCGACGGCCGCATGGTCAAGGTCAGGCAGAATCTGTTGCCGATACTGGAAACCGCGGCTGTTGACCTGGTGCTGACCGGCCACAGCCATATGTACGAAAGAAGTCACCTGATGGATTGTCATTACGGTGACTCAACAGAATTCAGTGACGACAATATCATTTCAAAAGGTATCAACGGCCTGTATAAGGACTATATCAAGCCGGCGAATAATATCGCCCATGCCGGTAGCGTCTACGTGGTGGCAGGCTCGTCTTCAAAGGTCGACTCGGGCCCGCTGGATCACCCTGCCAAAGTGGTATCGATGGCAGAAGCCGGCTCATTGATCATCGATGTCGAAGGCAACAGGCTGACCTCGCGCTTCATCAATGACAAAGGTGAAGTGAAAGATGAATTTTCGATCGAGAAAAAAGACGGCTATCCCAGTAATTTCACGCGCTGCATCGTGCAGCAGGAATTTGAACTGGACGACCCCACTGAGGGCGACTAATCTGCCACCAGGCTGGCCAGTACCGCGGTCACATCTTCTGCTTTAATCAGTGCCATACACTCATCGTTCTGGATGCGCTTGCCCCAGGGCGCTTGCTCAAGCGTCTGGCCATAGTATCTCTCCAGTGCCTGTGCATAGCGGCTAACCACCAGTTGTTTGAAATTATAGGGTGCCGCGCGTTGCGGATTGGTGGCGGCATAGAGGCCGATCACCGGTGTGCCGAGGGCGCTGGCGATATGTGCCGGACCGGTATCGGGCGCGATCACGGCTTCAGCCAGCTGCAACAGGGCGACCAGCTCCGGGAGCGTGGTTTTTCCCACCAGGTTGAGCGGCTTGTGGCTGCACATGGTCTCGATCATGTCCGCCATGTTGCGTTCATCGCTGGAAGGACCGCCGGTCAGCAACACGGTCATGCCATGATGTTCGCGCCGCATAGTCAGCGACTTCCGCATAACCTTCCACCGTCCAGTTACGCCAGTTGCGTGACTTGGCCACAGCACAGGCATTGATCACCAGGAATCGTTCACCGCTGATCATGTGCTGCACGCTGTCGGCCGCGCGGGCTGAAACAGGCAGGTCCCATTTCAATACCGGTTCAAGCCCGAGGCGCCTGGGGAATTCGAGGAAACTGTCGACCACATGCTGTCGGGTCGATCGCGGCTTGATGCGTGCATTGGTGAACAGCCACTGCATGTCTTTTGCGCGCGTGCGGTCAAAGCCGAGTTTTATCGTTGCCCTGATCATCAGGCTGATGATCGAGGCGCGCAAGGCTACCTGCATGTGCAGCAGCACATCGAAACGACGTCTGCCCAGTTTGCTGCGAATGTCGTTATAAGCACCCAGGCCAAGTGATTTATCAAAAGTGATAAACTCGACACCTTCTATCTCACTGACCAGTGCATGCTCGTTTTTACCAATGATCCAGGTAATTTTCGTTTGCGGCCAGTGATGTTGCAGGGTTCTCACAACCGGTAGTGCATGGCTAACGTCGCCAATGGCAGACAAACGCAATAGGCATACTGAATCAGGTGCGGAAGAGAGTGGCAGAGTCATCAAGAAACGAAAGTGTTGTCAGCATCGGTAAGCGGCATATCCTATACGATGCCACATTGCTTGAACATCCGCGCGCCGGACTATTTGATATCGATACAGCCCGGCAGCAGGCGGATGTGCAGGCACTGGCCGCGGGCAGGGGCCATGCGGTGTTTTTCAATCAACACGGCCATGACCTGGTATTAAAACATTACCAGCGTGGTGGCCGCATCGCGGTGTTGCTGGCTGACAAGTACCTCGGCACCAGCTGCAAGCGCTCACGATCGTTCCGAGAATGGCGTTTATTGCAGCACATGCGCGACCTGGAATTGCCGGTACCCGCTACCGGTAGCCGCCAGTTGTAGCAGGCACGGCCTGTTTTATCGTGCCGACCTGATCACCCTGCAAATCAAAAACGTGGTCACGCTGGCCGATCACCTGCTCGAACATAGCTGTGATCAATCAAACTGGATCGCAATCGGTGCCTGCATACGTCGCTTTCACGATGCCGGCATCTACCACGCCGATTTGAATGCACGCAACATCCTGCTCAATGCCGGCAACTCGCGATGTCTACCTGATCGATTTCGACAAGGGCTGTGTCCGCCACCTGGGTGAAGCGTGGAAAGCATCGAACCTGGCACGTCTGCAACGTTCGTTACTTAAGTTCAAATCATTGAACGCAGCGTTTCACTTCAGCCAGGATGACTGGGAAGCGTTGCTTGCGGGATACAACAGGCGCTAGGATCTAGGTACTAGGTACTAGGTACTAGTAATCATTCAGAGGGTAAGCCACTGGATGCCTGCCTGCGCAGGCATGACGTTAGTAAGTGTTGTTCAGGCGTGTGCAAACCATGTGCAGCAGGCGTTAGCACGAACCACCACAAAACATCCGTGTTCATCTGCGTTCATCTGTGGACTAAAGCCTTTTATATTTGCGTTTTTTGCGGACCCTGACTTGTTTTGATTGCGACCATTGCGTTCAATATAACCCTGTCGAGACTGGTCAGACATTTCAAAAGTAAGCCACTGGATGCCTGCCTGCGCAGGCATGACGGTAATTTGGGCAGTCATCTCAGGCATGACGTTAGTAAGTGTTGTTCAGGCGTGTGCAAGCCATGTGCAGCAGGCGTTAGCACGAACCACCACAAAACATCCGTGTTCATCTACGTTCATCTGTGGACTAAAGCTTTTTATATTTGCGTTTATTCGCGTTCATTTGCGGACTAAAGCCCTTATGTTCGCGCACTATCCTTGTATCTATTCGCGTTCATTTGCGTTTTTAGCGGATTCCAGTTCGTTATTCGTTGCCATCAACGGACTGATGATATCCGCATAGTCCTCAACAATATGCCGGAAGCTGGCCGTGGCTTCAGCAACATTATTCTCCAGCGATTTCAGTGCCTCGGCATTGGCGAGGAAATGCTGCAGTTGCTGACACAGCTCTTCAATGGATGCGACCTGTACTGCAGCGTGCTTGTCCAGCATCAGGCGTGCTTCATCCTTGAAGTTTTCCATCGATGGGCCGAAGATAACGGCCCTGCCGAAATGCGCGGGTTCCAGCAGGTTATGTCCACCGCGGTGGATGAAAGTACCACCCATGATCACCAGCCTGGCTTCGGCAAACCAGTGGTTGAGTTCACCCACGCTGTCCAGCAGGTACACCCGGGTTGCTTTGGTTATCTCGTTATTCCTGCTACGCACCGCAATCTGGTCGGTGAGTTCGGACAACTGATCGATGATGAGTTCACGCCGCTCCGGGTGGCGCGGTGCTATCACCAGCAATTCGGGGCGGTTCAACTTCATCCAGCATTGCAAAATCTGCAGCTCTTCATCCGCATGCGTGGAGGCAGCGACAACATAGTCACCACTAACCGGTGGTTTTGCGGTTGTCTGTGATGCCGGCGGCGAATACTTGAGGTTGCCGATCAGCGAAACCTTGTGCGCATGGGCACCCAGTTTGATGAAGGCTGCCTCGTCAGCTTCAGTGCGTGCATAGATATGGTCGGTGAGTCGCAGTATCTGGCCCAGTACCTTGCGTACCCATTGATAGGTCGCCGTGGTTTTTGACGACAGCCGGCCATTGATAATAACCACGGGTACCTTGCTGCTGTGACATACGCTGAACAGGTTGGGCCAGAGTTCGGTTTCGAGCACGAACAGGGCCCTGGGTTTTAACGTGCTGACAAACAGTGTGACTGACAGCAGCCAGTCAAACGGCAGGTACGAGTGATGCAGGTAGGGCAGCTGTTGGCGGCGAACAATATCCGCACCGGTGGGCGTGTTGGTGGTAATCAAAAAGTTCTGCGCCGGATTACGCCGATGCAGTTCGTGCAGCAGCGGCAGTGTGGTATTGACCTCGCCAACGGAAGCGCAATGCAGCCAGATGCAGTGTTGCGGTATCCCGCCCAGGCCGACACCCAGGCGGTTGGTTAAATAACGCAGTTGCCGGTGGCGAAAAGCCTTCCACGCCATATAGCTCAGCGTCACTGGAAACAGCAGAAAGTTAAGCAGGCGGTATAAAAACATGGTGCTGTTTCCTTGTTAATGCACAGGTGTAGGAGCGACTTTAGTCGCGATCGGGCCTGGTAGCAAACCTGTGTTCGCGACTGAAGTTGCTTCTGCGCGTATGCTTGCACTGCGCTCATGCATACGGCGATGGCTGTCCCGCTGGCTGGGTCTTGAAGCGCTTGTGCACCCAGCCGTACTGTTCGGGATTGGCGTAGACCATGTCTTCGATGGCCTTGTTGATGCGCGCTGAATCCGTGTCGATATCGCCCGAAGGGAAATCCTGCAGCGCCGGCAATATCACCAGACGGTAGCCTTTACCTTTCTCCAGCCTGAGCGGGTAAAACGGTACCACCTCGGCACCGGTCATCTCCGCCATGCGCGTGGTGGCGGTCAGTGTCGAGGCGACACCGCCGAGAAAAGGTGTGAACACGATGTCCTGCTCGGCAAAGTCCTGGTCCGGTGCGAACCAGGTGGCGCGGCCCTTGCGCAGGCCGCGAATCAGCGCGCGCACGTTCTTGTTCTCGATCAGTTCTTCACCGTAGGTTGAGCGGTAATGCGCCATGAAGGCATTGAACATCGGGTTGTGTGCTTTTTTATACACGCCGTTGAGCGTGGTATGCAGGCCGATCAGCATGGCACCGATTTCCAGCGTGGTGAAGTGGCCGGTGAGCAGGATCACGCCCTTGCCTTTGGCGACGGCGCTGTCGAGGTGCTGCTTGCCTTCGACTTCACAAATCGCGCGCATGGTGTCACGCCTGGCCCACCACGCCAGCGCGATTTCGAACATGGAAATACCCAGGCTTTTGAAACTGGCGGTATTGAGTGCGCGGATCTGGTCTTCGTTGTAGTCGGGGTAGGCCTGGCGAATGTTGATGCGTGCGACGCGACGGCGCGAAGGCACCAGCCGGTAGACCAGCATACCCATGCCGGCGCCCAGTGCCTGGCTCCAGCGCAACGGCAGCATCGATACCAGCCGCATCAGGCCGAAGGCCAGCCACATCGGCCAGTATTTCGGCGCTACGAAGTCGCGTGGATTTAGCGGGATAACGTTGCTCATATCCTGGATGAAGCTTGAGCCAGGTGTGTGCTAGTAGTCGCGGGTCTCGTCCTTGCTGCTTTCGGCCAGCCACTCATTGATCTGCCGTACGTCCTCTCGCGACAACGAACCGGCAGCACGCTGCAGTTCCAGCAGAACCAGCAGGTAGTCATAGCGTGAGCGCGCGTAGTTGCGCTCGGCTTCAAACTGGCGACCCTGTACCAGCAGCACGTCAACACTGGTACGGGTACCCGCTTCGAAACCGGCTTCGGTGGCTTCGACCGATGTCTTGGCAGAAATCAGCGCCTGGTTGAAAGCCTTCACCGATGATACCGATGCCTCAACGCCCAGGTAGGCATCACGAATCTGCTGTACCGTGGTGCGAACGGCCTGGTCAACCGTTGCCTGCGCCGACCAAACTTCTGCATTGGCCTGGCGTACGCGTGAATTGGTACCGCCGCCTTGATAAATCGGTATCGCCAGCTGCGCACCGATTTTGTTGACGGTGTTGTCAGCGCCGCCGAATGTGCTGCCAAAACTACTGCCGTCTGCGGTGTCAAAGGTGTGCGCTGCATTCAGGTTCAATATCGGGTAGTGCCCCGCGCGACTGCTTTGATAGTTTTCCTTGGCAGCAGTGAGTCCGTACCTTGAAGCTTTCAGGCTCAGGTTGTTGTCCAGAGCCGTGGTTTGCCACTGCTCGATGTCATTGGGCTTCGCTCTCGCGTTTCTTGGCGGCCTCCTCGCGCTGAAGTCGAATGAGCCGGAGCCGCTCCATGTCCGCCTTCGCCTCGTCCGTCTTCCCTCAAAGCCCCCTCACCTGCTTTCTCGCTCTCGCGTTTCTTGGCGGCCTCCTCGCGCTGAAGTCGAATGAGCCGGAGCCGCTCCATGTCCGCCTTCGCCTCGTCCGTCTTCCCTCAAAGCCCCCTCACCTGCTTTCTCGCTCTCGCGTTTCTTGGCGGCCTCCTCGCGCTGAAGTCGAATGAGCCGGAGCCGCTCCATGTCCGCCTTCGCCTCGTCCGTCTTCCCTCAAAGCCCCCTCACCTGCTTTCTCGCTCTCGCGTTTCTTGGCGGCCTCCTCGCGCTGAAGTCGAATGAGCCAGCAAGACGACGAGTCCAAGAACAA
>CAWEEC010000021.1:0-10706 GCA_963807785.1 uncultured Gammaproteobacteria bacterium | reverse complement strand
TGTTGTGTGCTTGGTTCAGTTAGGTGCCTGCTTATCCCCCGCTAGTAGGCAGATTCCCACGCGTTACTCACCCGTCCGCCACTTGTCAGCCGGAAGCAAGCTTCCGCTGTTACCGTTCGACTTGCATGTGTTAAGCATACCGCCAGCGTTCAATCTGAGCCATGATCAAACTCTTCAGTTTAATACTCAAAATAAATTTACAGGTGTACTTACCTTGAGCAAGCAAGAAACCTGTTGCCAGCCTGAATCCGGATAAACCGAAAACTTCTGACTCGTTTCTTGATCTCGCCAACGCAAGCACCCACACAAACTATCTGATCCAATTTGTAAAAGAACAACGACCCGTAAATAGTGCGGGCCGCAGAAGCGGAATTATAACAGCAATAAATTTTGCTGCGCAAGTCTTTTGCTTAAATTATTTGTTTTTGCAAACATGCATAAGACTGCCCTTTCGCGGAGCGCGATACTACAGCAATTTTCCTGAAAGTGCGCGCTTTTTTTCAAACTTTTTATTAATTTTTTCTCGCGCTCTGCATCCAGCACCAAATTAACTGCAAATATTCGTGGAATTTATCCATTGCATGTTTGCTAGGCTGTCAGACAATACCATCATGCACAGCCGGAAATGAACAAGCTTTCGAATCAAACCAGCCCGTATCTGCTGCAGCACGCAGACAACCCGGTCGACTGGATGCCCTGGGGTGAAGAAGCGCTGCAGGCAGCCCGCGAACAGGACAAGCCGATTTTATTATCCATCGGTTATTCGGCCTGTCACTGGTGCCATGTCATGGCGCATGAGTCCTTCGAGGACAGCGATACCGCCGAAGTCATGAACCGCCTGTTCATCAACATCAAGGTAGACCGCGAAGAACGCCCCGATCTGGACAAGATTTACCAGGGCGCACATTCGATGCTGACCAACCGCCCCGGCGGCTGGCCATTGACCGTGTTTCTGACACCGCAAGACCATATGCCGATCTTTGCCGGCACCTATTTTCCAAAAACACCGAGACATGGCCTGCCTGCCTTTACCCAGCTACTGGAAAATATTGCACATGCCTATAGCACACGAAAACAGGATATAGAAAAACAGAGTGACTCATTGAGAGATGTTTTCCAGCGCATTGCCTCACAGGACACTGCGCCGTCTGAACATCTGGGCTCAATGCCGCTCGATGTTGCGCGCAACCAGATCGAACAGCAATTCGACAGCCAGTTCGGCGGCTATAGCGGCGCACCCAAATTTCCGCACCCGGCCATTATTCAACGCGCACTGAAGCACTGGGCGCGAACCAACGAAACGGGGAATCCAGACACACGCATCCTGCACACTGCACTGTTCTCACTCGAGCGCATGGCGTCAGGTGGCCTGTTCGACCATCTCGGTGGCGGCTTTTGCCGTTATTCCACCGACGAGCAATGGATGATTCCACATTTTGAAAAGATGCTCTATGACAACGGGCCTTTATTGTGGCTCAACACCCAGGCATGGTGCATCAGCGGTGATGTGATCTATAAAGATGCCGCCACCGAAACGGCAGACTGGGTCATGCGGGAAATGCAGTCTGACGCAGGTGGTTATTTTTCAGCGCTGGACGCCGATTCTGAAGGCGAAGAAGGCAAGTTCTACGTATGGGACCCTGAGACCGTGGCAGCGCATCTCGACGCTGATGAGTATGAACTGGTGGCCAGCCGTTTCGGCCTGCAGGCTGCGGCCAACTTTGAAGGCCACTGGCACCTCCACGGCTACCAGTCCTATCAAGCGCTGGCAGAGAAATTTGGCAACAGCGCTGAAGATGTCCGTAACAAACTGCAGCAAGCCCGAAACAAGCTTTTTCAGCTACGCCAGCAGCGCATTCACCCCGGTCTTGACGACAAGATCCTGACCTCCTGGAACGGCCTTATGATTCGCGGCATGGCCTACGCCGGGCGACAACTGGAGATTCCTGCCTATACCGAGTCCGCAGCCCGCGCCGCGGGCTATATCCATGACAATCTGTGGAACAACAATCGCTTGCTGGCCACCAGCAAGGATGGACATGCCCACCTCAACGCCTACCTCGATGACTATGCCTTTATCATCAGTGGACTGCTCGAACTGCTGCAGTCGCAATGGGACAGCAAGTGGTTACTGTGGGCGCGGCAGCTGGCAGACGTGCTGATCGAACAATTCGAAGACAAAAACAGCGGTGGATTCTTTTTCACCAGCCACGATCACGAGCAGTTGATACAACGCAGCAAGAGCTACAGCGATGACGCCATCCCGGCAGGCAACGGTATTGCCGCCGAAAGCCTGCTACTACTCGGCTACCTGCTGGCCGAACCCAGATACATCGACGCCGCAGAGCGCTGTTTGAAAGCCGCCTGGAGCAGCATTAACCATGCCGCCATTTCTCACTGCAGTTTACTGGAAGCGCTCGATAGTCATCTCGACCCACCGCAGATCATTATCCTGCGTGGACCCGCTGAAGGCTTGAGCGACTGGTTGCGGCCCGCGATTGGCAAGTTCACACCACACACCTGCATTTTCGCCATCGCCGAGGATAACGCATTACCACCCGCCCTGGCTGAAAAATCGATGTCGGACACAGTATCAGCCTATGTCTGTGAAGGTATGCAGTGCTTGCCGCCAGTCAGCTCGTTGAGCGAGTGGCGTGCGTTGATCGGTGACCGCGTAGCCGCGTTAACACGGACAGCATAGACACCTGCGACTGCCTGTAAAGTGTTGTTTTTAAAAATAAAAACGAAAGCCCGGACATGCGCTAACTGTAAAAAATAAGCCACCTGCTGCCAAAATGACTTGCAAACATGGTCTCTTTGGGAGTAATGTTATAACTCTGAATTGTAAATAGTCAGAAGACTGCCTTATTTTAATCCGAGGAAAAATATTATGTCAGATACACGCAAACTGACCATTATTGCTACCAAGGGAACTCTGGACTGGGCATATCCTCCGTTCATCCTCGGCAGTACAGCTGCTGCCCTTGGTATGGAAGTTTCCATCTTCTTTACCTTCTATGGTTTGAACCTGCTGCTCAAAGATACCAGCGTCCTGAAGGTAACACCGATGGCCAATCCTGCAATGCCGATGAAAATGCCTTTCGGCCCGAAGTGGCTGCAGAGCATAGACTGGGGTCCAAAAATTCCAAACGTATTATGGAATACGCCTTTCATGGACAGTATCGCCACAACCCTGATGAAGAAAACCATCAGCAACTGCGGCGTGGCATCAATCAATGAACTTCGTGAGCTGTGCCAGGAAGCCGAGTGCAAGTTCCTGGCCTGCCAGATGACCGTAGAGTTGTTCGGTCATGATCCGAAAGGCTTCATTGAAGGTTGTGACTTTGTAGGTGCTGCCACCTACTTTGAAGAATCATCCGATGCCGATCAGTCGCTGTTTATCTAAACACCGATAACCAGATGATCATAATTAAGGCCGCTCATAGAGCGGCTTTTTTTGTGGAAAATAATTTGCCGCAAATTACGCAAACGGCGCAAATGATTTAACACTTGCATAAGC
This sequence comes from uncultured Gammaproteobacteria bacterium, assembly GCA_963807785.1. Taxonomy (GTDB): domain Bacteria; phylum Pseudomonadota; class Gammaproteobacteria; order SZUA-229; family SZUA-229; genus JABDQW01. The sequence continues at coordinate 7,186 of CAWEEC010000021.1, read as the reverse complement.
TTTGCGTTAGTTTGCGTTATTTGCGGATAAATGAGCTTTTGCTTTCTGCCAGTAGACTTCGAGTTCTTCGACACTGCAATCATCCATCTGCCTGTCATCCTGTTGCAGTAACTCTTCGACCACGCTAAGTCGCGAGATGAATTTCCTGTTCGAATCACGCAAGGCCTGCTCCGGGTTAACATCCAGATGGCGTGACAAATTCACACAGGCAAACAGGATATCGCCCAGTTCATCTGCAATCCTGTACTGGTTATCATCCTGATCAATTTCAGCCTTGAGTTCTTCTATCTCTTCCTGCAGCTTGGCGAATACCGGCGTAACATCGTCCCAGTCAAAGCCATGGTGCGCGGCGCGCTTTTGTAATTTTGAAGACCAGCGCAAGGCTGGCATTGTTGACGCTATGCCATCAAGTACGCTTTTGGGTTCGGCTTGCTTTTGCTGGCGTTCGCTACGCTTGTGTTGCTCCCAGGCCCGATGTAATTGTTCATGACTTTCAACCACGTCATCAGCGAATACATGGGGGTGCCGACGAACCAGCTTTTCACTAATCGCTTCAATTACCTCATCAAAACTGAAGTCGCCCTGCTCTTCTGCCATACGCGCATGGAACACAACCTGGAACAGCAGGTCACCAAGCTCGTCTTTAAGATCATGCATATCCTCGCGTTCAATAGCATCAGCGACTTCGTAGGCTTCTTCTATGGTGAAGGCAGAAATGGTTTTGAATGTCTGTTCAATATCCCACGGACAGCCGTTTTCGGGATCGCGCAAGGCGGCCATGATCTCGAGCAACCTGCCGATTTCATTTGATTTGTCTGACATGAGATAAGCCCGATAAAAAAGGCGAGTCACCCCGCCTTTTTTATAATTGAACGTATAGTATCAGAATGCAAAACGAACACCGATGTGCACTTTACCATCCAGGTCGTTTTTGACACCATTATCCAGCTCAACTTCCAGCTCTCTGTAACCAACGTAGGCACGTGCACTTGGCGTTACCTCAAGCTCGAAATCTACACGGTATTCAACAATACCATCAAAGTCGGAGAAACTGGTTACACTGGGCGCCCACCATCCTTCTGCGAGGATGGCAAAAGGTGTACTGGCAGGAAACACGTATCGTAATTGACCACCGATAGCTATGGCGCCACCGCTCGGGTCATTGTTAGCTGCCCCGGAATCAAGCCTGCCTGCGTAGGCCTTGCCGCCAACACCAAAATGCAATGCACGAACATCGCCGGTACCGCTACCTGAAACCAGGATAAATCCATTAACCAGGAAGTCATCGTTTTCATTAATGAACAGACCTAAACCGATATCAGCACCGCCATAACCAAATGTGGCATTTTCTGTCAGGAAAACCGCCTCTGCTGTTTCACTGCTGATTTTGAGATCCAGCCCTGCTGAAAGAACATTTGACGCAGGAAGCAAGGCCGCAATAGTTATCAATGCTTTTCGAAGCATACTTTATTATTACCTCTTGTGAATTGTCGAAACCTGAGATCAACAAGTCCCTGTCGTGAACGAATGATAGCAGCTCAAACACAAGTATGCTTCATTGCAGATGCATTCACCCGGCTCTAGCGTGTGATAAAGTAGACTCCATTTGATGGTTACAGTTCATCTATCCCTAAGATATGAAACACAATTCTATTTGCATTCTTGGCGGTACCGGTTTTGTTGGTAAATATATAGCCAGCCGCCTGGTATCCAGCGGCAAACGTGTACGGGTTTTAACCAGGAACCGCAACAATCACCGTGACCTGCTGGTGCTTCCTGACCTGGAACTGGTTGAAGCAGATATATTTGATTCCAACGCGCTGGAAACATATATAAAAGGTATGGATGCGGTAATAAACCTGGTTGGTATACTCAACGAAACGCAGCACAATGGAGACGGCTTCCGCAAGGTACATGTTGATCTACCAAAAAGTATTCTTGGGGCCTGCCTTAAACTGAATATTCCACGCATCGTACATATGAGTGCACTCAATGCCGATGTCAATCTGGGTGCAAGTTTTTACCTTCGAACCAAGGGCGAGGGTGAAAATGCCCTGCACACTTTTTCCAGCGAACGCCTGGCGGTAACCAGCTTCAGGCCATCGGTTATATTTGGCCCGGGTGACAGTTTTCTCAATCGTTTTGCCGGATTACTCAAACTAACGCCCTATTTTTTCCCGCTGGCTTGTGCAAATGCACGCTTCGCACCGGTATATGTTGGCGATGTAGCCGATCGCTTCGTAAACGCGCTTGATGACAAGTCCACGTTTGGCAAACGATTTGACCTGTGCGGCCCCGAAGAATATTCACTCAAACAACTGGTTGAATATACGGCGACAATACTTGGCCTGAAACGCTACGTTATTGGCTTACCTGACTTAATCAGCAAAATGCAGGCATACACTCTGGAGTGGTTTCCTGGTAAACCATTCTCGGTTGATAACTATAATTCACTCAAACTCGATAGCGTCTGTCAGCAAGGTGAACACGAACCTACAACAATGGACATGATCGTCCCGTCATATCTCGGCAACGCCAACAGGCAGACCGAATATGACGCATTACGTAAAATTGCACGCCGGCCTTGAATACTTCAACTCCTGAAAAAAAACTGGTTATTCGCTGTTTACAGAAGATTCTGCCAACAGCGTCCGTGCTGCATTATGCAGAAGATATCAAGCCCTATGAATGCGATGGCCTGTCTGCTTATCAGCAGGTGCCGATGGTTGTTGTGCTTCCGGAAACGATCAAGCAAATCGAAGATGTCCTGGCCTTCTGTACAAAACAGAAAATACCTGTGGTAGCGCGCGGTGCGGGCACAGGATTATCCGGCGGCGCCTTGCCACTGGAAAATGGCATTCTTATGAGCCTGGCCAAATTCAATCGCATCATCAACATCGACACCGAAAACCGTACTGCACGTGTACAACCGGGCGTGCGCAACCTCGCCATTTCCGAGGCAGCCAGCGAGCATGGACTGTACTATGCACCCGATCCGTCATCACAGATTGCCTGCTCCATAGGCGGCAATGTCGCGGAAAACGCCGGCGGGGTACATTGCCTGAAGTACGGCCTCACTGTGCACAACATCACCCGGCTCGAAGTGATCACCATGCAGGGTGAGCAGCTGACGATTGGCGGCGACGCCCTCGACAGTCCGGGTTATGACCTGCTCGCGTTGATGACGGGTTCCGAGGGGCTGCTCGGCGTGATCACCGAAATAACCGTTAAACTGCTGCCCAAACCGGAAGCCGCAAACGTCATCCTTGCCGCCTTCGATGATGTTGCCACTGCCGGACAGGCAGTGAGCAATGTCATTGCCGATGGCATCCTGCCTGCAGGACTGGAACTGATGGACAATGCGGCCATTCGTGCTGCCGATGATTTCGTCAACGCCGGCTACCCGCGTGACGCGGCAGCAATTTTATTGTGCGAGATCGATGGTACCCGTGCCGAGGTCGCTGACCAGCTGGCACATGCACAACAGATACTGCGAGATTCAGGCGCAACAGAAATACAGGTTGCACAGGACCAACAGCAGCGCGAGAAATTCTGGGCCGGTCGCAAAGCCGCTTTCCCGGCGGTGGGCCGCCTTGCACCTGACTACTATTGCATGGATGGCACCATCCCACGCTACCAGATTGCCGATGTATTGACACGCATCAATGAACTGTCGAATGAATACAAGCTGCCCATCGTTAACGTGTTCCATGCCGGTGATGGCAACCTGCACCCACTGATACTTTATGATGCCAACATTGATGGCCAACTCGAAAAGACCGAGGAACTGGGCGGCAAGATCCTTGAACTATGTGTTGCGGCCGGTGGCTCCATTACCGGTGAACATGGCGTTGGCATGGAGAAAATCAATCAGATGTGTGTGCAGTTTAATGACAAGGAACTGCTGCAGTTCCATGCTATCAAGCAGGCGTTTGATCCCGATGGGCTGCTAAACCCCGGCAAGGCGATTCCGACATTACACCGCTGTGCAGAGTTCGGTGCCATGCATGTACATCATGGCCAGCTACCACACCCCGAGCTGGAACGCTTTTAACTTCAAGCCACTTCATCATGTCAGACAGCAACAACCATAGCCAGCTTTTGTGTGAACAGGTAATTCACGCCTGTAACAACGCGAGCCCGCTGGTGATAACAGCCGGTAACAGTAAATCGTTTTATGGACGGGATGTTCAAGGCGAAGTGCTATCGCTTGCTGGACATCAAGGCATCCTGTCTTACAGGGCAAGCGAGCTGGTTATCACTGCAAGAAGCGCGAGCCGGATCGCCGATATCGAAGCTGCGCTCGATGAACATGGGCAACAGCTTGCCTTTGAACCGCCTTGCCATTCTGATCACTCAACCATCGGCGGTGTAATAGCCTGTGGCCTGTCCGGACCGGCACGAGCATTTACAGGTGCTGCCAGGGATTTCGTGCTGGGCGCAAAAATCATTAATGGCAGGGGTGAATTGATGCAGTTTGGTGGCCAGGTGATGAAAAACGTAGCCGGCTATGACCTGTCAAGATTAATGGTCGGCGCGCAGGGCACACTGGGAATACTCGCGGAAATATCACTCAAGGTGTTACCTAAAGCCGAAGCCGAAACCACACTGGTATTCGAAATTGATGCACAACAGGGGCATCAAATGCTGCGTCGCTGGCTGCATGACGGCCATCCGATTACAGCCAGCTGCCATTATCAGGGCGCGTTAAGCGTTCGCCTTGGCAGTACTGAAAACAGTATCAAGCAGGCTCACAACAAAATGGGCGGTGAGTTTGCAGCCAATGACTTGTGGCAGCAGCTGCGACACCAGTCACATCCCTGTTTTCAACAGGATAACTTATGGCGGCTATCGGTACCTGCAGCAACGCCGATTCACAATGAAGACAATCAACTAATTGAATGGGGCGGTGCACTTCGCTGGAAAGTATCAAATAATGACCTGTTCGAAAAAGCCAGGCGCCTTAATGGCCATGCTACGCGTTACAACATCAACACGGGCCCGCTGAGCTCAACTTCAGAGGATGAAATGTTTCAGCCATTGCAACCGACAATGCTGGCCATGCACAAACGCATCAAGCACGCGCTCGACCCCAACAATATCCTTAACCCGAACAGACTGTATAAAGCACTGTGAAAACCTCGATCACCCAGCAAAATCTTGACACGCATTACGGCAAACAGGCGGATCGTATTTTGCGAAACTGTGTGCACTGTGGTTTCTGTAACGCAACCTGCCCAACCTACCAGCTGACCGGTGATGAACTCGACGGACCTCGCGGCCGCATCTACCTGATCAAGCAGGTACTCGAAGGCAACCAGCCAGGCCAGCATACACAAACGCACCTCGACAGATGCCTTACCTGCAGAAACTGTGAGTCAACCTGCCCTTCAGGCGTTGCTTACGGCCAGCTGGTGGATATTGGACGCAAGCTGGTGTCACAAAAATACAGGCGCACACTAACAGATCGCATCAAGCGCCTTGTTATACGCAAACTGTTTCTTACAAAGGCCTTGTTCGATACCGCGATTACTTCAGCCCGGTTAATCAGGGCCCTGCTTCCGGCAGCGATGAAACAGAAGGTGCCGGCAAAACCGGAGCAACTGCTGGCGTGGCCAGAAACAGAACACAAACGAAAAATAATCATGCTACAGGGCTGTGTACAACCCACTTTACAACCAAATATTGATCGCGCCGCCGCCATCGTGCTTGATCGCCTTGGTATACAAACGCTGCGTATTCCGCAAACAGGTTGCTGTGGTGCCATAAGCCATCATCTGGACGCGTTTGAAGAAGCCCATGCCTATATAAAAAATAATATTGATAGCTGGTGGCCGTACATCGAAAACAACCAGGTCGAAGCCGTGATTTCAACCGCGAGCGGCTGTGGCGTAACCATCAAGCAATACGGTCAGATGCTGGCGGACGACGCCGAATACAGTTCCAGGGCAGCGCGGATCAGTGAACTCAGCAAGGACCTGAGCGAAATCGTCGCTGCGGAACCCTTGCCCGCAATGCCAACAAACACTGGCACCACCAGGGTGGCGTTCCATCCACCGTGCACATTGCAACATGGTCAACAGATACGGGGAAAAGTTGAATCCCTGCTCCAGGCTGCGGGCAAACAACTGGTTACATTCCAGGAGTCGCACCTGTGCTGCGGTTCCGCAGGCACCTACTCCATTCTGCAAAAAACCATGGCCGAGCAGTTACGCGACAGAAAACTGCAGAATATCCAGGCGCAACAACCTGATATCATCGTGAGTGCAAATATTGGCTGTATTTTACACCTGCAAAGTGGCACCCGTATTCCTGTCAGGCACTGGATCGAGCTGCTGGTCTGATTCCCCCTGCAACGATAAATCCACAGTTTCTATACGTGGCCGAATAACAGCATTCATGGCAGAATAGCCGCCACTTTTTAATTTGAAACAGACTATTAACCATGAGCATCACTTCTTTTAATCCACCTGTTCGCACATTAATGGGCCCCGGCCCTTCTGATGTACACCCGCGCGTCACCGGCGCGATGGCACGCCCCACTATTGGACACCTCGATCCTGCTTTTGTCGGCATGATGGATGAGGTGAAGCAAATGCTTCAGTATGCCTTCCAGACAAAAAATAAGCTTACGATTCCGGTATCTGCACCGGGCTCAGCCGGCATGGAAACTACATTCATGAACCTGCTGGAACGTGGTGACAAGGCCATCGTGTGTCAGAACGGCGTGTTCGGCGGACGCATGAAGGAAAATGTCGAGCGCTGTGGCGCAACAGCCATCATGGTCGAAGACGAATGGGGCCAACCTGTCGATCCGCAAAAAGCTGAAGATGCATTAAAAGCCAACCCGGATGCAAAACTGCTGGCATTTGTGCATGCCGAAACTTCGACTGGCGCACGCTCGGACGCGCAAACGCTGAGTAAACTGGCGCATGATCATGATGCCCTGGCACTGGTTGATGCGGTCACATCCCTGGGCGGCAGCGAGTTAAAGGTAGATGACTGGGGAATTGATGCAATTTACTCCGGTACACAGAAATGCCTCTCCTGTACACCGGGTATTTCACCCGTTAGCTTCAGCGATCGCGCAGTAGAAGTGATTACGACCCGTAAATCCAAAGTACAAAGCTGGTTCCTCGATACCAACCTGGTAATGGAGCAGGCACCTACGAACGAAGTAGATGTA
>CAWEEC010000020.1:0-9709 GCA_963807785.1 uncultured Gammaproteobacteria bacterium | reverse complement strand
CGGTATCAGCAAAAGTATAAATAGTAGTTTTGATGAGCCGGGGACTGCATAGACAGCCAGTGTCAACATATACAGCGGCCAGCTGAAAAAGATGCCGCGCAACGCATGCTTCATCACTAGCGCGGTGATAGCGACTATACGATGAAATTTTTATTTTGGAGAATCATACAGAACAAGGAACACACCACGCGACAACTTGCCCAGGGTATAAAATTCTTCGGTCATGATCTGACCAGTAGAAATAATTGAAAATGAATCGCGCCCGTATTTCCGCTGAATGCGTTTGATCTCATCCGCTATGTGATCAAGCGCCTGTTTCCATGTCACTTCTTCAAACGCATCCCTGTGGCCGGCCCGCATTAATGGTACCGAGCCGCGTCCGGCCGTTTTACGAAACAGCTCATGTTCAAATATACCTTTTACGCATAATTTTCCACGATTCACATCTGCATCCGCGACGCCACGTGAGGCTACCGGTTCACCTTCATCATTCAATCCGACCTCTATCGAACACCCTGTTGAACAGTATCCACAAGTTGCATACTTCCATTCAACGACACCTTTATCGGCTATCTTGATCGGGTTTTATGCTTGCGTCCTATAACATGATATTTCAGACCGCGTACCTCATGCAGTAACTTTTGTGCTGGTGATGCCAGGTATCGCTTTGCTAACATCATCAATACTGATCGTGCCCACCACCCTGTTATCCTCTGTCACCGCCAGGTGGCTGATTTGTTGATCCAGCATTATGCTCATGGCTTCGTTAACAGTCATCAGCATAGATACCGATGCTTTCGTATCATCCATGACCTGCTTGACTGTTGCACGAAGCAACGGTGCTAACCTGCTTTGCAGGTGCTTTGGATCAAGATCCAAAGCTTGCTTCATGCTCAACTGGCCCTCAACAACGAAAATTGCCAGTACACTAGTCAGCTGAACATAACCAATGAGCTGCTTATCAACGGTTACCGGCATGCCATCACAATGATAAACCCGCATCAATGATATGACCTCGGCAATGGAGGTCTCAGGCATGACTGACCTGGGATCTTTAGTCATTATTTCTTTCACCAGCATTACTATATGACCAGATCTGATTATCGATTCATAAAATCGATATGTACCATCCCGTTTTCTATCTTTGCCGGAAATACACTGGTGCAGCCTTTATCAGGCCCGAGCGCCTCACCACTGGCAAGATCAATTTTCCAGTTATGCAGCGGACAGGACACAGAAGTGCCATGCACGATACCCTGCGACAAGGGGCCCTGCTTATGCGGACACTTGTCTTTCATGGCAAACACTTCATCGCCTGCCGTCCTGAAAACCGCAATATTCATGGTATCGGTTTTAATGACCCTGGAACCCGGCCGCGGGATATCTTCCAGCGCAACAATCTCTATCCAGTCGCCAGCTTCCTGTTTTAATGCATTCGATGTCATATCGTTTAACCTGCAATCTTGAGCGGTGTAAATTCATGGGAAGCCTCACCCTGTGCACGCGCCTTCCATGGGTCGATCTGTGCGTACCGCTGTCCCAGTTTGAAGCGCTCGTACAGGGCCTTGCGTTCTTCTTCATTATCAACGACACATTCCTTAATATAAGTCAGCCCTACACGCTCAACCCATGGCGCGGTGCGTTCCAGGTAGTGAGCCTCTTCACGATATTTCTGGATAAAGGCACCACAGTACTCAAGCACCTCTTCTTCGGTCTCGACTTTGCATAGAAGATCGGTAACGCGGACCTTAATACCGCCGTTGCCGCCAACATGCAGCTCGTAACCGGAATCAACGCAAACAACACCGAAATCCTTGATCGTGGCCTCGGCGCAATTACGCGGACAACCGGATACCGCGAGTTTGAACTTATGCGGCATCCATGAACCCCAGGTCAGCTCTTCCAGTTTTACGCCGAGGCCGGTTGAATTCTGCGTGCCGAAGCGGCACCAGGTTTTACCCGCACAGGTCTTGACCGTACGCATCGCCTTGCCATAGGCATGTCCTGATACGAAACCGGCATCTGACAGGTCTTTCCACATCGCGGGAAGATCTTCTTTTTTGATGCCGAACAGATCAACGCGTTGTCCGCCTGTGACTTTCATTTCAGGCACATTGTACTTATCAGATACATCGGCGATTGCACGCAGATCGTTTGCTGTACACAAACCGCCAAACATGCGCGGCACAACAGAATAGGTGCCGTCCTTTTGTATGTTGCCGTGTGCACGCTCGTTGATAAATCGCGATTGAGCATCGTCTTCGTACTCTTCCGGCCAGTTGGCCAGCAGGTAATAGTTCAGTGCGGGTCGGCAGGCTGCGCAGCCATCCGTTGTTTTCCATTCCATGAACTCGCGCACTGCCGGCATTGTCTTCAGCTTCTGCTGCTTGATTGCCCTGATCACATCATCATGACTGTGCTCGGTACAGCCACACATGGGTTTTTTACTGGGCTTCTCGTCATAACCTTCACCCACCGTATTCGCCAGCAGGGCTTCCACCAGCCCCGTACACGAGCCACATGATGATGAAGCCTTGGTATGCGCGCGTACGTCTTCGAGCGTAAATAAACCTGACTTCGATATCGCATTGACGATATCGCCTTTACAGACACCGTTACAACCACAGATCTCTGCACTGTCCGGCAACGAAATAACCTGGGCATCACCATGACCGGCATCGCCTAGATCATGCTGGCCAAACATGATAGTCCTTCTAAAGTCTGAAATATTGGTACCTTCACGCATCAGCTGGAAATACCAGGTGCCGTCCATGGTGTCACCATAAAGCACGGCACCCTTGATCTTGTTATCACGGATAACCAGCTTCTTGTAGGTGCCGCTGGCCGGGTCCTGCAGCACCATGGCTTCATCACCTTCTTCCTCTATATACACACCTGCAGAGAACAGGTCGATACCGGTTACCTTTAACTTGGTAGACGTAATCGAGCCTTCATAGCGCGTGCTGCCAACCTGGGCCAGATGGTTGGCGGCAACACGGCCTTGCTCGAACAGTGGTGCAACCAGTCCATAGCACTGATTTCTGTGCTGAACACATTCTCCTACCGCATAAACGCGCGGATCATAAGTCTGCATGGTGTCATTCACGACCACGCCGCGTTCGCAGTAAATGCCTGCTTGTTGTGCGAGCTCGATATTGGGTCGTATACCAACGGCCATAACGACCAGGTCGGCTTCCACTTCTGAGCCATCTGCAAACCTGACGCCAGTAACACGTTTATCGCCGGTAATTTGAGCCGTCTGTGCTTGCATCAGGAACTTCAGGCCTTTCTTTTCCAGCGTCGCCTTGAGCATTGCCGAAGCCGGCTTGTCCAGTTGGCGCTCCATCAGGGAATCGAGTAAATGCACAACCGTGACACTCATGCCCTGCTTCATCAGGCCATTCGCCGCTTCCAGCCCTAGCAGACCGCCACCGATAACTACTGCATTTTTATATTTCCGCGCAGCCGCAAGCATGGTTTCAACATCATGAATATCGCGAAAACCAATCACGCCGTCCTTGTCAGCACCCGGCACCGGGATGATGAAAGGCGTCGAGCCAGTAGCCAGCAGCAGTCGGTCATATGGTATTTCTTTGCCACTTTCGGTGATCACCGATTTTTTTACACGCGAAATTTCGCTAACCGCATCACCGGTGATTAATTCAATATTATTTTCCGTGTACCATTCACGGCTGTTTAGAATAATTTCATTGATGGTTTTCTCGCTGGCCAGAACAGGTGACAGCATGATGCGGTTATAGTTGGGATGAGGTTCGGCACCGATAACCGTAATATTGTATTGATCATTATCGTGCTTTAGCAGTTCTTCCAGTGTGCGAACACCTGCCATGCCATTGCCGACCAGTACTAGATTCTCTCGCATTTTCGCCTCGATACATTTTGCCGAATATTATTTTTGATTAATATATCCAAGAACCGTGCCATATTTTCATGTATCTAAGTCAGCGGCTTAAATACTGGATTATTTATATGTAAGCACCAGATATGTGCGATACGGGCTTCACTGCACCTGATGCGTGCGGATACAAAGGCAGCCTGGCGCTGTCTGCCAGCCCGATAAACTCCACCCCAGGAGAGACTGCATCCAATCGGCGACGGTTTGAATAACTCTTCAGATTGTTTCGAATAACTGATCCCGGTATAGTCTTTCTTGTCAGGCTGCTTCTGATTTGACAACACTGAAGCCTGGTGAAATATTCTCGTCCTGTTCTGACTGGTATATTGCGTCCTCCTCGCCCGGCCGACGCTGACGTTCATAGAGGAATTGCAGCACTTCGTGCCGATAGTGGTTATAGCCGGCATCGTCAGACAATTCGACTCTGTTGCGCGGACGCGGTAAATCAATCGTCAGGATTTCACCAATCGTTGCAGCAGGTTCGTTGGTCATCATCACGATGCGATCCGATAACAATACGGCTTCATCAACATCGTGTGTAATCTTGATTACTGTGTTGCCCAGGTCGGTATGAATTTCCATCAAGCATCCCTGCTTTCTGTTCCTTATCATGGCGAACTGTCTCAGGCTGCTTTTTCAGCTTCGGCTGCACCTGCTTTCATGGTATCGGCCAGCACTTCATACACAGCAGCCCAGGCATTTTTTACTTCATCGGTAAAAGCCTCGCCCAGACCTTTTTCAAGTGTCCACAGTAATGCTGCACCGACTACGTTATAATCCCTGTCAACCACTCCGTAGCCTGCGTGATCTGCACCCATTTGCTTCAGTGTAGGAACCAGCGGCTCAACATCATCCAGTGCTTCGACTGCAATATTGATCGTTTTCATCAGCTTCTTACCCTGCTCGGTCATATCATGCTTGAACATCGCCCGGTATGAGGGCTCAAGTTCAAACAGGCGCCCATAGAACAGTTCCGCGGCCGTATCCGCAATCGGCACGACCATTACCCATGTTTTCTTAACCAGTTCAATTTGTTGTGGAGTCATCATTCACCTCTTCGTTTATATCAAGTTTGTTTATGTAATGGCTGGCAACAAATAACATGTAATCAACTGCCAGCGTCACTTCTTTATCGTTTAAATTTTCATTACCTCCGCGTGCAGGCATCATGCTGTAGTCAGGCCCTATAAAACCGTTGATCGCGTGTTCATAAAGAACTTGTTTGCCTTTTGCTAATCTGAAGCGCCATTCTTCCGGACGCATCGGTACAGGCGCATCTGCGATGCCATAACCATGACAGGCTTCACAATTCTGCATCCATAGATCACGTCCCTGTGAAATACTGCGATCACCTGATGTTGGATACAGCTCTTCTGCATAGATTGCTGATGCCAGCAATGCGGCGGATAAAGCCATTACTGAAGCAGCCAGTAATCTATGCACGGACGCAGTCATTAGCTATCGACCGGGATGCGAATGACGACACCACCCATAACATCACCCAGTTTGAAATCCTTTTTCGGTGTATCGGGGTGCTTGTTGTGACACGATACGCACACCGGCGCGACGCCGGTGTCTGCATAAATCGCTGTGAAGTAAGTCTTGTCTCCAAGCTTTTCAGTCGTGTAAAAGTTTTTGCCCTTGTTTTCGACAACGTACTTCAATCCTTCTTTCTCAGCATCTGTTTTTGGCGCATTCTGTTTGTTAATTGGCCATAACGATTGCAGCGTATAGCTGAAATTTACATCATCGAGTTTCTCGGCACGCTTCATTGCCAGCTCGGAGCCGAAACGAAACATTTGCGCCGGCAGCACAAGCGCCTTGTCATCCTCAAAATGTTCGGATGCCTTTATAACCTTTTCCTTCTTCACCAGTCTGTTTACAATCTTCTTGGTATACACAGAACGATCTGAGTCCATAACCAGGTGCAATGCATCTGCCATCGCCTTGACCGAAACAGTTGCATCGGCACCTGTTGAAGCCGCTACAGATACCCCTGCAGCGGTTATTGATATGGCAGCGATCACGCCTAATGCAGCCTTTGATTTCATCATCTTCATATTTACCTCACTTGTTTAAGTAGTTACTCGAGTTGAAAAAATAATTAATAAAAATATTTCCTAGAATCCAAACATATCCGAATCGTCATCTTCCTCAGCCTCCCGTATTCGCCTTTTGTTTTCATCACGTGCAAGATCCATGCTCTTAGCATTGGCACTTGGAGACCCTTTGAAATTACGTTCTATCAGCGATTTGTCTGCCAGCGCATCAAGCGTGTATTCAAGGCCATGGCAGTGCTGGCATGATGAACGTATCATTTTTGAATTCGGCGAAAGACTCGCACTCTGGTTATGATCTACAATGATGCGGCTCATCCATTCACTGACGTCGTAGTTTGTGCGCGGCATATGGCAACTGGCGCATGAAACACCCGTCCCGGGTTCAGCTTCTCCACGGCTTTCTTTCTGCCATAGAGAAAAATGTGCGGAATTTTTGTAGGCCACACTGTGTTTGTCATCATGACAGCCGAGGCATGCATCGACGGCAGCCTCTGTCACATCAAACCTGTGAGCACCATGGCAGCTTGAACAGGTCAGCTCAAGATGAGCCGCCTTGTCTTTCATTGGCAGCAAGGCCTGCTTCGGTTTCATTGGTGACAGTCCCTGCTTCAGCCGCATACCGTGTTTACCCTGAAGAAAGCGGCTGACTTCAATGTTATGGCAACCTTCACACGCTTTATGGTCAGGATGATCATTCCAGGTCGCACTTGTTTCTTCCTGTTGCTGACTGACATGGCAGGCACTGCAGTTCACACCCGATTTCGCGTGAGCGGTTTCGAGCCATTCCATTTTGATAACAGGCGTCACATCCAGTTTGTCTGCGCTGTCCATGTCGTCCTCATCAAGCCTTTCAACCGGATATACATCACGCGGATACTCGATGATTTCGTCGAGCACGCTGGCGAATTCTTTCGCGGGAAGGCTCATTGTTTCGAGTAACGGCCCTTCATCGATGTGCTTGATCAGGTAATTTGTATAGAGAGCGCGGTTGTTATGAAAATTATGACAGCCTGAATTCTTGCAGGTATCAAAGCCCATTCCCTGGTGTGACGGCCGCTCATCGGCAACCTGCTGATGACAATGAAAGCAGACATCTACAGGTTGTGTTAAACCATCTTTTGATGTTATTTCGGCCTTATGTTCTGTATGGCAACTCACGCATTGCAGTGCGTTGATATCTTCCAGCAGCTCTGCATTTCTCGGATCCTTGAATTTCTTTGCTGGGTGAGAATCGAATGGTTTGACGCGGTCCTGACCATGACATTCAACACATGCTTCATGTAACACTTCACCGCCACCAAACGAGTCTGTATGGCACGCATCGCAGGCATCGGTTAATTGATGGTGGCCTGGTGACAGCTTGCCGGGCATAAAAATCGTTTTATCTGCGGTTTCATTGACCATTGCATATGCCAGCCATGAACCGAGCAGGGCCGAGACTAACAGCCATGCAATCCAGTAAACCTTATGATGCGTATCTGCCATGCCAGTCACTAGAAGTAATACGATTTAACAACATGGGCGCAAAGTAGAGCGGGGAATGGCCAGAACAGGACAATGTGCAACCATGTCCATTGACGGCGCTGTTTTTTTGCCAGCGCCGGTGGGCGCCTGTGCTCTGTCGCAACAATGGTGCTGGCGTAAGTTCCGGCACTAACAAGCAGCAGGAAATTCATCATCAGTATTGAATTGAGCTCGTCACCCAGACGAAATCCTGTATGAACAATCAGTACCGCAAGTACACATATACCAATTAAAACATGCAGGTACCTCCAGACATTGAAATCGCCGAATTCGATACGCCTGATACGTTTACGCAGAGAAATGCCCAGACCAGCAAGCATCAGTCCCAGCATGGAGAAGCCACTGATTTGTTTCAACACTGTACTGCGCCAGAGTTCATCCCAGCGAACAGGCACCTGCACACTTTCGGGGTAGGGTATAGGCCAGATGATTATGAACAGCGCCACCAGGCCCAGGCTGAAGGCCGACATGGCGAGCAAACTACGCCACGACCTGACAGGATCGACCTGTATATCCTCGCCGAGCAACTCGGCCAGCAGCGGTTTGCACGAGCCGCATACACTGGCTGCGCGTGTTTCTGCGCTAAGACAGGCGATGCTTTCACAACCTGAGCTTATCGCCTGGGTCAGGCGGCCGCGAGTGGCCCCGGTGCAGTTGCAAACAATCGCGCCTGAAGGCCATGACACAACATCCATGTCCTCTTCGCTGCCCCATATATTCCCACTTGTCCTGAACCGCGCAAGCTGCCAGGGACCAACGCTTTTCCTGCCCTGTATTGCATCTTGCAACAAGGGCGCCTCATGCCAGTCACCGACAGCAATCGCGCCGATAAGGCGATTTCTGGATAATCGTATCTTTCTGTAAATACCGTCCTGCTTCGATGAATAGACAAATTCATTAACACCGCCGCCGGATTTTTCATAAACACCAGTCCGTCCTGCACTGAATACGTTCTGCTCCATGACTTTCAGTCGTGTTGATTGCAGCGAACCGATATAGCGGGCATCACCACCTGCAAGCCGGTCTGCCAGCACTGCCGCCTGATCTAGTCCGGGCTTTACCAGTCCATAGACATTATTATCATGCTCGGCACATTCACCGATGGCATAAATGTTTTTATGTGTTGTCTCAAGGTAGTCATTGACACGAATACCTCTGTTGCATGCGAGCTTACAATCACGGGCCAGCTGGATGTTTGGCCTGATTCCTGCAGCAACAATTACGGTATCACAGGCTATTTCTCTACCGCTGCGCAAGCTGACCATCTCTACTCGGCCATTTCCAAGAATACTGACGACACTATCGCCAAGTTCCACATATATACCGTTGTGCTCGACAATGCCTTTAAGATAATCTCCGCCGCGCTGATCAAGCTGTTGCATCATCAGCCACTGGTTATGCTCGACAATAGTAATTTGAGTGTTATATCGTTGCATCGCACGTGCAGTCTCGAGCCCGAGCAAGCCTCCACCGATTACTACCGTGTGTTTTGATTTCAATCGGCGCGCAAACAATGCATCTGCTTCGCTTAATGACCTGAAGGTAAAGACACCTTGATAATGTAAATTGCCAATGGATGGCAGGAACGGGCTTGAACCAACCGCCAGTACGAGGTGAGCATAATGTTGTACATTACCAGCTGCATCCGTCACGGTTTTTTGCTCGCGATCGATCGACTGCACTGCACAGTTGAGTCGCAACTCAACATCTGTATCTGCGTGTGCTGGCGAATCAAGTTCAAGCTCATCCCGGTTTACATCGCCAGCAAGGTATGAAGACAACCTTACACGATCATATGGCCTCCATGGCTCACTTCCATATACGACAACAGCGTAATCACTTGTCTTTTTTTGCAGCTCATAGACAAAGTGCATGCCGACCGGACCTGTACCAATAACAACTATAGCTTCCGTTTTATATGAAACACAGGTACCTGACTGATTGTAATCATCGACATGGCTTACATTTTCTATTGCTAGACTCATTTTTTACCTGCAAAAAAAAAGCTCGCACATAACATGCTAATTATGTGCGAGCGTCTTTGCTCTATGCTTTGAACTAATCTGTACCTCAAACCGTCATTGGCCCGAGTGCTATAATTTAATTTACTCAAGCATTTAGCGTGCCAACAAATAATGATCTGTATATCGTTGTTTATTGTTTAAAATAACAAATATAAAGCTGTATACAGGCACCATACCGGGTCGGA
>CAWEEC010000019.1:0-53750 GCA_963807785.1 uncultured Gammaproteobacteria bacterium | reverse complement strand
CTGTTTACTGCCAGGCTGGCGTTTACGTATTGCTGGCTAGGATCTTTTATAGGCAATGATGACATCCATCACGTTGGTACTGGTTGGGCCTGGCTTGAACAGGCCGTCGATCGCCATCAGCACCGTGCCTGCATTGGCTTTAGCCAGTTCTGCATCGACATCGAAGCCCATCTGTTTTGTCAGCTGCAGGCTGTTACCCGAGACGATTGCACCGGCACAGGGTGTGTTGCCATCGATACCGTCTGTGCCTGCTGCCAGCACCGAAAGATCATTCACGCCGTCTATTGCAGCAGCCAGTGACAGTGCGAGGCTCTGGTTCCTGCCGCCGAGACCGGGATGCTCTGGCAACTCAACGGTGGTCTCACCACCCCAGGCATGCACGCCGGCAGCTGCGTTACGCAAGTATTCCCCGATGACCCTGCCCTGTTCGATGGCATCGCCATTGATAAATTCATCATGCAGGTAGTGATCAACACCCTGATGCCCGGCTTCTTCGACAACGGCGTGCAGGGCTATAGCGTTGCTGCCAATAACATGGGTTGCTACCGGTTTATATTGTTCAGTTTGCTGCGTTGCCTGCTGCACCAATGACTGCAACCAGTCATCGTGATCATGTTGTTGTTTTTCTGATTGCACCAGCAAACCGGAACCTATCACTGCAGGATCGTCACCCTGCACATCGGAGATGATCAGCTGCGTGCATTGCAGGTGCTGCACATAGTGCAGCAAGCCGCCGCCCTTGATTTTCGAGAAGCGCTTGCGCCAGGCATTCATGGCATGAATGTCCTTGCCTGAAGCCAGCAGATACTGGTTGATGTGCTGCAGCTGCGAGAGAGAAATATCATCGACGGATACTTCTACCAGGCTCGATGCGCCGCCTGATACCAGCACCAGTAACGATGATTGTTGAGGAATATCGCGCAGGAAGCTTAATAAGGCATCACCGGCTTCAAGTGAAGTCTGGTCAGGAACGGGTGCGCAGCTTCGACGACCTGACTTTTTTATTACGACGCAACGTCTCGCGACACCTGTGCTTTAGTGGTAATCAGCAATGCGCTGTTGATAGCAGGCTGGCTATCCAGTAGCGCCTTGCAACATGGCGGAGGCGGCCTTGCCAATCGCAATGCAGTGCGAGAAAGAGGCCGATGGATTATTGCGGCACCACTGTTGAACCAGTCGACGACCATCGACGGCATCAACCGCGGTTTCGTACAGATGGACCAGCAGTTCTTTTGCGGTGAGTTCAGTCATTAAGGCGAACATGTAGGAGCGACTTTAGTCGCGAATGATTAGAGCGATGGTTCGCGGCTGAAGCCGCTCCTACGGGTCGCTTGAAACAAATGACAGGTTTTATACCATGCCCCTTTTCAAATCTGCCTTGATGTCTTCGATATCTTCCAGACCAACGGCAACACGGATCAGGCCGTCGGAAATACCTGCGTGTCGGCGCTGTTCCGGTGTCAGGCGAGCGTGCGTGGTTGTAGCCGGATGCGTAATCGTGGTCTTGGTATCACCCAGGTTGGCGGTGATCGAGATCATGCGAGTTGCATCGACCAGGTTCCAGCCTGCCTTCTTGCCGCCCTTGAGTTCAAACGAAACGATACCGCCAAAACCGCTTTGCTGTTGCTTCGCCAACGCGTGCTGCGGATGACTTTCGAGGCCCGGGTAGTACACCCGTTCAACCACCGCCTGCTGTTCAAGCCATTGCGCCAGTTCCAGTGCACTGGCGCTGTGTGCCTGCATGCGCAGTTGCAGCGTTTCCAGGCCCTTGAGAAAAACCCAGGCGTTGAATGCACTCATGGTCGGCCCCGCGGTGCGCAGGAAGCCGAAGACGGCATCGCCGACCACATCCCGGGTGCCGCACACGGCACCGCCCATGCAACGCCCCTGGCCATCGATGTACTTGGTTGCAGAGTGGATAATAATATCCGCTCCCAGTGCAATCGGCTGTTGCAGGGCCGGTGTGCAGAAACAGTTATCGACCACCAGCAGGCAGTCTTCTTTGTGCGCGATAGCCGCGAGTGCGGCAATATCGACCAGCTCGGTCAACGGGTTCGACGGTGTCTCCAGAAAGAGTAATTTTGTTTCCGGCTTGATTGCCTGCTGCCATGCCATCAAATCCGACAGCTCGACAAAGGTGGTCGCAATACCCAGCTTGCCGAGGAAATTTTCGAACAGCACGGTGGTGGTGCCGAAAATACTGCGCGAGGATACGATGTGATCGCCGCTCTTGAGCAAGCCTATACAGGTCGCGGTAATTGCAGACATGCCCGAGGCGGTGGCAACGCAGCATTCGGCCCCTTCCATTGCCGCCAGTCGTTCCTCGAAAGTGCGCACCGTCGGGTTGGTAAAACGGGAATAGATATTGCCCGGCTGTTCGCCCGAGAACCGCGCGGCCGCTTCAGCAGCCGAAGCGAACACGTAACTGGAAGTCGGGAAAATCGGTTCGCTATTTTCCCCTTCGTTAGTGCGTTCCTGCCCGGCACGAACTGCGCGCGTGGCGAAGCCGTATTCCTGCGGGTTTATTTTTTTTGAGTCTGTCATACGATCACATCATAATTGAAAAATCTGGGTTTTTGTTCAAGATCGAGGCGCAGTGTCTTCGAGAAACGCAGTGTATATGATAATACATGAGTATCGCAGCAGGCATCGCAACGAAGATATTGGACAAAAAAGCGATTTTTACGCTTCGATCAGAACTTCTGTGCCAATCTCTACCATTCTATACAGGTCTATCACGTCCTGGTTGTACATTCGAATACAGCCGATGGAGGCCGGCGTACCGATCTTGTCTTCTTCACTGGTACCATGAATGTATATGTATCGATTGTACGTGTCTACATAGCCACCCTGGTTTCTTCCCGGCTCCATCCCTTCCAGCCATAGTATCCTGCTGGTAATCACATCTTGCGGCAGCTCCATACCCTGCTTGATGCAATCCTCCAGCATACCGATGGGTTCACGACTAACCATCACCATGTTGATCGGCATCGAACCGCCAATCTTGTCCTTGATACGATGCAGACCCAGTGGCGTTTTTTCACTGCCGTTTTCACAGCCGGTGCCGTATCTTGATGTTGATACGGGGTATTCACACTCAATATCACCCTGCCCATTCAGCAGGTACAGCTTCTGTTCGGTTACATTGATGCGTATAGAGCGCATGGTGCCATTGTCTCGATCTGTTGCGGAATTTATTACTACAACTGAATTAACACAGCTGTATTAACATAGCAGTATTAACATAGCAGTATTAACATAGCAGTATTATCAGTACTAATATCACATCACCAAGGTCACAACGCAATGTGTTTTTCTGCCAGGCGCAGCCATGAGCCGGAAAAGGCCGATATTGGAATCATGCCAGATCTGTTTCAGCTGGCCCTGTTCGGCCTGACTGTATTGATGATTACAGGGTGTGTATCAAAAGCGCCGATCAACCCGGAAGATATGACGCTGTGCAGCAAGCCACGTCCTCAAGTATGCGCCATGATTTACGATCCGGTCTGCGGCTATGTTGAAACGGGCGAATCCAGCTCTTTCGCATCCGCCTGTAACGCCTGCAGTGACATAGATGTCATCGGCCATACCCCGGGAGCATGCTGAAACCGGGTGGCTGTAATTACATTACTCAGTCGACCGATACCTTGAGTTTGCTTTTAATTTTATCGGGCTTACTGCCTTGCCACGAAATGCGTATGTCCAGCACATTGAGCTCATCGCTTTTGGAAGCCTTGATTGTAAGATTCAACAGGCCTGACGGTTTCAACGTGATAACGTTATCGTCATCGCTGAACTTTAAGGTACCGCTACTCAAGCCCTGCTGCAGGGACGACAGCAGTTCTGCGATGGTGTCACTGTCCTGCAGCGACTCGTAACAGAAGGCATCGTTGCCAGTTTTCATATCAAGCTCCGTTATATAGCAGATCGTTCGGATCAAACACCTTGGCAAAGGGATAATCAGTACTGATACCAATTATTTTCTTATCCGGACGGATAATGGTAACCCCGGCACCCTTGCCCTTGAGCCCTTGTTTATGTCTCGAGTGTCGATCAAGCGTTACATCACATTCGAAATTGACCAGGGATTTTCGAATCGAGATACGCTGACCATCACGCATGCTCTTATGTCCATGAACAATAACATGTATATCATTATCATGAACCTGCTGTGCGCCGGCCCCGGTTAGATGCCGGTCACCTGGTCGATACTTTGTGCGTATTGCATTGGCCAGCGGGCCGTAATAAAACCGCATGGGGTTGCCCTGCAACTGTTTCTTGTATTCGCGGTTGATCTGCCTGACACCTTTCTGGTTGATCAGGTGGGCCATGTTATTGTCCAGCCCGGCGTGCACGAACAGGAAAGATCCCTTTCGAATCGCCAGCTGCATGCGCCGAAAAAACCAGCTGAATTCGCCTTTGTCATGTAAAAACAGCTGCTGCCACTGCAGCGCGGCGGCGTAGGCCCTGCGTATAGAAAGCCCTGCATGCTCACAATGCGCCTCGAAATCAACCCGCTTCTCCCTGACCCGCCTTAGTTCTTTTTCGATCATCTTCTCAGTCAGCAGATCCGCTGCATGAACCGGGAACTCATCAAACCATTGCTGTGGCGGATACAGCCGCCTTTTACATTGTTCCTCGCCCGGTATACCCTCGAGGCTGTGTGCATGTGCCAGGTAGCTGTCGCTTATCTCCTTGAGGAAGGGCACGGCTTTTGCGCCCATGCGAATGAAAAAGTGTTCACAACCGGGCGCATGCTGGCGGTTTACGCTGCGCATACCCAGCATCACCCGCACATCATGGTTACCCGCGAGCACGCGCATGTTTGCACCGCTTTTATGCAATTTATTCAGTGTTGTTAACAGGGCAAAATTACTCGGCCCCTTGTCGAAACAGTCACCGCCGATCAGGAACTGCGCCCGCTTACCCTGTTTGGTGAGCCTGAGATGCCTGTGCCGCTTACCTTTGGCCTTGACACCACCGGACGCTAGCAATGATGCTGTCAAGGCATCAGCGTCAGCATGCAGGTCACTGAAAAAATACACGGTCCTGCGTGGCCAGGTCCATTGATACTTTTCAACCAGCTCTGATAGCTGTTGTACTGCTTGCTGATGGTTCTGTCTGCGCCGGTGTAACGAACGTTTTTTTCCGTGCAGCCATTTCTGGGTAGCAACCGGTAGTTGAATACCGGCATGTTCAATACCGTGATAATGCGGAATCAGCCTGTGCTGTTGACTCACGATCAATCCAGCCCGTTGTCAGCACTACGAACTTTCCAGTCCCCACCAATATGCCGCCATTGATCATCATCGAGGTATTCGATCAGTACTGGCCGTGCGTGATACATGCTCAATTGCGCCAGCTGCTCATATTCAAGTAGGCCCAGGTGATAAGCCGCATGACGAATTGCCGCACCATGGCCGACAAACAGCTTTAGGGTATCCACAGCGGCTTCAGCGCGCAGTTTTATCATTTGCTGCTGCAGGTGCTCTGCAATCCTCGTACCCGCCTGCATCAGCGACTCCGCACCCTGAAATGGCAGGCAGTAATGGCTGTCTGATTTCCAGTTCTGCGGCGGCTCTTCATAGCGCGGATCTTCGACAATCAGTTTCTCGATTTGCTGAATGCTCAGGTTGGCCACTGCGCCGACCCCGCGCTCTGCCAGTGCATCATAACTGTCAATCAGTGTGCTGGGCATTGCGTGCTGATACAGTGTTTCAACAAATATGATTGCAGTCTGCCAGGCACGCAGCATGTTCGAACTGTCGACTCGACCTGCAACTGTCCATCCCTGCTTTTGCAGCAACTGCGCGAGACTTTCAGCTTGGCGATTCACTGTAGCTTTACCCTGCGTTGTCAACGCATAGGGCTGGTGGGCACTCGGCGTATCAGGCTGCTGCTTGTACTCGCCATGGCGAATCAGTGCTGCGATGGTTCTTGCCATTGAATCAACTGTCCTTTTCAATGAAACTTAACAACGACTGAATCATCGGACGCATCGATTGCTCCTTGATTAAACTCACAGCCTCGTCGGTTGATACCCATTTTCTGCCGCGATGTGTTTCTTCCCATTCACTGTCCGGCAGTATTTCTTTTACACGCATGGCGTAAACTTCAACCTTGCAAGTTGCGCCCCACTTGGTGTATTTGTATTCACCGAGCATGGACTTACTCACTGTGCCCCTGATGCCGGCTTCTTCATAGGCCTCAACGGCAGCGGATTTTTGCGCGGATAATCCAGGCTCGTGGATGCCTTTCGGCACGACCCAGTGATTACGCTTGCTCGAACCGATCAGCATTATCTGCATAGCATTCTTTTGCATGCGGTACGGTATAACGGCTGACTGCCGGTAATAGTAGGCAGGGCGGTCGCGTTTATCCTTGCCGTTCGGTGCCGGATAAGGAAATTTTCTGGGCAGGTCATCGGGCCTGGTTAACGATTTTAATTGCACACTGCCAAAATCAAGTTTTTTCCAGCTCTCCGGCATCACCAGTCGCGCCAGTGTCGCCGTCGGCAACAGTGTGCCATCATCCGGCACCGGCACCTTGCCACCCAGCAGGTACAACAAAAGATCGGTGAGCCCGGGGTTATGGCCAACCAGCATTATGCGTTGCTTTTTCCTCGGGCATTCAGCAAGCACTGTCAGCAGTGACTTGAGATCAGCATTGTACAGGCGCCTGTCAGTCACGATGGCTGCCGTATCCATACCCATGGCCTTGCAGAGTTTTTGCGCTGATACGTGAGCACGTTCTGCCGGTGAACATAAAATGTAATCAGGTCTGATGTCTTTCTGCCACAGCCAGACACCCATGCGCTGGCAGCCGCGCTTACCCTTGTCCGTGATCGGACGCGAAAAATCATCGGCAGCTGTTTGCTTGACAGCCTTGCCATGCCTGAATATCAATAATTCACGTGCCACTGCATACTCACCTGTTCAATTGCCTGGCTATCATAACTTTCTCATTCAACCCAGCAGTTCATTCAGACACACGGTGCCCAGTCGTTCGAAATCAACGCTGCCACTGGCCTCGTAAACCTCGACACCTTCAAGTGCTGCCAGATAGGCTGAAGCATCCGGAGTTTCATCATCGCTGTTGAAGCGCCCGTCTGCATCGATGTAAAACGGACCGGAAGGTTTCATTATGGCAGCTAGCAGCTCGGGTCGTGCTGACAACTCAACCCGTTTAACCCGAAGCTTGTCTGCAGTATTATGCTGCCAGTTCAGCACCAGAAATTTCTGCAGCGTGGTTTCATGTTGTATCCGACCTGGCCCATAGAGCTTAACGATATCAACATCGTACTTTTGTTCAAGTTTCCACAATTCACTTTTTTCCAGCTGTAAAAGTTTTGCACGTGAGCTTTCATCCATCAGTGGAAACAGGCGTGGATTATTGACGATCGTGCCCGGGTTGATGCGTGGCAGTTTGGGGATGCCTACCGCATGTACAATATCGTTCTGTGTGCGCACCAGCAGCCTGTCATTGGTTACATAGGTGGTTGACGGGTTTTCCAGCAAGTTCAACATCAGTGTCGACTTGCCGCCACCCGAAAGACCTGCAATCGCCAGACCGTGACCGTTATGTGAAAGCGCAGCCGCATGACACAGCATATATCCATCGTTCTGCAACCAGTTAAGAAACTGCGAGTTGATGAAATTGATGACCTGGTTGTCATAGTCGAGACATGCACCGGCAGCAACCAGGGCCTGCCTGCTTTGCAGAAACAGCATACCGGTACGCACTTTTTGCACCAGCCTGCCGCCGGCAAAATCGTGAATCGCATCCTTGCGACCGGTTTTACCCGGTTCGCGTTTCCAGTCGACGAATTCGACCCCGGCATTGACGCTATCACGCTCAATCGCCAGCACCTGCGCCCGTGCATCATCACAGGATTGTGTCAGTACGTGTGAAAAATAGCTCTGCATGCGTGCCATCATCTGCGCCGAATTACTGCGCAGGGCGAGGCGATAATCCAGCAGCTGCAGGCATAAGGATGACGGCAGTAGCTGGTAACCGTCGAGCAGCAGGCGTTGAATATCAGCTGGATTATCTATGGCAGTATTCATTTCAGGCAAGCCGTTTCAGCACGTAATCAACGTAACGTTCCGCGATGTCGATACCAAGTCCTTCCCTGGCTCCACGAAAGCCACCAAAGGCCGAAACCTCGAACACCACAGGACCGTGTTCGGTTTCCGCCATGTCCACCGTGGTGTAGTCCATATTGAACAGGTCCTGTGCACGCTGTGCAATTTCGATCCAGTCGCTATCCGGTTGGGCTGCCGCATAACGGCCACCGTGCAGTATAGTTGTATTCCATGAATCGCCCTCAGACACCCTGGCATAGGCACCCAGGTATTCGCCGCCAAGAAATACCATGCCAAGATCCTGACCGGGCAGTTGCATTTTTTTCTGGATGTACATCATTGGATTCTGCGCATGAAAATCTTTTATCTGTTGTGCACGCACCGACTCGGGATCATTTGCATCAACCACAACCATGCCCCTGGCCTTGGTGGAAAACAGCGGCTTGAATACAGCACTGCCAAAATCCTGTACCGCCTGTTGTGCCATTCGGCTATCTTCGGATATCAAGGTCGGCGGCATCGGGATGCCTGCATTCGCCAGCGTTGTGGTGCAGCTGAGCCGGTCAATTAACCGTAACATGCTCAGTGCCGGACTGAATACACGCACTCCTCGTGCCTCGGCAACACGCAGTAATTCCAGGCGATCGATCGAGTTCGGGCTGTATTCACGGCTGATCTTCTTGACGATAATCGCGTCGAACTGACACAGATCATATTCCCTGTAGCGCAGTTTGTTAGCGGCGAGATCAAGCGTAACTTCACTCATGTCAACTATAAGCCGCGAGCCTGTTCTGGCTTCAACTGCATCCGCCAGCGTTTCAGTCGACCATTTACCGGGTAAGCCGACTACAGCGATAGCGGGATTAGCCACAGAATATCTCCTCTATCGGAACCTGATAGTTGTCATAGGCTTCCGGCTCCAGGCTTATAATCTGCTCAAGCAAATAGCGTGCACGCAGGAACATGCCGCGAGCCAGGTTACGATCAAGAATGAAGCGAGTGGAAGTCGCCAGCGAGCGCACCAGCCCGAAGGCCAGGCGCAGTTCAAAACTGCGGTCATTATTGTTGTGCGCGAATTCCGCAGCAATGCGATAAAAATTAAAGATAACACCGGCAATGCGCCGGCGTATGTCCGGGTCCAGCACCTGCAAGCGGTAATTGGATACCATGAATACTGAGACATCCTGCACAAAGTCCATGTAGCGCGAGCGATGCAGATCAACATAATGCAGCGAGCGGTTTTGTGTGTCGTAGATAATATTATCTACATTGAAATCCCCATGAATATAAACCGAGAATGGCGCACGTATCTCGCGCTCAATTTCAGCCGCTCTCGCTGCAAGACGGTCAAACGATGGAATCTCGGATCCACAAACGACCGTTAATCCGTGGTGAAATTCCGGATGCACTGCATACACGTCGTACATGCGCTTGTCGAGCTGGCGCATGTAATCCGCTGAGACCGCTTTATCTGCCAGGGTCTCGCCCCAGACACTGTGCAATGTGTTTTTCAACACCTGTAATGCATCATTGAGTACATCAACCGGCTCATTCAGTACAATTTGCTCGAAGGTGAGTCCGGACAAGTGCTCAATCAACAGTGAAGCTGATTTACCCTTTTTTCTCCACGCCAGTATTTGTGGCGCAAGCCCTGGAAACACATCATGCCAGTTCTCTACACCCTTGCGCTCCTTTTTCAGTTTCGCCTTATGACCCTGTTTGAAAATGGCGGCATGGCTGACGCTGCCACCATCCGACAACCGAATACTTGAAATAGCTGCGCCTGAACGGGTATCGGCGACATTGCTCACCTGCAGCGCCTGCACATTTTCGCCGGAAGCCATCCTGCTGATCGATGCCTGCATCGCCTGATAACCACTGGTGTCCATAAACATGCCGAGATTACTGGAAATGATTGCTTCGCTGATACCGAGCAGGCTGTCGCCCATGCGCTCGATAGCATAGGCGCTGAATGCAATGGTAAGCAGGTTTTCCGCATCCGATGTGTCGCGAAGTGCAGCGGCATTCTTCTTCAACAGTTTTCTGAATTTACGCTCGAGCCTGGCCTGGGTACGGCCGATTTTTACTGCCAGCTGTGTATCGTTTTCAAACAAGGCGTTTTGTGTCATGGCCACGGCTTCGATGACAAGATCAATCTGTGCTAGCAGCTTGCGAAAATTCTGGTTATCGGCATCTTCGAAATATACTAATTGCTGTACAAACTCTTCACCGAGATCTGCAATACGATCCAGTTCAGTAGCAATGATATCGATTGCACGAACCCGGCTGACCATTGCCGCATCGGTATTATCTGTTCCGGCTATATACTTATAGCAAGCATCATGAATACGCTGTTTCAGACTTGATAGATAATCGTTTCGTCTGAAAATGCTTTCCGCTACTTCAGGCGATGTGTCACCGAGATATGTTTTAATGCTCTCGAGCCTGTTAACCACCTCGTTCTGGAGAAACTCCAGGTTATGCAGAATTCCGGGTGGCAGATCATGATGCATCAGGATAATTGCCCGATATAGATACGTGGCTGATCCCGCATCATCAGCAGCTCAATATAGTCAGCGGGCAGCAGGTTGATTTCGGTCAGGTTGTTAATCGGCACCCACACAACGTCGACCTGGTGTTTGTCAGGTCGCGGTCCGTTGCGGGCTTGATAGTCGATTTCAACAGTACAGGCAAAAACAAATTCGAGTAACTGCCTGGTCGTCGGTGGGTTGGTTTGCCGTGGCTTGAAATAGTCGCCGACGAAAATAAGATCGATGATTTCGACCCCTGTGCCTATTTCCTCTTCACATTCACGCTGCAGCGCATCCTGCAGACACTCGCCCTGCTCTTGCGCGCCGCCGGGGAGTGCATAGCGCTCTGTTCCATTCGCATCAATCTTACGCTGTAGCAGGATCGAGTCATTTCTGGTTATGACTGCACGTACTGCGTTGCGAATACCAGGTAACAGGTTTTCAGTCATTTTTCTGTGAATATAGAATTATGCTACATAAACACTAACAGTTATTCGATATGATTGAAAACTGTTCGTGACTTGCCTGGATGGTGAATTTTTGTGTAGATTCAGTACGCGAGTCCGGACAGACTACAGTTCAACTGTTTCAGCTGAATTACTGCCAACCTGAATCATCTTGGCAGCGTCGTTACGTTGCGATTCAAGTTTGCGGAAATAGTCTTCATCGACATCGTTGGTAATGTACTTGCCATCAAAACATGAGCAGTCAAATTCCTGCAGCGTGTCATTGCCCTTACGCACAGCCTCTATCAGATCATCCAGATCCTGGTATACCAGCCAGTCAGCGCCGATAACCTGCGCGATTTCATCAACCGTACGATTATGCGCAACAAATTCCTCCGGTGCCGGCATATCAATACCGTAGACGTTAGGATAGCGCACCGGGGGTGCGGCTGATGCCATGTATACCTTGCTGGCGCCTGCTTCTCGCGCCATTTGTATGATCTGTTTTGAGGTGGTGCCGCGCACAATCGAGTCATCGACCAGCAGTACATTCTTGCCGTGGAATTCGAGATCGATAGGATTCAGTTTCTGCCGTACCGACTTCTTGCGCTCGGTCTGACCGGGCATGATAAAGGTACGGCCGATGTAACGGTTTTTAATAAAGCCTTCGCGGTATTTGACATTGAGATGAAAGGCCACCTCGAGTGCTGAAGTGCGACTGGTATCCGGTATCGGTATGACCACATCAATATCGTGGTCGGGATGCTCGCGCAGAATTTTCTGCACCAGCGTTTGCCCCATCCGCAAGCGTGCTTTGTATACCGAAACATTATCCATAATGGAATCCGGCCGTGCAAAATAAACAAACTCGAAAATACACGGTACCAGCTTTGCATTTTGTGCACACTGGCGTGTATGCAGCTCACCGCCCTCTTCGATGAACACGGCTTCACCCGGCAACAGGTCACGTACCAGTTCAAATCCCTGCGCCCGCAAGGCCACACTTTCAGAGGCAATCATATAATCGATGCCGGCCGCCGTTTCACGCTTGCCATAGACAGCGGGGCGGATACCGTTCGGATCACGAAACGCCAGCACACCCTTGCCGACGATCATGGCGATAACGGCATAGCCACCCTTGCAGCGTTTGTGCACTGCAGATACTGCGTTGAATATGTCTTCCCTGTCAAATACAGGCTTGGCCAGGGACTGAAGTTCGTGGGCAAACACATTGAGCAACGCTTCGGTATCTGACTCAGTGTTCATATGACGCATGTCATCGAGGAACAACTGCTCCTTGAGCGCATCGGTATTTGTCAGGTTGCCATTGTGCGCAAGTGCGATGCCATAAGGCGAATTCACATAAAACGGCTGTGCCTCGAGCGACGATGAACAACCCGCAGTCGGGTAACGTACGTGCCCGATACCCATATTGCCGCGCAAACGCTGCATGTGCTGCTTGAAAAACACATCGCGCACCAGGCCATTGCCCTTGCGCATGAAGAATCTTCCATCCTGACAGGTCATAATGCCTGCAGCATCCTGGCCTCTGTGCTGCAGTACGGAGAGTGCCTCGTAAAGATCCAGGTTAACCGGTGTGTGGCTGACGATGCCAACAATACCGCACATGGGCTAGAGCATGCCTCTATCGTATGACATTTCCATGTTCGGAACGTAATCCTGCATCCAGATAACAATGTTCTCGAAGCGCTCGAGCATGATTGATTGCTGCCACCAGTCCTGCTGCGGAAGCTGAGGAAAATGGCCGCCGACAATAACGAAGATAATAATGATCAAGGCGCCCCTGATCACACCGAAGCCGATTCCCAGCACCCGGTCGACACTCGTCAGCCCGGTCTTTATCAACATCCTTGTCACCAGATGTGCCACCAGGGTACCGAGGAGAAAAACAAGAATAAACAGTGAGGCAAATGATATTGCCTGCCGAACGGCTTCTGATTCAATCGCCATGGGCAGTAAGGGAGCAAGTTTGGGCGCGAATGTCGCGGCTATCCAGGTTGCGATTACCCACTTGGCGAGCGAGATGGACTCTTTCATGAAACCGCGCAATAAACCAAAAAGCGCTGACAGTATAATTACAAAAATAATGACAACATCGACGACAGTCATGGGATATTCGAGTGGCAGCTGATGGAAGCGGAATTATACGCGCAAGAGGTTAAGGAATAAACACGAATTTATCGCACAATCCTCAGCCCGCGCCCGTGGACCCATGGCCCTGTTATCAAGGATGATTGACAATGAAGCCGTCCAGCCCCTGCTGTTTCTTCAGTATCGCTTTCATCTTTTCCAGTTTGCTCATATCGAGCTCGGGACCAATACGAACACGATAGCTGGTGGTGCCATTCTTGCTACGTTCTTCAACATAAGCGGCATACCCGCCCTTGCGTAATTTATCCCGTAAAGCATAGGCATTGTCCCTGACAGTCACGGTAGAAACCTGCAAGGCAAACGCATTGACGGGTTCTTTCAAGGTGGTCTGTGTTTTCGGTTTCTCACGCACCGGCTTGATTACCGGCAGAGGTGACGATTTTTCCTTTTTATGCACAGGCACGACCGGCTTCAGCTTGATTTCGCTCAAGGGCGGAAATTCCGGTTCCGACGGCATTTCTATGCTGCGGCTGTCACGTGACTTGAAGCCTGAGCCGTCGAGCAAGACCGGTATAAAAATCACGCCCAGCGCCACCAGAAATATGGCGCCTACCAGTCGTTGTTGTAATATTTTATCCAAGAGAGTCTGTAAACCTAAATATATGCAGGGCTACTTGCCCTGTAGAGCTAAAAACTGTGTTGCCTCGGCAACGGTATAAAACGACCCGAAAATAATGATCCTGTCATTGATGCCGGCTGTTGCCAGTGCCAGTTCACAGGCGCCGGCAACCGTTGCAGCAGCGCTGAGTTTAACATCAGATGAGTGCTGTTCAACTGCAGCGGCCATATCAGCGGCAGACAGTCCGCGTGGCACTGACTCCAACCCCGCTGTATACCAGTAATCGATCGCGCTCGAAACCAGCGCGATCACATTCGCAACCGGCTTGTCTGCCAGCATGGCAACAACAGCATGGGTGCTGCCACTGCAATCATGCGCCTTGAGCTGGGACAGCAGTGAGCGGGCTGCCTGCGGGTTATGTGCTACGTCTAGAATGACCGCAGGCTGTTGCCTTATAAGCTGAAAACGTCCTGCCAGGTGCACATGCTGCAAGCCCTGTTTAATAGCTTCGACACCCGGATCCAGACCGGGCAGTGACTTCAGCGCCATGATGGCCGTGGCTGCATTGCTCAGCTGAAATTCGCCGGCAAGTGCAGGCACAGGCAGATCATGCAGACGGGTGGTTTCATCCAGCAGGCTCCAGCCTGCTTGCCGGTGCTCGACTCGATAATGTTTGCCGATCCGTTTCAAATCGACCTGCAAGTTCGCGGCCTGCTCGAGTAACGATCGCGGCGGCTTGCTATCACCACAGATTGCCGGGCATCCCGCCCTGAAAATACCGGCTTTCTCCAAACCGATAGCTTCGCGGTCATTACCCAGCCAGTCGGTGTGATCAATGTCAATGGTGGTAATGACTGCAACATCAGGCTGCATGATATTGACCGCATCGAGACGTCCACCGAGCCCGACTTCCAGTATAACCAGGTCCGGTTTCGCACTAATGAACAAATCTATGGCCGCAAGCGTACCGAACTCGAAATAGGTCAGTTGCACATTGCCTCGAGCCTGATCGATGCGTTCAAACGCCTTACACAGGCTGTCATCGTCGATCTCGATGCCATCGATGCGAATACGTTCGTTATAGCGCAGGATATGCGGCGATGTATAGCTACATGTGTTGTAACCCGCAGCGCGGGCAATCGCTTCGAGAAATGCAACCACTGAACCTTTACCATTGGTACCGGCGACAGTGATTAATGGACAATCGAAATGATCTTTGTGACCGGCCTGGTTGAGCACACGCGCAACGCGTTCCAGTCCGAGATCGATTTCCTTGGGATTCAGGCTTTGCTGCCAGCTGAGCCATTCATGCAGGGATTTAAAGTGCATTGGTCAACGCAATCACTGAGCTGTTAGTCGACGAGGCAGGTCCTGGCTATAAAGCGAAGTGTACACGCCGGCAGCTGTGTATTCACAATCCAGGTCTGGCGCAGTAGAGTGCAGCCCGGCGGTTTCTATGTGGTTTGTATCGCTGGCTTGTTCATCATCATAAGCAGGAGACTGGCAATACGCTCACGCAGATCACGACGATCCAGAATCATATCGACAGCACCATGCTCGAGCAGGAACTCACTGCGCTGGAAACCTTCCGGTAATTTTTCACGCACCGTCTGTTCGATCACCCGCGGGCCGGCGAAACCGATCAGGGCCCCGGGTTCGGCGATATTGACGTCACCCAGCATGGCAAAGCTGGCCGACACACCGCCCATGGTCGGATCGGTGAGCACCGATATAAACGGAATTCGCTGTCTCGCCATGCGCGCCAGTACTGCGCTGGTCTTTGCCATTTGCATCAATGAAAACAGGGCTTCCTGCATGCGTGCACCACCCGATGCCGAGAAGCATACCAGCGGAATATTCTCTGCCAGTGAAACGTTGGCAGCCTGCACGAACTTTTCACCCACGACTGAACCCATGGAACCACCCATGAAGCGGAAATCAAATGCTGCAACAACCACATCAACACCCTTGACCTTGCCTTTGTAAACGATCAGCGCATCTTTTTCATCGGTGTTCTTCTGGGCCTGAAGCAGGCGATCCTTGTATTTCTTGCTGTCTTTAAACTTGAGCCTGTCTATCGGCAGATATTCGCTGGCGATCTCATCACGTGGCGACTCGTCGAGAAAAATATCCAGGCGTCTACGACCATAGACACGCATATGATGGTTACATTTAGGACAAACATCCTGGTTGCGTTCAAGTTCGGCACGATAAAGCACCGCGCTGCAGGCAGTACACTTGGACCACAGGCCTTCAGGTACAGCACGCTTGCTACCACCTTCCGTACGGATACGTGAAGGCATCAATTTTTCAAACCAGCTCATATTCGCTACCCCCGTTATCAGGCCGTTCTTGTTATTTCTTCCACCGAGTCAGCATCCATCGCTGCGCGCATGGAAGTCAGCAGCTCTGACACATCATGGATGATCGCATCGGTCTGTTGTCGATTATGTTGTTGATGTGCGGCCATACGTTTAACTATAGCACTACCGACAACAACCGCATCAGAACAGGCCGAAACCCGCGCCGCCGTTGACGCATCGCTGATGCCGAAACCGACGCCGATTGGCAGATCGATCTGTGCGCGTATCTGCTCGACTTTGTGGCGCACACTGTCGACATCGAGATTGGCTGCACCGGTGACTCCCTTGAGTGACACATAGTAGACGAAGCCACTGGCAACGGCACCGATTTTCGCGATGCGTTGCTGCGTACTGGTGGGTGCGATCAGGAATACCGGGTCCAGGCCACTGCCCGCAAGCGCGGAAATATAATCTTCAGCTTCCTCTGGCGGCATGTCAACGGTAATAACACCATCGATGCCGGCCTCAGCAGCCCGTTGGGCGAAAGCCTGGTAACCAGCGACTTCAATCAGGTTGAGATAGCCCATGATAATTATCGGTGTGACGTCATCGAGCTTGCGGAAATCGCTGACAGCCTGGAATACATCATTCAGCGTGATGTCGAACTCAAGCGCGCGCTCGGCCGCTGCCTGTATTACCGGCCCGTCTGCCATCGGGTCGGAAAATGGCGCACCCAGTTCTATGATGTTGGCGCCCGCTTTTACCATGGCGTGCATCAATGGCACGCTCACGTCCGGGTGCGGATCACCGGCCATAATGTACGGTATCAGGGCCTTGCGTTGTTCTGCCTGCAAGCGCGCAAAACATGCCTGTAAACGACTCACAGCTTTATACCCTCAATCTTGGCGATGGTGTTCATATCCTTGTCACCACGCCCGGAAAGATTGATGATGAGACTCTGGTCCGGCCTCATGGTTGCAGCCAGTTTCACTGCGTAGGCAACAGCGTGACTCGATTCCAGCGCCGGTATAATACCTTCAATACGCGTCAGCTGATGAAAAGCCTGCAGTGCTTCCGTATCGGTAATGGACGTGTAAGTGACCCGGCCGATATCCTTGAGCCATGCATGTTCCGGACCCACGCCCGGGTAATCCAGACCGGCTGAGACCGAATGGGTTTCGATAATCTGCCCGCCGGCGTCCTCCATCAGGTAGGTGCGGTTACCATGTAACACGCCGGGCTTGCCGGCACACAGCGGTGCTGCATGATGACCGGTCTGCAGACCTTCACCTGCAGCTTCGACACCGTACATGGCCACCGAGTCATCGTCCAGGAACGGGTGAAACAGGCCAATCGCATTGGAGCCACCACCAACACAGGCAACCAGTGCATCCGGTAATCTGCCGGTCATTTCAAGTATCTGGTTACGTGCCTCACGACCAATCACCGACTGGAAATCCCGCACCATTTGCGGATACGGGTGCGGGCCCGCGACGGTACCAATGATGTAGAAGGTATCATCGACATTGGTAACCCAGTCGCGCATGGCTTCATTGAGCGCATCCTTGAGTGTTTTCGAACCTGAATTGACCGGCACGACTTCGGCACCCAGCAGCTTCATGCGGTAGACGTTTGGTGCCTGTCGCACGATATCCTCGGCGCCCATGTAGACCACGCATTCCATGCCGAAGCGCGCAGCAACGGTCGCCGTGGCAACACCGTGCTGACCGGCACCGGTTTCGGCAATGACCCGGTTTTTTCCCATGGCTCTCGCCAGCAGGGCCTGGCCGATGGTGTTGTTTATCTTGTGCGCGCCGGTATGATTGAGATCTTCGCGCTTGAGGAAGATCTGTGCGCCGCCGGTTTCTCTAGACAGGCGCTCCGCATGGTACAACGGACTGGGACGTCCTACATAGTAGGCAAGATCGGCATCAAACTGTGCCTGAAAATCCTTGTCCCTGCTGTATTTTTCATAGGCCTGGGACAATTCATCGAGTGCCTGCATCAGCGTTTCAGACACGAAGCGGCCACCATAAATACCAAAATGCCCGCGTGCATCCGGCATTTTCGAGTAATCAATCGTCTGCTCTGATTTATCTGTTGGCATTTTCAACCTCTTGCATAAATGCCGACATCAGCTCGACACTTTTTATACCCTTATCTGATTCCACGCCACTACTGACATCAACCGCCCACGGTCGAACACGTCTGATCGCCTCGGCAACATTACTCACCGATAAACCACCTGCCAGGATCACCGGTTTATCCAGCGCTGGAATACTGCTCCAGTCAAATGTTTCACCGGTTCCACCCGCCGCACCCGGTGCATGACTGTCGAGCAGCAGCCCCCTGGCATTGTTGTAGGCCAGTGCCCGTCCCGGCAGCCGATTCAGGTCTGTAGCACCCATTCCCAGTGCTTTGATATAAGGCCTGGCAAATCGTTCACAGTAGGCCGGATCTTCCGATCCATGAAACTGTATTAAATCGATCGGCACCCGGGCCAGCACTTCACTGACCCTGGATTCATCGGCATCCAGAAACAAGGCCACCGTGGTAACAAACGCAGGCAATCGTGCGCAAATGGCTTGCTGCCTGCCCAATATCGAGATTGCGCGGGCTGTTGTCATAAAATACCAGTCCGATCGCATCAACGCCCATCGCTGCGGCTGCGAGCGCATCATCCGGTCGGGTTATACCGCAGATTTTAACACGTGTACGCTGTTTCAATGGAGGGTCCCGTCAATTAGCTCAATCTGGATACTGGCTCGATCAGCCACCGAAGCGGGGGACGATACCAGAGGCGGGTAAATCATATTCATCGGGATATTGTACCGCAACCAGGTACAGGCCCTGGGCGGGCGCGGTAGGCCCTGCGCGGGTGCGGTCCTGCAATGCCAGCAGCTCGGCCATCCAGGTCACCGGCTTGTCGCCACTACCGACCTGCAACAGGGAGCCGACAATGTTTCGCACCATGTGATGCAAAAAGGCATTGGCCTCAATATCGATGTAAACAAACGCGCTTTCTGCTGTGACATTGATTGACTTGACGAATCGCACGGCATGTTCGGACTGACAGGCTGACGATCGAAACGAGGAGAAGTCATTTTCTCCAAGCAGTGCCTGCGCCGCTGCATGCATGCCAGCAATGTTTAAATCATTATGCACCCAGGTGACACGATGGCTGTACAAAGCCGGTCGTGCAAGCCGTTGTTGCAGCACATATCGATAGCTGCGCATGATCGCGCTGAAACGCGCACTGAAATCAGCATCGACCTGTCTGGCCCAGTGCACACAGACATCATCGGGTAAATGCGTGTTAACACCCATTACCCATGCTTTGGACTTGCGCTGCGCCGGGCTATCAAAATGCACCACCTGGCCGGTTGCATGCACACCGGTATCGGTGCGCCCGGCACAGACGACATGCAGCGGGTGGTCAGCTACGATAGCCAGCGCCTTTTCAATTTCATTCTGCACGGTGCGCGTACCGTGTGATTGCATCTGCCAGCCGCAGTAGCGACTGCCATCATACTCAACACCGAGCGCAAATCGACGTAGCTGTGGCTGTTCTTTATCTTTCATAAACAGGAACGGCACCAGGTTTCCCTGATGCCGCACTGAATATTACCAATGTCAGGTGTCTGATCTTGCCGACTATCCGAGCTGACTCAGCAATTCTTCAGCCTCCTTCTTCTGATCGTTATTGCCTTCCGACATGACCTCATCAAGGATGCTTCGGGTACCATCTGCGTCACCCATATCAAGGTACGCCTTGGCCAGGTCAAGCTTGGTACTGACTTCGTCAACATCATCCAGATCGGACAAATCCAGGTCATCATCGATCGACTCTAAGTCCGATGCAACGGTATCTGCCACTGCCACGGCTTCATCAGCACCAGCGAAGTCGAGACTGGCATCATCGACATCCTCCAGAGTAAGCTCACCCGCATCATCACCAGCGCTGAGTAATTCTTCCGCCTCGTCACTCAGGTCCAGGTCAAATGCAACGTCTTCACCCGTTGTTTCATCTTGCGGCTCTTCTTCTATACCCAGTTCGGTTGCTTCGATATCGAGCGAGAACTCTTCTTCATCCTGCTCTACCTCGAGCGCCTGGGTTTCGGTAACATCGAACTCAACACCGGGCTCTTGTTCGAGCTCCGTATCAGTTTCCGCACCGGTTTCAGCCAGGTCAAACTCAACACCGGCGTCTTCCTCGAACGCCGCCCCCACGTCAGCGCCGGTTTCAGCGAGGTCGAATTCGACGCTTGCAGTCGGTTCAAATGGCGCCTCAGCAATGCCTGCTTCTACTTCATCAATATTCAGATCAAGTTCGGCGCTAGTATCAGGCTCTTGTTCAGAGCCAAGATCAATATCCATTGGCTCTGGTGATTGTGTCGCCAGCTCATCCATGCTGAGATCACCGACCATCCCTGCAAACAAGGCATGATCCGGGCTAAGCTGCTTGCCGATCGCAACCACCTTCTGCCAGGCCGGTGTATTTTCACCCGCCCTGCGCTGGTTCATTTCCGTTGCGAGCTCGATAAGCGCATCAGCATTTTTACCGGCAGAATACGTCTCGGCGAGCTTCACACGATAGCTATCGTTATCCGGATTTTCCTTGATTGCATTTTGCAGCAGTTCTTCAGCCTGCTGATAAATACCATAAGCGAGGTAGACATCAGCCTCGGCGATGACATCATCACGTGGCTCGCCCTCAGCTTCTGCTTCAGGCTTTGATACCACGGCATCTTCCGCAGAAGTCTCTGCTGTTGGCGTTTCAGTATCGAGTTCTTCTTCTGTAGCTGCAGCCGCGGATTCCGCTTCGGCCATTTCCTGGTTAACCAGCTCATCATCGACCTCTCTGGCGACATCAACGTCGTCAACCATGTCAGAGATATCTTCAAGATTACTTGTAACCAGGGCTTCTTCACCACCAGCCTTGCGACGTTTCATAATAAGCGCCATCAACAGCAGTATCATCAGCAGACCACCGCCGGCAGCCGCCAGCAGAACGGGATTATTCAGCACTGCGGATAGTGGGCCCAGCCGGTCCTGCATCGAAGCCGGTTGCACAACGGGTTCTTCGTAGAAGTCCTGTACTGGTGTTACGGTTTGCTCAGCAACTTCGTCAACATCGGCCTGTCCTTCGTCAACCAGCCCTTCATCAACCAGCCCTTCATCAACAAACACCGGTTGCTCAATAGCGTCTTCAACGACAACGTCTTCGCTGGAGACTTCGTCAGTTACCCCAAGGTCTTGCAACGCGGCAGCCTCATCCATCAGCGTTTCATCGACAGCAAGCTGAGCCGCTTCCTCGGCAACCTGTTCAGCGCCTTCCATGGGAAGCACATCAGCTTCTGCAGGCATAGCGGCCTGTTGCATTTCAGCCAGGTCGGTATCTTCCAGCGTTAGCAGAGACTTCATCCTGTCAACCTGTCCCTCGAGCAGGCTAACCCGCTGTTGCATCTCCTCCTTCTCAACACGTTCGGTTTCCAGCGATTCTCTGGCTATGGCCAGTTCAGCGCGCAATTCGCTGCCTGTCATCTGGGTCGCATCTTTGCTACCTGAAGCAGATACGCCGCTACCGGCAGCAACGATTTCCAGTCGCGCCTCACCACTAGCGTCGAGACCGGCGCCGGCTCCACCCGGTGCGTCTCTATCCATAGCAGAAGCCGGTTCACTGCCGGCTATAGCCTGCTGGTACTCGCGCCATAATGCATTTTGCTCTCTGACGAGAGCAACGGCTTCAGCCTGGTTAACCGCGGTGATGTCATCGCGATCGGGAATACGGAGGATGTAGCCTCGCTTGAGACCATTTACGTTCTCGTTAATGAAAGCCTCCGGATTATTCCGGAGTATGGCTAACATCATTTGTTCTATTGTTACCGACTGGTCTGGCCGCATGGAATCACCCAGGCTCCACAGGGTGTCACCCTGTTGTACGCGGTATCCTCCGGGTGACTGGTAATAGCTTTGGGTGAAGGCAGGCTGGGCCTGCGCCTGTGATGTTTGCACACCGGGTGCAGCAACCGGCATAGTCGCTGTTGAGCTGGCTGCCATACTCATCGCCGCCGGCCTGAAGCCGCTGTCGCTTTGTGGCCCTGGTACAGGAGGGGTAGCTGTTGGGCGTGATGTACCCATCGCGGCAGGTCTTAACTGTTCCTGCTGCACCGGCGCCTGCTGTTGCATGAAAACCGGAGGATCGAGCAGGATGGTGTATTCACGCATCATATGGCCTTTGGGCCAGTCGATTTCAACCAGGAAATTCAGAAAAGGCTCACGCACCGGCTTGTTTGAAGTCACCTTGATAAAGGGCCCGGCTTCACGCATTTCAGCGCTGAATTTCAAACTGTTGAGCATGTATGGACGATCGATACCGGCACGAATGAACTCATCGCGGGATGCCAGTTTTACGATCAGTGTTTCCACGTCTTCAGGTGCCGCCGAGAGCAGTTCGATTTCTGCATTCAGCTCCTGATTGAGTGCCGATGTAACTTCGATTTCACCCAAACCCAGAGTGAAGCCGTAATCAGGCAATAATAGCGCCCCACACGCCAAGGCAAAAATGATTTTACGCACTGGTTTCCCCTCTCATACTGTCGAGACAAGGTCTTGAGCCCTGTTGCAGTCCTCTGTTTTTGTTCTTGTTATATATTCCCGACTGGCTCGGGAACTCATAATATACTTGAGTATGCAGGTATAAATATAGGTTATAAATACTCTTTTATCAAAATTTCAGCAATTTGTACGCTATTTAATGCTGCGCCCTTGCGCACGTTATCAGCCACAACCCACATATCCAGGCCTTTTTCATGAGAAATATCCTCACGAATACGGCCAACGTAGACCGGGTCATTATTTGCACCTTCTGTAACTGCAGTCGGGTAACCAGCGTCGTTACGGTCATCCATCACCACCACGCCAGCGGCTTTTGACAGCAGTTCGCGTGCTTTCTCGGCAGTTATTTTCTTGCCCGTTTCAATATGCACGGCTTCCGAGTGGCCGTAAAAAACCGGCACACGAACCGCTGTCGGGTTTACCTTGATAGTATCATCCTCGAATATCTTGCGCGTCTCCCACACCATTTTCATTTCTTCCTTGGTATAACCGTTTTC
The DNA here is from genome assembly GCA_963807785.1 of uncultured Gammaproteobacteria bacterium. Classification (GTDB taxonomy): domain Bacteria; phylum Pseudomonadota; class Gammaproteobacteria; order SZUA-229; family SZUA-229; genus JABDQW01. The sequence goes on along the minus strand of CAWEEC010000019.1, from coordinate 30,540 downwards.
AAGAAAAACGTCGATTTGCGGCAGCACGTTGAAAGCGATCTGCTTTGGATACACTTCGGTTTTGATTGGCTTGGCATTGAGCAGGTTGGCCGTCTGACCGGCCAGTTCCTCGATGGCCTCCTTGCCGGTACCGGATACGGCCTGGTAGGTCGCAACATTAATGCGTTCGATACCCACGGCATCCTTGATCGGCTTGAGCGCAACCAGCATCTGTATGGTTGAGCAGTTGGGATTGGCAATAATCCCGCGTGTCTTGTAATCAGCAATGGCATGCGGATTCACTTCAGGCACAACCAGCGGTATATCGTCGTCATAACGAAACTGCGAGGTGTTATCGATCACCACGCAACCTGCAGCTGCGGCTTTAGGCGCATACACTTCTGAAATTGATGCGCCGGCAGAGAACAAACCGATCTGTGCCCTGGAAAAATCAAACTCGGCCAGATCCTGCACGCTTAGCAGCTTGTCTCCAAACTCGACTTTCTTGCCGGCCGAGCGGCTGCTTGCCAGCGCATATACCTCACCCACTGGAAACTTGCGCTCTGCCAGAATCGACAACATGGTTTCACCCACGGCTCCGGTGGCGCCAACAACGGCTACATCAAATGTCTTGCTCATACTCTAATCGTATACTCTATTAGTACTCAGGCAGACAATTCAGCCAGAACTGCCTCACCCATTTCGACTGTACCAACTTCGGTGCAGCCCGGGGCCATGATATCCGCTGTGCGCAGCCCCCTGTCCAGCACACGGCCGACGGCAGTTTCGATAGTATCAGCCAGTGCCGCCTGGTCGAGACTGTAACGCAGCATCATTGCCACCGATAAAATTGTTGCCAGCGGGTTGGCCACGCCCTTGCCGGCAATGTCGGGGGCAGAACCGTGAATCGGCTCGTACATGCCCTTGCTGTTCGCATCCAGGGAAGCAGAAGGCAACATGCCGATTGATCCGGTGAGCATGGCAGCAGCATCTGAAAGGATATCACCAAACATGTTCGTTGTTACCATTACATCAAATTGTTTGGGCCACTTCACCAGTTGCATGGCGGCATTATCAACATACATGTGGCTGAGTTCGACCTCGGGGTAGTCGGTGCCGACACCAATGACCACTTCGCGCCAGAGTTCGGACACCTCCAGCACATTCGCCTTGTCTACCGAACATAAACGTTTGCCGCGCTTCATGGCGATATCAAAAGCAACCCGGGCAATTCGGTCAATTTCCGACTCACTGTAAACCAGGGTATTAAAGCCTTCACGTTCGCCGTTGGCGTTTTTGCGTATGCCACGTGGTTCGCCGAAATAAATACCGCCGGTCAATTCGCGCACGATCATGATATCGAGGCCGGCGACAACTTCCGCCTTGAGTGAAGACGCATCTGCGAGCTGCGGATACAGGATTGCCGGACGCAAGTTTGCGAACAGGCCCAGCTCGGAACGCAGGCCCAGCAAACCCCTTTCAGGACGCAACTCACGTGGCAAGTCTTCATACTGTGGCCCGCCAACCGCGCCCAGCAAAATAGCATCCGCTGCTGTTACCAGCGCAAGTGTTTCATCAGGCAATGGCTTGCCGGCTGCATCATAACCGGCACCACCGACCGGCGCCTCGACCAGTTCTATATCGAGACCCGTGCTTTTAACATAGTTCAGCAGCTTGACTGCTTCGGCCACAATTTCGATACCAATACCGTCACCGGGTAACACTGCAATCTTTTTACTCATACCTATACCTGATGATTGATATAAATCGTTCGCCGCTTTGGCGAGGCAGGATTATACGCTATTTAAATGATTCCTGAATGGCCCGGGACTTGTTGTTCACACCACGCACTCATGCGAGAAAGTGATAACACAGCAAAGGCTAGTTTTTGCCGGCAAACGGGTCCTGAGTTTTGTCGACAGAAAACCCCTGGTTGTCTTCGGACTTTTCAGTCTGCCCCGCCGGCTTGTGTTCAAGCTGCGGACCGGAATACGTGGTCGTGCGGATTTCAGCCAACGCCTGCTTTTCGGCGACGACATCAATCCAGAATTTTCGTGTATTCATTTTCTCTGTTTCGAACTTCAACGAAGTACTGACACGCAGAAAATAATTTTCGCCAGTTTTAACATTCAAGCTTATTGCAGCGTCAGTGAAATACTCGTCAGCCGGATTAAGACCAACAGTGTGCACGCCTGCTGGCAGATATACGTACCTGTAATCGCCACTACTTATCTTGAATTTTTCATTTTCATCTATGGTCACTTTTGGCGATATCATGAAATTTGACGATGACGATGGACGATAGATATAAACCACGGAAACTTTATTGTCATCCTGTGGCGCAGCAATAAAACTTGATTCTTTATTCGAACACGCAGTGATGAACAGCACGGTCAATATAATGACAGTTGGTTGCAAATGTATTGACAGGCTCAATTGATCACTCGCATGAAAGTCGTTTCGACTGGCACAATCAAAACAGCCATGGTGAACTTATCTTTCTGTTGTTCTCGTAAGCCTTGATAACATCCGCATGCTGCAAGGTCAAACCGATATCATCAAGCCCGTTCAGCATACAGTGTTTTCTGAAAGCATCGATTTCAAATGTGTAAACATCCTCTCCTGCAGTAACAGTCTGTGATTCGAGATCAACCGTGAACTCTATACCTTTGTGTTTGCGCACCTTATCGAACAGAGTATCGACGATAGCGGCGTCCAGGGTAATCGGCAACAAGCCATCCTTGTAACTGTTATTGAAAAAGATATCGGCAAAGCTGGGCGCAATCACCGCACGGAAGCCAAAATCAGTCAGCGCCCAGACCGCATGCTCACGCGAAGAACCACAACCGAAGTTTTCGCGGCCGAGCAGAATCGTGGCCCTGTCATACGGCTGCTGGTTGAGAATGAAGTCGGGATTCACCCGGCGTGTTGAGTTATCGATATCCGGCGCACCCTGATCAAGGTAACGCCAGTCATCAAATGCATTGGGCCCGAAGCCACTACGCTTGATCGACTTCAAGTACTGTTTTGGAATGATTGCATCGGTATCGACATTGGGCCGATCCAGTGGTGCAACGATTCCACTATGCCTGTTAAATGCCTGCATAAATATCTCTCAGCTTTTCGCCATCAGTTCATTAACATCAACAAAGTGACCCGCGACTGCGGCCGCTGCTGCCATTGCCGGGCTCACCAGGTGGGTACGCCCGCCCTGCCCCTGGCGACCCTCAAAATTCCTGTTTGAAGTCGAGGCGCAGCGTTCGCCCGCTTCCAGCCTGTCCGCATTCATCGCCAGGCACATCGAGCAACCCGGTTCGCGCCATTCGAACCCGGCTTCGACAAATACCTTGTCGAGCCCCTCCTTTTCCGCCTGCTGCTTCACCAGTCCCGAACCAGGTACCACCATCGCCAGCTTGATGCTGCCGGCAACCTTCCTGCCTTGCGCTACGCTTGCAGCGGCACGTAGATCCTCGATCCGCGAATTGGTACACGAACCGATAAACACCTTGTCGACGGCAATTTGATTGACCGCTGTACCGGCTTCGAGCCCCATATAGGCGAGCGCTTTGCGCATGCCCTCTGCTTTGACATGATCCTGCTCGGTGTCCGGATCCGGAACAAGTGCATCGATAGCGACCACCATCTCGGGTGATGTGCCCCAGGTTACCTGCGGTTTGATCGCAGCGGCATCGACATGCACGCGCTTGTCAAAAAAGGCATCGCTGTCTGAATGCAGCTGTTGCCAGTTTTCGATAGCACGATCAAGCATTTCTCCCTGCGGTGCATAGGGCCTGTTCTGCACATAGTCGATGGTTGTAGCATCGACCGCGACCATGCCGGCACGCGCGCCCGCTTCGATTGCCATATTGCACACGGTCATGCGCCCTTCCATACTGAGTGCGCGTATTGCATCACCACCAAACTCAATGGCATAACCGGTGCCGCCTGCGGTACCAATCTCGCCGATAATCGCAAGCACGATGTCTTTTGCTGTTATGCCTGCATGCACCTGGCCATCAACAGACACCAGCATGTTTTTACTTTTTTTCTGCAGCAGGCACTGCGTTGCCAGCACATGCTCAACCTCGGAAGTACCGATACCGAATGCCAGCGCGCCAAAAGCACCATGGGTTGAAGTATGTGAGTCACCACAGACAACGGTCATGCCTGGCAGGGTAGCACCCTGCTCCGGCCCGATGACATGGACGATTCCCTGCCTGATATCAGACATATTGAATTCGGTGAGGCCGAACTCATGGCAGTTATTGTCCAGTGTCTCAACCTGCAGGCGGGAAACCGGATCCTCGATACCGATACTACGATCAGTGGTTGGTACATTATGATCGGGTACCGCAAGTATCGAGTCAGCTCGCCAGGGTGTGCGCCCCGCCATGCGTAAACCTTCAAAAGCCTGAGGTGAAGTGACTTCATGCACCAGGTGACGATCAATATAGAGCAAGGCGGTACCGTCTTCTTCGGTACGCACCACGTGGTCATCCCAGAGTTTGTCGTAAAGCGTTGTTGCTGTCATTGAGATACCAGTGCAGGTCAGGATTAAAAGTGATGCTGGCAAGATTAATGCAGAATATCACATAATACAAATTCATTATTTTCATATAAACTATAACTTATAGTAATTAATCACTGGTGACGTTATTGTATGGACATTCAGGGCATTCAGGCCTTTCTGACGGTCAGCGCTACAGGCTCATTCTCGCGCGCTGCTGAAACCCTGTTTCTGACCCAGCCTGCTATCAGCAAGCGCATACAGACAATGGAGCATTCACTCGGCATCACCCTGTTCGATCGCGTTGGCAAAACGGTGCGTTTGACAGAAGCCGGCCACGCACTGTTACCTGCTTGCCAACGCATTATTGACGAGATTGCAGAGAGCCAGCGCATTATCAGCAACTTGCGCAAAACCACCAGTGGCACACTGCAGCTGGCTACCAGTCATCACATTGGCCTGCACCGCTTACCAGCCGTGCTGCGCAAATACTCCGTTCGCTTCCCCGATGTTGAACTCAAGCTGAGCTTCATGGATTCAGAGGAAGCCTGCCAGCAAATCATCAACGGCAACATCGAACTGGCCCTCATTACCCTGCCTGACGCAAGCGATGATCGCCTCGAAATGAAGCCCGTCTGGCATGATCCGTTAACCATCGTGGTATCAACACAGCATGCGCTGGCTGCTGATAGCGCCAGAACAAAATCAAAACTGCTTGAGCATGCTGCCATATTGCCATCTCGAGGGACTTACACGCGCAAATTGATCGATCAGGCCCTGGGTATAAATGAGTCGGTCAATACCCTGCTTGAAACCCACTACCTTGAAACCATAAAAGCGATGGTGCAAGCAGGCCTTGGCTGGAGCATGCTGCCATTATCAATGCTGGATGACAGCCTGGCAGCGCTCGATATCAAGCATGTGCATACCACTCGCCAGTTAGGCTTCGTTACTCATAGCATGAGAACGAATTCGAACGCGGCCAATGCCATGATCAGCCTGCTGATACAACACTCTGATGATGCGTAAAATGGATAAAACGCCACACGATCAGATAGGCAATCAAGGCCACCACTGCAGCCAGGCTGAACAGGTAGGCATGATCGATCTGGTCCCATAACAGGCCACTGAGCAAACTCCCAACCGCACCACCGGCACCAAAACTCAGGCTTGCATATAACGCCTGGCCTCTTCCCTGGTGTCTGCCGGTAAAGAAACGATGCACCAGCGAAATACTAACAGCATGAAATATACCAAAGCTGAATGCATGAAACAGTTGCGCAAAGAACAGCACTGAAAGATTGTCGACAAAAAAACCAATCAACAACCAGCGCAAGGCAGTTAACAGAAAGGTGACCAGCAATAATTTTCGCGCACTGATTGATAACAACAGACGATGCATCATTAAAAACACGATCACCTCGGCCATCACACCAATGGCCCACAGCAGGCCAATCATGCCACGGCTGTAACCATGACTTTCGAGAAAAATACTGTAAAAGGTGTAATACGGTCCGTGACTCATCAACATCAGAAAACAAACCAGCAAAAACGCCAGCACAACAGGCTGACGTATTACATGCATGATTGGTGTCTGGCCTTCATGTTGCACACTCAGGCGTTGCGGTACGATCAGACTCACCAGCAATATGCCTGCAAGTAATATAATAATCACCGTCGGCGCACGATCGATACCTGCCATATCGAAATACTCACCAAGTAACACCACCATCATGATGAAACCCAGTGAACCCCATAGCCTGACAACACTGTACTTGTGCTCATCTTCACCGAGATGATTCAACGTCATCGCCTCAAATATTGGTAACGATGAATTCCAGAAAAAACTAAATACGAACAATACCAGTAGCAGGGAAACAAAACCGGTATTGATAAACACACCGGCAAATGTCACCACAGCAAGCAGATTTGCCAGTCGTATTATGGTTATCGGATGCCGTGTGTGGTCAGCCAGCCAGCCCCACAGGTAAGGCGCAAATATCTTGGTCGCGGGGATGATCGCCATCAGAATACCAATGGACTGCGCACTGTAGTCAAGTGACTTGAGATACAGTCCCCAGTATGGAATCAGTGCACCAAGCGATGCGAAATAAAAAAAATAGAAGCTGGAGAGGCGCCAGTACGGCGTAACGTGTTCGATGCGTTTAGTGCTCATCGATTTCAGTCAGGGCTGATAAAAACCTGTGGCAATACATCCTGTGAAACTGTTTGTACACCATAATATTCTTTTCCACGCATCCTTCGCATCTGCAGCAATCATTACATTAGTTGAGATTCTACTGCCATCAACACCAGGTAGTGTTAATCGCCGGCGGGAATGATTGGCGTTTGCGATTTTACGTCGGCGCATTGAGCGCGGAAACGCAGCATGTGATCCATGACGACAATCGCCAGCATCGCTTCACATATAGGTGTTGCCCTGATACCCACACAGGGGTCATGCCGTCCCTTGGTAACGACTTCAGCCGGATTACCATCGATGTCTATAGTGCGGCCCGGTAATCGCAGACTGGAAGTCGGTTTGAATGCCGTATGCACTACAATATTTTGACCGGAAGAAATGCCGCCGAGAATACCGCCTGCATGGTTACTGAGAAATCCAGCGGGTGTCATTTCATCCCTGAAAGCAGTGCCCATGGCGGCGACACAGGCAAAACCATCGCCGATCTCGACACCTTTAGCCGCATTGATCGCCATCATAGCCTGTGCAATATCCGCATCCAGGCGGTCGAATACGGGTTCACCCAGTCCGGGAGGAACGCCTTCGGCAATCGTGGTGATTTTTGCACCGACTGAATCACCCTGTTTTCGCAGTGCATCCATGTAGGCTTCCATATCTGCCACTTTGCTGGCATCCGGACTGAAAAAAGGATTGTTTTCAACTTCGGCAAGATTAATAGTCTCGGCCATGATCGGGCCCAGCTGGGACAGGTAGCCGTAAATGCTTATGCCAAAGCGGTCGGCAAGGTATTTTTTTGCAACGGCGCCAGCCGCAACACGCATCGCAGTTTCACGTGCGGAAGAACGTCCGCCGCCACGGTAATCCCTGAAACCATATTTCTGCTGATAGGTATAATCCGCATGGCCAGGACGAAATGTGTTCATAATATTGCTATAGTCTTTTGAACGCTGGTCCACGTTGTCGATAATCAGGCCGATACTTGTCCCGGTTGTCTTGCCTTCAAATACACCCGATAAAATCTTCACCTGGTCCGGTTCACGCCTTTGTGTTGTATGACGTGATGTTCCCGGTTTACGTCGGTCGAGATCGGTCTGCAAGTCCTGTTCGGTCAATGACAAGCCCGGCGGACAACCATCGATAATACCCAGCAACGCGGCACCATGCGATTCGCCACTTGTGGTAACTGTAAATAACTTGCCTATGGTATTGCCGGACATGATTGAATAAGTTCTTTATCAGGTTGAATGTGTATCAGGAAGACGATGTTAACATCAAATCAGGGTGCATCGAACATCGGCTGGCAGCTACGCAACTGTTCCGCAGTAACAACAAACACACCCTCACCGCCATGCGCAAACTCTAACCAGGTAAATGGCACATCAGGCAACAGTTGCTCAAGTGCGGGCCTGGAATACCCCACTTCCACCACAACAATTCCATGCTCTGACAGATATTGCCCGGCCTGTTGCAGTATAGGCACAACAATATCCATACCCGTTTCACCTGCAGCCAGGCCAGCGCCCGGTTCAAAGCTGAACTCTTTTTCCAGCCCGGCCATTTCCTCGGCAGAAACATAAGGCGGATTGGATACGATGATGTCAAATTTTTGTGCCGGTATATGTTCGAAAATATTTGACTTGATCAACTGCAAACGATCGTCAAGCCCGTGTTTTTGACAATTAATCGCCGCTACATCAAGCGCATCCTGAGAAATATCACTGGCAACAATTGCTGCCTGCTCAAAGGCATAGCCACAGGCAACAGCAATACAGCCACTGCCGGTGCACAAGTCCAGAATACGTTCGACCCTGGCTGCGTCAATCCAGGGAGAAAATTGCTGCTCAATTAACTCGGCAATCGGTGAACGAGGAATCAGCACACGTTCATCGACATAAAAGTTCAAGCCTGCAAACCACGCCTCCCGGGTGATATAGGCTGCAGGTTTACGTTTGTTCATCCGTTCCCTGTAATTTTCCAGCACACGACGTTTTTCATCATGCGTCAGGCGACAGTCAAAATAGTCTTCACCCAGGTCAGGCGGAAGCTGCAATGTTGCCAGGCACAGGTACACGGCTTCATCCAGTGCGTTCGGCATACCATGAGCAAAACACAGGCCGGCCTTGTTGAACTGGCTCATGCCCCATCTCACCAGGTCGCGGATGGTATGTAATTCACTTGCTATCGCACGGATATTCATAGTCTGTTGATTTTAACGGGATTAACATCAAGCTGCATGACTCAGTTATAATGCGCCATTTTATAGACATCTCGTATCCGATATGAAGTTATTCGCAGAAAAACTAGCCGTTATACTCCTTGCATTACTCACCAGTCATTTTGCTATAGCAAATGACAGGCTTGAAATCGTGGATGCATGGATTGCGGAAGCACCACCGGTGAGCAAGGTTATGGCTGCTTACATGAAAATAGATAATGATACCCGGCAGGATCGCCAGGCGATCTCCATGCAATGCAAGGAATTTGCTCGCGCGGAATTCCATCGCACAATTGAAAAAGACGGCATGGCACGCATGCAACACCAGCCGGTTCTGGACATAGCTGCCAATTCAGAACTGCAACTGAAACCGGGTGGTTATCACATCATGCTGTTTGATCCCGTGCAGCGTCTACAGGCTGGTGACAAAACAGAATGCAGCATGAAATTCGATGATGGCACAAATCTGGGTTTTGAGCTGGCAATTAGAAAGTCATCGGTTGAAGACCATTCACATCACCATCACTAGCAGATGAAAGCAAGCCTGAGTCAGCGACTGCGTTCGCTGCCGTTTTATATACTGCCTCATCATGCCATCTCGTGGTGCATATTCAAGCTTGCGCGTATTCGCTGGCAACCTTTGAAGAATCTCGCGATACGCATCTATACCAAATTGCATAGCGTAAATCTTGAAGAAGCTGTGATTACAGACAAATACAGTTATGAATCGCTGAATGCTTTTTTTATCCGCGCACTCAAAGCGGAATCACGTCCACTGGATAATGATAGCGAGAACTGGGTGTGTCCGGTTGATGGCTCGGTCAGCCAGGCTGGTACTATCGATAATGGTCGCATATTCCAGGCCAAGGGGCGCGATTATACCTTGCTGGAACTGCTGGGTGGCGATGATGAGCTGGCAGCGGCTTTCAATAATGGCAAATTTGCAACGCTTTATCTTTCACCACGAGACTATCATCGCATACATATGCCGGTGGATGCTGAACTTGGCAGCATGACTTATATTCCGGGGCGACTGTTCAGCGTTGCTGAATATACCGTTAAAGCAATCCCGCGACTGTTTGCACGCAACGAACGTGTTGTTTGCCGGTTTGAAACAAAATATGGCCCGATGATTATGGTACTTGTGGGTGCAATAAATGTTTCAGCCACCGAGACCGTCTGGCATGGTCTTGTAACCAGCGATGGCGGCAACATGAAAAAGTTTGATTATACTGCCGGTGAAGTCACCCTGAAACGGGGTGATGAAATGGGCCGTTTCAACCTGGGCTCAACTGTCATTCTGATAACAGCAGAAAATTTTGCGCTGGATAAAAGTATTGAGGCAGGTGCAGCTGTTTACATGGGCCAAAAAATAGGGCACATCACAACCCATTGAGCATCAGCAAGGCTTCACGTTACTAGCCGGTTGAGTCAACCACCTTTTCAGCTGGTTGAGTTTCAGGCTGCTCTACAACTTTGAGCATCTCGGCCTGCGGCGACTCTTCAATAATTCCTGACGGATTAGTGAAGCGATCATTCATGGTCTGTACAAATGCACTGGCATCACTGATTACGCCGGCAAGTATTCGCCGCGACCGCGATGTCCATCCTGCCGGAGCCGGATGAAACAGGCTTCGAATCGGACGCGTATTACGCAGGAATGCATTCTTCAAGTTGCCTGCCAGGGTTTCAGTTTCCAGCTTATTGGCCATGCGTTTAGCAATAAACTTGCGAATACTGAAGTGAATGGTAAACGCCACGACTGCAATCGCGGCCACTTTTATAGTTGATATTACCGGCTGAGTGGTGAAATCCAGGCTGAACAGTCCCCACAAGCTTATCCAGTTACTGATGATGGCAATCGCAACGAGAATAGTGCCAAATACCGCAGCATCAGCTATCAGCACTGCCTTCATCCAGCGATTCATCGTGTCTGTCAGCCTGGGTGCGATAACGTTCTCGATGTCACTGGCAATATGATCCAGCGCTCCGATTATTCGATAGGAGCGTTCAACCTCAACCTGGTGAATACGTTCGTAAATTTCGGCAAGGTCAGCATCGCGTTTTGATTCGAAGCGTTTGCGCACAGCCTCATCATTTATCGGTACCGCCACTTCTTCATTATAGATGGCGTAGAAACGGCCGGCAGTCAGTCCTTTTTGCGCCAGCGCCCTCTGCCAGGCAGCAACCACAGCCTCCGGATTGTCTTCGCCTGCTGCTGTGTCGATCTGGTTAAGAATATACAGGAATTTTTCTGAATCATTACGTCGAATGGTGTCGCCTACCAGGTGATCGAGCGTATCATGCATGGCACCGGGTTCCGGATGGCGCGCGTCAAAGAATACCAGCACCAGGTCTGAAATATCGATGATGTGATTGGTTAAGCGCAATATTTCATTGCGCTGGTCATCAGCATCGAATCCCGGTGAGTCGATAATTATCTTGCCGCTAACCTTTTCCGAATCAGATGTTTTCATTTGCAAGTAAGCATCGATACGACGTCCCTCGCCTTCCGATACCTTGTCGATTTCGTCACTCATCTGATAGAACGGAAAGCGCGGATCCGAATCCAGCGCGATACCCGGCAGTACACGGCTTTCTTTTTGTGCCGAGTAGCAAATCACAGAAAATTTGTCGTCTACCGCCTGGTTGCCGGTCAGTTGCAGTTTCTGCCCCAGAAAGTGATTGATAAATGATGATTTTCCGGCTGAAAAAGTACCCAGTACCGTTATCAGCGGCCACCATGGAATACGGGTAGCGTAGGACTCTCTGGGTTTGAGCAGACCCATGCGATAAGCAACCCGGTCAAGCTTTTTGAAGCGAATCACCGCATCCAGCAACAGCGGATTCTCGTTTTCAAGATGCGACTCCAGTTTGGCGAGTCGTTCGCGAATTGATTTATCAGGTCTGGACAACATGATCTAGCCTCCCAATACCAAGGTATCACTCACCAGCTGGAGCAGCCTGTCGCATCGGCGCGACCTGTGGAGAGCGCATCGGCTGAATATATACAGGTTGCCCTGCACCCATCGGCACCTGTGGCAACGGATTGGTATACGTATCCGATGAGAATGGCATCGCATCTTTCATGAAGCCGAACGGACCACCGGAGATGGTACGGTTAAGCCCGCCCATATCACGCTGCATGCCGTACACTGATCGGTTCAGATTGCCCATGGTGTAGTTCATATTGGCGATGTTGTTACTCATTGGTTTCAACGTTTCCATCTGGTAAGACATGGTACGTATCTCGCCGGACATAACTCGCATGTCCTTTGACATATCGCGCATATCCGCTGTAACCCTTGGTGTTGCATCGGAAACAATAGTGGCCATGCGGGTCACACTGTGTGACAGCACCGCAATATCATGGGTCAGATGGTAGATCAGGTAAAAGCCATAGCCCGCAAGCAAAATAAACGCGAACATGGTCGGGTAAACAACCATTTCCCAACGGCGTGCACTTTTATCAAAAGTGTCTGCAAGACGCGACAAGGCAACATCGGCGTCAGCCACATAGCCCTGGTTGAGGATTTTCTCTGAAGCAGCCCGCTTTGCTGCCGATGCTTTCTGCTTGACTTCGCTGACACCTTCAGTGTGTTCGTGAGCTCGCTTTTTGATGATGTCATCAGCGACATGCAGCTTTCTTAATTCATCAATCGCTATTTTCTTGTCTGCCGCAGTGGTAGCGCCAGTGATAATTGCATCGAGCGCTCGTTTCTCTTCCTCGACACTCATCTTCTTCTTGAGGATCGTGGTTGCTGCTATTTTTTCCTTATCAGACAGAGCATCGGTGGCTCTTTGGGCTCAGATGCCTTTGCGGGAGCTGCCTTTTTCCCGGGCGCAGCAGAACCAGCTGGCTTTTCCGTGGCCGGCTTATCTTCTGCTTTACCTGTTGTACTCTTGTCAGAAGCCGGTGGCTTCTTTTCGTCGGCCATATTAGAACTCGCCGTTAGCGCCTCTATTCATGATATCGAGAATAATTTCTTTAACATTTTCAGCTTCTTCCTTGAGCTCTGCTGGCAGCGGCTTACCGCCATAAATCATGCCATCCATGTTCAGGGTGTAGAGCCATAACTTGCCTTCCATGTCTTCAATCAATGTAATACGGCAGGGCAAATAGCTGGAGAATGCATCATTGTAGTCCAGCATGCGTGATGCGGTGAGTGCATTACAAAACATGAATATTTTAACATACCTATATGGCTCCCCGCTCATCGCTTCGACTTCCTTGTACAACGGCATTTCTCCTACATTCTTGAAGTTGTGCTCATTGGCAACAAATTTCATGGTCTCTTCGACATCGCCAGCTGTCAGACCGTCAGCCACCGGCACCTTCCAGATACTTGCCTCTGCCATGTTGCCGGTTTCAATCAGTTGCACCCCCATGTCCGCAAAAACATCCAACGCATTATCTTCAAATTCACCAATCGCAGTCAGCGCTGGTTGAAACTTAACCATTGCATAGCCCGCTGCGATTACTGCCACCAGGCCAATAATGGCAAGAAGATTGCGTAGTAGATAGAACATCGTTGTCTCCTGTTTTGTTAACTAGTTGATGAGCTTATGAGTTGATTTAACTCTTCTGCCTTTGCCCTGTCCAGCTGACCAAGCATCCGCAGCAAGCTGCTGGCACGGCCTGCCTGGCCCATTTTGACCAGGATTGCAGCCGCTTCAAAGTAGGCATTGGCCGCTTCCTGGTTATTACCGCTGCGTAGATAAACGTTACCCAGTTCACCATAAGCATCATAGTTATCAGTGGAGCTGGCAATCACTTCCCTGTAGTTACGAATGGATTCTTCAATGTTGCCACTATGATAGGCCTCGCGCGCACTGATCCACAGCTCACGCGTGCTCTTCTCCGGGCTTTCGGTCGTTGTAGCCATTGTTGTGCTCGCAGCTGAATCCGCCGGCTGTGGCTGGCTCGTTGCCGGCGTTGGTGCTGGTGCAGGTGACGGTGCAGGCTGTTGTTGTATCATCGCCTGCGCCGGTGGCTGGTAGGGCTGCTGTCTCGCCGGCGGCGGCTGCCTCATGGCCTGGGCCGGTGGCTGGTAGGGCTGTTGCCTCGCCGGTGGCTCCTGCCTCATCGCCTGGGCCGGTGGCTGGTAGGGCTGTTGCCTCGCCGGCGGCTGCTGCCTCATCGCCTGGGCCGGTGGCTGGTAGGGCTGTTGCCTCGCCGGCGGCTCCTGCCTCATCGCCTGGCCGTGCCGGTGGCTGGTAGGGCTGTTGTCTTGCTGGCGGCTGCTGCCTCATCACTGGCTGCTGTGCCGGTGGGCGAATTTGCGCCGTAGATGGTGGCTGCACTTGTGGAACAGATACCGTTGCTGCCACATCTGGAGCAGGTGCAGGTGCAGGCTCAACAAAATCACTGGTATCTTCGCCAAAATCATAGGAGTCCAGAAATTCGCGGACTTCATCATATTCAACTGATAAATAGGCAATCATCTTGCCGGCCGGCGTGTCTTCACCGGTCAGGTTATCCCAATACACATAGGCATAGGTTAGTGCCAGCACAAAAGCGATGAGAATAATGTTGCTCAATAACCACCTGATCAGTTTCATAATTATCTCCAAAAACAGAAATTCTACTTGCGGACTATCCCGGTGTTTTCAGAATAGCCGCTCATTTATAAAGCAGTTTAGCCAGTTTCTTCATTTCACGTGCCGCCTTACCCATCGGGTCCTGTTCAAATACAGCCAGTCCCTCACTGAAGGAACGCCGATAAGCGGTACGTTGATATAACCGGGTATCCAGAGCCTCGATATTTGGCAGCATCAGTAACGCTTCCTCTGCTTCACCGGTTTCACGAACACCGATATGCGTATCTGCGCGATTGATAAAGCCGAGTATCTCAGGCTTTTTCTTTTTATCTATGACCGACAGCACGATCTTCAGAAAACGCTGTGTCGACCAGATATCAGCCTGGCTTGGCTGGACTGGTATCAGGATTCGCTTGGCCAGTGAAACAGCTTTTTCCAGATGCGGCATATTAGTGGCACTGACATCCGCCAGCAGCTGTGGCATTTTTTTCTTTCCCTTGTTATTCACCAGCAATTCAAGTTCATCGATGTCGTTTGAAATCTCAAACACGGGCTCATAACCATCCTCTTCCCTGATTTCAACCGTGTCCATCAATGTGGCCTGTGGATCGAGATCGAACAGGCGCACACCACGCTTATCATGAGCAAGCCACACGGCCAGGTTGAATGCGACTGTACTTTTACCCGTTCCACCTTTCAGATTACCGATAACGGTCAACATTTATTTTTAACCTCTTAATTATTCGTTGTACCGAAAGTAATGCCTGGTTTCGAATCCAAGTCAGAAAGCTGCGATTCAATGGTTTTGTAACCTTCGGGAACTGCAAACATTTCCGCTTTGATGGTTTCGATCTTGATGTTGCGCAATTCGTCTATGGCCCCATCGTCTGCCTGCTGGCGTACGACGATATCGAGTTCGGCATCGTACCACTGGATACCTTGAACACTGCTGCCGTCAGGCGATATCGCCATCATGTCGACTTTACGGACTTTTCTGTCATTGAGCTCCTGACCATCCAGAATTTTCACGTCCAGCACCGATCCGTCTGGATTCTCCTGGTGAACAATCATCTGGTGCTGTTTATCTATCCACTGAAAAACATGCTGATCCCTGCCATCTACATTAAACGTTATCAGCCACTTGTCCGTTTGGCGATCATTGATTTCGGCTGTTTTGAGGCGAGTGCATTCCGCATCAGGGAAGTCATCGCAAGGATCGAATATTTTTACTGCTCTGGTGGTAACAGGCGCGGCCTGCTGATCTGTGAGTTCGCGTTGTATATATACTTTCTTCTCGGCATCCAGCCAGATCACTTTTTTATTCTTGTTATCAAATATCTGGACCATGGGTACACCCTGATCCGTGTATTCAAAGCGAACACTGCCGTCATTCCAGAACATTCTTGCATGGCTTATGTCAGCACCACGCAATTGCACGGCATCAGCCGTAAAAGATACTGCATATGTATTGTATGTAAACAATACACATAGCATTACCAGGAGTGATTTAATTTCGTATCTCATCCCTCTAAAATCCAATGACTGACAGCCTTTAACTTTATCAGGCTGTCAGCCAAAGGGAACCTGCATAATTTACTTGGCTGGTGCCGCTGGGGCAGCGGGAGCAGCGTAACCAGGGTAACCACCGTATGGGGCGCCATAACCTCTGTTCCCATATGGGCGACCGTAGTAGCCACGACCATCACGATAATCACCAGAGTAGTCACCATAGTAATCACCACGGTAATCACCACGGTCATCGGCCACGGTAACGGTTGTAACCACGACCACGACCTGAACCACGACCACTACCACTCATGCCGAATGAGAAATCACCGTCGAAATCACCATCTGCATCGCCATAACCATCGCCATAGCCATCACCATAGCCATAGCCATCACCACGGCCATATCCATAACCTCGGCCATCACTACGGCTATAACCATCATCACCCCACCATGCATTTGCCGATGTGGATACTACAAGTACTGCCGCTGCAGCTATAATTTTCAATGTTTTCATTTAATCACCTATTGTGACCCTCCAACTGTGTTCACGGTATTGAATAGAGGGATATATTCAATACCAACCTATACCATCGAATACGAACCGTAAGCGTCAGGTATTCAACAGATTCTTTTCACCATGCCCGCATTTAATCACTCGAAGATGGCTGTGTTCCTTGATATGGCACAACATTGTCATATATATTTCCGTATGGACTGATCAATGGATTGCCACCAAATCCGGGCGTACCCATGTAGGGCGTGCCCATGCCTGGCATAACACCTGCCCCCGGGTAGGCAGGAAATCCTGGCTGATAACCGTAGGGTGCTCCGGAATATGGCGCGTAGATATTTGGCACGGCGGGCAAACCGAGTTGAGCCCCGTATCCTGGCGGCCTTGGCTGCGGCACTGGTCTAGCGCTGTTATATTGTCCCTTTTTTCCATCATTCAATTTTGTTTCCAAGTCCTCTTTCGTGGCATATTTCGGGTTCGTAATGTAGGCAGGCAGCCTGTCATTGCGTTGCCTTTCCGCAGGAACCGCCCACGGATTGCCTCCCGAATCCGCTAATAACACCTGGTTAGCGCCCTGATGTTGCGCAGGATTTCCATCACGTGAAAATACCTCGGATATTGCATCACCCAGGAATACAACCAATACGCATGCAATACCAACACTAACCCTTTTCATTTCAATCACTAACTAATGTTTGTTTACCCCGTCTTAATGTTAGTTTAATTTTAGGCATTTAGTTCTGATATCAGCGGTAGCCGTAATAAGGCTGCCTGTACGCTGGCGCCGGGGGATAAGCCCGATAGGGCTGAAAAGCCGCCGGGCGTTCCTGCCTTCTGTCGAAAGCAGCTGATTCCAGCTCGCGCACGACCTCTTCCGGAACAAAGTGGTATTCACCCGTTTCCGGCATCCAGGTCACAGGACGCTCCCTTTCAGGTGATTCTGGCCAGGGCATATCGACTCTGAAAGATTCAGACTGCACTTGCTGCAGCCCGGGATCGTCACGCAATCCACCGGTATTAGCGGGAAAGGCATCGATACCTGACATTGCTGATGACATATAAGGACCGCCGGGCGGTGGCGGTATTGTTTCGCTACGTGTAAACCTGTCCGGCCATTGAGGGTAGTTGGGCGCAAAGTCAGTATTCAGCGGTGCGGGAAATCCGCCCGAGCCCGGAAAAGTTGCCGGCAGCGAACCGGCTTCCGGTTCCGCATACACTGTTGAAGCCTGCATTAGCAACGATATCATCAGGACAGAAAATGAATTGTTCAGAACACGCATGATGTACCCCCTAATCAGTATCCACTTTCAGGCGAATACCGCGCCTGCCACGTGGTGATGTTTTCTTGGAAGGCGCCTTTTTCGCCATGTCTGCTTCTTTAGCAGGTGAAGATTCATCGGCCGACTCTGCTTGTTTGGCCGGCCCGGGAGCCTTTTTCGGCTCAGTTTTTTTCGTAGCGACCTTTTTAGCCAGTGATCTTTTCACCGAGGTTGCCTCCTTTTTGACAACCGCAGATTTGCTGCTCGTGCTACTAACTTTCTTTTGCTTAACTTTCTTTTGCGTAACTTTGTTCTCGGCGGCTGCCTGCTTTGAAGCAGCCTGTGGCGCTGCTTTTTTCTCTGCGACTGCTTCGGTGCTGGTTGCAGTGTCCACGGCCCGGGATGCCGTGCTTTTTACTGACGCGCTTGTGCCGCCACCCGATGCCGGTGGATTCGATGGTGGCGGTGGCGGCGGTTGACTGGACGGTGGCGACGTGGCCGGCGGTGACGGCGGTTGATTAGACCCACCAAACTTATCCAGTAACGCACCGACAGCCATCTTCAGCATGATGAAGACCGAGCGCAAGATCAGGAAAATCCATCCAAATAAACCGATGAGACCGCTATAGATTCTCATCCACATCGGTGTCCTGTATTCCTCTACCACATCTGCAGCGAGTTCACTGGCTTCGATGATTTCGCCTTCGATCTCTTCGTACCTGGAACTCAGCACCATCTCGGCAGAATCACCGGCTGACTCCATATAGAAGCGTTTACGCAGGCTGATACAGCCAAGCGGTATGATCAGAACCGCCATCAGTGTCGCTACACCGGCACCGAACAACAGGCTCACTGCCATACCCTGGAAAATCGGGTCAAAGATAATGGCCCAGGCACCTGCCATCAGGGTAAGCGAGGTGATGATGATCGGGCGCATACGGATCTCGGCGCCAGCGACCGCGGCCTCCCTGACAGGACGCCCCTTGGCCACCTCGATCTTGACAAATTCAACGATCAGGATAGATTGGCGCACGATAATACCGCCGAGCGCAATCATGCCGATCATCGAAGTCGCGGTAAATTCAGCGCCCATGATCCAGTGCCCCGGCACGATACCAATCATGGTGCACGGGATCGGCGACATGATCAGCCCCGCGATTGCAAAATCACGGAATTCCCACACGATCAAACCGTAGATCAGCACCAGCGCGGCCATAAATGCAATGCCCATATCACGGAAGGTCTCGAAGGTGACGGTCCATTCGCCGCTCCATTCGAAGCCCGATGTATCATCGTCATCGGGTGGTCCCAGCAGGTTCATCGGCATGCCCTGCATGATGACACCATCCGGTGTGGTGTATTCATCAGTAAAGGCCTCGATATTGAACATGCCGTAAATCGGTGCCCCCAGGCGACCCTCCATTTCACCGACCACGTACTCAATGGCACGCAAATCCTTGTGATAGATGATGGGCTCTTCCTGTTGCAACACAAAATCACCCAGTTCACCCAGTGGCACGGTATAACCGGCAGTACTCATCACCGGCAGGTTGCTCAACTGGCTGACCTGTGAACGGGTCGCCAATGGCACCTGGATAACAATAAAGGTTGGCTCTATCACTGAAGCCAGTTTCACATCGCCCAGTCGGTAACCGCCCATGGCCATGGCAAGGGTACCGTTGATGCTTTCTACCGATATACCACGACGCGCCGCCTTGTCGACATTGATTTCGAAACGCCAGTAATTGGACGGCTCTGACATGTAGTTATCGGCATCGACTACACCTTCAGACTGCTCAAAGAAATTGGTCATCTGGCGCGCCACTTCACGCCGTGTGTGCTCATCGGGGCCATGTATCTCGGTAACCACGGTCTGCAGCACGGGCGGACCTGGCGGCATCTCTACAATCGCAATTTTTGCACCCAGTCTATCGGCAATCGGCTTCAGTATCGCGCGCGCCTCGACAGCGATCGCATGACTGCCTTTTTCACGCTCTCTCTTGTCTTTCAACAGCACCAGCAGATCGCCTTCCCAGGGTCTGCTGCGTAAATAATAATGACGTACCAGACCATTGAAGTTGAAAGGCTGCGCGGTGCCGGCATAGGACTGCACTGCTGACACCTCGGGAATGGCTTTTACCGCTTCCGCGAGCTCGTGTGCAACGTTGGCAGTAACCGGCATTGCGGTGCCTTCAGGCATGTTAATAATGACACTGAATTCGGGTTTGTTGTCGAATGGCAGCATCTTCACCGGCACCCACTGCGTGGGATAGAACAGCAGGCAGGTAGCGGCGGTGACGCCTATAACACTTATAAGGAACAGTATACCCAGTTTGCGGCTCTCAACCAGCGGCATGATGAGCGGTCGATAAAACCTGCCGATAATCTTATGGGTTCGGGCTTCTCGTTTTTCAGCTGCTTCCAGCGCGTGCAGCTTGGGCCGTACTTTCAAGGCAAACCAGGGAGTAAAAATAAAGGCGGCAATCAGCGAGAAGAACATGGCCGATGAACCCAGCACCGGGATTGGACGCATGTAAGGTCCCATCAGGCCGCTGACGAAGCCCATTGGCAGCAGCGCCGCGATAATGGTAAAGGTTGCCAGGATGGTCGGGTTGCCGACCTCACGCACTGCATCGATCGCGTCATTTATGCCTGTTCGGCCTTTCATCAGCCAGTGCCGGAAAATGTTCTCCACCACGACCGTCGCATCATCGACCAGGATACCAATAGAGAAAATGAGCGCGAACAGGCTGACGCGGTCAATGGTGTATTCCACCATCATCGCCCACCAGATGGTGAGTAGAATCACCACCGGAATCACCGTGATAACGACGAAAGCAGCGCGCGCACCGAGGCCAACCAGGCAAAGCACAGACACGATAGCCGCAGCTTCGAACATCGCACGCAGCAACTCATTGACCTTGTCGTTGGCGGTCTTGCCGTAATCGCGGGTAATCTCTAAGTGCACATTGTCCGGAATCAGCCTGCCCTTGAGCTCTTCAATTTTTTTCAGTATTGCTCTTGATACCGTTACACCATTGGTATCTTCTTTTTTAGCGATTGCTACGGTAACCGCTGCATCGCCGCTGGCCCTGTGCTCACCTTCATAGGCCGGACCGGCATAGAAATAGGACACCTGTTTGGCATCTTCAGGACCGTGGAACACATTGGCGACATCACGCATGTAGATTGGCGCACTATTAAAGGTGCCGACTACCAGGCGCTTGATCGCATCCGCAGTTCTGAGGAAGGTGCCCGAATACACTGTGAACGAGGTGCTGCCTGCTTCTACCGCACCGACATTGGATTCGGCATTGGCCGATTTGATGGTATTGGCGACCTGCTGCAAACTGAGGCTGTAACCAGCCAGTCGCTCGGGCATGACTTCAACCCTGATCTGGTCAGCACGCCCGCCGACAACAAAGCCTTTGCCGGTATTTTTAACCTGGCTGAGTTCCTGCAGCACATCGTTGGCAAGAATGCGTAAGGTGCTGTCATCAACCTCGCGCGACCACATGGTTATACTGACAGTCGGCACGTCATCAATCGCCACCGGCTTCACCAGAGGCATCTGCACATCGGGCGGGATCTTGTCCATGTTGGAGCGGATCTTTTCATGTACCTTGACGATGGAATCGCCGAGATCCTCACCAACAAAGAAGCGCACGGTGACAATAGCCCGGCCGCGCTCAGTAGCAGAATAGGTATGGCGAACGCCCGGTATTTCATCCATCAGGCGCTCGAGTGGATCAGTCACCAGCGATTCAACCTGGTAGACGGATGCACCCGGGTAGGAAACATACAGGTCGATCATCGGCACAGAGATCTTCGGGTCTTCCTGTCTTGGGGTGAAGATCAGACCCATGACACCGATCAGTAATGAGGCAATCAACAGCATCGGTGTAACCGGTGAGTTGATGAACGCTTTTGTGATGGTTCCCGCTATACCAAGATCATGATGCACTTGACCATTGGAATCAGGCTCTTGCGGTGTTTCACTGGTGGTATCAGCCGGATTGGATGATGCCTGCGCCTTGTCTTTGTCTTTATCCAGTTCGTCTGCCATTGCTTCGTCTAACTCATTCCGGTTGTTTATTATTCACCGGCTATGCGGCGAACCATCCATGCTGCACACTTCGGTATCATTAGTAGATACTCATAGTTAGCAGCAACAGAACAAATATTACTGCTGATCCCAGCTCGCCGGCGGCCCTTCATCTGACGTCAATACGCGTTCACCCGGTTTCAAACCGGAAAGCACGATGACATGATTCGCATCCAGCTCGATACCTGTACGTATGAGCCGCATTTTGGGTTGTCCATTTTCATCAATCACTTTTACAGATGGCAAACTGCCGCGCTTAATGATGGCTGATTTGGGTACCACGGGCAGCGCCCTGGTTGGTGAATTGATGTCAGGGATCATGACTTCTGCATACATGCCGGGGCCGCCCGGCACACCTTCAGGCAGGTCAAACTTGACTGTAATGGTGTGCTGCTGGCTGTCTGCCTTTGGTGCAATCTGGGCGACGCGGGCGTTGACCTTGGTGTTATTTACATCGAGTCTGGCGGGTACCACCATGTCCTTGTGCAAACCCGGGACCAGGCGTGCCGGTACTTCAGCCTGAATGCGTAGAAACTTGGAGTAGGAAAATTTCAGCAGCGGCTGACCGGGCTGCACGGTATCGCCCACTTCAACCAGCTTGTCGGTGATGACACCATCAAACGGTGCCGTTGACTTGGCATCACGGATCTTGGCTTCGATTTCTCGTAACCCCGACTCTGCCTGGTGAATTCTTGACTGGGCGGTCTGGACCTGTGTGCCCTGAGTCACAAGGTCGGCATGGCGTTCAATGCCCTTGTCACTGCCACTACCTAAAGGTGAGCCTCTGTTGCCGTCAAAGAAAGAATCAAACATGGTGGGCATGGCCATGCCACCCATCGGTCGTGGGTTGTAAATACTCGGGTTCCACAATTCCCGGGTATATTGCACCTGTGCATTCTGCATCGCAGTATAGGCCGCGCTCAGCTGCGCTTCTGCTGAACGTTTCCTCGCCTGCAGTTCATCATCCTTGATGGTTACCAGCTCGGTGCCCGAAGTGAATGTGTCACCTTCTTCACCGGCGATGGTATTAACTCTGCCTGGAATCTGTGCTGACAAGGTCACTTCCTTGAGCGGTATCACAGTGCCACCAAGAATAACGTAACCTCCATGAGGTGCGACACCAACAGTAACGATATTATCTGCCTGTGTAGTGACGGCTGAAAAAGCTAAAAGAAAGAGAGAAATCCTGAGAAGTTTTCTAGTTGTCCACATACCTGAAGTTACCCTTCATGTTCATCTTAGTGAATGAATTTGTATGATCGTAACGAAGGTATTGGGTACATATCGCTCCGTTGCGATATTCGTACATTTCAGAATGCCTGTATTTGATAATGATTTCAAGTACTTTTACTTGTCGGAAAATCTGACACTTTAACTATGTTTTGTAACTTGAATATAGCTTGTCAGCGGGGAATTCTGTTAAATTTTTGAATAAGGAAACGTCAGTACCTGTTCCAGCAAGTCTGATCCGGACACTAACTTCAACAACCTGTCCAGACCAAGGGCAACGCCGCTGCACGCCGGCATGCCGTGTTGCAATGCATCCAGCAAGTGCTCGTCAATCACCGCCGGCCGCAGACCTGTTGCCAGGCGCTGCCTGTTTTCCTGTTGAAACCGTAGCCGTTGTTCATCAGCATCGAGCAACTCATCAAAACCGTTGGCCAGCTCGGTTTCAGCATAAAACAGTTCGAAACGCGCTGCGACTATATAGCCTTCACGATTGTTATACAACCTGGCGAGCGCACACTGTGTTTGTGGATAGTCATAAATGAAGGTAAAGCCATCATTCTTTAAAGACGGTATTACCAGCTGCGTCAACAGCCAGTCCAGCCACTCGTCAACTTCATCCAGCAGACCCACGGGTTGCTCGATATCGTGTTTGATTGCGCAACTGCGGCATTCATCGGCCGAAGTCGCATGAGGATTGATTCCAGTAGCCTGCCGGTAAGCATCGGCATAACTGATTTGCTCGATGCCGCTGTTGATAAGGCCGAAGTTATGCGCCAGCATTTGCACCAGCTCAGCCAGTTCGTGCATCAGTTCGAACATATCAAAACCCGGACGATACCATTCCAGCATGGTGAATTCGGGATTGTGCTCCGGGCCCAGTTCGTTATCACGAAATGACTTGCAGATCTGGTAAATCGCTTCGCCGTAGGCTGCAAGCAGCCGCTTCATACAGTACTCGGGTGATGTGTTCAGATACAAATCCCGCTGCAGGTAACGCGTTGAGAAACTGCTCAGGTTTGGATCTGTTGTCGATGCAGATGACAGCAAAGGCGTCTCCACCTCAAGCACGCCACGTTGATCAAAAAAGGCCCGAATGTCTCGCAACATTCGGGCCCTTAACTGCATTATTGCTGCTGATGCCGCTGGCCGCCAGCTGTCAGTCATAGCCGGAATCACGCTCTGGATACATACTCACCAGTGCGCGTGTCAATTTTCAGCACATCACCCTCATCGATGAACAGCGGTACTTTAACCTCTGTGCCTGTCTCCAGTGTTGCCGGCTTGGACCCACCCTGCGCAGTATCACCCTTTAATCCCGGGTCCGTCTGGGTCACCGTTAATTCCACGAAGTTAGGTGGCGTTATTGAAAGCGGCGCTCCATTCCATAAGGTCATCACGCAGGCTTCCTGCCCCTTGATCCACTTGGCGGCATCACCAACCGCGACATTGTCTGCTGCATGCTGCTCATACGTATCCGGCTCCATAAAATGCCAGTGCTCACCATCCGTGTACAGGTATTCCACATTGCGATCTTCAACATCTGCAGCTTCGACTGATTCGGTGGTTTTAAATGTGCGTTCCAGGGTACGCCCGGTCTTGAGGTTCTTGACCTTGACACGATTGAATGCCTGGCCTTTTCCCGGCTTGACAAGAATATTTTCTGTGATGGAACACGGATCGCCATCAAGCATGATTTTCAATCCGTTTTTGAATGCGTTTGTGTTGTATGATGCCATGCTTTTAACCTGTTTTATTCAGGGCGCAATCATACCCGAATCCCGTTTCAAGCACACGTCCAACAACATCATATGCACCATATCAAGTTGCACAAGGCAGGCGAGCCTGCAGACTGGAAGTTCGAACTGGTCAATGCCATAGCCACTGTCAAAGAACTGCTCAAGGTGCTTGAACTCGAGCACCTGCAACATACACTCATCAGCAACCCCGACTTCAGGTTACTGGTGCCGCGCGTCTTTGTCAGCAAGATGCAAAAGGGCGACGCCGACGATCCATTGCTTAAACAGGTACTGCCTGTTGCTGCCGAGAACGCGCCGACCGGAGTTACGGATCCGGTCGGCGACCTTGGTGCGATGGCCACACCCGGACTACTACACAAATATAAGGGACGTGTTCTGCTGGTAACCACAGGCGCCTGTGCCATACACTGCCGCTATTGTTTCAGACGTCACTTCCCCTACTCCAGCGCCAACCCTCGCCCGCAACAATGGAGCCATGCGCTCGAATATCTCCATGCTCACGATGATATCCATGAAGTTATTTTGAGCGGGGGGGATCCGCTGCTACTGGATAATGCCATACTGGAGCAGCTGTTCAGCGCGCTCGAAGCCGTTCCCCACATTAAATGGCTGCGCATTCATTCCCGGCTTCCCGTTGTATTGCCCTCGCGTATCGATGACGGACTGATCGCATTGTTACAAAAACTTCGTTTCAGGAAAACGCTGGTGATCCATGCCAATCATGCCAATGAAATCAAGGCGCGCGAACTGGAAACACTGCAACGGCTGGCTGCTTGTGATATGACCTTACTCAATCAAAGCGTACTGTTAAAAGGTGTGAATGACACCCCGCCTGCACTGATAAATCTGAGTATGCATTTGTATCAGGCCGGGGTGCTGCCGTACTATCTGCACATGCTAGATCCAGTCCAGGGCGCGATGCATTTTGATGTTACCCAGAGCAATGCTATGGCACTGCTTGATTCGCTCAGGGCTGAACTGCCCGGCTTCCTGGTACCCCGACTGGTACGTGAAATACCGGGTGCCAGCTCAAAAACAGCAATTTTCGCTATCTGAGCTACACTATTAGTGTTTCAGGTAAAAACAATAATAATAAAGCTAAGCCATTGTTTAATAAGCATAAGAATACAATGAAGCAGCACCACGGAGCCAGAAAGTGAACTGACCGAAATGAAATTACATATACCCGAACAAATTGCACCCGCCAGGGATGCCATTCCAAACCATCCTCGCAAGCTGAAAAAATGGCTGGCAGATTTACCGCGTGCCAATATGGGTGAAATGACGCGTCAGATATATAACGCGGTGCGTGATCTGAACCGTCAAACCATGGCCAACAAACATCGCATGGAAAATATGGAGCAACTGCGTGAGCCGGTGCGCAACATATTTAATAACCTGGGAAAATATTTCATCAATCGTACCCTGCCACTACCTGAAAAGAGCCAGAAAATCGTTAACCTGTACCGAGCGCTACTGCAGGAAATGTCCTACGGTTACAAGATCATCATCTTCGAGGCCGCAAACGGCATCGATAAAAAAGTTGATAGCAAGTCACAAAATATCGCCATCCTGCGTGCGATACGTTATATGTCGGAACTCCTGCTGAGAGCCAGTGAAATTTACGAAACCTGCCCGCCTGGCACCTGGTACGACATCCACCAGATGTATCACTACGCAGAACAACATGGCATCCATACCAGGGCCATAGCAGACATTGAATACGAGCAGAAGAAAGCCAGTATTGAAGATTACTACAAACAGGTATTGCTGTTCGCTCTGGCACGACCCATTGCACTGAGACAGAGCGATTCGGAACGCGTATATAAAAAACTGGACGAATGGGCCAGGCTGACAAAACTTGGCAAAGATGCTCAGGAGAATCAGGTTAATCGATTCTTCTGCGCCAAAATTGATCAGGACCGACCTCCGAATTATCTGTCAATGGACGACTGTGGCGCTTCAACCGAGATATACACACTTGAAACATCAAAGCTCGTCGACACTATACGAAAAGAAGTTAGCAGCACTGAAAACAGGGATGGCAAGCTTGCAGTCGGCGATCAACTCTCGGCTGAAACACTGCAGGTTCTGGCAATGTCCTGGGGTGTTTGTGCCAAGCGTCGATTCTCGCGTGCCGACAGAACAGGGCACATCAAGGCAGCAATCGGGCTGGTAAATGCCTGCAAAGAAATCTCGGGCAAAGTAGAAGCGCAAGAACAAGAAGAGGAAGAAGAGATTATGCCTGGCAAGCGTAATCAACTGAATATTTCCCTGCAAGCCATACCCGAAGATTTCAAACAAAGCGAATCACAGCTCCAATCAGCATACACAACCCACCATGAAATCGGCGCTGACAAGGACGACGCATGGGATATGGTCGCAAAGGGCCGCACGCTAACAGAGACATATGATAGACAACAGAAGTTTCTGGAGCAGAGTCAGCTTGGATTGCGTAAAGATTATGACAAGCACTGGGAGATCGTTAATGTGAGCGCTGGCGGTTACTGCCTGCGCTGGAACTCTGATACTACATCCAGGGCTCAAATAGGCGAGCCGATTGCATTACGCGAGGAAGAGCCCGGTGGAAGCTTTACCTGGCGCATTGGTGTTATACGCTGGATGCAATTCATACGCGATAGCGGTCTCGAGATTGGTGTTCAGGTATTGTCACCGAAAGTCATGTCTGCGAGTGCACAACGCAGCCACAGGCCTAATGAAGAGCCTTTCGATTGCTTGATGCTGCCTGGTATAAAACCTTTGAAGCAACCAGCAAGTGTGTTGCTACCGGCGCATGCCTTCAAACCCGGTGATAAGCTCAATATCAAGATCATAGATCAAGAGATGGGTATACAGACTGGGCTCTGTCAAACAACACACCGGCTCTTTTACCCAGTTCCATTTCACCTCTCAACATGAAGTTGAACAAACTGAAAAAGATAAAAATAAAGAATTGTCCGCCAAAAACAAGGACGATTTTGACGAAATATGGTCAACACTGTAAAAGCACGGATTTACTATGTCTTCGAATGCATTAGCCGCTGAGTCGCCAAGAGAAACATTTGTGGAAGAGAAAAAAATACATATCGTAGTTATTGACGACACTTTTGATACAGAAGAAAAAGTCGTTAGTGCATTACGCAATGACGGCTACGCAGCTCGATCCACCCGTGTTGAAGACGATGAAGACCTGGTTGCGGCAATCACCAAGCAGGAGCCTGACCTGGTGTTATACACCACAGGAATGGAACTGATAACGCTAAAACAAGTAAGTGACTGCATCAAGCAAAACCTTAATAGCACCCCTGTTCCGCTGGTCGCAGTTAAGAAAAGTAAGGATGAAACATCTACTGTTGAAGCAATGAGGAACGGTGCTGTAGATTTATCGTCGTACGACAATATGGATCACCTGCTGCTGGTAATTAACCGCGAAGTTTGCGCACTGCGTAACTGGAGACAGATGCACAAGCTTAAAACGGCCATGGGAGAATCAGAGCGCCGCTGCGCTTCCCTGCTCGATAGTTCACGTGATGCTATAGCCTATATACATGAAGGCATGCATGTTTACTCCAACGCATCGTACCTGGATTTATTTGGATTTGAACATTCCGATGAACTGGAAAGTATGCCGATTCTGGATATGGTATCACCAAATAGCAGAGACGTCTTCAAGACATTCCTGCGTGATTACTTGCAAAAAGATGCCACTACGGAGGCACATAAGACACATTTACTGAAACCGGACGGAACCAAGTTTGACGGTGAAATGGAGTTCTCACCGGCAAGCATCGAGGGTGAGCCATGCATACAGGTCATAATTCGCAAGGAAGATGTTAATTCCGAAGCCCTGGAAGAGCGGCTGAAAGAGCTCAGCCAGAAAGATCAATTAACAGGTCTATATAACCGGCAATACTGCCTGGACACACTAGAAGCCACTGTCTCTCAGTGTGAGTCTGAAGATTGCACAGCTGCACTGCTGGAGATCAGACTGGACAACTTCGAAGACATAAAGAGCCGTATTGGTGCCGTTGATATTGACAAATTCTTTGTTGAAGCCGCGCGCTCACTGCAAGCAGTAACGCACGACAACGACACGCTCTCGTTTATGAATCCCAGTTTTACCATTATTGCCCATCACCAGGATATAGATTCGGTTGAAAAATACGCCACTGAAATAAAGCAGGCGATCATGGATCTGGAGATGAATATTGGCGATGAAAAGATCAACACAACATGCTGCATCGGTGTAACACTGATTGACAAGGACTCGCCTGAAACCAACGAGGTTCTACGTCGAGCAGAGAAAATTTCCAATGAAGCTGCCGAGGCCGGCACGAACCAGATCAAAATATACGTTCCCGAGGAAGGTGAGTTGACACGGCACGAAGTCGATTCTCTTTTCAAGGAACGACTGACACAGGCGCTCAAGAGTGACCGCTTCGTACTGTTCTACCAGCCGATAATCAGCCTTCATGGTGACACTGACGAACGCTATGAAGTATTTGTACGCATGCTGGGTGAAGATGGCGAAGAAATGATAATGCCACAGGAATTCCTGCCTGCTGCTGAACGCATAGGCATGTCTATAGCTATCGATCGCTGGGTGCTTTACAAGGCGATTCAGGACGTGATCAAGCGCTACGAGGCAGGCATACAAACACACTTTTTTATCAAGCTCTCTGCCGCGTCGATCAAGGACGAAACGCTGATAGAATGGATTGACTTTCAGATCAAGGACAAGGGCCTGCCCGAAAACTCATTAATTTTCGAGGTCAAGGAATCGGTTGCGGTTACCAACCTGAAGAGCGCCAAAGACCTGGCCAACAACCTGAAAAAAATTAAATGCGGTTTTGTACTGGATGACTTCGGCTCCGGATCAAATCCTTTCCAGCTGCTTGAACACATCGACGCCGACTACATACGACTCGACAAGAGCTTCATGAATGAGCTTGCGGAGAATCCGCAAAATCAGGAAACAATCAAGCAAATTACTGAACAGGCTGCCGAACTCGGCAAGTTCTCGATCGCACAATTCGTAAAAGACGCTAACAGCTTGTCGTTATTGTGGGGTATGGGCGTTAACTTCATCCAGGGTTACTTCCTGCAGGAACCACAGCCAACGATGAATTATGACTTCACGGATATAGCGGGTTAGCCCGCTATATCCGTGAGGGGCAAGGGACAAGTAGCGAGTGGCGAGGCTTCTTGTTTAGCTTTTCCTCGTTACTGACCACTCATCCCTTGCCACTTAGCAGAATAGTGCTGATCAATTAAATATCTCGATTAACTCATAACTTGCAAGGCAGCTATGCGCTCCGACAACGGTGGATGACTCATGAACAGCTTGCGCATACCTTCAGCCAGACCTCCATTGATTCCAAATGCCACCAGCTGATCCGGCAAGCGTGAAGGTTGATGTATCGATTGCAGTCTTTGCAAGGCAGCAATCATTTTCTCTCTACCAGCCAGCCCGGCACCACCTGCATCGGCACGGAACTCACGCAATCTTGAAAAATACATAACAATCGCACTGGCCAGAATTCCAAATACAACCTGCGCCAGTATGCTGGTAATGTAATACGCCGGTCCATAACCGCGTTCGGTTTTAAACACAACACGATCGACAACATGGCCGACAACTCTGGAGAAAAAAATCACGAAGGTGTTAACCACGCCCTGTACCAAGGCGAGAGTTACCATATCACCATTGGCCACATGCGAATC
>CAWEEC010000018.1:0-13955 GCA_963807785.1 uncultured Gammaproteobacteria bacterium | reverse complement strand
CTGCACTTCTCAAAACTAGAGCAGACGACTGAACTGATTCTTTGCTAGGACGGGAGGACACACAGAATATACAAGTTGTTGTCGTTCGACGCACGGAGCCGAAAGCATATCTCTTTTGCCATTTGTGCGGTTGAATTTATGTGCGACCATTGGTGCGATTCTTAATGTTGAGCATCTATGAAATGTGAAATTGCTTTCATTGACTCCTGGTACTTGATACGACGCCGTCATCGTTTTGCGTGCGAATGGTCTCTCTACCCCCACTTGTACTCCGGTGAACAGAAGGGTGAGATCATATCTTCCCAACCGACAAACCAGCAACTGCCGGAGCAACAGTCACCCCCGCCTTCACAGGAGCCGAGAAATTTGTTGCATGAGGTTGGTGCTGCAGACGGGGTTGCAGGCGGGGCGGAAGATGGCGTTGATGATCCCCCTTCGCTGCTTCCGGGAGAGGATGTTGCGGGTGTTCACGATCGCGACGCCGCCGTCGCCCAGTCCTGAGAACAGACGCGCCTTGGCGGCCCGGTAGCTCTCCATGTCGGCATGAAAGTTTAGGTGGTCGCGGCTCAAGTTGGTGAACACGGCAACTCCGAAGCGAACCTCGCCGACCCGCCTCAACTCGAGGGCGTGCGAGGATACTTCCATCGCGACGGCTGTACAGGCGGCATCGACCGCGCGCCGCAGCAGACCGTGTACCACCGGAGCCTCCGGAGTCGTCTGTTCAGCGACCAGAACCTCGTTCCCGATTCGGTAGTCGAGGTGCCGAATGGGGCGTCCATGGGTTTCGCCCTTCGGGCCAGCCTTTGGCTGTTCAAATTTGATCCTGCCAAATTTGTCGGGCCAGCCTTTGGCTGTTCAAATCGATACGGACGATTTAGTCGCGGGAGTGACGTTAATATGATGAGTATCTAATTTACCGTCATCCCCGCGCAGGCGGGGATCCAGCGTCTTTAGTTTTTCCTGGCCACTAGCCACTCACCCCTCGCCACTGTTTTAACCCCTGGCATCCAGACCCTATCTTTCCGTAGCAGCGGCTTAAGTCGCGAATAATTATTCACTAATAGCCCGCCACTGCGTAACATAACACCCTTACAAAATTAACAACCAGCAACCAGAACCAAAGTGAACGAACAAACCAGTAGCGAAAAATCACCCGGCGCAGGCACTGCCAAGCTCATCTACATCTTCTACCTGGTCAGCATCATCATTGGTGTTACCGCTATAGTGGGCTTGATCATGGCTTATGTGAATCGAGATGATGCCCCGGACTGGCTGCAAAGCCACTATCAATTTCAAATACGAACCTTCTGGATAGGTGCCCTGTACTTGTTTATTGGCATACTACTTTCCCAGATTGTTATTGGTGTGTTCATTATTCTGTTCTGGCTAGTTTGGTTGATCGTGCGTTGCGCCAGGGGCATGAAATACCTTGATAGACAACAAGCCTATCCGGATCCCAAAGGTTGGGTGTTCTAGTAATGCAGTAGCGACTTTAGCTCTGAAGTAATTAAAGACACTGGACTCCCGCGTTACTACGTCCATCCCTGGACTCCGCCGTTACTTCACCCATCCATGGGTTTCGCCGTTCGGGCCAGCGTTACGAATTACGTCCTGTAATTCGCCTTGCGGATTTCGATACATTCTGTTGCTCCAGGCAAATTTAGTCGGCTGTTCAAATTTGATCCTGCCAAATTTGTCGGGCCAGCTAGAGGCTGTTCAAATCGTTCCAGACGATATAGTCGCGGAAGTGACGTAGTTAAAAGCGGTTTCCCAATTTTACCGTCGTCCCCGCTTACCTTCTCCGTCATCCCCGCTAACCTTCTCCGTCATCCCCGCTACTTCCGTCATCCCCGCGCAGGCGGGGATCCAGTGTCTTTGTTTTCCTGGCCCCTGGTAATTCGTCCCTGGCACCTGCTTTTAGACTAGACTTTAGGCATCAACAATAAACAGGTAACACTATGGACGCGAAGGATGTCGTTGATGCCAGTCAGGCACGCCAACTGGTCATTGAGCGCGAACTCAGCCACGTCAAGGTTGGCGTTTTCGATGTCGATGGCGTGCTGCGCGGGAAATACATTTCCACGGAAAAGTTCTTCTCGGCACTGGATAACGGTTTTGGTTTCTGCGATGTCGTGCTGGGCTGGGACTTAAGAGACCAGCTTTACGATAACGTGACCTACACCGGCTGGCACAGCGGTTATCCCGATGCGACTGTGCGTATTGTTCCAGACACCTGTCGCAATCTGCCACTCGAGGGCGATGCTTTACTGTTCCTTGGTGAGTTTGCCAATCAGGCGGAACAGATCTGTCCCAGGAACCTGTTAAAACGTGTTCTAGCCAAAGCCAGTGCCATGGGCCTGGAACTGTTTTCCGCCTTTGAGTACGAGTTCTTCGTGTTTAACGAAACACCACACAGTGTGCGCGAGAAACACTACCGTAACATGGTGCCGATGGCGCCGGCCGAATTCGGTTATTCCGTGATACGCAACAGCGCAGAGTCGGGCACGTATCAAATGCTGTTGGATCTTGCGGAGAAAATGGATTTTGATCTCGAAGGTTTGCACGAAGAAACCGGGCCCGGTGTACTCGAAGCGGCGATCACATATAAAGATGCCCTGCGCTCGGCGGACGATGCAGCTTTATTCAAGACATTCACAAAAGTGGCATTACAAAAAGAAAACAAGATGGCCACGTTTATGGCGAGGTGGTCACCGGATTATCCGGGGCAGAGCGGTCATATACACCTTTCGATGAAGGACCCGTCAGGTAAAGCGTTATTTCATGATGCAACACAAGCACACAACATGAGCCGAACCATGCGACAGTTCGTCGGTGGTTTGCAAAAGCTCATGCCCGAATTTCTTGCCATGATCGCACCGACCATTAATTCATACCGGCGACTCGTCCCCGGTTTCTGGGCGCCCACCGAAGCCAGCGTCGGTATCGACAACCGCACCTGTGCGATTCGTATTATCCCGGGCAGCGAAAAGTCACAGCGCCTGGAATACCGCATTGCAGCCGCCGACGCCAATCCCTATGTCATCCTCTCCGCCGTTATCGCTTCCGGGCTATGGGGTATCGAGAATGATGCCGACATCGAGGCCATGGTCAAAGGTAACGCCTATGATCAGAAACTTCCTGAACATCTGCATTTACCGACAAACCTGATGGAAGCGGCGCAACGATTCAAGGCTTCAACCATTGCCAGAGACTATCTAGGAGACGAATTCGTCAATCATTTCGCGGCCAGCCGGGAATGGGAAGTACGCGAATTTCGTAAGCATATCTCCCATTGGGAACTGGAACGCTACTTTGAGATTATCTAGCTTTAACATGATAAACAGCGATACACTTTCCATGGCCATCAGGACATGTAAATAAAATTGTAATACATCGATGTATTCTGTAATCCAGCGACTTAAGACACTGGATCCCCGCCTTCGCGGGGATGACTATAGAAAAAGGGTATGACTATAGAAAAAGGGTATGACTATAGAAAAAGGGTATGACTATAGAAAAAAGGTATGACAATAGATAAAGGGAATTACAATACTTACAGGAAAATTTGATAAGAACGTCCTGAAGTAGTTGTTAAGAACGTTTAAGAGAATATATAAAGGTCGTCACTCCCGCGACTAAATCGTCTGGAACGATTTCAACAGCCGACTAAATTTGCCTGGAGCAACAGAATGTATCGAAATCCGCAAGGCGAATTACAGACGTAATTCGTAACACTGGCCCGACAAATTTGGCAGGATCAAATTTGAACAGCCAAAGGCTGGCCCGAAGGGCGAAACCCATGGATGGGTGAAGTAACGGCGGAGTCCAGGGATGGACGTAGTAACGCGGGAGTCCAGTGTCTTTTATGAATTCGCGGCTGAAGCCGCTCCTACGAAAAGGCAGGGACAAGGGGCGAGTTGCTAGTGGCCAGGAAAAACGTATTAGAAATGTAGAGTGCTATAGCATCAATTTCATCAATGAAATATGTAACATATACAGCAATGACGAGTGAATCTGAGCATCCTGAGCCCGGTACAGTAGATTTGATCAACGCCATATGAGCAACAACATACACATCGTATCACCTGTCGATGGCTCGATTGTCGCGCAAAGAGAGCTGGCCAGCGAAGCGGACATTCTGTCCGCTATCAACGCAGCTGACACAGCCCAAACAGCCTGGAAACAGACCAGCGTACAACAACGCGCCGCGCTGTGTCATAAAGCCATCGATAGCATGCGCGACAACACGGCTGAACTTGCCGAAGAAATCACCCGGCAGATGGGTCGACCGATTGCGCACAGCCCGGGCGAACTTCAAGGCCTGGAACAACGCGCGCGCTACATGATCGATATTGCAGAGCAGGCACTCGGCGATATCACAATCAACGATACACAAGTAAACAATGACGCCGACTTTACCCGCTTCATTCGCCATGAGCCATTGGGTACAGTGCTGGTGCTGGCGCCGTGGAATTATCCCTACCTGACCGCGGTCAATTCGATTATCCCCGCATTGATGGCTGGCAATAGCGTCATTCTCAAACACTCGAAACAAACCCT
The DNA here is from genome assembly GCA_963807785.1 of uncultured Gammaproteobacteria bacterium. Classification (GTDB taxonomy): domain Bacteria; phylum Pseudomonadota; class Gammaproteobacteria; order SZUA-229; family SZUA-229; genus JABDQW01. The sequence continues at coordinate 9,395 of CAWEEC010000018.1, read as the reverse complement.
GTTATGTGCTGAACGCTTTCACCAGGCATTCATGCAGGCCGGATTACCCGCAGGCGTTTTTCAGTATTTACACCTTGATCACAAGAATACGTCGAGGCTGATAAAAAGCAGTTCAATCCATTTTGTATCCTTCACCGGTTCTGTCAGTGGCGGTAAGTCGATTGAACTCGCCGCAGCCGGGCTATTCAAGGGTGTTGCACTTGAGCTGGGTGGCAAAGATCCTGCCTATGTGATGAGCGATGCCGACCTGGATTACAGTGTAGAGAACCTGGTCGATGGCGCCTTTTTCAATAGCGGACAATCCTGCTGCGGCGTCGAGCGTATCTATGTGCATGCGGATATCTTCGACCCGTTTGTTGAACAATTTGTCGACACGGTAAAACGCTATCGCCTGGGTAATCCGCTGGATGTCGATACCACCCTGGGACCGATGGTGAACGCCAAGGCCGCAGAATTTGTTCGCGAACAGATAAACCAGGCAGTCTCGAACGGCGCCAAAGCCTGCATCGATGCCGGACTATTTGCCGCAGACCAGCCGGGTACTAACTACCTGGCACCGCAGGTACTGGTTGATGTCAATCACGACATGGACGTGATGAAACAGGAAAGCTTCGGCCCGGTTGTCGGCATCATGAAAGTCAGTAATGATGCACAGGCCATCGAACTGATGAACGACAGTGAATACGGCCTGACGGCCTCAATATGGACACGTGACGAAAGCAAAGCGACTGAACTGGGCGGGCAGATACAAACGGGTACCGTTTACATGAACCGCTGTGACTATCTCGACCCGGCGCTGGCCTGGGTCGGTGTGAAAAACTCCGGTCAAGGTTGTTCACTGTCGATGCTGGGATATCAGCAGTTAACCCGGCCTAAATCGTTTAACCTGAGAAAATAAATAACAACTGAATAAAGCCAATGGCATGATGAATTGACTTGAGCTGTTTATATCAACAAGCGATGGTGGTTATATGAATTCGCGGCTGAAGCCGCTCCTACGATAAAGACAGGTACCAGGTACGAGAGAGCAGGTGAAAGGAAAAACAAAAGACACTGGATTCCCGCTAAAAGCTGCGGGAATGACGTTACTATTAGCGGCTTATCTATTTTGCCGTCATCCCCGCGCAGGCGGGGATCCAGTGTCTTTAATGAATTCGCGGCTGAAGCCGCTCCTACGATAAAGACAGGTACGAGGGAAGGGGCTGGGAAAAACAAGCGTTTAGCCTGAATGGAACGAAGTGTAATCCGGGGTTTGTTTGCGATTAAGTAGGTATCCTCGGAATCCGTTTCACTTCATCCGGGCTACGAACTCACCACGAACGAGAGAGTTAATAAAAGGTTCTTTAAGTAACAATGTCGAACACAAGCGATACAACACCATTGCAACTACAACAGCTACAGGGAAACTGGAGTTTCCCCACCGCCGTGACATTTGGCGTTGGCAGCATTCGCCAGTTACCGGCTGCCTGCAGGGAAGAGGGCATCAAGCAACCGTTGCTGGTCACCGATACAGGCTTGGCCAAACTTGAATTTGTCACCGAACTGTTGAATACCAACAAACAGGCCGGTCTCAAAACCAGCCTGTTTAGCGAGGTTAAATCCAACCCGACCGGCGGCAACGTGGCGGCCGGTGTACAGGCTTATCAACAGGGTCAGCATGATGGCATCATCGCACTCGGTGGCGGCAGCGCGCTCGATGTTGCCAAGGCCATTGCCCTGATGGTCGGACAGGAAAGGCCGTTGTGGGATTACGAGGATGTGGGTGACAACTGGTTAAGGGTCAATCCCGATGGCATCGCGCCGCTGATCGCCATACCCACAACCGCAGGTACCGGCTCTGAAGTCGGGCGCGCGTCGGTCATAATCGATGAAACCCAGCAACGTAAAATCATTATTTTTCATCCCGGCATGCTGGCGAACAGGGTGATTGCCGATCCCGCCCTGACCACAGCATTGCCGGCAGCATTGACGGCCGCCACCGGCATGGATGCATTCGTACACAACCTCGAAGCCTACTGCGCGAGGGGCTACCACCCGATGGCTGACGGCATCGCGTTGCAGGCCATGACTTTAATCAGCCAGTGGTTACCGCTTGCTTATAGCGAAGGCGACAATCTCGAAGCCAGGAGCCATATGCTCGCAGCCTCGATGATGGGTGCGGTTGCTTTTCAAAAAGGGCTGGGTGCAGTACACGCACTCGCGCATCCGCTGGGTGCCCTCTACGATAAACATCACGGCCTGCTCAATGCGATATTGCTGCCCTATGTATTACAGCACAACAGGCCCGCGATTGAAGACAAGTTGATTCACATTGCCCGCGTGCTCGATCTGGATGACATTTCTTTTGACGGATTGCTGCGCTGGATTCTGCAGCTCAGAACAACACTGCAAATTCCTCACGACCTGCAAGCGATAGGCATCGGCACCGAGCAAAGCCAACGCATCGGCGAGATGGCAGCAGCAGATCCCTCGGCCGCGGGCAACCCGGTCGTGTTGAGCGCACAACAATATTCGGCCTTGTTTGAAACAGCCGTACAAGGCCAGTAAAAAGGACTATCGATTTGATTATCGGGATTCTTGAAGCAGATGATCTGGCCGACGAGGTGATACAACGTTACGGCACATTACGCAGACACGTTCGAGACAGTTATTGTCTGCAGTCTGATCCGCAACTGGCTTTCAGACATACCATGTCACGCAACAGCAATACCCGCAACACATAGACGAATGCGATGCCTACCTGATCACCGGCAGCAAATTCAGTTGCTACGAAGATATTCACGTGGATTCACCGGTTAAAACAATTTGTGGTTGATTGTCTTGAGCAGGAAAAAAAGCTGATCGGTATTTGCTTCGGCCATCAACTGATTGCACAGGCACTGGGTGGTTCGGTGCAAAAACATGACAAGGGCTGGGGCATCGGCCTGGCAAGCAGTGACGTCACACAACACCGGACTGGTTAACACCAAAACAGCCACAGTTTAATTTACTGGTCAGCCACCAGGACCAGGTCACCCGGTTGCCTCCAGAGGCATCCCTGATCGCCACCAACGAATTCTGCCCCATCGCCGGCTACCAGGTTAATCATTCAATCCTGACCTTCCAGGGCCACCCGGAATTCAGCCGTGATTACGTGCAACACCTAATGACGAATCGACGCCAGGACATCGGCGAACAAACCTACCAGCAGGCAATGGAATCACTGGAACAAAACGAAGACCACGAACTGGTCGCAAAATGGATCGTGAACTTTATCCAGGATAAGACTTAAACCAGGGGATTTGTAAGTCTCTTAATCCCTCATCACTGCCTCCTTGATAAACAACAAGCCTGTCCTGATCCAACTGGCTGGATGTTCTAACGCTTAACAAGCATTAAGCGAATCCAGTTGCAAACCACCATGACCTGCCGTTATGTATATTGGTCCATGCTGCAATAAATTCATTAACTTTTATACGGATATAACCCGGACAATCTAAATCAATCACTCACCATGCGTTTTTCGTTGACTTCGATATCATTTTCATTATTGTGAAGGTATTGGTTTACACGATGACCAAATCAAGTATTCGTCGCTATGACGATTAAATGATGAATCTGAGAAGGGAACCGCACAGGGTTTTATACTAACGAATAAATGTGCATGACTAACTGATCCTGGTTCCACTGATTGCCTGGTTACAACGGCTTTCATTATTCCCTGTTGTTATCGCTACGGCAAATGCCAGCGATAATCTTGATGCTGTCAATATCTGTTTAATATCCAGCATGTCAATTAGGGAGGAGTTAAGTCATGTCATTACGCCATCCATCCGGCAATCCATGTCCTTTTACCGTTATTTTTTTATTCGCCGCTTTATTGCTTAACTCCTGTAGTTCTGACACATCAACAGCGGCAGCGACGAACACCAGTCCAAAGACGCTGCAGGATACGCTCAATCGCCTGGGCGTAGACACCGAGATCACCCCGCGGCTGGATGAGAACCGGGAAGCCATACCTGACAGTTATGCGCCGATGGGAAGAACCATGTCCATCATGCAGGTCGACAATGACGACGGTACCACCTCGCTGGTGATGGGTGTACAGAAGGAACTGTTCCTGGCGGGCATGCGTACCCAGAACTGTTTGAGCAATGACTGCCTCGCCACGATTATCGACGATGCTGCATCCGTTATGGACTATGAAAATTCGCCCGGTCTTCTCTACCAGCGCACGCAAGCGGCAGCGTGGATCGATGAAAACCTGGGTAATAATGACGTTCCCGAAACACGACGTGATGCCACCGGTGTAGATATCGATGGTGATGGCAGAAGCGAACTGGTCATTGTCTACTATGATGCCGCATTAGACGAAGTGCGCGTCTCGGTGGCTGATGTGGACGCACCGGGTGCAGCGGTCGTGGACATACTGGTTCCACTGAGCGCAGCCCAGTTTCCGGTGGCAGACTTGAGGGTTGTTGCGGGTAACTTTGATAATGACATCGAAGAAGAATTCGCCATCGGCATTGGCAGCCATTCACCGGCACCCTTCAATGATGCACGCGCCTATGTAGTGATCGTGGATGGCCAATCGGCCAATTACGCCATACTCAATCAAATCAACATCGCCGCGCTCGATCCGACCCGCTCGATCTCACTGGTGATGGAAGCGGCACAACTGGATTATGACGGCGATATGGAACTGGTTGTGATCCAGAATGAACTCGGCGCGGATCCCGTCAACGAGTTCGATCCGGTACTGATGGCCAATGTCAGCGTGGCCGATGCCGAGGCCTATTACACCATCCTGGATAATGTCAGTACGACAACGACTGTGGTTAAAGCGGGGTATATCGAAGCCAGCGTTGAAATACCTCCCACCCCAGGCCTGCAAACCAAACGCGCGCGCATCGCCGACGTTGCCATAGGCGATACCGATGATGACACCCTCGATGAAATATTCTTCGCCGGCCTGGTGACTGCGCCATTTTCCGGTAAATGTGATCCGGTCGGTCACCTGCTGATCTCGCTCGAAGACAAGTCACTTAATTTTATGACTCTGACAGAGTCCTATGCTGACCTTGATTACAATATCGAGTGCCCGGACTTTGACGGCTGGCGTTTGCGCTTTGCCCACGTCAACCTGCTCGATATCGACGGCGATACTGACCTTGAACTCCAGGTCAACCAGTTTATATTCGACACCGCGCCGACGGGCTATCTCGACTGGAACACGGCCGACATCTATAACCCGACATTCCTGTCACGCATCATGTTCAGGGCCAGTGAGGGTGGGGCGTTCTTTGATCGCAGCAACCATGTCATTGCCATTGGTGATACCACCGGCGATGGGCGGGAAGACATCATTACGTATTTACAGGGCGAATCTGTAATAAAAATATTCGGCGTTGATGCGACCACCAACACATTAAAAAGACTGGAACAGACTTCGATCGTACCCACATCGCTCGGCGGCATCGAACGCATCAATCCGATCATCGTGCCGATGAACGCGGATAACGATACCTCGGTCTACGCCTTGACCGGGCACGAGTTTGCCATCTCGGAACCCATCGTACTCGGCGTGCTGGCAGCGCCACCGTGCCAGACGGGTGTCGGCCAGAACATCGACGACTGCACCACCACCTGGGGGCAGGCCACCTCGATTGGTGTCGAACGCGAAAAGGGCTACGAAGTTTCGGCCAGCGCCTATATCGGATTCAATGCGGATAATTCCTCCTGCGTTGGCGTGGTCTACAGTACATGCACCTCGACGTTTGAAATTGAAATGAAAGCGACGATCGAAGCCGTGCTTGCCCGCTCCAGAAGTGAATCCTACGAGTTGACCAAATCCATTGCATTCACCACCGGGCCGATCGAGGATTCGGTGGTGTTCACATCCATACCGATCGATACCTACAACTACACGCTGCTGAGCAAAGCCGTATCCGTGCTTACCGGCGGCCTGGTCGACCTGGTTGTAGCCATACCCAGGGAGCCGGTCATGAAAATGACGCAAATTGATTTCTACAACAACAGTGTCATCGATGACGAGGACCGCATCAGTGATGACGTGTTTCAACATACTCCGGGGGAAATAAACACCTATCCCGGTCCCCAGCAGAAAGACAGTATTCTCACCTTTAAACGCTCGCAGCTCGAAGATGTGAGAATTAACGAGTTCGCTGTTTTTAATCCGATCTTCGACGATGACGCTCCCCTGGATGCCCTGCAAGGCCTCGAAGTCGGCCCGGTCAGCGTCGGTCAGGGTAGTGGCTCAACTGAACTAGGCCTGGACCTGGCCTCAGAAGAATCGTTAAGCGTGACACACGAACTCAATTTTTCGCTGGAGATGAGTTTAGCCATTGGCCCGGGCGTAAAATTCCTGGTCGGTGGCAGCTACGGCGTTGGCGTTAATCACACCCTGAATGTCAGCAAGGGCAGTTCAGCCAGCTACCTGGGTACGGTTGGCAGCATCGATGCCGACAATTATGTCGCCAACCAGTATCAGTTCGGCCTGTTCACCTACCTGGAAGCAAACCCGGCAACAGGCAGGGAGTTCGAGGTCATCAACTACTGGGTAGAATAAAAGCCTATTAGCCCGGATGCAGCGAAGCGACTAATGCTGTCATCCCCGCGCAAGCGGGGATCCAGGTCTATAGTTTTACCTTGCCACTAGCCACTTATCCCTCGCCACTGTTTTAAAGCCTTGCCTCAACCATGGCCATAAGCGAGAATCAAACCCATAACAACAAGTAAAACAAAAGATAAACATGACGTCAGTCATACAAGCGCATACCTACATCAAGGCATAAACACGGGTGCCAGCCGAATACACAAACCCGAAGCCGAAACCCGCGAAGCAAGCGATAACAAACACAAAGCGGTATTGGGTTATTCATGAATAAAAAAGCATGAACCCGATGGCGGGGGACTACTCTAGAATTTTCTTACTCAGCCACATGCGTGCCTTTACCAGCCTGGCAGGGCATATTCTGGGCTCGCATCCGGCGATCAATGGCTATTTTGAAATGCATATCAGCTATGACGATGCGACCGCGTTGGATAAACAGCTGGATGTATTGCAGGCATCTGAAACAATCAAGGACAACAGCCACTACCTTTTCGACAAGTTGTTGCACAATGACTATCAGTTAAAGCACGAGCAGCTTGTCCGCACGGATATAAAAATCCTGGTCTCCCTGCTGGAACCCGAGCAAACAATAAAAAGCATCGTCGACCTGTTTACGCAAAAACAAACGCAGGAACTGTATGCATCACCTGTTGAAGCCACCAACTACTATATCGAACGTGTCGAAACCCTTGCTGAGTTCTGCAAATCTGTCAATCAGCGCTATTACTATTATGATGCGGAATTATTTCAAGCTGCGCCAGACAGGCTGCTTGCCAGGCTATCAAGCTGGCTCGAGCTGGATACCCCGTTAAGCGAGCGCTATCAAATCTTCAGCCAGACCGGAAATGCCCGTAAGGGTGATTCATCAAAACGTATACAGAGTGGAAAAATTGATAAAACAAAGACCGATTATTCACACATCAGTGTTCCGCAAGATGAAATGAGAAGGGCGCTAAGGGTTTACCGGGATTGCCGTCAGACAATTCTTGAGAATGCGACTGATTCGATCACAATCTAGCGCCCGCTAGCGAACCAGCGATGTAAAACAGTCAGGTGCGCTCCTTTCGAATTAATCTTACAGTTGCTGCATGTTTTTGCCTGGCCGATAAACCAATCGAAGCTGGAGGTTTAACATCCTGATTTCTCGCTGAGGCGCAGAGCACGCAGAGTTAATACCTGTTTTTTTATTAAAATATCGTTTTTCTCTGCGTTCTCTGCGCCACTGCGAGAGTAAATTCATTTTACTTTGCGGGCTTTGCGCCTCTGCAAGAGTAATTATCTATAGCTTTTCGATATAGCCAATCTCGGTTCTACTGATAAAAAAATAATAATTGGAGTTGGCATTAAAATGACACTGACTGTCAGATTAAATCCTGACTATTACAAGTTAGGCGCTTTATCTCTACACGACACTATGACAGGATGCAGCTTTGACACGTTATATTATAGTGAGCCATGACAAGACCAATTCTGTTACTGCGAATCAGCTATTGGATTGCAGCAATTGCGGACTTCGGTATCGCGATTTTAGTGTGGATTCCTGAAAGGATGGGAGTGGCAGAAACTGTATATCCGATGGGCCTCGCGTCAGCGATAGCATTCTCCTGGGGCGTGCTATTGTTGATAGCCGACAGAAAACCTTTGGAAAGAAAATGGATACTGATTCCAACTATTCTTGTTATTACATTAATTACTGTCGCAAGAACCAGGTTTTCACTTGACGGGACTATTGAATTTAGTATGGCTCTCCTGCTTTTTGCAGTTGGCCTGATAACCTTCATAGCTTATAGCTATTATTACGCGAACAAATATGACACCAGCAAATAGCGCTAAATTAGACGCGCCAAACAAGTGATAGCAGCGGTCCTGCCTGACTGCAGGCCGCTGATGAAAGGCGTTATGGAAACCACCAGTCCCACACTGCTGTCCGGAATAATAATGGTTAAGTTGACTAAGATCGCCTTACAATGCTGCCTAGCACCTGTTTCAAGGGATTAAGACTTAAAACTAAACAAATTGTAAAACACCGTCATTCCGGCATGTTTTTAGCCGGACTAAATCTGCCTGGAGCAGATTTGAACAGCTGAAGGCTGGTCCGTAGGATGAAATACATGGATGTATTTCATAATCCAGTGGCTTAAGTCGCTGGATGCCTGGTTACTTCAGGCTTCCTGCCTTCCGCCCTTCGGGCCGCACTTCGTGCGTTCAAATCCGATCCATTCGGATTAGTCGCAGGCATGACAAGTTTATTCCGGAGGCAGTGACCGCTCCCAGGCATCACGCTCTGCTCGATAATTCATCAATGCCTCGATGATTTGTTTCTTGCGCTCGGCGCGATGTTCAACGGACTGGATTTGCTGCCAGACCTGCGAATGTTCGCCAAAATTGTGATCGATGTTATCGCGCAGGCACTTTATGCTCAACGCCGTCATGGCCCACTAACATCTGGAAGAATAATTCGGGTAAGCATCCTGATCAATCATGATCTCGATGAGATTGATGCCGTTGAAAAAATCCATCGCATCAGCCAGGCCCGACAGGTCGTGTTCGTTTTCCACGCGCACATGCTTGATGCCGAATGCTTGCGCCAGGGTTGCATAATCCGGGTTGATGAAATCACAGTCGATGAAACGGTCCTGGTAATGCTGATGCTGGTTTTTGCGGATCAGGCCCATGGTATTGTTATTAAACAGCACCACGTTCAGAGGCATGTTGTAATTCACCGCGGTCATGATCTCCATCGCGCACATATGGAAACCCCCGTCGCCGGTCATGGCAAACA
>CAWEEC010000017.1:0-15215 GCA_963807785.1 uncultured Gammaproteobacteria bacterium | reverse complement strand
AAAAAGGCCATCCATTACCTGGACTGGCTTTGTGGTCGTTATTTACAGCGAAGAATCATTGCTGTTTCAGAAGATCTCGCCGGGATATTAATAAAACAATACCCCGCAAATCAAATAAAGGTAATAGAAAACGGCGTCGACATTGATAACATCAACGTTGACGAACCAACTGAAGATACCACTCACAATAACCACCAAGGTATCTTTACTGTTGGAATTATCGGCAGACTTGTACCCGTCAAGCGAGTCGACATATTCATCATGGTTGCTCAATTCATTCAGCAGCATCATCCGGATTTCGACATCGGTTTCCACATATATGGGGATGGCCCATTGCGCAGCAAGCTCGAGTCGCTAAATATCGAACTAAAGACCAACGACATCGTCGATTTTAAAGGTCATTGTGATGATATAGCCCAAAAGATACTGGGCCTGGATGCATTGTTAATGACTTCAGACCACGAAGGACTGCCCATGGTATTGCTGGAAGCAATGGCGTTAAAGACACCGATTATTGCCCACTCGGTCGGCGGTATTAGCCGATTGCTGGAAAACGGCAATTGTGGCGTACTAATTCGTGACACGAACCCTCTTTCTATGCTGAAGCAATACACGAACTGGCGAATCGGCAGAAACGGGATCCAGGATTATTGATAATGCGTTTAACAGAGTCAATAAATACTATTCAGCCAGCAGGAATGCTCGACAATATTACGAATGAGTATTATAAAGTCATCCACAATGACACCACATAACAGTCCTGATTTTCATAAAATCCGTACCCAGGATGCTCTAATACCGAAAGGAATAAAGCAGGCACACCTGGCTCACGATGTTCGATACGAAGCATCAATAAAATCCAGAATGCTGACATTTCCGGAGCCTGATGAAAAAGCTTAAATTCTTGCTACTATCATGCCGTATTCCAGAATCGTGCAATTTAAAACTGATTCCGTCAATGTAGGAACAGTTCGTGCAATAATTGACAAAGAGTAAAATATACAACACACCAGCAGCACACGGCATCTGACCCACTAGAATCACTGATTTGTACTGACACCGAAAATAGTACAAGGAATAGCATTTTGAATAAGGCAACAAAACTATCGGTCACTAAAGTCTTATTCAATTCATCTATCATTATTCTGCTGATTCTTTGCCTGGGATTTATTGGCCTTGTATACAAATACAGAGATGAAAAAACCGCAAGCCAGATCCTGACTTCCGCCTATTACAAGATATTCGGACTCCCGAGCGTTCATTGGGACACAGCTCAACCTGCTGATGAGGGCCTCAGCAACAGCACACTTGAAAACCTCGGCAAATCATTAGAGGCCTATGACACCTATGCGTTTATCGTAATCCGGGGCGGCAAATTAGTGTACGAGAAGTATTCCGGCAAATTCCGCAAGACAACAAAGTATTCTACAGCAGCCATGGCAAAAGCCGTTACAGCCATGCCTACCCTGCTGGCAGCCATGAGCGAGGGTAGAATCAACCTGGATGATCCTTTGTGGAACTATTACCCACAATTAAAAAATGATCCAATCAGATCTAAGATCCTCATTAAGCACCTTGCGTTTCATACTTCCGGAATCGAGGACGTTGATTTCTACATGGGCAAAGAAGGTAAATTATCCGGCTGGAAAGCAGAATACTACAAAAATCATGACGGGCGATTCCTGGACGCATTAACTGTAGCCCCAGTAAAATTCACCCCGGGCACCAGGGAAGAATATTCAGGTATCGGTTATTATGCACTGGCCTATGCAGTTACACGAAGCCTCCAGAATGCAGAATATCGCGATATTTATGCTTACCTCAGAGAAAAAATAATGAGGCCTCTGGAAATACCTGACACCAGCTGGCATCTGAGTTATGGGAAATCACATTCAATTGATGGAATGAATCTATATGCCTTCGGCAGTGGTGCTGTATTTACAGCCAGGGCCTGTGCACGCATAGGAGAGCTCATGCTTAACAAGGGAAAGTGGAAGGGAAAAACCTTGATCGACCCCAAATTAATCGATCAGATTCTCGCAATCAATACTGATACTTCGAATATGGTCTCGGAGAATCATGGATGGACACTTAATGTCAAAAATAGATGGCCATCATTACCAGCTGATGCTTATGCCGGCCTGGGCGGAGGACACCAGATAACCCTGGTCATACCAAGCCAGGATATGGTCGTCGTAAGATATGGTCGATCATTCCATGGCGATGATAATATTTTTCAGGGTGAAATTTATACAGCAGCGCTTGATCAAAAGTTTTTCAAACCGCTGTTTGAGAGCATCATCGGGCCAAGCTCCAGAATGGCTAATTAATGATGAACACATTATTATTCAAGTGAATCAACCATGATAAGAGATACCCAGGCTTTAACTGAAAAAGTTTTCGATGTGCTGATTATTGGTGGCGGAATATTCGGGGCATGCGCCGCATGGGATGCCTGCTTACGCGGTTTCTCTGTCGCCCTGATCGAAAAAGATGATTTTTGCTCTGGCACCTCTGCCAATTCATTCAAATTTATTCATGGTGGAATACGCTATCTCCAGCATGCAGACATCATACGACTGCGTTCATCCTGCAGGGAACGCAGCGCCTTTCTGAGAAACGCGCCCCACCTGGTTTCACCAATGCCCGTACTGATTCCAACCTATGGCCACGGCAAGTCCGGGAAGATATTTCTAGGTACCGGGATGTACCTGTATGACTTGCTGACTATAGACCGCAATCGCAAGATACGTGATCCGAACAGAATCATTCCCTTGAGCAGGTTTCTTTCACGAAACGAAGTTCTCAAGGATTACCCGGATATACAGGCAGAAGGACTCACTGGTGGTGCTGTTTTTGACGATGGACAAATCTACAATCCGACCAGACTGGTATTTTCCTTTATCAAGTCCGCAGCTGATCATGGCGCTATCGTCGCCAACTACACCGAAGCACAGGAGTTCCTCAAATCCGGTGATACTATCACCGGTGTCAGTGCGCTTGACAGGGAAAGCGGTGAGACCATGGAAATACGCGCCAGGGTAACAGTCAATGCATCGGGACCGTGGGCTGAGAAGTTGCTTAGTAAATCATCGATTTCGAAAGCCAGTGAAAAAATCACATATTCACGCGACACCTGTTTTGTAGTTTCGAGGAAACTTACAAACAAGTACGCGATTGCAATCCAGGGAAAAACCCACGACCCGGATGCACTGTTGAGCAGACCAGCAAGACATCTTTTCCTGGTGCCATGGAGGGACTACACACTGGTTGGCGTCTGGCATGTTGTATATGACAAGGATCCGGATCATATATCTGTCGAAAAGAGTGAAATCCAGTCTTTCATTGAAGAGATGAACTGGGCCTATCCTGCACTCAAGCTGCATACCAGCGATGTAAGCTTGTGGAACGCCGGTCTTGTCCCCTTCGGCGAGAACGAGGAAGGTCAGGAAAACCTGAGCTATGGCAAAAGATCACACCTGATAGATCACGCAAAAACCGAAAAGCTGGATAACCTGGTTACCCTGATCGGGATACGTTATACCACGGCTCGAGGTGATGCCGAAAAAGCCATCGATATTGTTGCTGCCAAGCTGGGCAAGCCAGGCGTGCGTTCATCAACAGAATTCAGTCCGGTGAGCGGGGGTGAGATTGATAATTTCGAGAACCTTGTCGACCAGGTGGTGAGTAATTATGGTGGTGATCTTGACCCCTCCATACTGAGAGCACTGGTTCACAATCATGGAACTGAATTCAAAGACATACTGGAACGCAACGAGTCACACGAGACACTCGGCAATACCGGTACACTACGTGCGGAGGTCGAACATGCAATCGAGAATGAAATGGTACTGAAGCTCGGCGATGTCATATTCAGAAGAACAGATATCGGCACTGGCAGCCATCCCGGTGATGATGTTATTCAGTCATGCGCTGATATTCTCGCACAAAAACTTGGCTGGTCAGCTGAGCGCAAACAAGCGGAAATAGCTGAAGTCAACGCGAGATTTCCAGACTACAAATAACAGGCAAGATCAGGTGAGAAATTAGAAGCATGAATATCACAATTACTGGCGGAACCGGTTTCATAGGATCCAGGCTGGCACTCAAATCCATTGCAATGGGCCACTCTGTAAAAGTTTTAAGCCAGGTAAACACGCCTGCTGAAGAACAAAACCTGAAGCAACTGGAGGCAGGCGGTGTCCAGGTATTTATTGGAGGCGTCACGGATGGTGACATCGTACTTGAGGCCGTTGCAAATTCTGACATCGTTTTCCACCTGGCTGCTGCACAGCATGAAGCTAACGTCCCTGATCAGCACTTTCGCGATGTCAACGTCGAAGGTACTCGCAAGCTTCTAGAAGCAAGTATCGAATCAGGTGTTAAAAGATTTGTCTACGGCAGCACGATTGGCGTATACGGTTCGGCGCTGGATGGTGAGATAGACGAGAACTCGCCACAACGACCGGATAATATATACGGCGTCACAAAAGCTGAAGCAGAAAGGCTGGTACAGGAATACACTGATCGCATACCGGTAACAATCATCCGAATTTCTGAAACTTACGGCCCGGGCGATCGCCGCTTGCTAAAACTGTTCAAGGCCATCCAGAAAAAAATGTTTTTCATGATTGGTAATGGCATGAACAAGCATCAATTGATTTACGTCGACGACCTCATCGATGGATTGTATGCTGCGGCTTTATCTGACAATGCGGTAGGTGAAACCTTCGTGATGGCAGGAAGTGAAGTACTGACTACCAACGATATGGCCCTGGCAATTTCAAAAGCAGTGAACACACCTGTTCGCAATATTCGTGCTCCGATGTGGTTTTTTATGCTGGCCGCCATCATACTGGAAACGGTTTTGAAACCACTTGGCATACAACCACCACTTCATCGACGCCGCATGGACTTCTTCAGGAAGAGTTTTTATTTCTCGCGCGACAAGGTTAAAAACAAGCTCGAATTCGAAACTAAAACCAGTTTTGAAGACGGCGCCAGGCTCACAGCTGAATGGTACAGGGAAAACAGCTTACTCTAGTTATCGCCCTTATCAGTTGGCTGACTTATAGGCAACCGCGGCAATTTTCTTTGTAAACAGCTTGTTCTTCTTTCCGTACATTATGAAGCTGACCCTGAAAAACAGGGTATACAGGAAAGACATGGCTATCAGCACGTAATTAAGCGGATTGGTCCAGAACACATACAGATTGAGTGGCACAACCTGTATTTTCTCGAATTTCGTGTGCTCAAGTACCTGGCGCATCGTGTACTCGGTGAATGTATTATAGTGATCAAAATTCTGCGCCAGAGCTTCGGCACCGGTTATCGGATTTGCGCCATTTAACGCATGGGATATAAGAACGCCATTCGTCTTGAGTTTACTCCAGCATAATTCGAGAAACTCGATAATCTCGTCCTTTGTCAGGTGATTGAGTTCCTGTTCGCAAAAAATTACATCGTACGGTTCGCTGCTGTTTTGCAGATACTCAAAGGCTTCGGCACGCACACAGGGTAAGTCATGTGCTTTTGCATGCTTGATTTTATCCTCAAATGAATCTATCCCTGTTACATTGGTATACCCTTGTTTTACCAGCAGGTTGACAAAGTAGCCTGGGCCACAGCTGATGACCAGAATATTGCTTTCCTTGTCCGATGGAACATGCTTGAGGTAATTGTCCTTATAAAAACGGTAAAAGCTGTCATAGCCTTTTTCAACATTGTCCGGTCCTTCCCAGAAAGAATCAAATGGTTCAATCCTGGCAGTTAACTCTCTTCTTGCTGTCACAGCTTTCATCCTCGAATATGTGAACTTGAACAAACACGCCCTTGAGCCGGGCATTACACACTGTATAGCATCTGGCCTATAGCCACCTGAAATAAACGCGTAAATTATTCTATCAGTAATTTGTCAATAATAAACAGCCTTACTGCCAATGCGATACATGCCGCAGGTAAGCGCTGACCTGATTGTATCGTGATATATAAATGTTTTATTACACTAATATCGCCAGCTGATTTATCCTATAATATACGCAATTTTTACCTGTCCGCCTGGACTGTAGCTATTGATGCACCGTTAATATACTTGCTCCACAGTCGATTCCAGGGCGCTACCAAGGCAAATGCAGCATACGAAAGGCAACCCCGGATTGCCAATCTGGTAATATGTGTCAACTGGACAATACACTTAGATTGAACAAGGATTTATGAAAATACTGTTCTGTAACTATGAATACCCGCCACTGGGAGGCGGCGGTGGCGTAATCAATGCCCTGCTTGCAGAGGAACTGGCTAAACGACATCAGATCACCGTACTGACTTCACAAGGCCTTGGCCTTCCCTTTGAAGAAATCACGAATAATGTGCGAATTATTCGCGTACCCGTTTTTTTCCGTCGCCAGAAAGCGGCTGCGAATATTCCTTCGATGCTGGCCTATTTACCAATGGGAATCAGGGCCGGAAGAAAATTGCTTGCGAATGAGTCATACGATGTGATCAACACGCATTTTGCCCTGCCGTCCGGACCTGTCGGTGATGCACTGTCGAAGTTCTCACATACGCCCAACGTGCTATCTGTCCACGGAGGCGACCTGTATGACCCTAGCAAGTTTGCATCACCCCACAAACACGCAATACTTCGAAGCTGGATCAGGAAACTGCTGCGGCGCGCAGATGCCGTTGTAGGCCAGTCGAACAACACGCTGCAGAACATGAGGCAATATTACACACCGGATATAGAAGGTATTCGGATTCCGCTTGGCATTAATCGTCCTGAAACAGTCACCTCGAATCGTGAAGAATTCGGTTTTTCCGAGGATGAGTTCCTGTTTGTTACCGTTGGACGACTGGTTGCCCGTAAGGCAATCGACCAGCTGGTTAGCCGTTATGAGCCGCTTCAACAACAAGCCGGTACACCTGCTCATAGTCGGATCAGGCCCCCAGGAAAAAACCCTCAGGGACAAGGCTGCGGAGCTCGGCATTGCATCACAGATTCATTTCATGGGGCATGTTTCCGATCATGACAAGCAAAAAATACTGAATATTTCAGATGCTTTTGTTTCAACCAGCCAGCATGAAGGCTTCGGCATTGTCTATCTTGAGGCGATGGCCGCAGGATTGCCCGTTATTTGCTACGATTATGGTGGTCAGACGGATTTCCTTGAAAATGGAAAAACCGGATTTGTACTGCCACTGAATGACACTGATGCGGTTTTCGATGCATGTAATAAAATCATTGAAGACAGTTCACTGATACAGAGCTTCAGCAAAGAAAACAGTAAACGAATCGAATCACTGTATATCGACAATTGCGCAAAACGATACGAAGACGTATTCGAAAGTATTCTTAACTAACCCAGTACCAAGCTTTTTGAGGAATTAATAATGCGAATTTTAGGAATCGGCGACCATGTCAGCTGCGGATCCGCACTGGTTGAGGACGGAAAACTGGTGGCAGCCATTACAGACGAACGACTTGTCAGGGAAAAAATGGTATTCGGTATACCGAGAGAATCTGTAAAGAAGATTCTGGAGATGCAAGGCCTGAAGCCCGGAGATATAGACGGCATTGCAGTAGCTACGACCAATCAACATCTAATCGATGGTTATGTTGATTTCAAGGACGGCTGGTTCGGACTCAAGCGAAGCAAGTTCAAACAGGCTCTGTTTGAAGTTGCATCCAACGTCAGCAAGTTAAGAAAGAAGCTGCCCTTTCTGGATAAAATCTATTATGGCATGCGCCAGCCCGCGTTCCGCAAGCGCCGTGAGGAACTAACAAGAATTTTTCACGAAGAATTCGGCTTCACCTGTCCGGTACATTTTCTCGACCACCATTACTGCCATATCACATCGGCCTATTACACCAGCGGTTACAAGGAGGCTACCGTCTTTTCCATCGATGGTGGCGGTGATGGCAACTCCTGCAAGGTTTACGACGTAGTGGACGGAAATTTCAAGGAGCTGTGTGCAGTCTCAAGCTTTGACTCGCTGGGCACGTTTTATTCCTACATTACACAGATTTGCGGCTACAAGGCCGGCCGGCATGAAGGCAAGATCACGGGCCTGGCTGCCTACGGCAAACCACAATATATTCCCTTACTGAAGAAAATACTTATCCAGCAAGGCGGCCACCTGATCAATGTCGGCAACGTGTTTTTTCTTTCAGCATTGAGAGAACTGCAAAGACTACTGCCCGAGGATTTCAGTCACAAGGACCTCTCGGCCAGCATCCAGAATTATTCGGAAGAAATGGTCGTCGGCATGGTCGATCACTGGACAAAAGAAACCGGCCATTACAATGTCGCCATGGCTGGTGGCGTTTGCGCCAACGTCAAGATCAATCAACGAGTTCACGAGATGCCGAATGTACAGTCGGTGTTTATACACCCGGGCATGTCAGATGAAGGCATGCCGGTAGGCGCTGCACTGGGGCTGTATTACCAGGAGAGCAAGAAAACCTATGACCCGTCATTCGTAACCATGAAAGATGTTTACCTGGGCCCGTCATACAGCGACGATGAAATCAAGCAGGAACTGGACAAGCAGGGCGTCGAAGCAGAACATTTTGATGATATCGAAAAAGAAGTCGCCACCCTTCTGGCTGATAATGCCATCGTAGCCCGTTTCGATGGCAGAATGGAATACGGTCCAAGAGCCCTGTGCAACCGGACAATTCTGTACCAGCCGACAGATCCTTCGGTTCATTACTGGCTGAACGAATCCCTCGACAGAACCGAGTTCATGCCCTTCGCACCGGTTGTACTCACTGAATACGCTGATAAATGTTTCGTTGGCATGGAGGGCGCCGAGAATACGGCCAGGTACATGACCATCACCTTCAACTGCACAGAGTGGATGGCAAAGAGCTGCCCGGGCGTTGTTCATATCGACAATACAGCACGGCCACAGATGGTCAGCAAACAGGATAATGAAAGCATGTACAAGATACTGTCCTACTATAACGACATCACCGGTCTACCCGTGCTCATCAATACCAGCTTTAATATGCACGAAGAACCCATTGTCTGCAGTCCGTTCGATGCAATACGCGCATTCAAGCTGGGGCATCTCGACTATCTCGCCATCGGTAACTGGCTTGCTAAAAACACATCACCACTACCTCGAGATGTTGATTCTTCCAAATACGACACCGCACTGGAACGCCGGGGCTTTGTACGCAAATACTAATACGCATAACAAGCGTAAACCCTGAGGTATAGCTATGTGTGGTATTGCCGGCATCACAGGCCACAATCGCTTCTCGATCGACGATCTGAGGCGGATGCTCAATACCCTGGTTCATCGCGGACCGGATGATGAAGGCACCTACGCCAGTGATGACATACTGCTTGGGCAGCGGCGTCTGTCGATCATCGATCTCGAAGGCGGTCACCAGCCTATCCCCAATGAAGACAGAAGCCTGTGGATCGTCTGCAACGGTGAAATTTATAATTACCGCTCACTGCGGGAAGACCTGATACAACGCGGCCATAAATTTTCCACCCATTCGGATTCAGAAGTTATCCTCCACTTGTACGAGGAATACGGTGAGGACTGCGTTCGGCAGTTACGTGGAATGTTCTCGTTTGCAATCTGGGATGAATCCCGCAAGAGTCTGTTCGCCGCGCGAGACCGCCTGGGCCAGAAGCCTTTTTATTATGTAGAACTCAATGGCGCTTTCTGTTTTGCTTCCGAAATCAAGGCGCTGCTGGCACTCGATCCGAGTCTGGCCGAGCTCGACCTCGCCGCCCTCGACCAGTACCTGACACTGCGCGTGATCGCACCACCAATGAGCATGTTCAGAAAGATACGCAAACTTCCACCTGCACATACATTGAAGTTCCAGGTAGGCAAGGAAGTCCAGATAAGAAGATACTGGCAACTGGACTATGAACCCAAACACAGTGGTTCGGACGAGGAGCTGGCCGATGAGCTCGAAGAAAAACTGATTGCATGCATCAAGCTGCACATGGTCAGTGACGTGCCGGTAGGGGCGTTTTTAAGTGGCGGCCTGGACTCGACCCTGGTAACAGCCATATTGATGAAGCATGTTGCCTCGGAGCCCGTACAGACGTTTTCCATGGGACTGCCATACAAACAGTTCGATGAAGCGCCGTATGCGCGCATGGTGGCGGAACAGTACGGCACCATCCATCACGAGGAAACCATTACACCATCGCTGGTGGAATCATTACCTAAACTCATTTGGCATCTCGACGAACCCTCCGATCCATTGTCGGTGTGCTCTTATCACATTGCCGGCATTGCCAGAAAACATGTAAAAGTGGTCCTCGGCGGTGACGGCGGTGACGAATTATTCGGCGGCTATGATCGTTACTACGGCAACCGCTATGCCAGTCACTACGCCATGCTACCCAAAGCGTTGCGCAAGTATGCTATTGGGCCGCTACTGAACATGATACCCGACGGCAAATGGTATAAAAGCAAGGCGCACCAGGTCGAAATGGCTGCACGAAATGTCGTTTAAATCGGGTGGCGAGCGTTATGCAGGCAGCCTGAGTTACTTCTATTTTGGCGAGCAACGCCGGCAACAGACTGTACGGGCCAACCATGTTGCAGGCATCTGCAGCCTTCGATCCTGAATCATCAATCCGGGAACCCTACGACAATGCTCACGCCAGTGATGTAGTCGACCGCATGCTGTATGCTGACAGCTCGGTCAGACTGCCCGACCATCCAGTGATGATACTCGACCGCATGACCATGGCGCATTCACTGGAAGCGCGGGCGCCACTGATGGACCACGAAATAGCCGAATTCTCGGCACGTTTACCAGCCCGGCTCAAGGTACGCGGAAAAACCCTGAGATATATTCAATATATCCTTGCACGGCGTTACCTGCCCAAGGAAGTTGTAGAAAGACCAAAACAGGGCTTCTCCTCTGCGCTGCCCTATATGCTTGGAGATGAATACAAATCACTGTATAAAAACTTTTTGAGAAAATCCAGCCTGGCTGAAGACGGCATCCTTGACCAGCAAGGCATCAACCGACTACTCGTTGAACATGAATCGGGTAATTATGACCATGGCAACCGTCTATGGCTACTGGTGAATAGCGAAGCATGGTATCGAATGTTCATTAAAAACATACCCGCAAGCAGCCTTGGCGACACGGATTAATTATGCAGCGACAAGCCCATCCCTGATGATCTCCCTCAATAAAAAGAAACTGCTGGTTATTGCAAAAGTATTTATTACAATCAGCTTAGTTGTCTACCTGCTGCAAAATGCCAACTGGAATGCGGTACCGGGTCTGCTGGGCAAAGTAGGACTACCTGTTACAGGTATAGTGTTCCTGATAATGCTGCTAAGCATTACCATAAGCACATACAAGTGGGACATCATCCTTCAAGTACACAGGATATATTTTAAATTTAACGCATTGCATAAATACTATTTCATTGCCACGTTTTTCAATAATTTCCTGCCGACCAGCATAGGCGGCGACGGCTATCGCATCTACAAAACCCTTGACAACCAGATTTCAAAATCGTGTGCAGTACTGGCTGTATTAATGGAGAGGGTATCGGGACTTGTAGCACTCATTCTTATTGGAAGTGTTTCATCGCTGTACATACTGAGTACAGATGGTTCCAAGCCTGGCCGCTGAATATGTACTGATTGCAGGATTGTTATGCATCATTGGATGTACCGTTATGCTTGTCCTGGTAAAAACTGACTTGATCCAAAAGATCAACTTCAAGGGTAAACTTATTTAACCTGATAAAAACCAATATAAGCAGATTGGGGGATTACAATACGAACAGGAAACTAACCTACAAGGTTATTGCTGTATCCTTCCTGTTTCATATCCATAACAGTTTATCGTTTTTCATCCTGTTAAATTATGGTGTTGGCGCCGATATTTCATTGTTACAGCTTTATGTTGCGCTCACGCTCGTCAACCTGATTGCCATATTACCGATATCGATTAATGGAATTGGTGTTGTAGACGGTGCATTCATTTACCTCACCGGCTTATACGGCGCCTCATACGACGAATCCCTGTCGGTAATGATCATCACCAGGTTATTATTGATACCGCTAAGTTTGATCGGAGGCGCCTTGTACTTTACCAATAAAAGCTCAGGGCACACCTGTAAAGCAATAACCCTCAATCACCAAGAAATACAATCTTGAAAAAGATACTCATACTCATAATCATAATTACAGTATTGGGATTCGTTTTTTACCTGATGCTCGATATGCATGGGCGTATGGCCATGCCTTACCCGATGAGCACTTTATCAAGGACATAGATATTGCATGGTCCACTCATATAAAAAGGCGCCTGGCAGCGATAACTGGCCCGTTACCTGGGCTGACGATAATCACCAGTATACTTCCTGGGGTGATGGCGGCGGCTTCAACGGCACCAATGCGAAAGGACGTGTTAGCCTTGGCTTTGCAAGAATTGAAGGGGGTTCGGATCCTGAAGCAACAAACGACCCATTCAAGGGTGTGAATATATATGGAGGATTCCAGCCACAAGCACCTTCATCCATCGATGGCAAGTCATATGGGATTCTGGCCGTAGATGACTCATTATATGCCTGGATAAGTCCCGGCAGCGGACCAGATGGTTATAAGGAAGCAAGGCTATATCGCTCTACCGATCGCGCCAGGAGCTGGCAACCCGTATCCTGGAGTTTCACAAAAGATGATGGCTTCATATTCCCCACCTTCCTGCAGTTTGGCAAAAATTATTCAAACTCCAGAGATGACTATGCGTATGTATACGCCAGCATACTCAAAAATGAACAAGATCTGTCTGTACAAAAGCCGGGCCACATCGCACTATTAAGGGTCCCGCTAGAACAGATTACAGAGCGGGATAAATATGAGGCATACACAGGGATGAATGAAAACGGATTACCTGAATGGTCGACGAATATGACCGAATCGCAACCTGTTTTCAGTGACCCTAACGGAGTAGGCTGGAATGTGAGTGTCAGCTACAATAAAGAGCTGAAACGGTATTTCCTGATTACCGAGCACCATGAAACCTCCAGGGGTTACATTGGGATATTCGACAGTAATGAGCCGTGGGGGCCATGGACGACATCATATTATGACAAGCTTGGCTCATGGCTCGATTTCACATCGTTCTATTACAACTTTTCGAACAAATGGTTAAGTCAGGATGGTATGGACTTTGTTCTTATATTTACAGGCACAGGCAAATATGATGCCTATAATAGTGTTGAAGGGAGCTTGATAATCCGCGACTAACGACGATGACCATCCTGCGATTCAGACCCAGACCTAAATCCAGCAACATACAAGATACTTCGATCGACATGCATATTTCCCACAACCTCAGTTGAAACTTAAACTGTATTGGAGCAGAGTCATTAATCTCACTTATTTGGAGTTACTGTGCTTCTTAACAACCCGGAAGTTGTATGCATCAACAAACTATCGCTCTTCTGACGCGCCTAAAGCCTTGATCAAAGAAAAAACTGGCCAGGTAGATTAAATGAGAATAAGAACTCTACTCCTCTGGCTGGCCCGCTATTATAAATTTCCCCGATATAACACCTAAATTGTCACTGCCACGTCCTGTATATACCAGTGTAAATACCTTACCATCCGGGCTACTCCATTTATTTGAGAAATTCCAGAATACATTCTTTTCGCCATTCTGCAGCCCTAGATCCCAGGCATTTTCAAATAACACGGTATGCCATGGTCCCCACGGTTCTTTTGATTCATAAATACCAATGTATCCATCCTTCACGCGAGTTATCTGCTGAGTAATCAGCAGATAACGCTTCAAACCGGGATTATAACTGACCGACGTACGCATAACGCCGTTAGGGTCGCTGAAAACGCTGCCACGACTATTCAGATCATGGTTCCAGCGCGGCTTACCATCAGCATCCAGGCCGGAAAAGTATTCGTAGTATTCACGCGAATCGATGTTTTCGCGTTTAACACGCATGAGGGTGATATTCCCGGGTGTTTGTACATCCCATTCCGGCTGAGTATTATCAGGTGCATAAATATAAACGTACTCGTCACGACTTCCACTATAACCGCGTCCAAATTGCAGGAAGGTTGGCGCAAAAAAAGGACGACTACCCTCAAACTCCTTTGCGTCAAATCTCACATTCGCAAAAAGCCAGTGTTCTCCATTGTCACTCGAATAGTACAACTCTTGCTGGCGAAAAGCCGATTCGCCTGAGGCCTCTCCCGAACGCCACATCCACAAAACATTGTCCAAACCCAGTATTCCGTAACTTTTACCGGGAAATTCCGCTGGTGCCATGCTCTGGTACCCACCCCAGACATTTGTCGCCTTGAATGCATTCGGCGAACCTTCAATCCGGGCCACACCCATACTGACCCTGCCTCTGCCATTATTGCCACCGAAACCACCACCGTCACCAAAGGTAGTATATTGATGTCCATCCTGGCCCCAGGTAATTGCCCAGTTATCACTGCCAGGCGCCTTTTCAACCAGGCTGTCAAAATCAAGCTCAATGCCGCTAATCAGATCACTGCGTGGAAAACTACTGGTAATCTTTGGCTTCTCGGCACATGCATTAACCAGCACAAAACTCATGAGGGCTGTAAATAACAGTGTATGTTTCATAGCAAGAATTATAACAATGTGTTCAGGTGCTCTGACAGGCGATGTGCCAGCGCGGCGATTGTTAGTGTAGGATTGGCCACCCCCGATGTGACAAACGCTGAACTGCTTAGAACGTAAAGATTCTCGGTTTTGTGAACACGTAAATCGGCATCAATAACGCCATTCCCCACATCATTACTCATACGGGTACCGCCCATATGATGGTGTGACCAATGGAGTGAGTTTTCTTGTTTCTTTACATCCGCCGTTCCTAATTGCTTGAATATATCCATTACGATTTCTTCACCAGCACGCCATAATTGCTGGTCTTTAACAGAATATGCCAGCTGCAGGTCTGCACCGGGATTGCCGAAAGAATCAACAGAGCCATCGCTCAATTGAATGCGATTACTTGCATCTGGCGCCATCTCGATTCCAAGCTTGATCATAAGCTCACCAGGCTTCTTCGGATTACCATAAAACCCCAACAAAACTCCACCCATACCCCGCTGCTTTAGCGGCTGGCAATACTGGTATGTTCGACCCAGTTGCCATTGGTCGAATGGCGCCCTGTCGATCAAGTTTGCCGTATAGCTGATAAACGGGTGCTCCA
>CAWEEC010000016.1:0-12742 GCA_963807785.1 uncultured Gammaproteobacteria bacterium | reverse complement strand
CAATTGCTAGGTGTTTCTGGTATTTGTTTTTGCCCTGATGGTCTCATTTTATCGCTTCTATTTTGTTATCACGTGTAATTAAACAGGTTGTTTCGCCTTGACGGCGAGTTACTTTTCTTTGCATGCCCAAAGAAAAGTAACCAAAAGTAAAGGGCACCCCGGTCAGTTTGCCCCTGCGGGTCCCCAAGGCATTCGTCTTTGCCTACGGGCCGTCCTGACTCGCCGTCCAGGCTCAACAGGACTAAATTCGACGTCCCTGTCGAATTTTCCCTAGAAAACGAATGCCTCGGCAAACTTAAAGGGGGGAGAAAAACTCGAGTCCCACTTCGTTCCCTACAGGCCACATGCCACCAAGCCCTATGTTTCGATAATGCTCAAGGAGAGGATTGGTTCCCCGTTAAGCTCGCCGAAGATGGCTTCACTGATAGGGTCGATTGACCATGGACGGTCAAGCGAGTCCTGTTGAGCCCGGACGGCGAGTCAGGACGGCCCGTAGGCAAAGACGAATGCCTGAGGGTACCCGAAGGGCAAACTGGTCGGGGTGCGGTACGAGTCAAGGACATAGGTAACAAAAGAGTCCAAGGACATGGGTTACACTTTCACCGTGATATAGGGCACGGTCTTACCCTTAATACTTCTTTCATCAAATCGTCCGAGTGTGACCGGTCCAAAATATACCTGCCAGATCCCCGCATCGACTTCTTCCAGTCCAACATGTTCACCTTTCAACAGGTGTGACACATAGACCAGCTTGTTATGCCAGTACACCACGCCATTGCTGCTGACTTTGCGCACCTCAAAATAATTCGGATAGTGCAGCTCGGGTAGATGTTCCGGGTAAGGTCGGGGTGACGGTGCGTAGTGTGAGGCGGGCGTCTGCTGCTCAAGCGCCTCATGCGGACGCTGTTCATTGTACTCTGCACGAAAGGCATCGAAGCGTTGTTGCTGGGCTTTCATGTTCGCCGACGGTGGCCGGGTCGCCGCTTGCTTAAGCGTGCGGTGCATGCGCTCATGCCGTCCATTCTGTTGCGGCTTGCCCGGCTCAATGCGCTCGGGCAGGATCCCCAGCCTGATCCACCACAGTGACAGTTGCGACAGGCCACCGCGGGCCGTGCTGGCAAAGGGTACGCCGTTGTCAGAACGGATGCGCTCAGGCAAGCCGTATTGTCGGAACAGTCGGGTGAAGGTGGCCCGGGTGTCTTTCAGCCGCGGCCCTTTGAGGGCGTCGCAACCACACAGGTAGCGACTTTGATGGTCCATGACCGTGAGTGGATAACACCACTGGCCGTTACCCAGTTTGAACTGCCCTTTGTAGTCGACACTCCACACCCCATTGACCTGCTTCACCGGGGCAAACGGTTGTGGATACGGCGTCACCCGGCGCCGGCGCCGGCGCGGGTGCACCAGGCCCGCACGGGACAGAATGTTGTAAATCGTGCTCTTTGAGGGAATGGCTTCATCGGGATAACGCTGTGCCAGCAGCACCTGCAGCTTCTTGGCACCGGGCTGTGTCTGAAACTGCTGGCGCAGTTCGATGATGGCTTGCTGAATGCGGTAAGGGGTTCGCGTTGGACACGCGGTGGGTGTACGGCGTTGTTCATTCAGCCCGTCCAGCCCTTGTTGCTGAAAACGGTGTATCCACTTGTAACCCGTTTTTCGGCTGACGCCATAGTGTGCACACAGCTCGGTCACGCTCGCTACCTGGCGCAGGTAGTCGGCAATAAACAGGACTTTTTGTTGCATCGGCTTCACCTCTTTCCAGGGCATAGGCACCTCCTCTTGTCGGTGCCTACAGATTACTCAATCTGTTACCTATGTCCTTGGACTAATGTGTTACCTATGTTTATAAACCGTACCGGGCGTTTTCTTTGGTTACTTTCTTTGCACGAGCAAAGACAAATTCATCAGGAATGAATTTGTGCTGCGAGGCAGACCCGAAGGGCAAATCACAGGGATGTGATTTGTAACGTAACTCGCCCAGCAGGAGCGAAACCAATGCCTAGTTACACGTGATAACAAAATAGCTGCGACAACATCAACGCCATCAGGGCGAAACCAAATGCCCAGTAGAGAGTGCATTTTATACCGCTTTAGCGGCCCGGGACGCGCGGCCTGGTGCGGAGAAAAACTTGTAACCAATTGAATCTCTCTATAGAATACGCGCCCTTAACAACCTGATCTCCTTGCTCCACTGCTAGACAGGGGGCTTTATCCAAGAGGAAAAATTATGCGTCACTACGAAGTCGTATTTCTGGTGCATCCTGACCAGAGCGAACAAGCTGCGGGAATGATTGATCGTTATCGCAGCATGATCGAAACAAATGGCGGCAAGATTCATCGCCTTGAAGACTGGGGCCGTCGCCAGCTTGCTTATCCCATCAACAAGGTTTACAAGGCGCACTACGTGCTGATGAACATCGAATGTGATCAGAATGTGCGTGACGAACTCGAATCTGCCTTTCGTTTCAATGATGCGGTTATTCGCAACCTGATCATCAAGCGTGATGAGGCAATCACCGAGATGTCGGCGCTGGCCAAGGAAAAAGTCGAACAGGCCGAGCATAAGCCACGTGCTGCCAGGGAAAATATCGCCGATGCTGAAGGCGCTGACATCAAGGCAGAAGCCGAAACAGTAGCCGAAACAGTATCCGAAACAATATCCGAAACAATATCCGAAGAAGTTTCAGAGTAATCGAGGGGTTTGAAGCATGTCTTATTTTCGACGCAAACGTTATTGCAAATTTACTGCAGAAGGGATCTCCTCGGTTGACTACAAGGACATCGAGCTGTTGAAAGGTTTTGTAACCGAATCCGGAAAAATTGTTCCGGCCCGCATTACCGGTACCAAGGCTAAATACCAGCGTCAGTTGACCAAGGCAATCAAGGTTGCCCGTTATCTTGCACTGATGCCTTATACAGACAGTCATCAATAAGTAAGTATTACTTGGTTCGGCCAACACGTGCCGACTGAATGAATGCCCAGGCATGATTTCACTGGCCAGATTTATTCTTAAAGGAAACAGCCAGGCAGCGCTGGTTGCAACAAGCATGGCGATGCTGGGATTGTTGGTACCACCCGTTGCCTGGATGAGTGGCGCTGCTGTTGCGCTGGTCACACTGGTTAATGGCCACAGGGCCGGACTGCTGGTTACCGCCATTGCCGGCATCGGTACTGCAGTGTTTGCTGCACTGATACTGTCGGTTCCGGAGCTGGCTGCCTATTACGTTTTACTGGTATGGCTACCGGTGGTTATGGTTGCAGTGGTACTGCGGCAGACGGTTTCACTGGTTTTATGCTTGCAGTTGATAGCGGGCGTAAGCTTGCTGGGTATCATCGTTTTGTACCTGTTTTTCCCGGATTTCGGCGAAATCTGGCGCTCGTCGCTGAATATGATGGCGCAAGACCTGCTGGAGAAATCTGAAGGGACACTCGACAGTGAGCAGCTGCAGCGGGTGATTGATCAAATCGTGCGTATACTGCCAGGCTTTTTTGCCAGCAGTTTCATGATCGGCACCATGCTCAGTCTCTACCTGGCGAGGTGGTGGCAGGCAGTTATTTATAACCCCGGTGGATTTGGCAAGGAATTTCGTGCCATCAACCTGGGTAAAACAACGGCGTTAATTGCGCTTGCTATATCCATTGCGGCATCGATTATCACTGCAGATATATTCAATGCGATGTTGCTGGTGGTATTTGCCCTGTATCTGAACCAGGGTGTTGCAGTGCTGCACGCCGTGTTCGCCGGTAGACAACTCAATGCGGTCTGGTTGTTTATGGTTTACTTGTTTATGTTTTTTGTACCGCATACCGTGGTTCTGCTGGCGCTGGCTGGCCTGGCAGATACCTGGATAGACTTTAGAAGGCGACTAATCGCCTGAGTTACGATTGAGGTTATTACAATGGAAATCATCCTGCTAGAAAGAATAGATCGTCTCGGTGGACTGGGTGACCGGGTCAATGTGCGCCCTGGTTTTGCCAGGAACTACCTGTTGCCCAAGGGCAAGGCCAAGCTTGCAACGGCTGAAAACATCGCCGAAATAGAAGCACGCCGTGCAGAACTGGAAAATCATGAAGCCGAAGTACTGGCTGCCGCCAGAGCGCGTGCTGAACAGCTCGACGGCCTGGAAGTCAGTATCACTGCAAAATCAGGCGGTGAAGGCAAACTCTTCGGTTCAATCACCAATGCAAATATCACCGAAGCCATCAATGAAAAAGGCATCGAAATCGAGAAAAGCGAAATTCGCATGCCCGAAGGCCCAATTCGGGTCGCCGGGGAGTATGAAATCGATATCCACCTGCATGCCGAAGTAAATTCAATTATCAAGCTTGAAGTCATTGCCGAAGAAGACTGACAGCAGTGAAATTAGCCAGTTTGGTCGCAACTGGCGGGCATTGTATAAGGCCTTCTTGTTAGAAGGCCTTTTTTATTTTCCAATTGCGTTAAACACTTGCCTCGAGCGCGAGCTCGTGTAATTCTTGTGCCTTGTAAAGCCGATCCCGACACGCACGATTTATGCCCGATACAGCCACATTCCCCGCAGCGACTCATCAGGACAATTTAAGAGTTCCACCGCATTCTGTTGAAGCGGAGCAGGCGGTCATCGGAGGCCTGTTGCTCGATAACCGTGCCTGGGAACAGATTGCCGACCGCATCGCTGAAAGTGATTTTTACCGCGCAGATCATCGCCTCATCTTCACGGCTGTTCGTAACCTGGAAGAAAAATCACAGCCTTTTGATGCCGTGACTCTATCGGAGTGGCTGGAGAAAAATGGCCAGCTCGACGACGCTGGTGGCCTGGCTTACCTCGGGCGTCTGGCTAAAGAGACACCAACGGCCGCCAATATCGTTGCCTATGCTGATATCGTTCGTGAGCGCTCGGTGTTGCGCCAGTTGATTGCGATTGGAACCGACATCGCCAGCAGTGGATTCAAAACGGATGGCCGCAGTAGCCGTGATTTGCTCGAACAAGCGGAAAGACGTGTGTTCGAGATCGCCGAACAGGACATGCGCGGCCGCGGTGGTTTTCAGGATATCAAGGATCTGCTCACCAAGACGGTCGAACAGATAGATTACCTGTTTCAGTCTGAAGGCAATATTACCGGTGTTCCGACCGGTTTTGACAAGTTCGATGAAAGCACGACAGGATTACATGCCGGTGAACTGATCATTGTCGCCGGGCGTCCTTCAATGGGTAAAACAACCTTCGCGATGAATATCGCCGAGAATGCCGCTATCGGGCACAAGACGCCGGTCGCTGTGTTCAGTATGGAGATGCCGGGCGAGCAACTGGCGATGCGCATGATTTCATCGCTCGGGCGCATCGATCAGCATCATATTCGTACCGGCCAGCTTACCGATGAAGACTGGCCACGTATTACCTCCGCTGTACACATGCTATCCGAAGCAAACCTGTACATCGATGATACGCCGGCGATGTCACCGGGAGAAGTAAGGGCCAGGGCCAGGCGCTTGAAACGTAAACACGGCCTGGGTTTGATCGTAATCGATTATCTGCAGTTGATGCAGGTTCCCGGTGCCAGCGAGAACCGGGCGACCGAAATATCAGAAATCTCGCGTGGTCTCAAGGCGCTGGCTAAAGAACTGAATGTGCCGGTGATTGCGCTTTCACAGTTAAACCGCTCGCTCGAACAACGTCCGGACAAACGCCCGGTCATGTCTGATTTGCGTGAATCGGGTGCAATCGAACAGGATGCGGACGTGATCGTATTTATCTACCGCGATGAGGTTTACAACAATGACAGCCCGGATAAAGGTATGGCAGAAATCATTATCGCCAAGCAACGTAATGGACCTATAGGCAAATCCGTGCTGACTTTCCTGGGAAAATACACCAAGTTCGAGAACTTCATACCCGAAATGTACAGCAACGAAGGGCCGTGATCTGCCATGAGCCACGGATCCGTCCGGCACAAGGAACGTACCGCCACTATTCAGATCGATGCTGATGCCCTCAGGCATAATCTTCGTCAGGGTAAGGCAGCTGGCACCAGCCAGCAAGGTCATGGCCGTGATCAAGGCCAATGCTTATGGCCACGACGTGCTCACGGCCGCCACCGCGCTTGCCAGTGCAGATGCCTTTGCGCTGGCGATGCCGGCCGAGGCGGTGGCGCTGAGGCGCGCCGGGTTCAGCCAGCCATTGGTCGTGCTTCACGGTTTTGCCAATCAGCATGAGCTTGGCTTATGCGTTGAGTACAACCTGCAGCCGGTCGTGCACCAGC
Organism: uncultured Gammaproteobacteria bacterium; assembly: GCA_963807785.1. Classification (GTDB taxonomy): domain Bacteria; phylum Pseudomonadota; class Gammaproteobacteria; order SZUA-229; family SZUA-229; genus JABDQW01. The sequence continues at coordinate 6,501 of CAWEEC010000016.1, read as the reverse complement.
AGTGGCAGGCAGAGTTGTTATATGCCGAGAGCCGTTACAGCCTCGATGTCTGGCTGAAAATTGATACCGGTATGCATCGCCTCGGCGTGCCACTGCACACAGTTGATGCAGTGTTGCAGACACTGAAGTCGTCTGCAGTGGTACACAGTATTCGCTTCATGTCGCATTTTGCAAATGCGGACCAGCCTGACAATCCATTAAATAACAATCAGTTAGAAAGCTTAATTAATGTATTATCTAATTATGATGCAGAGCGCAGCATGGCCAATTCCGCGGCAATTATCAGCAAAACTGACAGCCATCTGGAGTGGGTCAGGCCTGGCATCATGCTGTACGGAAGCTCACCTCTGCCCGGGCGTACTGCTACCGAACTGGATCTCAAGCCGGCGATGCAGTTTGAGACCCGGCTGGTAGCGGTGCAGCAACTGGCTAAAGGCGATGCTGTTGGCTATGGCAGCACCTGGCAGTGCCCGGAAGCTATGCCGGTGGGTGTTGTCGCTGCCGGTTACGGTGACGGTTATCCGCGGCATGCACCCTCCGGTACACCCGTTTGGATCAATGATCGCCTGTGCCCGATCGTCGGCAGGGTGTCCATGGACAGCCTGTGTGTGGATCTTCGCGGCGTCGATTCCGGCCATGGTGATCGCGTTGTGTTATGGGGCAGGGAGTTGCCGGTTGATACTGTCGCCAGTCATGCCGGCACAATATCATATGAAGTGTTATGTCACGCGGGTAATACAGCAAATCTGACCTGAGCCACTTTTGTTCAAAAAAATGGCCAAAATATAGCGTTTTTTACCGTGTGCGCTATCCTTTCTTGTTATTAAAACAAAAACATTCTAACCGGGCTTACATCACCGAATAAGTTGTTCAGGAGTTAACTATGTCTAACAGGCACATGCTGATCGCCGGCGTGGCAATTCTTTCGCTATCATTAACATCATGCGGCACTGGCACAACTGCCATGTTCCGTGGCGACCCAACACACACCGGTGTTATGGGTAGTTCAGGGCCGACGACACTGGATACGCTGAAGTGGAAACACACCACACCGGATAAAGTTTATTCGTCTCCGGTCGCTGGCGATAACGAAATTTATCTCGGCTGCAATGATGGATACCTCTATGCCATCAATGCTGACACCGGGCTGCTCAACTGGAAATACCGTACTGATGGCAATGTCGAGTCAACACCCGCACTGGTCGATGGCATTGTTTACGTGGGTAGCTGGGACAACAGCCTGTACGCGATCGATACTGATACGCATGGAACCAAATGGAAATTCAAGACCGAGGGGCCTGTGTCTTCATCGCCTGTAGTCGTTGGCGGGATTGTTTACGTCGGCAGTGAAGATGGCCATGTTTATGCGGTCGATGCAGACAATGGCTATGAGAAATGGCGCTTTGATGCCAAGGGTGGTGTCTACAGTTCGCCGGCAGTGTACGGGGATCATGTCTTTTTCGGCACCATGAGTGGTTTTGTGTATGCCGTGGATGTCAATTCCGGCCAGGAGTTCTGGCGTTTCAATGCACACCAGAAAATTCATTCTTCGCCGGCAGTTGATGGTGACAAGGTTTATATCGGTACCGATGCCAAGCTGGTACATGCGATCAATATCAGAACCGGTCAGGAAATGTGGCAGAAGAAAACAGCAGGACAGGTTCTGTCTTCACCGGCCATTGATGGTGACAGGATTATCGTAGGTAGCAAGGATGGTTATGTATATTCTTTTGATGCCGGTAATGGCGCCCGCCAGTGGGAGTTCAGAACTGAAGGCCCGGTATTTTCTGCGCCTGTGGTTGCATCAGGTACAGTTTATGTCGGCAGTACAGATACCTACATGTACGCTATCACCGCTGACCGCGGTAACTTGCGTTGGAAATACCGCACTGATAACAAGATTTATTCATCACCAACAGTCAAGGATGGTATTGTTTATTTCTCCAGCGTAAACGGTTCATTGTACGCAGTACAATAGACAGCTATATGCTGTTATATAAAGCCGCTGTGTCATTGGGACCGGCGGTTTTTTATTTTTCCGGCTTTTTATTTTTCATTGCCCCAGATCTTCTTGCGACACAGACCGGCAAAATCACAGTAACCGCAGGTGCGCTGATCACCCCATGCGGGCATGGGACTGCCATTGCGCTCCATAGCGATAACTGTTTGCAGTCGAGTACGGATATCATGCCCAAGTGAGCGCAGGTCTTCACCTTCGAGAGTGGCTTTTGTTTTCACCGCGCCATTGCTCTCGTCCAGTGACAGATACTTGACCGAACTGGTATCGCCGGCCAACAATGCATAAGTTGCGAGTTGCACATCCTCACCGCTACTAACGTCTGCCTGGCTTGCTGTGAATCCTGTTTTATAGTCGATAATCGAATGGTGACTGTTGTGTTCGGCGTTGATATCGATACGGTCAAGGCGGCCATACAGTGTCAGCTTGATATCATTCATGGTGGCTTCGCACTGTTTTTCGGTTTCACTGATATTCCAGTCTTGCTGTTGCCTGATTTGCCAGTCGATATACGCAGGAATGTGTTGCATCCATCGATGTAGCCAGCTGCGATGCAGGGCATTGTCTTCCATGTCCTGCTTGAATACAGCCTCTGAAATCAATATCAGGTGACTGGTTGCACTGTCTTTGTTGTCAGCTGTCAGCTTGTCTGCAAAAGGAGCGGGCAGGTTTTTCACCGGTCGATGGAAGGCGTTCAGAATTTTATGTACCCGTTCACCATAATCTGACTTTTGCAGTTCTTCGCGAATTTCATCGGGTGGTTTCAGCTTCATGCCATCACCGGCAAAATATTTATAGGGACAATCGATTAGACGCTGATGTGCACTGGCAGACATTCTCTGTGGAATCGCCTCGAGTGGCAGCGATGGCCGGGGTTGTTGTGCTATTTCGGGTAGCTTGTCGGTGTCACATATAAATACAGATGTATTCTGATCCAGCAATTGTTGCAGGTATGTGTTTTGCAATGAGTCATCGTGAGTCAGGGCATGAAATGTTTTCACGGCTTCGATCCACGGTGAAAGTGGCACTGGTTCACCATTATCCTCCTGTTTGCAGGTAATGAGGATTTGTTCGGAAGCCTGTAGCAGTCGCTTGAATTGCTCTAGTTTATGTTCACGCTGTTGCTGCCAGTCGGATAGTCCCAATGACAGGCGCACAGACTGATTGAAAAATGGTGAGGCGTCGGGTTTTCCGGGTAAATGCTGCTTGTCTGCCGCGGCGATGATGAGCGCGTCATAATGCCGGCATTCGGCCTGTGCCAGGCTCATCAGGCTGACAGCAGATGGTGCGGTTTGTGGACTGAACAGCTGGTGTTCCAGTGTCATACCCAGCCATGTCCTGAAATCTCCCCACTGCATCCCGGGATTTGAGTGCTGTAATCCATTGCGCATGTCTTGCAGGGTACTGAGTATATTCATGCCTGCTGCATCATCAGCAAAAGATGTCATGATGCCGAGCGGCTCAAGACTTGCCGTTAATGCATCCAGATATTCGCTCAGGCAGTTTTTTTTATTGGAGCGATAGAGCAACTGTAAGTGTTGGGCGGCTTTTTCCAACTGCTCGAGCAGCTGGATGATATTGTTATATGTGTTTTTAGGCCAGTTCTCCAGACGATGCAATCGGTAATCAAGCTGTTTTCTATAACGCCTGATACCATGTCCGATATTTTCATGAAGTATGATGTCGTTTTCCAGGCGATACACGGCTTCGAGCTGTTCAGCATCACCAGGCTGCGATTGATAAAAATGTGACTTGAGAAGATCGAGCATCGGGCGGTAATCGAAATCCTCTTCAATGCATTCAAGCCAGCGTTCGAGCACTGCAGCAGCACTGGTGGTAGACAGCGACCAGCCGGCCATATCCTGGATATACACATTCGCACGTTCCAGCAGTGCCCGTACCCGCCGTGAAAGTTTACGATCCTCAGATACGATGCCAATATTCTGTTTACCTTCAAGTAGCCATAAACGCACCTGCAGATCAACTGCACGTGCCTCAGTCTCGGCATCGCGTGAATAGAATACCGAAAATGGTAATGAGGCATTGCCGTAAGTCTGCCTGTAACGCGCTGCACGTTGCTGCAGTGGCGCAGATTCAAAATCAAAGGCGTCGTGTACAAATACAGATGTTGCAAGCTGTGAAGCGTTTTGCGATGCCTGCCTGATGTTCGAATACTCTACGATGGTGCACATATTCCGGGCTGAGACTGTAGCGATGAATTGCTGTTCACAGGGCGCCAGATGGTCGGTCGTAAGCAGGTAAAAATGCAGGTTTTCACTGAGCTGGGATTTGGCCCGGTTTAAGCGTGCGAGATACGCAGCAGATGCATCGAGCAAATGATTGGCTTTTAACTGTTGCTGCCAGGCCTGCCACAGGCTATGAACCAGCGCGGCTTCCTGTTGCAGGTGATGATTCTGGTGTTCGCAGTCATAGGCCTGTTCCAGGGTATGCAACCATTCACTATCCGATTGCTCGAGCAGGCTTATCTGGTTTAACGCGAGTTCATCAAACAGACGTAGCAGGGCTGCGCTCACTTGCCATTTATTCTCTTCCTTGTAGAGGGCGGGATTCTCGGCCAGTGCCTCGACGAAGAGCAATTGACGCGCCTGGTCAGACAGCACGCTGACAGCAGCATCGGGTAATGCAATATTGTCGCTGATCCAGTGCTGCAAGGTGCCGATGAAAGGGGGAATGACGGCTTGCGAATCTTCCGGCAGCTTGTCCAGAATACATTTTCTGGCGTGCGAGGACAGGTTTCGATTAGGCGTAAACAGGCAGATCGTGGACAGATCAGGTAATTTGTCCTGGTTTGTCTGTAACAGCTTTAGAACGGCCAGTTCAACGATGTCCTCATAATCCGCAACCAGAATATCAGCGGACAGCGTCATGGATCGATTAGCGCTCGAGATATTTAAGCTTGTCTTCGACGCCGTCCCACTCCGCGGCATCGGCAGGCGGGTCCTTGCTGACATTGATGACCGGCCACTCGGCCGATAACTCCGCATTGAGCTCGGTAAAGTGCTCCTGCCCTGCTGGTACGTCATCTTCCGCAAAAATGGCTTCGGCGGGACATTCAGGTTCACACAACGTGCAATCAATGCATTCTTCCGGATCAATCACCAGGAAATTAGGCCCTTCATGGAAGCAGTCGACTGGACATACATCCACACAGTCCGTGTATTTGCACTTGATACAGTTTTCTACAACAACGTACGTCATGATAATTTGGTGTCAGTCCTGAAACCGCGAAATATACCATAGCTACCTCAACACCGGGACGTCGTATAGTCTAAAATTGTATGCAAAGTGATTTTCATCAAGGATTTAATATGTCATCTGTAAAGACAGCCGTATTTCCGGTCGCCGGACTGGGAACACGTTTTTTGCCGGCAACGAAATCCGTCGCCAAGGAAATGCTATCCATCGTCGACAAACCCCTTATTCAGTATGCTGCCGAGGAAGCGATCGAGGCAGGAATCAACAAGCTGGTATTCATCGTCGGCCGCACCAAGAACTCGATCATCGATCATTTTGACAAGTCCTACGAACTCGAGACCGAGCTTGCCATACGCGGTAAGGACCGCCTGCTCAAGATCGTTAAGGATGTGATCCCGGATGGGGTCGCCTGTGTTTTTATCAGGCAATCAGAGGCGCTGGGATTAGGCCACGCGGTCTTATGTTCGGAAGCGGCTGTCGGTCACCACCCCTTTGCCGTGATTCTGCCCGATGACCTGATTCGAAATGAAGGCAACGGCTGTATTAAGCAGATGGTCGAGGTATTTGATCGCTACCAGGCATCGGTTATTGGTACCCAGACTGTGGCCATCGAGGAGAGTGATAAATACGGCATGATAGCGGGGCCCTTGATTGAAGACAGGATCGCGCGAGTTGAACAGATCGTTGAAAAGCCGGCGCCCTCGAAGGCGCCATCCGACCAGGCCATCGTAGGTCGCTATGTGCTGACGCCGACGATATTCGATCTGCTCAGGACCACGCAACGGGGTGCCGGGAACGAGATCCAGCTCACCGATGCGATTGCGAAACTGCGTGAACATGAGCAGGTGCTGGCTTACAGCTTCGAAGGCCGACGCTACGATTGTGGTAGTAAAATCGGCTACTTACAGGCAACAGTTGATTTTGCACTTCAACATGAAGAACTGGCTGAAGACTTTAAGAAATACCTCAAACAGCTCGAGCTCTGAACAGATACACATTGTATCTAATATAAGGCAATGCTAATATTAAGAATTGTTCTAAACATTAAGAGTTCAACCTATGAATGACGACACCGGCAAGAAAAAGAGTGGCATTACGCCGCTGAGTTTTCTCGGTAGTTTGTTTGCAGGCTGGTTTGGCGTGCAATCAGAAGCCAACCGCCAGCGTGATTTTGAACACGGCAAGTTTCATCATTTCATCATCGGCGGCATTGTGTTCGCGATTCTGTTTGTGCTTGCTGTTGTATTGATCGTGCAGGTCGTTTTAAA
>CAWEEC010000015.1:0-15994 GCA_963807785.1 uncultured Gammaproteobacteria bacterium | reverse complement strand
GATCAGCCGCAGCTGATAACTGCCGTGTACATCGATATCGATGGTGGTAATGGCAGTTGTGTTGCTACTCAATAGCGCTGTGCTGTCTGCCGGCTGACTTACTATGCTCCACAGGTACGTGAGCGTATCGCCATCGTTGTCGGTACTGGCCGAGCCGTCAAGCGTCACCGTCTGGCCGATATATACCGACTGGTCGGCACCGGCATGCGCGACGGGATTGACGTTACCGACATTCAGGATCACCGTGTCGGGCGTACTGCTATCGAAGCCGTCATTGACGACCAGTTGCAGCGAGTAACTGCCGTGGCTGTCGATCGCCAGTTCCGGCATCGCCAACGTGGCACTGGAGAGCACACTGACACTACCGGCCGGCTTGCTGAGAATACTCCACTGGTACGACAGTGCATCACCTTCGAAGTCGGTACTGGCGGTCGCGTCCAGCGTGACCGTCTGACTGATGTACACGGTTTGATCCGGCCCGGCGTTGGCCAGCGGCGAGGTATTGATCACATTAATCACGACCGTATCAGGCTCACCGACCAGTGTGCCGTCATTCACGATCAGCTCGATGCTGTAGCTGCCCCGCCGGTCGACGGTCAGACTTGGGTTAACCTCGGTTGCATTATTGAGTAGCGCCGTGCTGCCCGCGGGCGATGACACGATATTCCACTGGTAATTGAGCGCATACCCATCCGGGCTGTTGCTAGCACTACCATCCAGCACCACAGTCTGACCGACGGTCGTTGTCTGGTCAGACCCCGCATTGGCGACAGGCGACAATACCGCCTGCACCACCTGGAAACCAGTGGCTGCCAACGGCCCGGCGACGCCATCGACGGTGGCGGTGACCAGGCAGAGGTAGTTACCCTGCGCCAATGCATTCGTGTTCACTGTGTGTGAAGTTGTCAGGCTGCCATTCGCCGCTAACGATTCTGTTGTCTGTACCTCGGTGATGATGCCGGCATTGGCGGGATTGACTGCCTGCTGCGATAACAACATGGGATCGATCGTACTGGCAGAGAGGTTATCGATCTGCGCGCTGCAGACCACTGCTTCTCCGGCGTTGACGTTCGAAGGTGTTGCTACCACGGAGCCGGCCAGTGCCTGCGTCTGGGAACTGTTGACGGTAAAGCCAGCGGATTTAGCTGCCAGCAGTTCGCCACTGGCAGCATATACATTGATGTTGACGGCATACTGTCCCGGCAGCGCATCGCCAAGTGTAATCGTTTCGGCCAGGTCCTGATAACTGGCAGGGTAGAGTTCTCGGATTGGCAGGGTATTGCTGTATAGCAACACGCCATCGGGCTGTACCACTGTGATGGTCGACGTGCCCGGCAGCTGGATCGCGTTGGTGGATACATTGTGCACGCGCGCATTCACCACGAGCTGATCCCAGGCCAGATATTCGGGTTTGTCAGTCGAGACCGCTGCGGTGATGATACCCGCACCGGTTTCGTTAGTCAGAATACTGAAAGCCGATTCACTGTCGGCGATCACCGCACCTGTCGCATCGACCAGACTGGCGGCTATGCGGTAATCACCCGCCAATGTACCGGCGGTATCCCAGACCTGGCCGTATGACTGGTTTGCCTGCGGTGCAAGGTTATTGATCGCGACACCGGTCAGGCTGGACACCGGCGCACCGCTCGCATCGATGACGGATACATTCAAACTGCCGTTGAATACATTCACGCCACCGTTGTTAATCACACTGGAAATGTTCACCAGGGTGTCACGCGGATACTGCGCAGCATCGATCGTCGTGTTCAGTTCCATCCGGCTCGATACACCGATCTGTGGAATGGTGACCGGCAGACGCACCGGCGCACCGGGATCGAAGGCGTTGTTGAACTGCATGAAGGCGTTATTGAATGCCAGTCGCGACTCGCCTTCAGTCAGCCCCTTGAACAGCATATTCAATGCAATAGGCTGTCCGGCATCATCGACATCCGCCAACTGCCAGACATACTCACGGGTACCGTCGGGCAGATCAATGATGCTGTCGGGTGCCGGATCGGTGCTCGACAGGTCAACATCCGCACGTGTGACCAGGTGCAATTCGCTGTCGATACCGCCACACACCACCGGGAAGGCGAACACCTTGCCGTTGGAGAAATCCGACCACATCAGTATCCGTCCGCCGAATCGGTCATACTGCATCACGTCGATGTCACCCAGCGCGAAATCGATCGGCGGTCCGTAGAGCACGGTGCGAGTCTCGCCGGTATCACCGACCAGTTGTACGACCGTGGTTTCTTCAGAGTGCTCGATATGCGGTGGCAGATGCTTAGGCGCGAACAGCAGGTTGTTGGAACAATCTGCGGTAACGTTGAAGCCTTCAAATTCGAATACTGCCTTGTCGAAGAAATTTGAGCTGACACCGCCCTGTCCGATTTTGGTGATGACATCCTTCTCAAATCCAAAACGGTTGAGGATGTAATGATTACCGAAGCCGTCCATGGTCAAGCCACGGGGCCAGGGTGAACCCACGGTATTGATAGTCTTCAGGGATCCATCCGGCAGCACCTGTGACAGGGTACCTGAATCGTCAACTACATAAACCCGATCAGCGTTATCGACAACGACACCACGAATGATGTGGTCAGACTGCACAAGCTGACTGACGGTGCCCGCCGACGTGATGCGGTAAAGCTGTTTCGATGTGAGCCCGAGGGTGTAGATATTATCTTTCGAATCCGACACCAGGACATCGGGGGTGAAATTGAGGCTGATATCACTGGCGGTGCCATCGGGCGCTATTTTCACAAGACGTCCATTATCGGCCACATAGATATTGCCCTGTGTATCGGCGGTCACGCCACGTGCGCTGGCGCCGCTTTCCGTTGCCAGATATACATTGTCGGTATCAATTTTCGTCACGCTGGTCGAATCGGCGCCCGAGACTAACAGGCTGGCATTCACTGCGACATCACCCGGCGGCAGTATCATTTCAGGTAGATTAATATCAGCGCTAGCATTCGGGCCAACATGCAATGTGTTTGTCATGCTGCCGCCTACGGCCGGATTATCCGCGACGATCTCCAGCAGATAATCACCACTGACCGTCGGTGTCCACAAACCGAAATCCAGCGCGACCTGATCATTGGTAAGCGTCAGGTTGCCGAGAGCGACTGTGGTTGTATAGATAACTTCGCCCGGCGTGATGTCCGGATACAGTGGATCAAAGGTAACCTTGATAACTGTATCCTTGGCGTACTTTGTGCCGAGAAAGGAGCGGTCGTCCACAATCAGGATATTATCGAGTTCCTGGATCGTGATATCGGGCATCGGCAGGTCCCGCCTGGTACCGTCGGTGTCGAAAATAACGACGCGACTGTTTAAATACAGGACAAAGGCACGACCCGCAGAATCATACGTGACACTCTTGGCGCCTGGTATATTCGCATAGCGCACCGATGTCGAATGATCCGCATGCAGTTGATGGATGACATCACGCGTCGAATCGGCGATGACCACATTGCCGTCTGGATCGAGCTCGACATCCCGGGCAAATCCGAGGCCGCTGGCAATCGTCGTGAAGCTGGCATCCGTATTCAGTTGCAGCAGCCCGCCATCGGCTGAAACCGTCAGCCTGTTGCCCTGTACATCTGCCATGACGCCGAACAGATCCACCGATGGATAGCGGACATTGGTAACCACATTGCCCGATGGATCCAGCTCGATCAGGCGGTCACCGGATGACGCAACAAGATGGTCGTTGGCGTCACTATGCAGGTACTTGACATTCGATATATCCGCAAACGAAGTGACGGCGCCGCCACCGGTCACCCGTGAAATTGCATTCGGATTGGAGTTGGCGACAAATAAACGACCGGTCGCATCGAGCGCCAGACCTTTGGGATTATTGAGGCCAACGAAACGATCCAGTTCCGTACCATCGGCCGCGAACAGCGACACTTCATTGCGGCCGCCATCGCCCGCGGCGAAACGCCCGTCCGCTGCAACCGCCAGAGACAACAGATTGAGATAGCCCGAAGCCACATCGGTGATCGTGCCAGTTGACAGGTCGAGACGCTTGACGGCCGTGCCCGTGGACAACAGCACGTAATTACCCGTCTCTTTCCCGATATTGAAGAAATTACCCGATGCGATGACTTCAGGCAGTGAAGCCGCCTGATTCAGTCTTATCACTGTGTTATTGCTTGCAACGATCAATGCACCGGAGTCATCGTAGGTCATTCCCTGGACAAACCCCAGCGTATCGTAGTGTCTGTCGAAGGACAGGTCGGGCGCGAAACGGAACATCGCACCATTATCCGCCAACACCCACAGTCGGAATCCCGCATCCAGCGCCAGACCCGCCATACCTGTCGATAAATGGCTGTCAGTAAGCCAGGTACTGATCGTTCCGGTAGCGCTAACACGCTTGACCGAGCCCGTCGTCGAAACATAGACGCCACCCGCACCGTCCGACTCAATGCCTTTGGGATTACCGGTGATCGTATACAGCGTTTCCACACCGATCGTATCGCGTTTCAGCAACCGGTTGGAAACGTAATCGGGTACCCACAGATTACCGTCTGCATCGGCAAGCATGTCGGTGTAGACGGGAGCGCCGAGTGTCGCGTAGCTGTTGACAGTGCCGGTCGCGTCGATACGGAACAGGTTACCGGTGCCGTACTGGGAAACCAGCACCTCGCCCGTCGCGGACACCGCCAGGGCACCGGGGCTGAAAGCGGTCGTTGCCAGCACCGACACGGTGCCTGTTGGTGAGACTTTCAGTACCTGCTGGGCGCCATTCTCGCTGGTGTAGAGATTACCGTCGGCATCGATCGCCAGCCCGTAAGGGTTACTGATCCCGGATGCAATCGTTTGCGTGGTTGCGTCCGCATTGACCCTGATAAGATCGCCGACCGCGGTGATGAAATAGATTGCGCCGTCAGACGCCGAGCGAATGTTTCTTGGCTGTTGCAGCAGCGAGGTTGCATAAGCGGATAACTGTCCCGATGCATCGATCCGGGTGATCTGGTTTTTACGGTTTTCACTGACCAGATAGCCGTTACCGTCGGGCGCGTCAAGCACATCAGTGCCGCCGCTGAGGTTAGCAGCGATGACCGTTCGGGTGCCATCATCGCTTACATGCGACAGTGTCGATCCCGCCTCGAGCACGATCACACCGCCGTTGCCATCGGGCAGCATTGCAGTCGGCATGATTTGCGAACCAAAGCGGGTGAGCGTGCCATCGCTGGAGCGTTTCGTGATCTTGCCGCCACTGCCATTGCCGATATAAAGGTTGTTAGCAGCATCGAATGTCATCGCCGATGGCGTATTGATGGACTGGCCTGCAATCACGGAGATCACACCGGCAGGTGTCACGCGTACGATCTCACTGGAAAAGTTGTTGGTGACAATATAGTCGCCGTTGGCGTCGATCTTGACATCATAGGGACCGGCCAGGCCTGAGGCGATCGTTGTTATCGTTTTATCCGGTGCGATTCTTAGCAGACTGTTGTCGCCGAAACTGGTAACGATCAGGTGGTCACTGGCATCGACCGCGATGCCGTAGGGGCGATTGATAGCCCCAACGAATGTCGACAATACGCCATCCTTGTACCGTGTTATCGAGTTTTCACCACTGTTGGCGACATACACCGCACCCTGGCTGTCGACCGCCATGCCCTGCGGGTTGGACAAGCCGTCCGAAACGATCAGATTGACCACGCCGGCAGCTGTGACTTCATACAAACCGTCCCTGGTAGCAACCAGCACCCGACCGTCGGCAAGCGCTTCTATACCCTGCTGAAACGACAAACCAGTAGTGGTAGACGAGCGCGAGCCGCCTGCAGCGATGCGTATGTAGTTGCTGAAGCGGTTCAATACGTAAACATCGTTGTCTGGTGTCACATCGACATCGGTCGGTGTAACAAAACCTGCCGCGAATTCGGCTACGCTGCCATCGGGTGCCACAATCGAAACGGTGTTGGCATCGCTGTTGGCAACGTAAATGTTGCCCGCAACATCCCTGTCCATACCACGCGGATTACTCAAACCATCATCGATGGCCAGGTTTTCCGAGAAGATGCTGGCCCGTGGCGGCTGGAATCCCTGGTTTTTCAGGGTAACACGCGCCGTCACCGTGCTCGCATCCGTCACCTGATTGCCCTGGTTGGATACTCGTGCCTTGATCTGCACCGGCCGGTTACCGGCCAGCTGGGTTATCGGTGGATCGAATTCGGCATAGCCACCGAGTGTTTTAGTGAGTTCTACCGTGACCTGCATACCACGCTCGGCGAGTAGCTGACCGTCCAGACCATCGTAGACCTGTGCAACGACGGTGTAGGCGCCGGGTGCATGACGACCGGTAAACCATTCGACTCCAACCTCAACCACCTGTGCTGCCGGTACGGTCAGCACCCCGGTCACCAGATCAGCGCCGATTGCGACTTGAGGGGCTTCGCCTTCAGCGATTATCCGGTTGCCGCTATTGAGTATCTTGTAGAAAATGCGTACCTGCCGGTCCGTTGTTCCGCTGTTGTACAGGATAGCGTCGACTTCCAGCTCTGAGTTCGCCGGGTAACTGGTGATGCCGGTTTCGATATGGATGTCTATGATGTCGAAATCGGTGACGGCTGCACGCTCGAGTTCGATATCCAGTGCCACATTGGTGGGCCCGGTGACGCTGACGGTTTTATCCGTACCCAGAAAACCGGTCGCGCTGATTGCGAGTGTGAACTCACTACCGCCGACGCCTTCGACACTATAGTGACCGGTGCCATCGGTGACGGCACTGATGTCCTGGCCTGTGACCGACACCCAGGCACCCGAAATCGCTGCGCCCGTACCTGCGTCCTTCACTGTTCCTGTAATTGTCGATGTGGTTTGAATCTCAACCGGGAACAGGTGAACCAGGCCGAGATCAAGCTTACTTCCCTCATTCGCCAGACCGGTATAGTGCATGCTCTGGTATTGATCACGTGCAACTTCAATCAATAATTCACCTGCTACAACACCCGTCAACTCAAAACCGCCGGTTGCACTCGACAGGATCGTTGATGCCGTCCCAATCACCTGTATTAATGCATTTTCAATCGGCAGCCCGGTATTACCATCGACCACGACACCCTTGATAGTAACGAACGGGTCGGGATCGATCGTTCCCGCGGGTTGCAGACCCGGTGAGTAAACCAGAGTGCCGCCTGCAACCACGTTACCCGTGGCAAATTCTGTTTCGTAATCGAGCGCTGACACGGTCACCGTGACGCTACCCGGACTGCTCGTAAAACTGTAATAGCCGTTCGTGTTGGTCGTAATGGTCGCCGCTGTTACACCCGATAACTGAACCCGTGCGCCAATGACGGGGGTACCGTTAGTCGCATCGGTGACGATACCGCTCACCACTCCCGTATCCGGTAAAGGCGTTAGTGACACCTGCCCCAGATCGATCACCTGGCCGGCGACAATCGTGAAGTCCTGAGTGGCCGTTGCAAAACCGCCTTCTTCATAGCGCAGCGTATAGCTGCCGGGCGGCAGCTCTGTCAATGCAAACTGACCATCGATACCAGACAGTGTTGTTACACCGGCAAGCTGCTCGATACTGATGGCGACTTCGGCGATAAAGGCACCCGTGCCGGCATTGGCGGTGCGACCCTTGATCTCGCCGACCGTCGGTACGAGCGGTGTCTGTACATTTTCTGTCAGGCTCAGAGCTCTGAGTACCAGCGCAGTAGTAAAGACATTCTCTGCCCAGGAGCCGTTGACAAGCTGCTGATCACGCAACCACTGTACCGACCTTGCATAACGGGCTGCATCCGTGGTTGCAGCGACGATGGATAACAACGCGCTGGCACTTTCCCATTCACTGCCCCAGCCACCCGTTGTTAGCTGCTGTGCCAGCAGATATTCGTTTGCAAACAGAATTTCACTGGAAACGTCGAACTCGAAAATGTACTGTTGCAGCGCCTGCGAACTCAGTGCCGTTATGTAAACCGAACTGAGATTATGATCACTCAGTACAAAACTGCCATCGCCGGTTTGCTGTTGCCTCAAGTATGTAATGACTTCATCCAGAACATCGATATTGTCATAACCGGCCTTCGCCATTGCCAGCAATGCATAAGCCGTATCGATTGCCGTGCTGTGATAACCCGGCATCTCGCCAAAACCGCCATCAAAATTTTGATGCAGCTTCAGCTCTGCCAGTAAAACCGAGACATCAATTCCAGCCTGGCTGTTGACATATATTGCTCTTGAGAGATTCTCTGTATTTCGGTATGTCTCAGAATTAACATAATCAAGGGCTAAGGGAATATCGGGATCTGTATTTTCCTGCAAGACCGAAAATGCAGAAAGCGCTTCTGATGTAGACTGAGTCGCTGTTGCTATATCAGTCGATAAGACATAACTTCCATCAGCATTTTGCGTTGATAGAATCCAGTCGATTGCCGGCGATGCATAGGCTATCTGCGAAATTAATGAACTGAGAATTAAACATGTAGAAATAAACGACTGCTGCAAACACGCACGCATTCTCGACTCCTATTAATATTTTTGTTGCTTCCCTGCACTAAGCGGGCACATAAATATGAATGCCGACTAGCGTTCATATGCACAGCTAACGTTTAGTGTAATTTTATAAGTAAGCTTCCTTACAGGAATAATAATGCGGGTAAGCCTACATAAATAATGTTGTTACCCGTCTACCGGAAGTAATTACACATCTCTGTAGATTAGTTTTATATTCCTGCGCTTGTGTAAAATAATGTAATTACTGATTCCAACCGGCTATTTTATTATTTCTTTAATAAATTAGTGTTAGCCCGATTAGCTTCTAATAATCGTATTGCGATGCACTCGATCCATCGTATCTACATCATAAACATACCCTGGCCGGACTCACTGTTGTCCGGATTATGCTGGTCATGCCTGTGGA
The DNA here is from genome assembly GCA_963807785.1 of uncultured Gammaproteobacteria bacterium. Classification (GTDB taxonomy): domain Bacteria; phylum Pseudomonadota; class Gammaproteobacteria; order SZUA-229; family SZUA-229; genus JABDQW01. The sequence continues at coordinate 7,104 of CAWEEC010000015.1, read as the reverse complement.
AGTATGCATTCAGTGCCTTACCCATGTGCCCGGTACAACATTAAGTCACTGGGTTCCGGCTAAAAACGTGCCGGAATGACGGCGTTTTAGAAGTTATATAAATTTAAGTTCGAATATTTTTGAAACATGAGTAAAGCCGCAATCTATAGCAGTGTTAGCTAGCTTCACTATTATAATTCCGGACAGCAATCCACTTCCGCGGGAATGACGCATAACTGGGACAGCTGTTAGTCAGACGGGTTTAATCAGGTAAGAACTGGATTACTTCCATAAGCACTAGATACCCAACCATTGCTTCCAGTGCATAAATATATCTTCATCCAGCGAGGCCAACACGGAACGGTCTTCGTACATACCTCTGAACACGGGCTCGCCGTCAAGTGAGATTGATTGCCCACCGGCTTCGTGCAGTATTAAATGACCCGCCGCATAGTCCCAGGGCTTTTGTCCGCCGTGCAGGTATATATTGTAGCGAGCGGCTGCCAGCCAGCACCAGTCGAGTGCTGATGATCCTATGTTGCGTTGTGAACTGAAGGGCTCTTCGGTAACCAGTCTTACCGCGAGCTCTTTCGGCAAGCGTTTTAAATCGATTTCTGCGATGGTGCTTTCGACGTCTGTTTTATTGGGAACACAGTTGAGCACCTTGCCGTTTAATGCCGCGCCCTCGCCTTTGATTGCGGTGAATACCTCTTCGCGCAGCGGGTCATAGATCAAACCCAGTGTTTGCTGCTTATTGATGATCAGTGCAATCGAAACCGCAAAGAACGGCGTACCCGTTGCATAGTTGTTGGTGCCATCGAGTGGGTCTATGCACCAGTAACCGGCTTCATTCGTCATTGCAGCACGCTGTTCATCTTCACTCATTTCTTCGCCGAGGATGGCATAGTCCGGCCATGCTTGTTCCAGCTCTTGCTGCAGCCGTTTCTGCATGGCCTTGTCAGCAGCGGTAATGATGCTGCCATCTGCTTTGTGGCTGTAATCGAGCTTGCCAAAACCGGGGATCAGTATTTCCTGTGCCGCAGGTTTTACGATGCTTTCGAGTTGTGTTAAATCAGGCAGTGTCATGTTAATTCGTTAGTGCAAGTCGCCTGACTTCCGCCTGCGCGGAATCGACGTTGTTGTTATGTTTATCACCAGGGAATAGTCGTACCATCTATGTCTATAAACCTGCCCGAATCTTTATCTTCTAATGAAAGCATAATATTGAACAGGCTGGTGACGCATTCTCGTGTCGTTATTTCAGCATTGGGCCCACCCATCTCGGTCTTGACCCAGCCGGGATGCAATGCAACGCACTTGATACCATCTTGCTTAAGATCGACCGACATGCTTTTAACAACAGCATTCAGCGCAGCCTTGCTGGAACGGTAGATGTAACTGCCGCCGGAACCGTTATCATCCATGCTGCCCATCTTGCTGCTCATGCAGGCAATTATCTTTTTATCGCCCATGCGCACCTGTTCGATCAACGCTTCCGCAACCTTCAAAGGCGCAATGCTGTTGACCTGGAATGTATTGATCCAGCTTTGTACATCAACATGGCCGAACTTGTTTTTATCGGAACCATAGATACCTGCATTGTTGATCAGGATATCAATCGCATCATTGCGCAGCTCATAAGACAGCGCCTGGATAGTCGCCAGCTCGTACATATCCGCCACGTGTACACTGACACGGCCATTTGCCAGTTTTGCCAGCGAGAACAATGAGTCGGCCTGCTGCGGATGCCTGCAACATGCAAAGACGCGCCAGTTGTGCTCGATACCGTATTTAACCATCTCGAGACCTATGCCTCTGCTGGCACCTGTAATTAATACATTCATCTCTACTGGCCCATTGTTTTTATTACTAGTTCAGACATTGCTTGCAAGCCTGCATGGATTGTGCAATAGTCATACGACCGTCTGATTTGTGGACATGATTGTATGGCTCATTCGATTCTCGTCACTGGTGCAACCGGCTTTGTTGGCAGTCATGTGCTTGAAGAACTGATACAGATCGGCCATCAGGACCTGCATATTATCGCAGCCTGTCGGGATCGTCGAAAGCTAATCCCCGGATATAACGGTGAAGTGCGCGAAGGTGACCTGCGCGACCCTGATTATCTCGATCGCGTACTGACCGGCGCCGATATTGTTATCCATTGCGCTGCATGGACATCATTGTGGGGCAAACGCAAGGAATCAGCAGCGCTGTTTCTCGAACCCAGCCTGAAGCTGATCGACAAGGCACTGGAATGGAAGGTGAAGCGCTTTGTATTCATCAGCACCACCAGCGCAGCATCGCCAGAGTATTCCGCCGATGCCAATAATCCCGGCATCCCTCGCCGCTACTGGCCGCACCTCAATAACGTTATCAAGATTGAAAATGCGATGCGCGAAAATCTGCATCGGGGCATGTCGATGGTTAACCTCAGGCTAGGCCTGTTTGCCGGTGAACGCTATGCGCTTGGCCTCTTGCCAATACTGCTGCCGCGCCTGAAAACACGCATGGTGCCATGGGTTGCCGGTGGTCAGACCGGTTTGCCGATCATCAGCGGTAAAGACATCGGGCAGGCCGTTGTTCGTGCGGCCGTGGTGCCGGGACTTGCAGCCTACGAATCTTTCAATATTGTCGGACCCGAGGTGCCTTCAGCCAGAACAGTGATCAATTACATCAGTGATAACTTTGGCTATCCCAGGCCGCTCTTCAGCGTCCCCTTCCCCGTTGCCTACACCTTCGCCTGGTTGATGGAGAAACTCGACAGGCTGCTGCCGTGGGAGCCGCTGGTAACGCGCAGCATCATCCACCTGCTTGAAGAAACGCACGCTAACAATGACAAGGCACATGAACGGCTGGGGTATTCGCCGGAGATACACTGGAAAGAAGCCGTGCATAGCCAGATCGAAGCCATGAAGCGCAACGAGTTCAAGGGCATGAAAATGCACCGGCCATTTAAACCGGTTTCGTTGGATAAAAATGATTGATAGAGGTCTATTCCCCAAACCGAGTGGGTTATTATTCAAATGCCTGCCTCAGAGGCACAGAGAACACAGAGGCTAAATACTTTTTTGTTGTTTTGATCTGGACTACAGTGAATGCAGGTGTGGCTTTTAACGCGAACAGCGAACAGCCAATAGCGACATACAATAAAACCCACCTACATATTTATGCCCGCTAGCACCGCTATTTCTTCTGGATATTCATTTCTCCGGGAAGTCAGAAAAGCAGTCCCTTATATACAGCGATCTATACACAATGAACACAATTAATAGACTAATGAATAGTTGAATCCATCCAGAAACCACTATCTTATGTGCAGTGCCCAGCCACAATGGAACGAAGATAATACAAGCATGGAGTATTGCAGAAATTGCAAGAAGAGCCCATCCATTTCTCCAGAATCGCCTTATCAATGGAGGAGCGCCTGGGACACTTTTAATCCATGCATAAATTACTAATATCGCAGGTATTCCAGCAAGCGCACCCAATGACAACATCAACCAGTCAGTAAAACATATCTATTAGCTACGTTCTTCCACTACCATTCACAACTGACAACAAGGCTATGAAATATGACTTTAATAAATACAATAGAATTAGCCACATTGTGCTAATCATCTTCAGGCATATATTTTTGTCATAGCAAGAAATGGGATATTTATTCGGCATAACTAGATTTGAAATGATTTCTCTATAGCAATATACCCGAAAAATAGTAGATTACGGGCAGGTATCACCCTAAAGAAATTATTTGAAATATTTACACATTACTGAACGGCAGATATGGGTCGACAGCTGACTCCCATAAGTAATTTTCAGTCCAAACCTCCCGACAGGCAGCTTGCGGCCATGAACTGCCGTTCCCCGAATCATGGCGAACTTCCGCGATGCAGCAACTCTTGTCCTTCAAGAAGAATCAGCGAACGGCAGGTTCATACTGAAAATCGGACATACAGGGATAGCTTGTGATCTGCACCCCACCAATCCGAGTCAGCCGTAAACGTCGGAAATAACCCGATGCCAAAAGGTGTTGAGCGAAGTGGCGCAGCCTTTGGGAGTCCGTATTTATTTACCTTGTTAGCACTTTGATTACATCTCGACTCTGGTTTCCGGGATCATCTCCTTCAGAACCGATACAAGTTCCTGAAATTCTACACCATCTAAATCGAACCTAATTTCAACATATCGACGATGATTTCTTCCATATGAAAGATTCAGCATGTTTGTCGAAAGAGACACTGATTTTGCTTTACACTGATCAATAAGATTCTCGTGATGGCTCTCGAAGTGACAGACACCGCCATCCGGAAACTCGAATTGTCTTTGAATCATGAAATATGGTTCGTCATCTGTATCCAGGCCATCATGAAACACTATCTGGTAATAATCGCCATTGACCGTTACTGACACCTTTTTAAATTCAAGAAAGGTCTTCATCTTCTTCTGTTTGAATACATTCCCACATTTCATTCTGGTGCAGCCATATTGGATCTGCATTGATTTTAATGAATTCATCAACACCCATTCCTTCAATCGTGGGTGGCCTTTTGACTCTGACCTGTTTTCCATTCTTAAAAAGCCACATATACTTCTTTTGCCTTTCTGCTTTAGCCTCTTTTCTGGCACGCTTCTGTGCGGCGGTAAGCTTCTTTTTGACCTTTGCCATGTTTCGATTACTTTATAGGATTAACGTATAGGCATTTATCTGTTGTGCGCAGCATGACGAATAAATATCTGTCAGACCAAGGTGCCACCAGCGGCTTCTAATCTTCACATAGAGGGAATTGTATTCGTCGAGGCCGTGCTTGTCGAAGTCTGGCGATTAGTTAATTCACCCTATAACTTCAACCCGAATGGCAGCCATCAGTAAATAATTGCCGTTCCCCAGGCATAGAAAACCGAGCTGATGCAGGTTTGCTGATCGGCGGCTATCGGCCAAAAGCCGCCGGCCAGAATTGAGATTCCTTTCGTCTGCTTAGCGGTGAAAAGTTGACGTAGCGGGGATTTTGGTTGGATTATTCATGAATTGGCGATTCTTCCATTGGCTAACGAGTTAGGGATATTTGATCAATGTAGAAATAGGGATATTAGTGTGAGAATTATCTGAAATGATCCAACCTTGCGTGGCCCGCGGTGCCCAGAACAACGGTTGAAGACCATCAGCAAATTGCAGATCAAGCGCGAATGAAATGCTACGAACGTTGCTATACTCACTGCTAACCAGATGAAGACAAGGAGCAAATTATGTCTGAAACCAGCATCAATACCCTTTTCCATCATACCGATCCGGCCATCGTCCAGCAGGCCGCTGACATCATCGGTGCCCGTGACGAAGACAACAGGGAGCTGGGTTATGTCGTCGTCGATCGCACCGATCTCAACACCGTCGTGCTGGCTGAATTATTGGGTGGTTCGAGTGTCGACATGGATATGCTGCTTTCGAAGCTGCGCAAACTCAAACCGGAATGCCTTGGCCTGGAGATTTATCCTGACGATGGCCGCAGAATCGAACCGATCTATTATAAGAACGGGAGTAAGGTCATAAAGAACACGGTCATCAACACACTTCGCAAGGAGTGTCTTGAATTCGGTCTGTATTACTCACTGAAGAAAGCTGACAATGAAACCGTACAACAGATTCTGCAGAATGAGACCATCAATGCAGACATCGCCATCGGCGGCACTCCTCTGGTCTTTTTGGTCATCGAGTTCGATGATGTTAAGGCTTTCAAGCTGTTACTGGAGCGTGGCGCTGATATCGACACCGTAATCGGCAGCGATAACAAAACCCAGAATCGGAAAGGCGAGTGTGTATATCTGGACAAAGGCACAACGCTGCTGATGGCAGCGGTGCATTATGGTTCGCCGAACATCGCCGCCTGGCTGATCAAACATGGCAGCAACATCAACGCTGTCGACCGTAACGGTGATAACGCGCTATTGCTGATGACGCGAGATACGAGTATGCACGACTTGCTGATACCGGCTATCGAGGCCGGTACCGACGTCAACCACGAGAATGCGCAAGGAATCACCCCGCTGTTCGCCATGATCTACGCCGACGGTAAGAGCCAGAAATACATCATTGATCACTGCAAACAATTAATTGATCAAGGCGCAGATATCAAGCATGTGAGCAGGAACGGCATGAACGCACGCTGGGCGGCGCACATGGCCGAAACCTATAGTCCTCAACGCAAGGTAGTGAACTTCGTCGAATCGTTTGGAATCACCGACTGTCATGCGCCAGATGATTTTTACGACGATTCCAAATCCGATTGGCACACACTACAGCGCGCCTTTCACTATAACGACAAAGAGACCTTTACGAGCCTGTTTACGCCGGACAAGCTGTCACCTAAGGGCATGCTCGCCCTGTTAGACACCAGGCCGCATCAACGCAATAGCGACGAACTTTTGAGGATCATGTTCGATAAGGGTGCGCCCGGCTTCATACTCGGCAGTCATGACAACATCGATAACATCACCAGCGTGCCGGCTTCGCGCAGCTATCTCAAGGAGGTCTATGACAAAAGCCAGCCCGCGAAAGACGAATACCTGGGCCGCTGCAAAGAACTGGCTCGCCAATTCACAGAGTACCTGGCCAGTTACACGGATGACAGCGAACTACCTGAATACATCCCCCACGAAGGAGAGCAGCGAGAACGGCATCAACGCTCGAGTCTGAGACGGTTCGCTGACGACGCCAAGAGCGCGGACCTGGATACCATGGGTAGCTTTCTCACGCAGAAATTAAATGCCTGTTACGCGATAAGACTGAGGCACTCTCGGAAGCAGCTATACATCCTAGCCGATCCGAAGACCATGGAAATTCTGAAATATATCGCCGCGGAACCTGAACACGCCAGCTGGTAGTCCGGCAACCTGCCATCACCTATTCGGAAATCCTATGAGTCGGAATTGATGCGGTAGCGCAGACCCGTCTGGTGCGGTTCGCCCACGGACACGTGACTAAGAACTACATCGCAGCGCGGGCAACGCGCATATGTGTCATTACTTCTCGATTAACGACTGTGTAGTGACGATGAGCAAAGGACCGCTGTGCGTCGAACTCGGCTGTTTAGGAAAGCCTTATATAGAATCGGTCTTTACTTCCGGGTA
>CAWEEC010000014.1:0-55461 GCA_963807785.1 uncultured Gammaproteobacteria bacterium | reverse complement strand
CTTCAAGGTAACCCTGGTCGATGGCTCCTATCACCCGGTTGACTCTTCCGCAATTGCCTATGAGCTGGCCTCCAAGGCAGCCTATCGCCAGACCATGCCAAACGCGGGTCCACAATTGATGGAACCAATCATGAAGGTGGACGTTTATTCGCCTGATGACAACGTCGGTGATGTTATTGGTGACCTGAATCGCCGCCGCGGCATGATCAAGTCACAGGAACCTGGTTCTACCGGCGTGCGTATCAAGGCTGAATGCCCACTGAGCGAAATGTTTGGTTATATCGGTGACCTGCGCACCATGACATCAGGCCGTGGCCAGTTTTCAATGGAATTCCTGCACTACATGCCATGTCCGAAGAACGTGGCAGATGCAGTCATCAAGGAAACACTGGAACGCGAGGGCAAGAAATAGTCAGCGCTCAAGCTGTAGTCAAAAAGGCCGGTGATACCGGCCTTTTTTATTGTCGCTCAAGGTATTCCTTACTGCCATACTCCTCGGCAAGATGCTGTATCACCTGCTTGATAACATCGAGACATTGATCGATACATGCCTGGTCGTTATTGCTACGGCATTCATTTAAGCCGGAAAGCGCTATATTGATTGCGGCATGATAGTTGCCGCGACTTACAAAACTCTCAACCTCAGCCTGATATGACTCGATATTCATAATACTGAACCCATAATAAGTGAATGCCTGATTGGAGTTTATTCTACTCGCCAGCAAGCTGAACACATATTACGCCAGCGTCAAAATTTAATCCAACCACGACAACCAGTAGCAGAGCTATGCGTTAATACATATTGATAATATGAAATACACGGGAGACAGCATGATAAAAACATTATCGATAACCACGAAGTTATTAATCTTCAATGCCACGGCCGCACTGGCTCACCATTCTGCTGCGAACATTGTCGATGAAGAGATTTTGAAAATATAGACAGCATGGTTGCCGACACACCACATGCAGACATGACATTCGATGAAATGGGTGGTGGCATGACTGAGTCAGCAATCACCTTTGACTCACTGGCTGCTTTTGAGGCCATGATCGCCAGGGATGATCTACTGGAATATATAGAGCTGCTGGACGCTGTTGTAGACGCTTCGATCGCTTTCAATGCAGACAGCACGGTGACGCTGACAATCAGCCAGGTAAGATAAGCAATAAATCGCAAAGATGCGGGTCAGTGAAAACCGGCCCGTATCTTTAATCTTTCAGGCTTAGAGGTACACCCTCGAAATCGATGCCATCCCACCCGGTTTTGATGAAATTCCGTATATTTGGATGATCCATATTATCAGGATGCTTGAGCACATCGTCTCGATAATAGGAACCAAAACAATATAATGTCTGCTGCTCAGACAAACGTGTGCGTTTCGCAAATGCAAAAATCTTGCACGACCCTGAACTCAAACCGGGCTCATTAACCAGGTCACCGTTTCTGAATTTTACGGGCGTGAAATTGTAGACCTCGTCAATCAGCCCGATTACGTCTTCGAATTGAATTTCTTCCGGGTTATCTTTGAGTAATTTAAGCAAATGATCATAGTCCATTGACAAATTCCTGGTCAAAATTTAGTTCTTTATAACTCAATTACAAGTATAGTCAGAACAGCAAATATTTCTTTATCGTGATGTTAAAAAGCAGTTACCTAACATGCTCCTGGCTCCTTAACCGATAATCCGGAGCTCATCACCTGGGCGCCAGCGTAAGCACATTGCCTGATAGAGCCATGACAGCACATAACAGGTCTGGCAAACCAATTCACCGACGTCGTAGCAACTGCCTGCAGGTAATTAACAAATCCAGACTGAACGTATGAACTCGCTATCGAAGATAGCAGCCAATAATCAGGCCCGCTGTTTATCTGTATCCAGTCGTGCCCACTCGTTTTGCCTGATCAGACTCTGGATTAAATCAATATATGACTGGCCCTTGGCAGAATAATTCTCGAGTCCGGCAGCTAACTCATGGCCGTCAATGACCCGGTCAGAAACTCTGAGCTGATGGCGAATTTCACGTAGCTCTTTATAAGCCGGGTGACTATTGAGTGTATACATGTAATAACGCACAGACTCACCAACATCATCGAAAATGCGAACCAGGTGTGATTTTCCTTTTTCCCTGTTCACAGGCTTCAGTCCCTTGGCCTCATCGTATGTCCAGATGCCAAACAGGTTATTGGCTTCCTGCGCAAATCTTGATTCACCCCACGCGCTTTCATTTGCTGCCTGAGCAAGCGCTAATGATGAAGGTATGATATCGATTTTACGTAACAGGTTCACACGTGCAGATGTGTCTTCGAGCGGACTGCCTTTGACACGATACTTGATGGCCAGTTTCTTGATATGCTCCTGTTCTGATGTCGTTACAACGCCATCTCTTTCAAGCCTGCTGAACATTTCTGACACATCATCTCGTAACGCCGCCAGGCGCCTGTTCTCATTTTCGATGTACGGCAGCAATGTGGAAATGAATGCCTGTTTTTTGTTAATTGACCTGTTATCACGCTCATCAGCACTGCTCACCGTTTTTGGCCTGTCTTCAACCAGGCCGGTCGAATCAGTGCTGCTATCCTGTGCCGGTGTATTAAAGCTGACAGCTGGGACTGCCGGCGCTTGCTCAGGCATTCTCGCCTGTCTATACACTGGCTGTGCCGGATAACGATACGCCGGGTAGTAGGGATAGGGCGCACGCGCGTAAGGATTGTAATAGGCTGGTGGCGCATTGTATTGACCGGGTGAATAATATCCGTACTGATACGCCAGAGCCTGACTGCTAAACAGCGTCAGCAGCAGCATCGCCAACAGGAATATTCGGGTTTTCAGCATGGTATCTACAGGTCCATTAAATCGAGCGCCAGTATATTAGATTTATCTAATATTATCAATGCTCGAAATACATTCCCGCGCCACCTTGCCTTATTAACCTGTTGTTATATATATGTTTTTAGTATTCTGAATACCAGCTACCATCAGCTTTCCTGATAAACCAGTTGTGGCTGTACCAGTGAAAACGCCCCTGTTGCGCCGAAGGCATGGTGCAGTTGGTGCGCTGCCGTCCGGACCTCAGATCAAAATTTGGAGTAACCGTGAACTGGCCGACATTGTCCTTATCCCATGCTATATCAACGTCATTACTGCCGCCGACATAACACTGTATGGCCGCTTTCGTATAGCTACCAGCTTCAAGTGTGAGCTTTAAAACTGGACGTGTTTGCCCTGGCGCAACCAGCGGGTCGTCCGGTGCGGCGGAAATAACCGCTAACGGCAACGTGTTCACTTTGGTTTTAAAGCTTTGCATGCTGGCATAGTTTGCTGCCATCGGAAAACGCGGTAGTGCAGCAAAATTTGCTCCCGGCCATGCAGGCCCGGACTGCTGACCAAAACCGGTGAGACCCAGGTTGTTGATGATTTCCAGAATAGCCGGATTATATTCACCGTAAGGATGCGCAAATAAACGGGGTTCTATGCCAATTTCTTCAGTGATTCTTTGTTGTGCGACACTGATATCTTTAATTATCCTCTGGCGCCAGGTCTCATCGCTTTCATCACTGTTCTTTCGGATCATGTGAATGTGTCCGTGTCCGTGGTTTTCAAACATAACGCCCTGCTTCGAAAGTTCGCGCATTTGATCCCACGTCATGTATGACGAAATACCTTTATCAACCGCTTCAGTGTTAACGAAAACTGTCAGCGGCCACTGCAGTTTTTTCAGTCTTGGGAACGCATTCTGGTAAACAGAGATATAGGCATCATCGACGGTCAGACTGACACAACGATCTGGCAGTTCCCTGTTATCCCTCAGCGCAACGACCACATCCCGCAGTGGTAGCACATTAAAATTGTAAGCCTTTAGATAATCCAGGTGCTCATCAAACTGGCGAGGTGTGACACTGGTAATTGCGGGTGATTGATCGCTGAAATGATGATATTGAAGCACAACGCAATGCCTGGCAGCGAACACTGGCATACACGCCAGCATGAGAGGTAGCAACAAAGTCAGACCTGACAAGAATTGTATCCGAACCGGGGCAGAACTACTTTGTTTCAGCATCAGATATGCTCAACTACGTTTTTTCATTGAATCAACTGTAATAACCTGGATAGTATCATCAGCAATAGAACTACCTTGTCTGTTTCCTGTCAAGAACAGGCGGTAACCATTCACCATGGCGGAGATATCTGTTGTCTTGTTGCTGTAATCATGCATGATCACGCTCGTTATATGCAGTATGCTAAACCAGAGCACGGCCTGCGCCCAGAATGCATGCACTGAAGGCACATAAAAACCTAGCACGACCGAAGTATCTGGCATAAGCACACCAGTCAGCACAAGAATAATCAGTGCAAGATATATAAGCAGATATACCGGCTTCCATAATGGATTCTGCGCGTACCAGCCAGGCATCGGTGACCTGCCCAGGCTGATATAGAACAACCCTGTTCTACCCATCGCAGCCAATTCGGAGACGGCCGGGAAAAGACTGGTGAGACGCTCATGATCTCTGCCGAAAAAAAACAGAACAATTCGGGTAACTATGCCGAACACCAGAAAACCAGATGCTATGTAGTGCAGGTCTAAAGCTGTTTGCACCAATGAGGGGCTCTCAGCAATTAACCAGCCGGTAAATAGCAACGCCAATACTGCAAACCCTGCTGTTACATGGCTTATCCTCAACCAGCCGCTCCACACCAGTACACGTTTAATTTCTGCCACATCCATCGCTTCAAGCCAGGGAGCCTATGCGCCTGCCAAACTTTATTACACTTATCGCGTTAACCAGCGGGATTGGGTTTATCCGAGTTCCATTCATCTATGTGTACGCCGTCACTGCTTTCACGCAATGTAAAGTCCATACCTACGCAGAGGTCAGGATATTTTTGATGAATTTCCTTGCAAATCTTCATTGCCTCTTCATTACCCTCCAACATTGTCAGATGCCTTGCCAGCACCCTCATCTTTCTTTCGTTATTGGCATTACTGCGGCCAATTAGAGCAATCACAACTATGAGAACTACCACAATCACAATTGCGGAGACAGTTAAAGCATCATATGACATGGTATTACACCTCGCCTGGTTTGATATTACATGCCCGAATTTACCAGCAACCGCCTGATATATCATTAATTTTTACGCAATCAATGACTGTTTATACATCATTCCATGACAGCAGCTGAGTGTTAATCTCTACCTGCCTGCATGATCATAAACTCTCCAACCGCCTTGATGCCATCATTATTACCACAGTTGAATGGCTGAATGATTAGTCACTCACCGCATCGATACACTTCAAAGCTCATTGAGCCATCGCTGGCAGGGGCCCTGGCAACGATAGAATCGCCGCCCATTTCAGCAGCCCTGTTCTTTGCAAGCGTAATCAGTTCCTCAGTTACCTTTTCTTCGCTTCGGGTCATGGGGCCCACTTTATGCTTAACTGTCGTTGTGGCGGTCCCCAGTTTTTTACAGGTCTCTACATTGAATGATTTTACCAGTATCACTTCCCCGCCTTCTTTAGTCGGTTCGACCCAGGTGCAGGCATTCAGATACAGTACGAAAATAATAAATACATATCGATTTAGATTCATAACACTCCCACTCTGATTATTTTTATGACTTGATTATTTTTGAATATTTATAGGAGCCGGCGCGCATTGATCATGGTTTTCATACGCACTCGCCTGCTTTAACTCAATGCTTATTCTAACCTAAAACATTTGCATGAATGCAGCCAGTAATCAGCTAACAGTCGAACCGGATAATGCTGTGTTTTCGATTATATAGAGGTCCATACATGCATTGCTTGAAAAGCACCTCAATACGGCAAGAAGGATTACAGCCCTTGCATGCGTATAGCAATTTTTAATTACAGTGCACGGTGCAGACATAATGCTATATTCGTAAAAAACATTTATAGCTATATGAGGCATATCAGACTATATACCCCGCATGTTTATATCAAACATAGCTAAATTCACGAGCTTCACTAAACGTTGATCATTACAATAACTGCAACACAGTTGTAATGCTTACTTCACAGATGCAGACGCACCTGAATAACGCGTGTTTGATAAATTCTTGCAACAGCCCGGTGCAATTTTCTGCTATATTACCCGCCACCTCGAAGTTGCATTAACCAGTCTTTGAATATTTTCAGCATGTTATGTAGTGGATCTTGCAATGGCATGATTAATGCAGCCTGAAAGTGATCTGCATAGATGGCCAACATCGACAGAACTAAATGGACCAAATAATAAATAATAAACAAACAGGAGGTTACCTCATGGGCACCAGATTTATATTTGCATTATTACTAATACTTATATCTTCGTTGAGTTTCGCTGATTCAACACCTGAACGGAACACGCATGATCTCGATTCTTCAATAGATAAACTTGACAAGATTAACTATTTACCAAACATGCTGCCGGTGATTCTCAACAACAAGGATTTTATCGGCTTATCTGAACAGCAGGTTGCTGAACTCGAAGCCTGGCGCAATGCAAACAGAGAGCCAATGCTTGCCGCTATGAAAGAAATTGCTTACAAGCGAGTTGAAATAAAGCAAGCCGCACTGTCGCCGACTGTTTCAGCCGGGAGACTTCAGCAAATGCAGAATGATATTTTCAGACTACAGAGGCAGGTACTGAATTATAAACTTTCTTGCCGCGAGCATATTGTAAGAACATTTAGTGAGGAAAACTGGATCAGCTTCTTCATGGTTCTGGCGGATGAAAATACCGGCGTTTCGATACCTGTTAATTTTGCGGAAAAATAATTATCGGTTAAGGGAGAAAACAGGGCCAGACTCGAACACCATGAGCCTGGCCCTGTTATTAACCGGCATACAATAATGGGGCCAGATAATTTTTAGCAGGCCCGATGTTGCTTAGCCAAAACGTTGCATATCACGCAATTCACGACACAAGTCCTTAATGCAGAACTGGCTCTTCTGGCATTCGAATAAATAAAAAACCACGCTCACTGAACGTGGTTTTTATCCGCCTATCTGTAATAACTTATTGTTTGTTAAACCGACGAGCGGCGCCTATTCCAATAAGGCCCAGTCCGATTAATGTAAGTGCAGCCGGCTCAGGAACAGTACTGAATTCGATTTTACTGATATAGAATTCACAGTTATTAAAATTGCCTCCACAAGACTGGCTATTATCGAAACCAATATCGAGTGATTTACCGGCACCAAGTGTAAGACCCAGGTTAAGAACAGAATCCACCTTGTATCCGCCGTTGGTTAGCTGTGTCGAAGCGGTGCTGCCGTCAATACCAAGCAGAATAAAATCATTTAATAAACTTTTGTCACCATCATGATTGTTATTTAGCCAGATATTTTCTATGACTACCTCAGCGTCGAAAATAAAGTGAAGTGTTTCAGGTGTGCCGCCATGGTTCGTAACATTATCGTCACTGCCGGGGTTACATAAATTGGTGCCGCTATTGGAAAAAGCCTGGTTCGCAGATGCCGAATCATACAGCTCACCACACACACCAAGCCCTGCATTGTTGGAATCCAGGTACGCATACGAGTTATCGCCATTGGTACCGGTAATATCAACAAACGCATCACTTATGCTTGTAGTATGGGAACCGTCTGCTTTAAAACTCAGTGTATTCCAGGCACTCTCGCCAAGACTACCGTCAGCCAGCGACTTGAAATCAATCGTAATTGCCTGTGCTGCGCCCGCGAGAGCAAACAGCACAGCTGCGGTAATAATATTTTTGATCATTTTCATCAATTGTTCCTCGAGTCTCATTTCGAATTTCATCTTGTTAGAAATAACTGAGCAATAATGATGCCAATAATACCTAACTTACTGTTATTTATTAGCATTTTGATACAAGGTGATACTATTTGATCAGTTTTACAGCATCCAGCCTACTTAACTGTAATCTTTTCTGACACCTGGCAGGGTTGAGCAGACACACATCACAGAAATCGAATATAACCCTATGATTTTATGTTTATTATGAATCGTGACATTCAATTGATGGTGTAAATAATTCCAGAATCGCATGACCCATGATTCACATGACTTAGGCCCGGATTGCAGCTACATGCAACCGTTGCGTAATCATGTGTTGCCAGCTTCAGCATGTGCTGTTAGCGGAACCAGGCTGATTCAATACATGGGCTGATAATCAGATTCATTTCTGTAACCCTGAACGCAACCCAGGAGGACATGGCTACACCACGGGCCCGAAACGAAGAGTCACAAACCTGAGCAACGGATACAGGGATCACATCTGACTATTCAGAATGAATGCAGCCTTGACTAGTCACGAAAACCCAGCGCCCTTGCGAGCGCAAACATTGCCGCATACAACAGCAATGCACCAACAAGTGTAATCGGAATTATCAATAGCGCAGACAATACAGTCTCAATCACGAGCACCACCCCAGTTTTGCTGTCGGGGCCCTACAGGGCCCACTGAATAACGCAATGGTAGTGATTCCGTTACATTAAACTTGACTGGAAGCGCCAATCGCTTGACGGCTTAAAGACGAACATGCCGGCGACAGACCAGATTAACGCAATTGCCTCATTGATATGAAATCGGTATGACAACAATAAATAATCGTCATATTAAAGATGGAAATAAGTAACTCGAATTAAACTGCTCAGCTGCAGGAGTTCAGACTTGACCTGACATTTGTTGTCGATTTTCGTATAAGCGGAAAATCAGCCTATGTAGGAGTTGTAACATTCTGTTTTCTCGCAGAGGCGCAGAGAACGCAGAGATAATACCTGTTTTTTTTCATGAAAAATATCGTTTTTCTCTGCGTGCTCTGCGCCTTTGCGAGAGTCAATTCATTTTACTTTGCGTGCTCTGCGCCTCTGTGAGAGTCAATTCTTTTTACTTTGCGGGCTTTGCGCCTCTGTGAGAGTCAATTCTTTTTACTTTGCGTACTCTGCGCCTCTGCGAGAGTAAATTCATTTTACTTTGTGGGCTTTGCGCCTCTGCGAGAGTAAATACCTATAGCCTTTGTTTATATGGCCAATCCCGAGTGTACTGACAAATAATCATGGTCTGAGTTTGAGTTAATATGACACTGACTGTCAGATTAAATCCTGACTATTACAGTTCAGCTAACGTAACGCTAGTGCGAAATCAGACACAAACGCTTCATCATCATTACACCCTGCACCATATAATTTTGTTAATTACTTAGACTACGCACCAGTGGATAAAGATGTTCGGTTTCGTCCTGTATGCGTTGCAGGACAATTTCAAACAGTTCATCTGTATCTTTCAAAAATTCTGCGTGCTCTTTTATATGCAACGAGTCTTTTTTCTTTGCTGTCGGACACCAGCGATGCATAAATTCTTTGAGGATTTTTTTTATTTCGATCGAACCTGACATGAAGTTCTTGGCAACATTATTCACCTTGTCATCAGAACTGGCGAGCAGGTCCTTGTACATTTCTTTATCAACTGTTTCGATATGTTCTTTCAAAAGGTCTACATAGCGGTAGAAGAGATCACAACAGGAACCCGTATCGCACATAGACCTGTCCTTGAACAGGTAATGAAGTACATTTGACAGTTCGGTGATGCGGTGATTTTGTTCGTTTAACTCATCGTAGGTAATCATACTCTACTCCTGTGGATCAATTGGGTTCCAGTCTTAAGACTTAGTTTTACTCTTATTCTGCGTTAATGCAAGATCACGAGTGACCACTATATATGGGATTTATGACAGATAATAACCCTTGTCGACGAAGCTGTTAACAGATTCTGGCTAATTTCGATCATGCTTGAATTAATCAGGACAAACAGCGATCAGATATCCAGGCTACACGCGCGCCCCCATAACAGCAAGTGGATAGCGCACACTATATGAAGGTGAGTGTACAGACAACCGGGCGGCACTGAAGTCGACGCTGATGACTTTATATACCAGGCTACTAGCCGGCGTATTTGTGGTTTCAACCCTGGTCAGTGTGCACCACCAGGCCGGGTATGATTGATGTCATACTTGCTGTGATTGAGTTCGAACGCCTGCCCAGACTGATCAAAACGATAATCATATTCATACATGGTTGCCTGGCGAAGAATAATTCGCAAACACAGGACAGTCAGTGTAGGTAATTTAAGACAACATCTTGCATACTACTCGAACTGGCCTGTTGTCTCTGTAGATAGCTATACTGCCTGATCATCGAACGAATTTCTTCGACATATTTCTGACGTCGCTCCGAGTACAACAACAAGCCATCTACCAGCTCACTGCTTTCAATGGCCTGGCCACTAGCCCTGAGCATTTGCCGCAACTTTCTCAGGCTTGCATAATTCCTGTGTGAGTTCAGGTTATGTATATAACTGCGCGCGGAGTCACTGACTGAGTTAAATCTACGCACCTCGTGTCTTGCACCACCCGGCCTCTCCTTCGGCACCGTACCGCAGCCCTTTTTATAACACCACTGCCCGAACAGGTTGTTGATCTCTACTGCATACCTGGAACGTCCCCAGGAAGATTCTTTTGCAGCCTGTATCACTGCGAGTTTTACCGGCACTATGTCCACCCTTGTCAGCAGTTCCTGCATCACGACAATCTGGTCATCTTGCCATTCCACATTGTATTTATTAGCCAGGTTTTTTAACCACTTTGACTCTGAGCGAGATAGTATCTTGCCTAGCCCTGCTGTCCTGTGCATATCCTCCAGCCGCTTCCTTTCATTGAGAATCCGTCCATTGTGATACTCAACAATAGGCGATAGATAGTCGAAGAATGCCGTCTTCATTTCCTTTGCCTGCGTATAAGATCCGAAGTCAGGTAATGGCGGAAACCTTGCAACCCACCTGTCACCAAGAAAAGCCAGCATAAGCAGGAATACAAGCAGGGCCACACTGGTCGCCAGTGTACCGTAACTGATACTCACAGAACCCTGATTGTCACTCATAGACATGATGTGAACCCGATTTTTATCGATAGTGCACACAACGTCTCCTCGTTAGGGTAACCATCTGCGATCATCCCTTTCGATGCCTGAAATTCACGCAAGGCTGATTGCGTCAACGAACCCATAACACCATCGATATCACCAGCATTAAAACCGAGGCGCTGCAACTGCTTTTGCATTTTCATTACCGTATCCCTGCTGAGAGCCTCCTCGCCGGTCGATGGTGGACGAGCCAGTGGACCTGCACCTATAAGCCGATCTGCCAGCAAGCCAACTGCCAGGGCATAATAGGTACTGCGATTCCATTGCATAATGACATTGAAATTTGAATAAACCAGGAACGCCGGTCCCGAATGGCCGGCAGGTACCAGTATCGATGCCGCCTTATCCATCTCCGGAAGCTTCACGCCATTAACCAGGGTTACACCAAGGTTTCTCCAGTAACTGGCAGGCTGGCTGTTTTCCAGCCCGGTTTTGCTATAGGGAAATTCTTTTGGAAGTAACACTTCACGACCCCAGCGTTCACCTTTGAGCCAGCCAAGGTTCGCGAGCAAATTGGCACCGCTTGCCAGTGCATCCATTTCACTGCGCCATAAATTCACATGACCATCACCATCACCATCGGTGGCATAACGATTATATGCAGAAGGCATGAATTGCGTATGTCCGATGGCACCGGCCCAGGAGCCACGCATTTCGGCAGGTGACAGCGATTCACGCTCGAGCAAGGCCAACGCCTGCATTAACTCATTGGTAAAGAACTCGCTGCGACGCTCATCACAGGCCAGTGTAGCCAGTGAATCCAGTGTGGGCATTCTACCCAGGTAACCACCATAATTCGTTTCAAGTCCCCAGAAAGCCACCAGGTATCGACCAGGCACACCGTATTCCCGTGTCAAACCGGAGAGGAACACATCGTACTGTTTCAGCAGCGCCTTACCCCGCTGGATACGTTCAGGCGTTACCCGTTGATAGAAATAGTCAGCAAAAGTCTGGGTAAATTCAGGCTGTGAACGGTCCAGCTCAATCACCCGCTGCTGCTGTTTCAGCCCTGGCAACACCTTGTCGACGACCCACGCAGCGCGTTTCTCGTTTCTGGCCCGTTCCTGGAGCTCAGCAATGCATTTTGAAAATTCAATATCTTGCGCCATCACACACGGTGAGCACAACAATGCACCAAACAGCATCCCCAAATACTTCCGCATAAAATGTTTCTCTAAATATCAATCACTTACAATCATACAGTCCTGATGTAAGCAAGTTTTATCGCCCCCTTCAGTTAATAATAGGAGACATCCGTATTATATGAAGCTGGAATCAAAAGATTTGTTCCTGATTATTTAGTATTGATCAAATTTGAGTGCATCCTGATGAATACTGGCTGGCGCGATACACGTGTTAGCAACTATCAAATTGAGCCGTAATAGTGAACAACGCGGTATCCAGTATTGCGCAATCCGCTGCTAAAAGTGATCATGCATAGCCACAGTGGGATCGTGCCTGTTTCAATTCTTTAAAGATTATTCAGATGCTGCCGAGGAGATGGTTGCAAGCGAAAAAATAACAAGAGATTACACAAAGTGTCCGCATAATGAGGCCATCTGATATGACTATCGCAAGTCAAGCGTTTAATACCGGGTTTGAATTTGTAACAGCCCTGAGTGAAGAATTGAATAGCGGCAAGCTCGAAATACCCGCATTTCCCGATGTAGCGCTACGCATCAAGAATGCACTCACGAATTCTGATGTTTCTGCAGAGCATGTTGCACGGGTTGTCGGATCTGACCCGATATTTACAGCACGCCTGTTGAAGGTTGCAAACTCCGCAATGATTAATGGCGCAGGTGTTCAGATTAATGACGTTCGTATGGCCATAACCCGCATGGGTTTCAAAATGGCATACAACACTGCAGTAGCGATTGCTGTCGACCAGGTACTGCATGCAAAAAGCGTAGAAGAACTTAAACCTTATCTTGAAGACCTGTGGCGACACAGCATCCACGTGGGCGCCTTTTCATATGTTATCGCCAATAAACTGACCAGCATCAGCCCTGATGAAGCAATGCTCGCGGGTCTGGTTCATGATATCGGCAAATACTACATACTGACACGTTCAGAAATGCATCCAATACTATTCGATGAGCCAAATATGCTGAATGATATAATGCAAAAGTGGCACACCGGCGTGGGTCGCGGCATCCTTGAAGCATGGGGCTTTAGCGAACAGGTAGCCAGGGCCGCCGATGAACACGAAACGCTCGATCGCATGCATGTTGGCCCACCCGATCTTACCGATGTCGTTATCGTTGCCAATTTATTTGCACACAGGGCTGCTACCTATCAGCTGCCTGAACTGGATTGGGAAAAAATCCCGGCTTTGAAAAAACTTAATCTTACTGCAGAGAATGCATTTGAAATCATTGAAGAATCAGAGGAAGAAATACAGTCGATCATCAATGCGCTAAAAGGTTAAGTTGCGATTATCGATATTTATAGCATCTGTTAAATCTGGCAATAAATAATCACAGCCAGACGATGAATTCAATGCATCATCTCATCGATTGAATGGATGTCAGGAAAGGGAAAAACCTTGTGTTTTAAATTTGTACTGCATGGTTCCTTGCTGACCAGTCTGATTCAATGCTATTTATTTTCCTTGTAATACACCCCGGGTAGCCAGCTTTTAGTAATCTTGTCGGTTCTTTCGTGATCACGCTCGTTTTCATCGATAAAAATGAAATTGTTCCAGCCAACACGAATAACGTCCTTGTGGTGCAACGGCCGACGTTCAACCTTTTGCTCGTTTAAAAAGGTTCCGTTGGTGCTGCCTACATCGTGAATATAATAAACCTGTTTACCTTGATCATTTTCCTCGATGACTATCTCAGCGTGGTTGGTGCTGACCGCGGAGTCATCAATCTGCACCTCGTTACCGGCTGCGCGACCAAAGCGTAACCCCGCTTTATCGATGTCAAACCGATTCACGATAACACCATCGACGGTTTGAATGATTATTGCCATGCTACTTCCTCATCAGTGGTTAATGCGTAGCATAAGTATAGGAAATTAACGCGTCCAGGCGCCTTTTACGGCAAAACCCTTTCTTTTTTTTATCAAAAACAACAAAATACGCCCTCCAATTTTTACGCACTGGACAGTTAGCGCTGTCCAGTACCGATATTTACTACTTTTTTGAGGAAATTCCATGAAACTCATACTCTTAGGGGCGCCTGGTGCTGGTAAAGGCACAGTTGCCAAACTTCTGACCAAGATGGACGGTTCCGTTCAAATCTCTACCGGCGACATCCTGCGTGGTGCGGTTGCTGCCGGCACCGAGCTGGGCAAAAAAGCTCAAGCGGCAATGAAAGCCGGTGACCTGGTTTCTGATGATCTGATTATGGGTATTATGGAAGAGCGCCTGAAAGAAGATGATTGCAAGGCTGGTTACCTGTTGGACGGATTCCCGCGCACAATCCCGCAGGCCGAAGCACTGAAGGTCCTACTGGAAAAAATGGGCGAGAAACTGGATTTCGCAGTTGAAATAGACGTACCACGCGAAGTGATCCTGGATCGCCTGACCACACGCCGCACCTGCACTGATTGCGGTGAAATCTATAACGTTAAATCCAATCCCCCAAAAGCGGAAGGTGTTTGTGACAAGTGTGGTGGTGCCGTTGTTCAACGCGATGACGAAACCGAGGAAGCCATCAGCAATCGCCTCAATGTCTATAACGACCAGACTGCACCATTGGTCGATTTCTATAAAAACGAAGGTATGCTGTTATCCGTTCAGGCCACATCTTCAGATGCAGTGATCGACGCGATCAAGCAAAAGTTGGGCTAGAAACCGGGCATTCGCAACAGGAAAAGCCGGCTACTCGGAAGAGTAGCCGGCTTTTTTATTCGTTATATATCAAGTACACGTGTTGAGTACCCACGTCAGCATGAAAGAATAGCCTGGCTTCGCAGGCGGTCAGGACACATCACGCCTGCCACACGCAAAAAACACACCTTTTTTACTCGTTACATTTATATGCAATTCCGTAGCCAACAACCTCCGTACCTGAAAGCGTCGTATTGGATAACCACACAACATCAGCGCCATATTCAATAAAGGCCTGTTCACGGATATTCTTCTTCATGACCTCGGCAGGACATGGAGTAGTGTTTGCGCACACCCTGGCAGTAACTTCACCCAGCTTTTCACAACGATCGGGTATTACACTCTCATCTTTAAACAATGCCACTTTCTCGGCAGTCAGAGATGTTACACCCGCACATCCGCCTGTAAGTACAACTGCACACACCATAAAAATTATATTCTTCATATATCTATTGTATTCGAAATCTGCTGCTAAAAATGCTAACTGCATCGGGACACAACTCAACAATAGCCACCCACCATCGAATGTGCGAATCAAGCATGAATCAATATTATCCAGCCAAGGTACTCGAAGTGACCAGGGAAAAACCTGGCGAATGAACATTTCTGGATTGACTAACAATAGCCAGAAGCTCAATAGAGCTGCCGACTTTGTTGGGTGTTATCAAATTTTAAAATTAAACAGCGCTAACCGTTTCAATTAATGCTTTAAACGTAGCCTTCTTGTCACCCATTCAGGGGCAAATATCAGTGACATGACCCAAGCGATGCTTAGAATAGACACCAGAACCATTACAAACAGATACGCCAGTAAAAATAACTTAATAATTATGCTCATTTTTGATACCTCCATTTACGAACAATATGGCATCAACTTAGATGAGGCATATTCCATGCCGTGATTAAATCGTATATATATATTTCAATAAGTTAAGGGTTAATTTTGTCATTTGGCAAGGAAAAAAGTGTAAGGAAAGCCTTACACAATTCAGGATACTTTACAGATTAGGTTTTACTAATACTTGTTCTGCTGCTACCCAAGCGGGACTCGCCCAGGCGTTAGTTCATGATATCGCCGCACTAGTCAATTACCAGCGCTATGCCACCTCGACGCTGATCGCCTGCGCCATCGAAGTCACCAGCGTGTTCGGAAACAGAATGCACACCACCAAAAAACAGGTTTTGCTGATCCCACAATTTACAAGAATTAAAGTCCTCACATATTTGTCGCAGCACTTCTGCGTCGAAACCGGGCTCTACACTGAGTAACTCGTTTTCAAAATGTATCCGCGGGTGATTAACCGCGTCATGCAGCGATTTATCAAAATCGATGATGTTGATCAGAACCTGTAATATGGCGGTACGTAAGCGGTTAGAACCGCCGGAGCCAAGACTGGTTATTTTTCCTTGTGGCGATATAACCAGTGTCGGCGCCATCATTGACGTCATGCGCTGGTTTACTGGCCAGCGATAAAAGCCATCGGGATTCAGATCTTCCTCGCCGAGCATATTATTCAACATAACACCGGTATCGGGCACCATATAACCACAACCTTCGCCGTTACTCGCAGTTAAACCGGCCACGTTTCCCATGCTGTCCATCACACTCATATGCGTTGTGCCACGTAAAGACCGGCTATTACCGATTATTTTCTCACGGTACTCATTTAACAGATTAGTATCGAGTAATTGTTGCAATGCAGCTGCTTCAGACGAACTTGAGTGTGCTTCAAAACGTGCCTCATTGGTTAACATCATTACATCTGCAAGCAATCGCAAATGCTGGTATGAGCCGAAATGATGCTGGCTGATATGTACATGTTCAAGCAGGCCTAGCGCAAACGCGATCAATGTACCGCCGCAGGATGGCGCCGGGTTGGTCAGTACACGGTGTTGTTGATACATCATACTAACGGGCTGACGCAATTCCACCTGGTAGCTGGCCAGATCATGCGATGTCAACTGCCCACCACCATGTTTGCATAGATTGGTAATTGACTGCGCAATTTCACCCTTATAAAACAGATCACTGCCTTCCCTGGCCAAAGCCTCAAGAAAATCGGCAACATGCGACTGCTTGAATAATTCGCCCTGGCCAATTAACAGCTCTGGATCTTTGTTGCTCTGGTATTGAAGTCTTGATTCAGGCGTCGCGAGTTAATATCGGTGCAATGATATTGAGTATGCCGGCCTGAAATGAGCTCATTATCACGCCATGTCTCGCAGCCTCAATCGCAGGTTGGGCAAGCAGCGTCATGGGCAAGGAACCCAGATCCTGGTGTATTTTGAAAACACCCTTGATTGCACCGGGTGTGGCAATCGAAGCCAGGCCGATGTGGAATTCCTGGGTTGTGGTACCAAAATCGGCGTGGATGGGATAGAAATCCAGCTCGTCTTTCGTTGCCGGGAGATGCGGCGTCTGAGCAAAAAAATCATAAATGACGTCGCGACGATCTTCAGTGTGCGCCAACAGGAAGCCGCCTCCACCTAACGACGCCAGCACCGGTTCAACAACGCAAGATGCAAGGAACGCTGCGATTATGGCATCGAAGGCGTTACCACCTTCTCTCAATATCAATTCAGCAGCATTGGCAGTTACTGGATGACCGCAGGCAACTGCACCCAGGGAGCTCATAAATAACGTTTTCCAGTTTAAACGACTCCGCCCCTTTGATTGACTGTATACAGACAGGCTTCAAGAGATGAAACGGAGCGGAGTGATTTTTAAGTGACTTTTCGAATCTTAATTAATCCGTAGCAGATTCCTATTCCACGTCCAGATCATGCTCAGTAGCTGTCTCTTGTTCCATTTCTGCATCTTGTTGCGTATCTGCATCTTGTTGCGTATCTGCATCTTGTTGCATATCTGCAGCCGCGTCAGAGCTCACGGTCTCCAGACATACCCAGCCCCATGATTCGAGATTACCGACTAGTTCGCGCGCCATCTGCTCACAATAGTCTTCTTCATTCTCGGCTGACCATAACACCTGGTCCTCTACGCCTTCCGTCTGTTTCTTGTAGATGACGTTGCACGGCAGCGAACCTCCTGCAGGATATTCAATAACGACTTCCCGTACAAGATCGCTACTACTGCAGTTCCACGAATCAGCGTAAGCATTAAATGAAACACTGAGTACTACTATTGATAACAATTGCATACTGCGTGGTAAAAGTTTCATAAGTTTTCCTCTCAAGTGGGGTCGATGCTAAAAATATGCATCAGTCTATAGCTCCGCTATTTTGCGGTCTACCTATTTTAGTATTCACAGGTATCTAATCGAGTCTGCTTATACCTGGTCTACTGAATTTAAAAACAAACAGAACCGGTGAAAAGCGAAGCGATAATCAACTGTCACTACCAGTTCAGCCTGTCGATATGATAGATCATATATTTCAATAAGTTACAACAAGCCCATTTTTCTTTATTTATTGTCTTAAGCTGTCATTTTTAGACAGTGATCTGGACGTGGCCAGCATAATTACTCGCACATTAAAGACTTACACTCGATATGCCGACCATATATTCAAATCATCTTTTAATGTAGAGTCGATATTATATTTTCAGGAAAACGACACACATGAGAGCATCAATCACTGTCCTGCTTGTTGCCTTTGGCACAATTTCACATGCAGCCGATAAAATACTCCTGTCGGATTTCCTGGATGATATTCGCCATCAGCTGTACAACATTGGAAATGCTGGCAATGAACGGCCAGTACCGATGACCGTTAAATCCATTCATGTTGAAATGAATGTGATAGCCGAAAAAGACCAGCAGGGAAATACTGTATTCTATGTAATTGAAGGCATGGCAAACAAGAAGGACTTAATCACACAAAAATTGTCATTTGATGTAGAAATACCAACTGACGCTGCTGCGGGGTTGAATCAGCATGGAAACAGGACTTATTCGACCAGAAGCCTGTTTTACCAGTACGGCACTGATAGATACCGACCATACAGGAGACGGCATGATCCTTATTACAATGACCGGTATTTCCCGGATATCTCACCCGTAATTTTATACAACCAGAAACGCTGATCATCGAACTAACCCATGCGCCAATGGCGCACCAGTCTGTTTCAGACCTGTTTTTTTACAGCGCGTATCATCGATGCATGCAGATCAGACAGAACCGTTTAAGTCCTGCGTCAGTTCAAACAAGAATGTTATCGGATTACCCCTAACCGTTTACTTTATCCAGGGCGTTAGCTCTATTTTATCCATACCACGGGCGGCCTGTATCTCCACTCCCCGAGGGCAGGCATAATCTATGTAAAAATATACTTGTTTTCAATTGCTTACACGCGTATTCAATATCCATAGTAAGACCCATTCTGCTTCCTTCAGCATCTGAGGCAACAGACAAATTTAGCAACCTGACCGGACGTTAAAGAAACCAGACCAGATGCCGATATAAAACATGATGCACAACCTCATACACAGCTATAAATAGAGTACAGGGTTAGTGCCCAATAACATCGCCTGATGATGCAGGCACAATGAAGGTTGTATAGGACTATTGATAATGGGTATTGTTGACATGTTCAATCAAACACAAACCAGCAGCGATTTGATCGCTGACAGGCTTTCAATCTGTTGTCGTCAGCACTACAGTCGAAATCTATCTGGTGGATGTTCATCACTTGCATGTTTGAAAGCGGGATACATGTCATCTGCTATTTTAGCCTCCTGCATGCTGATATCTGCCTGCACGGGCGGTGAGGAAGTACCCGCATTACCCGATGAAGCGAACGCCCGCATCTCCATAACCAATAACCTTAGCGCATTAAATGAACGTGTCACTTACTCTGAACAAGCTGTCGATATAGAGGGCGGTTCAGGTTTACCACCAACTTTATTACTGCCCTCTGCAGCAGCCGTCTCAAACTCCTCGATTACACTCACACTGGTCGCGGAAATCATGCCACCTACAGTCAATGGCCAAATTGTACAGGCGACGTCTGTTACGCTAAGAAACAATGCTGAAGGACTCGTCAGTTACAACATGCAAGGCGCCCCTCGCCTGGGCGCAGTTGACTTCATCAAAAGATTTAATTCGACTTCACCCAGCCTAACATCCAGCATCACCTTCAATGACTCCGACGTAAACTCGGTCGCATCAGACGGTAGTTTTGTCTACACCGCAGTAGCGACAGACGATGCTGGCTATCCATACCCGGCCGTGCTCGAACGCATCAAAATTGTAGGCAACAGCCTTACATTAGACAATAATGCTCGTATTCCGCTCGTCAGCTATGCTGGCACCAGTGTATTGCCTGCCAACAAGGTGATCTATACGACCTCGGGAAATACCGGCAACGTGAGTGGCTATGATGACAAGGACCTTGATCTTCTGGGTGAATTCCCACTGGATGATGCCCGCTGGGTAGCATTGGATGAGGGAAACAAGCGAATTGTCGTTGCCCAGGGTACGCCCGGAAGACTGTCGGTTTTTAAAGAAAAGAAATTCCCGGGTGGATCCATGGAATTTCAGAATACGTTCACTTTTCCTGGCGCAAATGTACCCGAATCAAAATCGACGGTTGAAGTCACCGGCGGTAAAGCATTCATCGCGGCTGGACCGGACGGTGTACAGATAATGTGCCTGGATAACGGCCAGATCATTGGTTCTATTCCACGTCCAGATCCTGCTTCTCTGGGCCTCGATCCTGCAGTGGTTGTCACCAACGCGGTATCAGTCGACGAAGAGTTAATATTCATCTCTAATGGCGAGGCAGGTGTATACGTAGCCCGCGGATCAGAGAATTTTGACGATAATAATTGCAGTACACCCAGCATTACAATGTTGGGCAAGCTGCGTTTTGATGATCTCCAGTCCGCTAATCATGTGGCATACAAATCTGGCTACCTGTATGTAGCGGCGGGGCTGGGTGGTGTCAAGATAGTCCGCGTTAATCTTTGATCAATTAGCACGTAAATAAAGTCGTAGCAGGCACATGTATGACTCGTTAACACTGAGCCTGATGTAATGCGATGATCATTTGATTCAAGTAAAAAGCGTTGGGATCCTTGGTATCTCAAGCTTGAGCGTCACATCCTTGAGTGTCCTTTCCCGCTAAACCAGCTAACCAGCATCCCTACCCCTCCACCGATAAGGGTGACGCTTGATCACTCTGATTTCAACTCATTCGAGTTCTTCATCCCTGTTCAGCAGCCACCGGCTTTATCGCGGTTGGCCCGGGTTGGCCGTGTACCCACACCATATACAGCTCAAGCGCACGTATTATTTGTGTACCTGCACGCCTCGTTCTTTCTCACTGTCCAGAATCGTGTGATTTCGATCGTTTATTAGCCGTATTTCAACCCGCAAACGAGGCGTTGAAGCCACTCCGCCTGTCCCGCTTTTCACACCGTTTATAAATTAATAGCCCGAATTTACGCCTTGCAGGCCAGGAATCATGCCTGCAAGGCGTGTATATCGGCAGATTTCTACTATCCTTTAGTCATGTTTACAAATTTTTACAAAATAAATAATTGATCATAAATCAATAACTAAGCACGAATTATTCGTGGCATTGATGATCAACAAGCTGGCGCAACGAGGTGTGAATCGAAGATCGCCCGATTATTCGTTTCCCTTCACCAGGCCGGCCTTTTACAGATACAGGGACGGTTGCGGAGTAAGCGAAAGTGATGAAACCGGTAATTAACAGGCATCTGCTTCACAAGCTGATTTTGACGATGTTGCTGCAGGCACCGTTGTCAGCATCTGCAGTGATCGTAACCACAGACCTTGAAGTCGTCACCGTACCGAATGTGGGTAGCAGCTTGCAGACGGTCAACCTGGAGAATACCTATAGCAACGCCATTCCGGTTTGTAGCTATAACCTGCCGTCTCTGAGTGACGTACCGGCTGTTGTTCGTATCAATAACATCACCGCGAACAGCTTTGATGTCAGCATCATCAATCCAGCGAATGCGACCACCTCCGGCCCTGTCACACCGGGTGACGTGCACTGCTTTATTAGTGACGAAGGCAGCTATACATTAGCGGATGGCCTGATCTACGAGGCGAGGACTGTCGTTTCAACAGGGACCAGCGGGCAACAGCTGGGCTGGGGTTCTGCAGCAACGGAAAATGTGACCGCCAGCCTGTCGCGTACCTACACCAATCCGATTGTACTTGGCCAGGTTATTTCCAGTAATGATGCGGAGTACAGCACCTTCTGGTCGCATGGAACCAGTCAGTCCAATCCACCTGGCAGCACCAATATTTCTGTCGGTAAACAGGTTGGTAATGACAGTAATGGTCGCGTCAACGAAACACTCGGCTATATCGTTGCCGAGGCCGGAACCGGAACCGGCAATGTCAATGGCGTTGATTATGCTATCGCACTGGGTGCTGACACTATAACGGGCACGACCGCACCCCAGTCATATTCACTTGCCAGAAGCTATCGCCATGGCGTTGCTTCACATGCGGCCATGGATGGTGGCAATGGTGGCTGGGTTGTTCTTTTTGGAGCCGCACCGCTTGCGGGTAGCGCGATTGATCTTGCGATCGATGAAGATGTAGACCGTGCCCATACCACTGAAAACGTGGCTTACTGGGTATTCGAACCGGTTAACGTTTCAGATATATCTGTGACCATCAATAATGGCAGCTCAAGTTATTCACCAGGCGCTTCACTGATATATACAGTCACAGTGACAAATAACGGTGTTAACGATAGCAATAACGCGACACTGACCAATAGCGAACCGGCTGGCATTGTATTTAACTCATGGACATGTGCCGCCGCAGGTGGTGCTGTGTGTAGCACGAGTGCAGGTGCCGGTAGTATTAATGAGACGACAACAAGCCTGCCTGTTGGGGGTAGCCTGACTTATACGGTCAATGTCGATGTGCCATCAGGGTTTAGCGGAAACCTGGACAATATAGCGGGCGTTACAACCACGAACACAGACAATTCCAGCTCCAATAATGTTGCAACCGATACCGATACGCAATCCAGCCTGATTGATCTTGAAGTCAGTAATGATAATGGCATGACAACCTACAATGCGGGTTCAACGCTGACATATACCGTGTCTGTGACGAATAATGGCCCCAGTGATGCAACCAGCGTGGTCTTCACAAATACCGCACCTGCAGGTACTGTCATCAGCAGCTGGAGTTGCACAGGCACAAGCTGTCCCAATGCCAGCGGATCGGGCAACCTGAACGAAACGGCTGCTGTACTTGCGAGCGGTGAATCCCTAGTCTATAGCGTTAATGTAGATGTTCCCGCAGGCCATAACACTGATCTGACCAATATCGCCAGTGCCAACGCCACCGAACCGGATAGCGACAGCAGTAACAATACTGCAGCTGACACTGACGGTTATTACAGTGACACAGATGGCGATGGTATTCTCGATAACATCGAGATAGGCAGCAACCCTGCCAACCCGATCGACAGCGACGGTGATGGCGTTCCTGACTATCTTGAAAGCAACACGATGGACACCGATGGTGATGGCATTGCAAATGTTGCAGATAGCGATGATGATGGTGATGGCCTTGCCACTGCTGATGAACTGGGTAGTGGCGGTATGAACAATCCGGCCGACAGCGATAGTGACGGCATTCCGGATTATCTGGTTGCCGCAAGAATATCGACGGGTCTGGATGGGGGCGCAGGTTCGATGACCTTATTAATGTGGCTGTTTGCCATTATAAAAATCGTGACTAAAAAAATAATAACAAGAAGGCACGCTCAATGTTCACACGTATTCTGCAGCTATCACTGATCGCTGCTGTTTCATCTGGCATATATGCAGACGATACACCGCTAGAACACCAGGACCCGTTCTATGTTGGAGCAGGGTTTGGTATTTCCTTTCTTCAACCTGAAGCCAACAGTATTGCATTAACGCTAACCGACGACAGTGACCTGGCATACAAGCTTTTATTTGGATATGAATTTGATCAACACTGGGCAATAGAAGCATTCTGGTCAAACCTCGGTGAAGCCGTGTTCAGCTCTTCCGCTGGCAGTAATTTTAATGTCGAATACAAGGTATTTGGTGTTGGTGGCCTCTACAACCATCCACTTGCTGAAGACTGGGATGTCTTTATCAAGCTAGGTGCAGGACGTCTTGAAAACAATGTCAGTGGCCTGAACCTGCAGCGTGTCGAAGACAATTTTATATATGCAGGCACTGGTATAACCTGGAACATGACCGGCAGCTGGTATTTGCGTGCAGAATATGAGTATTACGATACCGATGCACAGTTATTATCATTTAATGTGATCAAGCGCTTTGGATCCGGGAACAGTAGACGTATCAATCAACTCGAGAACAGGGTTAATGAACAGGACAAACTGCTAAACGCTGCATCTTTAGCCACACCGATTATCGCGCTGAACAAAGAGACCGGTTGTGAAAATTTTTCAATAGAATTACACGGCGTATTGTTTTCGCGCGGCTCAATTGAGCTTGACCAGGCATCCAGAAAGTCACTGGACTCAGTTGCAGAAAAGATGATTTCGCTTCCTTCCGATATACGCTTTGAAATTCGGGCACACACCGATAATGTCGGCACTGAAATGTACAATTACGCACTGTCATTATCACGTGCACGCAATGTACGCGACTACCTGTCACAGCAAGGCATACCGCTTGGCCGTATTGATGCAAAGGGTTACGGTGAATGGCGCCCTCGTGACAGTAACGAAACGGAGGCCGGTCGTGACCGCAACCGGCGTGCGGAGCTGGTGTTAACCGGGCTGGAAAACCATGTTGAAGACATGAGCACATGCCCCGATATTATTTCTGAGCCTGTACTGAGATGAGCCTGTTACTGCGACTGTAAAATATTGCGGCCAATAGCCATCACTACAACACCGTCACGGCTGGTTAAACTAAAGCTAATCCGCTTGCCAATCAGCCAGCCCTGGCGCTAGACGCGAACGCGTTAATTCAGCGCAGCCTTGCCCTTTATATCCAGCGGGATTTTGTAGTTTCTAAGCAGGTCAATGCCGGTATCAAGCTTAATAGCGCCCATTAACTGATACTCAAGCGGCTGTTTATTCAATAATGACTTGTATACTGATTGCCCTGCGGTTAACAGGTCAAGCTTCATTGGAATATCGATCGAACCTGTCGCTTTTTTCGGTATGTTATTGATTTTCTGGATACTTCCTTCGCCCCATGACTGCTGATTTATATTTAACCGATAATTAAAGTCACTCAAACCAAGATCAAAATCATTGGGATTATCTACTTCCACCGTGGCAACAATGTCAGCTGTTTTCAGGCTGAGATTTTTGATTTTTATATCCTTTATGTTTATAACCGGCATTTTAGGCACAGGCAATTCGCCCTGTTTGGAAACCGGGACAGTATAATTACCTATAACAGGAAGATTGACGATTACCTGCGTGTCTAGCTGATAGATAATGCTGTTCTTATTGCGCAGCTCGCCCGCCAGTTTTCCCAAATCATCAAACTTGAGTGTTACGGGTAATTGTACTGTGCTGGTAGAAGCTGGCTTGATCTGCAAGGCCTGTGAGGTTACCCCGCTTACAAGTGTCTGGTTTTCAATTTTGAAATCATACTCAATACCGCTAACAGGTATGCCAACAGGATTATTATTTTCTATTGCCAGGTCGAAAACCAGATCTGCCTGTTCGAAATTGATATTTGCCAGTCGCGTAGCAGTCAGTTTTGCAGTCGGTTTAATCGCATCCGCCTGCTTTGTTAATTCAGCACAGCCTGCCAGGATGAATATAAACAGCAATAGTATTGGTTGTTGAATCAGGTATTTCATCTTAATAGATTACTAATTTGAGAATTGATTTATAAACTTTGCATATTTTATACGCTTAAATAAATAAAGTAAGTACGCCAGTGTAGCCATAAAGTTTATCATGGTGTATTTCGCCATTGGCAAAGAAACCGGTGAGTGGAAAATCGCCCAGCTTTTGGTTAATCATCTTGATCTCTTCGCATTTATCACCGAACTGTTCGCGGCCACGGCCAAGACACGAAATATAAATACCGCCCTTAGGCTCCTGCTTCAGTCGTTTTGCCAGATTGTCGAGCATGTGTTGCATATCATCAACAGCAGTCCTGCTGTCGCGACGACAAAAAATCATTTCATTGCCCTCAGTGAGATGATCATTAATTGCAAACACGTTATGCTCGAAGTCTACACCAACCAGATTACGCACGGTGTAATCACTTAAATCACTGCCTGGTGTACACAGGCCGATAAAAATATCGGCGTCTTCATTTCTAAGCTCATCCTGGGTTGCAACGCCGGCATCCTGCATCATAACTTCAAGCGCCGGTTTTTGATCCAGCGTGAATACTACGTTTTCCTGCGATCGTGTTACCAGATGCTTTGCACCTATCGGACTGCATCCCTGGCTCAAATTGGTAAGCACACCTATGTTTTCAGAAAACACAACGCCGGATATACCCCCACTGCAAATTTCGTCCGCCACCTGAAGTTGCAAATCCCGCGAAGAGGTCAGACCACCCACTATAAAACCATTATCCATATACTTCTGTAGCGCATGGATCAGGCTCTGTGTATCGGCATGAAAAGGATCGCCATGAATGACGCCGAAACTGGTTGCAAACGCACGTGGAAATTTTAATCTGCTCGAAATCTCGCTCGACTTGCTGATAATCGGTAACATGGCAAATTCTTGTTCATCGAATTCGGCCAGCATGATACTGGCAGCAGGCGTATCATAATGCTCGCTACTATTGGAAATAACACCTGTACCAAGCGAGCCGACCCAGTGTTGAATCCCTGTCTTGTCCTTACACGCCTGTAATAGCGTATTAAAATCAGACGACATCGCATCGGTGGCGTAGATAAAAGCAAAATTGGCATCAGCGGGTGCATTTTCAAGCTGATGCAAACAATCATCAATCACCGTCGCCGCTGCCTGGTGCTGGCTGCTGATTCCATAGAATTTCTGCATGGCGTAATTTTTTCTGGGTTAGTGGTTAAAATTGAGTAGCTTGAATAATACAATCATTCACCATTAGTAGACAGTATCAATAACCAATAGCGTACTGCTGATATTAGCAAAACATCGAGAATAAACAGCATGAGATTATTTCCAAAAGAAAAATTGCAGCCTTGAGATGCAGGTAAACGGACACTTAACCAGACAGCACCACTCCTTCTTTTAAACGCAATATCTACTGGCTGGTTTCTGCTTGCAGCTAATCACTACAGGATTCAACTCGATGAGGTTGGTGCACGACTAACCCGAACCTGCTCGATGCTGCGGCTAGTCGCATTCATGATGCTGATCTCCAGACCGTCAATAGTAAATGATTCACCTGCCTGCGGGATATGTTCAGCATGGTGAAGGATCCAAAGGCCGACGGTATCTGTCGACTTTCCAGGTAAGTCGATATTAAATATTGATTCTATATTACGCAGCTCCGCCGAACCATCGATGACGATTTCATTATCAGAAATCTTTTCTGCCACATTTGGAGCGATGTCGCTTTCATCGTAAATCTCTCCTACCAGTTCTTCCAGCAGGTCTTCCAGGGTGGCGATTCCACGTTCATCACCAAACTCGTCCACAACGATTGCAAAGATACGGTTACGACGCCTGAACCTGGCGAACAGGTCATCGATTGCATGATACTGTGAAATGAACAAGGGAACGTGTGCTATCGCTTCGAGCGGCACATCCACTTTGCCGCTTGCTGATGCTTCAAGCAGGTCACGAAGATGGAGCAGCTTGTAAAAACGTCCGGTTTCATTATTCAACAGGGGGATTCTGGAATACGGTTGCGCGATCACAAGCGGCAGTGCTGCTGCGACTGTGAGGCTGCCATCAAGAGAAAAAATGTTTTTCATTGGCGTCATCACATCCCTTACCTTGAGATCATTGAATCCGAACACACGTTCAATAATCTCCTTTTCACCATGTTCGATCTCGCCTTCTTCCACACCGTATCCCAGCATGCTGATCAATTCGGACTCAGTAACAGTGGGGTCTTCCTTACCACCGGCTAGTTGATGCACCCAGGTCGTGAAGTGACTGAACAACCATATCAGCGGATACAACAAACGCATAAAAGACAGTAGCGGCAAGGCCACAAATAATGAAATGCGTTCCGGGTAGCGCGTTGCCAGGCTCTTGGGTGTAATTTCACCGAATACCAGGATAAAAAACGTCAGCAAACCGACCGCAATGCCCGGACCAATGTCACCGAGCTCTCTTGTTGCAATCACAGTCGCTAACGCCGAGGCGGCTATATTAACCAGGTTATTACCGATCAATATCGTCGTCAGCATCTGAGACGGGTCTCTCTTGAGCTTGTATAAGGCCGTCGAACCAAGGCGTCCTTCTTTTACCAGGGCTTCTACTCGCGCCATCGATAAGCCCACCAGGGCGGTCTCCGACCCGGAAAATACGCCGGACAGAACCAGTAAGACCAGCAATATAGCAAATTCGCTCATAGATCAATTATTTCAATAAAGGCACTGTCAATCTTAGCGGATACCGTGGTAAATGAAAAAACAGCTCGGTGAGGAATGAAACCCGTCATTGTGACAGCGGGCATGGTGCCCTGACTTGTTAACCTTCTGCAGTGAATCCAAAAGCTTTATTATGCACATAAACCAGTTTACATTCATCGATGTATTTAGCATCGTGGATTCTACCGGCCTTTATATACCCTGTATCGCCTTTGTTGAGTATAAGCTGTTCGCCATCAGCAACCAGTCCATCGGCTGATTTTGTGTAGAACTGGACTGACATTCTGCCTTCAACAACAATAGTCATGTCATCGCCCGGATGCGAGTGCGGCGGTTCTTCCGAGCCTGCCTCCCAACGTTCCAGCATGACCTCGACACCGACCGGGTTGGCAGGGTAAGTCGTTCTGACTGTAAACCCTTCCGGGGTATCGGCGACAGAAACATGGTTCTGCCAGACTGCACTGTTATCACCCGTTACTTCTTTATTTGTATCGTTGGTCATGCTTTTTTCCTGTAGTTTTATAATTCTATGATGTTTGCAATCTTACACTTTAGATTCACTGGCGATAGCATTGAACAATGCAGTCGTTGCTGTTGCATTCATTATTAACATTCGGTAACGCTTACAGCCAGCCCGCCTAACGATGTTTCCTTGTATTTTTCCGACATGTCCAGGCCGGTTTGCCTCATAGCGGCAATGCAATTATCCAGCGGCATGAAATGCTGCCCGGTACCTCGCAAAGCAAGTGAAGCGGCTGTATAAGCCTTGATCGCACCAAAGCCATTGCGTTCAATACAGGGTACCTGTACCAGGCCATTGACCGGGTCACAGGTCATGCCGAGATGGTGTTCAAGCGCAATTTCAGCGGCATTTTCTATCTGTTCTGTGGTACCGCCACGAACCGCACACAAACCAGCTGCGGCCATTGAAGCCGCGGAACCAACTTCACCCTGACACCCGACCTCGGCCCCGGAAATCGAGCTTCGGTGTTTAATAAGACCACCGATCGCACTGGCAGCGAGTAAAAATATTCTGACCTGTTCTATAGTTCCGCATTCGTGTGTAACGTAGTAATACAATACAGCCGGTATCACCCCAGCTGCACCATTCGTGGGTGCAGTGACCACCATATGCCCGGCCGCATTTTCTTCGTTCACTGCCATGGCATAGGCGCATAACCAGTCATTGAGGTTGGCGGCTTCAGGATTAGCCTGAAGCTGGTTATAGAGTTTTTTTGCGCGTCGAGGCAGTTCAAGCCCCCCGGGCAAAATGCCAGTCGCGGCAAGTCCTTTCTCAATACAAATTTGCATGCTTTGCCAGATGGCATCCAGCCCCCGATCGAGCTCGTCATCCGATATATGCTCGAGTTCGTTTATTCGCTTCATCTCAACGATGGACAATCCACTGTCAACCGACATGCGCAACATCGAATTCGCCGAATCAAATGGATATGGAAAACTGACATCAGATTCCATTCTCAGTGGCGCGACAAGTTGACTGATTTCGGCAAGTGTATTGACAAATCCACCACCGATGGAGAAATAGGTTTCCGTCAACAGTGTATCCCCTGAATCAGCAACCAGTTCAAACACCATGCCATTGGGGTGTTGTGGCAGGAATTCGCCGCGATCAAATACAATGTTTTGTTGCGGATTAAACGCGATTGCCTGAGCCTGGTCTAGTGTTATGGCTGCACTCTTCCAGATTCGTTCTATTAAGGCATCTATGTTTTCATCTGCCAGAGATTCGGGCGAGTAGCCATGCAGGCCAAGCGCAATGGCACGATCAGTACTATGACCTTTGCCGGTAAAAGCCAGTGATCCCTTGAGATAACAACGTATAAAACTGCTTGAATGACATTCATGCGCCACCAGGCATTTTCTGATGCGCTCGAGAAAATCATTTGCCGCAATCATCGGGCCCATGGTGTGTGAACTTGAAGGCCCAATCCCGATTTTAAAAAGTTCCAGAACACTGATGAACATTGAATATCTCTTCAGCTACCCGACTTAAGTCATAGATCAGAAACGACTGATCCCTTGATATAACAGCTCAGCAATTGACGGTTTGAGTTGATCTCATTTTACTCTATTACTTCTACTCCACGCCAAAATGCAACTCGATCTTTGATTTCCATGGCAGCCTCTTTGGGTGCTGGATAATACCAGGCAGCATCCTTGTTCTCTTCACCATCGACAACAATTGAATAGTAGCTGGCTTCACCCTTCCAGGGACAATGACTTGTTGTATCACTCGGCTTGAAATAGTCCATGTTTAAACCTGCCGCTGGAAAATAATGATTATTTTCGACAACAACTGTGTCTTCACTATGCGCTAATACTCGACCTTTCCACATTGCTTTCATTTCTAATTTTACTATTCACAGTGACTAATCATTTACAACCATTCAATCATACTTTGCCATGTTACACGCCATGGCTGATACAACAATATTCGAATCATATAAACAGGATAAAAGGGGTCAGACGCCTTCAATCATTGATTTACATTAAGACAGGACTACGCTATGACCACTGCCAGCGCTGCTGCAATCAGGCACAGCACCACTATGATCGTTAGTCCCACACGCAAAGGTAGATACCAGCCAGGTACCAGGCCTTTGTCAGTTGCATATTTATCAGCCACGCATAAGGTACTAAAACAAAGAATCAACAAAACATAACCATACAGCACAGGTATGAGTAATGCCAGCCAACCCAGTAATGCAGGAAGCACACTTGTACCGAGCTGAATTTTTGCACCGTCACCTTGCTGTGACATGCCTACGCCCCAGTGAATAGCACCCATAAACGACAGTATCACTGCGGCGTAAGTCAATAAAATAAAATGTGGGTTATGCACAAGTGGCAGCGTTATCCATGCGCCGATACTGAAAATAGCAAACGGCACCAGCCCTGCATATCCCAGTATATTCGCCAACTGCTGCAGTTTCATCTAAGTGCTCTCATATGACAGATGTTTGAATTTATTCAAAAAAGATCGCCGTGACAACCATGTCTGGTAATCTTTTGATATCAGCTGGCTTTATATGACTGTGTTCGCTTGTATTAGCCGTAACAGCAAAGAGGGCCGAAGCCCCCTTTCATCCATACCATATATAATGCTGTTACCAGCGCGGACGCCTGGGTGGCGGTGCTGGTTCTGGCCAATCATCCCTGCCGAAATCGCGCGGACCAAAATCAGGCTCTTCAAAGCGGTCCATACGACCGTAATCCTCTCGCATTCTCGGTGGCGGTGGTGGTTCTGGCCAATCATCTCTGCCGAAATCGCGCGGACCAAAATCAGGTTCTTCAAAGCGGTCCATACGACCGTAATCCTCTCGCATTCTCGGTGCCGGTGGTGGTGGCGGCATGCTTCTGCTACCAAAATCGCGCGGACCAAAATCCGGCTCATCTAAGCGGTCCATGCGCTCAAATCTGGCACTGGCGCGTGCCTTTTCTTTTGCAGAGATGCGGCCATCGTCGTTGTTATCGATACTGGCAAGGAATTTCATCGCTCGCTGCTTTTCAGCAGCGCTGATCTTGCCATCCCGGTTACGATCAACTTCATCGAATACCCAGGTTGCAAAGGTT
The DNA here is from genome assembly GCA_963807785.1 of uncultured Gammaproteobacteria bacterium. Lineage (GTDB taxonomy): Bacteria > Pseudomonadota > Gammaproteobacteria > SZUA-229 > SZUA-229 > JABDQW01. The sequence continues at coordinate 23,580 of CAWEEC010000014.1, read as the reverse complement.
TCTTCACGGTAGCTGACACGGCCATCACCATCGATATCAATGCTTTTGTAGACACTGATAGCTCGATTCTGTTCAGGCTTGCTGATGCGTCCATCATCATTGCGGTCGACCCAGTTGATGATTTTCATTGCACGCTGCTTTTCAGCGTCACTGACCTTGCCATCCCAGTCCTGGTCTACAATCCTTTGCAACTGGCGGGCATTTGCCTGCTCCTTGCGACTGAGTCGTCCGTCATTGTTTCGGTCAATAGACTGCTTTACTTTTGACTCAATCGCTTTCTCCGGCGACACTGCCTGCACTGGTGCTGAAACCATTAAAGCAGCCCCAAGCGCGTACAGACCAAGTATTTGAAAAATCTTGTTTTGCATGTTAAGCCTCCATTTGATTCAATATTGCACCTGGTCTTTCAATCCGATAGCTGTGCCCAGGTGAACAACAGTGAATACAGTCTATTCCCAAAAAGGGCAAAAAATCCAGTACTTATACAGTTCGCTTTATTTCAAATCTTCGGCAACGGGACAATGCAGAAGAGAAAGTGTGTGTTATTCAATGCAGCAATGGATGATATATGAATTCGCCCAGACGCCTGAATACCTGATCAGACCGCCCTCACACGAAAGATTCCCGCGTCAATCGAGGTAACAGCAACCCGCTGCCCGGCATCCAGCTGATCACCGGCATTTGCATCCAGCTCAACTTTCCAGTCGACACCGGAATAGCGATACTGTCCCGGCTGAGAAGCCGTCACATCCTGCTGCAGCACAAACTCATAGCCAATCAGGTCACTGCTCTGTTGTTGTGGCGGTGTGCCGCTTGCCTGCATTTTTTTCAGCGGCAGCCACAATAGCGTACCGGCTATACCCGTGGCTATACCGAAACAGGCGATACCTGCAGTCCATGTTTCCGCCAGCAAGCCAGACATCATGGCGAGCCCGGTAACAAGCGCACCGAGTCCCGCAAACAGAAAGATAATGGTGGTAAAACCGAACAACAACACTTCTGCGGCCAGCAACGCAAAACCGGTCGCAATCCAGAAACCTGACTGATGCATGTTGATATATTCAATCATTGCGCAGCCTCGCCCGACTGGTTTTTATTCAATGTTTTAATAATCGTCATTGCTTCAGCAACAATATTGGAAGCGCCAGTCTTGTCATCACTCAACAATACAACAGAAGATTCTTTGGCGATGGCCTGCTTCGCCGCAATGGCCTGTTCGGCCAGTTCAAGCTGCACGGCTTTCTGACCGGTTTCCTTTATTGCCGCGGCACCGACAACCTCCAGCGCCTGGGCTTTTGCATCTGCGACCGCAATAATCGCCTGTGCTTCACCTTCAGCTCGCAGTATCTGTTCCGCCTTGTCTGCCTCTGCCGCCAGCACCTTGGCGCGTTTATCACCTTCGGCAACATTGATAGCCGACTGGCGCTCACCTTCGGATTCAAGAATAACCGCACGCTTCTCACGTTCTGCCTTCATTTGCCTCTCCATGGCTTCAAGCACGGTACGTGGCGGCTCGATATCCTTGATCTCGTAGCGCAACACCTGCACACCCCACGGCCCAGCGGCCTCATTGATTGCGGCCACTATATTGGTATTCAGTACTTCGCGTTCCTCGAATGTTTTATCAAGTTCAATTTTGCCGATCTCGCTGCGCATCGTGGTTTGTGCCAGCTGTGTTACCGCATACACATAATCGTCAACCCCGTAAGAGGCTTTATACGGGTCAATCACCTTGAGATAGAGCACGCCATCGACCACCAGCGAAATATTATCGCGCGTAATGGCTGCCTGGCTCGGTACATCAACCGCCTGTTCTTTTAAAGACCGGTCGTAGCCTACCTTGTCGATAAAAGGCACCAGGAAATTCAGTCCCGCTTCCATGCTCTTGTTGTACTTGCCAAAGCGCTCGACGACATAGGCACGGTTTTGTGGAACGAACCTGATCGAGGTTTTGACGAGGACGATGGCGAGAACCGCGAGGCCGACCCAGAAGTTAAATATGAGGTTGAGGATTTCTTGCATTGAACATCTCCATTGTGATGATGCAGTGATATTGTACTGAAAAGCAGCCAGGCGCAACCTGTCTAACACATACTAATAACCGGTCATTCAGAACAATTATATTTATCGTAGGAGCACGTTAGAAATAACCGGCAAACCTGGTAACAGTTCGACTCTCGGCTGTAACCAAGCTGTCTAATTCATCTAACACTCAATGACTGTTCCTTGCGTTCATTCCGGTCATTGATCTCCCAGCCAAATATAATCCCTGTCAGTAATGTATAGTGCTCCGCGTAATCATCTTTAACGGCTGGTATCATTTTATCCGCTTTGGGCGCGAACCGTTTCAAGATCGGCTCCGTACCTTCGCTGACTTCTGTCAGTGCGGCAGCAATGCGTGCACGTTGATCCTCACTCACGCGAGTACTGACTGTAATTCCCTGATTGGTAACCGGAGTACTTTTGAAAATTACTTTAAATCCGGCACGTTCCTGTTCAGGTACTTTTTTAGCAAAGAACTTGTCGCGTAATATGGCCGCTTCACATTTACCACTCTTGAATGCCTTGTAAACACCGATTGCACCGCCTTTGACAGTTATCAATCTTGGTTGACGCACCGGATTATCATACTGGGCAAGTACAGTCAGGGTCGATAAATTGGGTGGCGCGATTGCACAAACGGGCAGGTTGACCAGGTCATCAACGCTGCTAAATTCTTTTTTATCCTTTGCAGTAATAACAACAAAACCAAGCTTACCCGGTAATTTCGCCACAGGCACGTGGTCATACTGTTTGATGCGCCAGGAAATGAAGTGTGGTCCATCGAAAACAATATCGAATTTATCAGCACGCATGTCACGCTGGTAAAACAACCAGCCTTTAGGTTGCTGATATACCACCTTCTCGCCCAGCAACTCGGTCAAGCGTGCGGCCAGCGGGCCATATATCTTCTGTCCTGCTTCGGCACTTTCACGCGGTGGTGCAGTCAACATCAGTTCAGCATGAACGGTCGTCCAGAAAAACAACATTAAGACTATCGCCACTGTCCGGCGTAATAAAGTGCGTATAGATAATTCCTTGTTATATCTCATCGGGTTAAGCCTCTTAAACACGTTAGATAATGCAATAAGTATTTTGAAAACGTCCGGACTCCTGTGTTGTGCTGTTATACCAACAGCATCGACAAGAACCCGCTATATCTATCCTGACCCCGCTTAATATTATTATTGAATGCCGCTTCGATCTTTCGAAGCGCTGGCAACAAGTATAAAAACAGCAGTAGCAGGTAAACATTTATCGAACCGCCGCCACCGCCGCCGCCCGAAGGGGTCGATATAGTCGGCGTACAACCAGACACTAACGTAGCTGGCGCAACAGCCTGCATCCAGGCATTAACATTCACTTCAAGCGGCATGCTGCCATCTCCTTTGAGCCCTTCCAGCTGATGACAATTGAGGCCACTAATACAGACAATCACATTTTGAGTATAGTCCTGGCCTGCCCCAGAGTTATAAGCCGCTAGCCGTGCTGACGCCGTGATGGCTGCATTTGTGTCAGCATCACCGTAGAGATCAAGTACTGGCACACTCACCTCGTCAAGTGTCGTAGACACGTTTAGCGGCTCGATGCTATTAGCGTACATTCCCACTCCAACCAGCCCGAGGATAGGCAATTCATCATCCTGACCGCGTGCGACGTGTGCGCTCGCCAGGCGTGAACCCAGGCTGAATCCGGCGACTACTACTTGTTCAACACCGAGCGATTGTAAATAGTTAATCGCCGTGCGCATGCGAGCATAGGCTTCCGGGAATACATAGTTGTCAATGCCTATATCATTCACATAGCTCGTAAAGTCCGTCAGCCCGTTCAAAGGTACGGGATTATCGATTGACAACGTAGTGTAGCCGGCACGATTAAGTGAAGTACGTATCTCCTCAACCACGGGACCAGTGGGTGATAAACCTCGACCGTGATATAAAACCACGCCCGTTTTGGCACAACTGGTTTCGAGCAACTCACCTGAAAACGCACTGTCGCCGCCTTCAGCAGTAGAATTCGAACTTACAGTTACGGCATGAGATGGTAGGACAGTAGCGAGAAGAACAAACAGCGCAGGTAAGCAATACAAGTGTTTCTTTATGCGATTCATACGGCTTAATATGTAGACGAATTAAACATTTAGACGATCCATAGTGCGATTTATTTCCTTTTAAATGAAGCGCCATGACGAAAAGTTATGAAAAAAGTACGCCAGGAAATGGCAGCTGCGGTTTCAATTTTCATTTCAAGACCACAAACCTGGCCGCTAATTACACCTCCCTTTGTAGTTTCGCTTGCGGACTTTTAAAAACAGGGGTATATATTCTCAAACATGCTTGATTTATGCGCTGTATGGGATTGCGCAAAACCCTTGCAACAGTGATTATGCAAAACATAAGTCATTACACATAAATCCGGTGCAACTTGAAATAGAGTTCAACGCAAACCGGCCATAAAGGGTGGGTAAGTCCGTGCTGAGAAAAATCCTGCTTCCAACCATTCTGCTGTTGCTTGCCTACGGCTTCTGGGTAAGCCCCAACTTCAAAACAATAGCCGCTGGCATCGCCGTTTTTCTGTTCGGCATGCTCTCGCTGGAGGAAGGCTTCCAGGCCTTCACCGGAGGCACCCTCGAACGGTCTGCTGCGGCGCACCACATCATCCACCGGAAAGAGTGTGCTGTTCGGCATTGTAAGCACCACGTTGATGCAGTCCAGTTCGCTGGTCTCGGTGATTACCATCTCCTTTCTCAGCGCGGGGCTGATTACGCTCACTGCCGGTATCGGCATCATCTTTGGTGCCAACCTGGGCACCACCACGGGGGCCTGGCTGATCGCCGGCTTTGGTCTCAAGGTCAATATCGCTGCCTATGCGATGCCTATGCTGGCGTTCGGCGTGATCCTGATATTCCAGTCTTCCAGGTCGCTCAAGGGCATCGGTTATATCCTGGCGGGACTCGGCTTCCTGTTTCTCGGCATCCACTACATGAAGGAAGGCTTTGAGTCCTACAAGGACACCATTAACCTGGCCGAGTATGCTGTTGCCGGGTATCCAGGCGTGCTGCTATTTACCACTCTGGGCATTTTCGCGACCGTGGTTATGCAATCCAGCCACGCCACCCTGGTGTTGACCATCACCGCACTCGCGGCCGGGCAGATCACCTACGAGAATGCACTGGCGCTGGCGATCGGTGCCAATGTCGGCACTACCATTACCGCGATTCTGGGTGCCATGAGCGCCAACGAGGCCGGCAAACGCCTGGCTGCGGCACATCTTGTGTTCAACGTGGTGACCGGTGCCATCGCCATTGTGTTCATCTATCAGCTGGTCGCACTGGTGAATACTGTATCCGCCATGGTTGGTATCGCAACCGATGACTACAGTCTCAAGCTCGCCGTGTTTCACTCGGTGTTCAACGTTCTCGGCATCGTCGTGATGCTGCCGCTGCTCAATCTACTGGTTGTCTCTCTGGAGAAATTCATACCGGAGAAGAAACCCGAAGTGGACCAGCCGAAGTACCTGTCTGAATCGTCGGCGGCGTTCCCTGGCACAGCGGTGGAGGCAGTCCGCCTCGAGACCTTGCGGGTGTATGAGGCCGCGCTGCGCATCATCATAGACGGGCTCGGCATGAAGAATACGGATGTGCTATCCAGTATCAACCTGGAGCAGGCTATTACAGCGCAGAACCGGATCCATCAATTCGACATCGATGCCATGTATGAAAGACATATCAAGGCTATTTACAGCGCCATCGTAGCCTTCATCAGCGATACCACATTTTCCCGCCGTGAAGAGCAATCAGCCGACCTGCAATGGCTCAGGGAAGCCAACATTCACCTGGTGGAGGCTGTAAAAGATACCGCTCAGCTGCAAGAGAACCTGATTTACTATGTGGGCTCAGACAACCAGAACATGCGTGCGGTCTATAACCGGATCCGAGTGCAGATCGGGCTCATCGTACGCGACATGGAGGAGATGCGCGCAGCCGATGCCGGGGTGATGGATGTATTGTCACTGGACGCCCTCAAGTTACTGGTCGACGAGGACCAGAATCGCATTAATCAGATCCTAACCGAACTAATTGGCAAACGCGCCATCACCCCGGCGATGGGATCATCACTGATCAATGACAGCGTATTTGCACATGACATTTGCATGAACTTGATCAGCGCCGCACAAAACCTGTTCGTTGCCGGTGGACAACATCTGAGCCAGGCGGCACACGATGTCGTGCTCGACAAGAGCGATCTTACCCAGATTGGCGTACAGGCCGGCACTGAAAACCTGAACACATAAACCCACAATGGAAACATTCCGATGAAAAGAAAAAAACTATTGAAGTCGCTGGCTAAAGTGCTGGACATGGAAGGACGCAAACAGCGTAAACACCGTGACGAATTGAAGATTCTGCTCAAGCAGCTCAAGAAAAAGAAACTCGAGCTGGAAGAAAAAATGTTACTTGAGAAAGACGAACGCAAGCTGAAGCGACTGGGCAAGGAACTTGAGATAATCAACGCTCAGCGCCTGAAAGGATTGAAGACCCTGGAGGACCTGATGGAGCTGTAATTGTTCTAACTCGCCTTGTAACAATATACACGATATCTGTTAGTTACTGGTTTATGAACAAATTCAACCATAGAAATCCTGTTTGAAACATTGCTGTATGCTCTCGATTTCTTCAATACTATCCAGCAGCGCATTGACGCAATCCTGATCGAGCTTCTCACCCGCCAGTTGTCTCAAGGTTGCAAATGCATCTTCATTTGTCCACGCACCCTTGTAGCAGCGTCGACTGGTCAGTGCATCAAATATATCGGCCACGGCGACGATTCGCGCTTCAAGCGGTATGTCATCACCACTTTTGCCGGAAGGATAGCCTGCTCCATTAACCGACTCATGATGATATTCGGCGATGTTTCTCAGAATATTGACATAATCGACACCATCGAGCCCGAAATTAACCAGAATTTCATCAATAATTTCCCTGCCCTTGACTGCGTGAGATTTCATGATTTCCATTTCATCCTGATCGAGCCTCGCCGGTTTCATCAGGATGTCATCGGGGATGCCGATCTTGCCAATATCATGCAGTGGTGAAAACATGAAGATGTGTTCGATGTAGTCATCTTTAAGCATGTATTTATCAGCCAGGGCACTGGCAATGAGTCGACTGTAACGCGACATTCGGTCGAGATGGGAACCGGTTTCAGGATCACGCAAATGGGTAATCCTGCCACTGGTTTTCAATGCTGCCGCCAGGGTTTGTATACTGGACAGTTCGCTGATAATCATCAGCGAAACCAGGTGGCCAAAAACATCGAGCTGGCTCAGCGCCTGCTCATCGAATACTTCGGCTTCGAAGGAATTAAAAAAAATAAATCCGAGAAAATCGCCATCGTTAAATATTGGCATAGTATAGCTGGCAGCATAGCCGGTTCGACCAATACGTTTCACATGCTCCTTGCCAGTGTCATCAAAAGTCAGCAGATTATTGATTACCCGGGGACGACCCTTATCGAGAATATGCTTGAGTGATGGCGCATCATCGATCAGCGCCTGGTAGTTTTCCAGCGGATTATCATCGCCACTACTGTGGATAAAAGTTTTTAACACCCGGGTTTCGGGATCGTATATCGCAATCGCAATGCGGGCGATAAACGGCAGGTTGTTTTTTATCACCTGGTGGGCGCTAACCAGTTTTTCCTTTAGCGGAATGTGTCTATTCAGATCAGCAAGTGTATCGACGTGATCGGACATATAGTCCTCTGCAGCTGTTTAATTTCTATAACTGACTTTAGTCAGTTGACCTTAAGATGTCCATGAATGCAGGGGCAACAGGGGTGAATCTCGGCCTTATTGTGAAATAATCAATAAGCCAGAAGAGATTGCGCATATCGCAACCATGCCACTAAAATATTATATCTTTCAGATTTACAGTTATTATAGGCTGGTGCCTTTGTGTCACGCATTGTTATTTTACTGCACACTGCACTTGCTTAATCCTTTCATTCTGCAGTGTTTCGGCAGCAAATTCATCGAGTGGTTGCGGGACTGCAATACCGTAACCCTGAGCGTAATCCACACCGATCTCCTTTAGCATTTCCAGCGTAGCGTCATCCTCAACGAACTCAGCAATCGTCCGCTTCATCATGACATGACCAATATCATTGATCGATTTAACCATCGCATAATCGATTGGTTCATTGACAATCTCACTGACAAAAGCACCATCAATCTTGAGAAAATCAACCGGCAGACTCTTGAGGTATGTAAATGAAGACAGGCCGCTACCGAAATCATCCAGAGCAAACTCGCAACCCCTTGCCTTGAGTGCGTTAATAAATGTCACGGCCTTATCAAGATTAGCAATTGCCGCTGTCTCGGTGATTTCAAAGCAGATACTACCCGGTCGTATATCACCGGAATCCAGTATTTCCACAATGTATGGAAGAAATGATTCATCACAAATCGACTGCCCCGAAAGATTGATCATCATTTTTAGCGGCGCACATAAATGTTGCCATTTCTGTAACCATTGACCTGCATGCTTGATTACCCACTTGTCTACACTGCACATCAGGCCATAGCGTTCTGCAACGGGTATGAAGCTACCCGGCGGTATAAGCTTGCCATCAATGTCGATCATACGCACCAGTATTTCTACATGGTCAGGTTGATCAACAGGGCGACCTACCGGCACTACCGGCTGGCAATACAGGCACAGTCGGTCGCCTTCAAGCGCCTGCTTGATTCGTCCCACACAATCCATTTCACTGCGACGCTCAACAATATGCTGGTCATCAATATCTGCCACATGCACCCGGTTCCGACCTGCTTGCTTCGCCTCCAGGCAAGCGATATCCGCCGTACTCAGAATTGCCGCCATGCTGCCGCTATCAGGCTTGATTGGTACGACACCGATACTAACGCCAACAGAAAAAAGCTTGCCCTTCCATGAAAACTGGAAATTTTCGGCAGCTACACGCAGTGCTTCAGCAACGCGTGTAGCACCATCCAGGTTGCAGTCATTCAACAATACGCCAAACTCATCACCGCCGAGGCGTGCAATGAGGTCAGTTTGCCGCAATCGATTTTTGAATACCGTGGTAAGCTGGCATAATAGTTCGTCGCCCGCCGTGTGCCCACAGGTATCATTCACAATCTTGAACTGATCGAGATCGAGATACATCAATGCATTATCCGCCTGCGTGCTGGCTGACATACTGCCCAACAATTCCAGCTGCCGTTCGAATGCGCGCCTGTTCAACAAGCCAGTCAATGCATCATGATTGGCCTGGTGATAAATATGTCGATTTTTTGCGCTTGAGCGACGGATAACGAGAACTGCGATGCAAAGCCCTAATACAAGCGCGATGCCGGCCAGTATAAACATGGCATTCCTGGATTCAATATAATGATCATTAGCGGATCTTAATGCCAGCTCAGCGGATACGCGCTCAAGAGCAACCAGCTCATTCAACATATTCAACAGGACTTGCTGATGTACTTCCCCATCAGCGAATGCAGCAATAACCTCATTAGCTGAAACATCACTCAGCAGGAGTTGTGCCACATGTTCGTTTATCGGTTGCGCAATCCGGGTTGCATTGGTGAGCCTGGCGTGAATATCTTTTTCATTCTCGTCCATATTTGTAGATAATAACTTTTCCCGCGCTTCGCGGTAGATACGTGAATGATCCAGGAAGCGCATATACTCCTCATCACGCTCAAACAGATCGTTAGTTAATGCCATCGTTTTCAGACTATTAGCACGCAATCGAATGGAGTCGCGCATAGAGTTGGCCGCCTCCATCTTGGCGTTGGTTTCCTCGACCACATTCGACATACTGTTGTTGATATCTTTCAACTGTCTGAGCGCTACGTATACCAGTAGCGACATCAGCACCAGGATTGCACAGAATCCCAGGGTAATGATCAGTTTTGTATCGTCTTTTAATATCATGATCGCTTCTGCAGAAATATCATCAGGACAGCATGACACGCCGGGGCAAGTTACACCGACACGCGCCGTAAACAAGACTACTCACACCAGTATAACGGCAGCTATTACAATAACTTAAGGTCTGTTCGAAACGTTATTTTAGCCATCAGCAGCCTGTCGCCAGATGCCAATGCGCGCAAGGATTATTGTTTACTGGGAAGAAACGCGACTGATCCCGGAATATTCGTCCCTGTGTAATTTCGCCTTATAAGCACATAATGTAAGTGGTTAATTTTATTATAGTTTTTTGTATTGATGCCGACTTCATTTCAAGAAAGGCCAGTGTGAGCAAAAAGCATAACCCATAACAAGCCAAGCTGGGCATATTGACTATACTTAATAAGAAATAACACAGGTAAGAGTATGAAAACACCAGACTTTCCGGATAACGAAGCCAGCCGGGTCAAGACACTCAAGTCACTTGAAATCCTCGATACACCGGCGGAGGAAAGATTTGACCGGGTAACACGTATGAGTAAGCGATTGTTCGGTGTGCCTATTGCCCTGGTGAGCCTGGTAGATGAAAACCGTCAGTGGTTCAAATCCTGTGTTGGCCTCGATGTAAGTGAGACACCAAGAGACATCTCATTTTGTGGTCATGCGATTCTTGGTGACGATGTATTTATCATTCCTAATGCAACCGAAGATACGCGTTTCGCAGACAATCCACTGGTGGTGAATGAGCCTGATATTCGTTTTTATGCAGGATGTCCTTTAACGTCTCAAAACGGCAGCAAGCTAGGTACGTTGTGCATTATTGATCGTGTTCCACGAGATCTGACAGCAGAGGATATTGAAGCATTGAAAGATCTTGCCTCAATGGTCGAAAGCGAACTTGAAGCCGAGAAAATGGCAACGATGGATGAGCTTACGAACATATCCAATAGAAGAGGGTTTATGCAGCTAGCCGAGCACTATCTCAACTTCAGTCTACGACAGGAAGTACCGGCAACACTGGTTTTTTTCGACCTGAACAATTTCAAGCCGATAAACGATAATTACGGTCATGCCGAGGGAGACAAGGCACTGATCGCTTTTGCTGAACAGATGAAAAATACATTCAGGCGAACCGATTTGATCGCACGTATGGGAGGCGATGAGTTTGTCGCCCTGTTTTCCAGTACATCGGAAACATCGGCAACAGTTATTATGGAAAAATTCTTGAATGCAGTAGAAAAATATAATCATGAAGCCAATCGAGGTTATGACATTACATTCTCTTATGGCATCGTTGAATTTGATCCTGTCAGGCACGACAGTGTTGAGGCTTTATTGACCGATGGCGATGCGTTGATGTACGAATGTAAAAAACAAAAACATAAAACAGGCAACAGTCGTCTGTCAGCTGGTTCCAAATAGCTTCTCACAATCTCATTGCATTGATGGTATTAGAGCTTAACCACAGGCTGCCTGCGCGCAACTGAAGTGTAAGCAGAATTACTTAGCGTTACTGTAAAACGATAAAGCTTTCAAAGCCCTTCCTCCAAATCATCTTTACCAATGTGCGATCACCAGTGCTGTTGCCAGCATTATAAGTATCAAACTGTGCAGGCGATAATCCTGCCACCAGGCAAGCGTTGCCTGTCGTTGCATCGCCTCAGCATGGAACGTGAACTGCTCGATCTGTTCATCAGACGGCGGCGTACTGTAGTGACTGGCAAGCACGAATATCGCCGCGGATACCAGCGCCAGCAAGCCCGCGATGATGGTGAAATGCAACGACAGCACTTCTATATATGAAAGCATGAACAGCGATGCCGACACCACATGGCCTCCGGCCAGGGTTGCAAAGGCACCCGTAGCACTCGCGCGACGCCAGAACAAGCCAAGGACAAAGACGACGGCAACCGGTGGCACCAGGTAGGCCAACGCCGATTGCAGGTAATGAAACAATCCCGGGAAATTGGCAATCAGCGGTGAGATCATCGCTGCCAGCAACATAAACAGCAAGATAATACCGCGCCCGACCCATGCAATCCTTGCCTGTGTCCAGCCACGCTGCTTCGGTTGCAGAAAATCCATTGTCACTAACGCCGATGCAGAGTTCAGCGTGGAGTCGATACTGGACATAATCGCAGCCAGCAACCCTGCCATCACCAGCCCTGCGAGCCCTGCCGGCAACAGGCTGGTCACCAGGGTGGGGAATACTGCGTCAGCATTCTCCAGTTCAGGCAGGAACATACCTGCCATGACACCGGGCAGTACCATGATGTACAGCACGGGTAATTTCAGTAGCCCGGCAAACAGGGCTCCCCAGCGCGCATGGGCGATACTGCGTGCTCCCAGCACCCGTTGCACGATGAACTGGTTGGTACACCAGAAATAAAAACCCAGTATTGGAACACCGACAAGTGTGCCCAGCCATGGCAGGTTGGCATCATCCATAGGTAACATCAGTGAAAGGTGCTCGGGTGGTGTTGCTGCCACTACGCGGGCCCAGGAGAAATCCACTTCGGCAAAACTCAGGTAACTTACTATGCACGATCCCACCAGCAGCACCACGGCCTGCAGCACGTCGGTGTAGACCACGGCAGCCAGACCACCCGCTGCCGTGTACAGACCAGCCACCAGTGCCAGTCCCAGGCACGCCGTGTACAGATCCAGTTCGGGAAAAAACACCTTCAGCACCATGGCACCGGCGAACAGTGTGCCAGCGGTATCGACAACGATATTGGAAAACAGGGTCAATGCTGAAAAGTACAAACGTGAGCGGCGGTCAAACCGTCGTTCAAGAAACTCGGGGACGGTTGTAATGCGTGCGTTCAGATAATAAGGAATGAAAAAAATCGCGAAGAACACCAGCACAAACGCCGCCATCCACTCGTAGTTGGAAACAGCTATGCCCCATGTATAGGCCGCACCGGACAGCCCCACCAGGGTGGTGCTGGATATGTTGGATGCGAACAGTGAAAAGCCGATAGGTATCCAGCCCAGTCTGCGGCCGGCGAGAAAAAGATCTTCACCGCTATGGGTACGCCGTGCCATGCGCAGGCCGATATACAGCACCAGAACAAAGTATGCTCCGATAACAACGAAATCCACAGTACTCAAGTTTGGAGATGACAAGGTTGTTGTTACCAGGTACTAGTCAAATTCGATTATCAGTTTGTAGAATGTAACGGCGATGCCTTCCTGCGGCTGGAGCCATTCCTTCAGTCGTTATCGAAGAGTAACAAATAGAGCCCGCAAAGGAAAAGGCACTGTAAGCTGGCAGCACGCCCGGCAACACAAGAAGTAAAGATAAGTCCCAGCGTGCCCATTCAAGTTTTTATTGAAGTTAATGTCGTTTCTGGTTAGTGTTTGTCAGTACTGGGTAAACCAGCACGATGAGAGATACACATTAAAGTTATTTATTAAAGATTGTATTAACTTCCGCTGACCGGGTGATGATCGATCTTACCCGTCCGTTTCGTTCACTCAAGGAAATAACGTGAAACCAAGACCTGTACTGCTGGCCATATTCGACGGCTTCGGACTCAATCCCAGTCGTGCACACAATGCCTGGGCACTGGCAGATACACCTCACCTTGACCATTATTTCGCCTCCTACCCGCACTCGGTATTACAGGCATCGGGAAGAGCCGTCGGTTTACCCGACGGGCAATTCGGCAACTCCGAAGTCGGTCACCTGACACTGGGTTCTGGCCGTGTGCTGGAACAGGACCTGGTCAGCATCGCCAATGCGATCTACGGTGGCACCTTCGAGCAATTACCCGCGTGGCAGTCGATCATCGACGGTGCCCGGCGCATACACCTGGTCGGACTGATCTCGGACGGCGGCGTGCACGCCCATATCGAGCACCTGCTTGGCATCCTGTCATTGTTGCGCAATACCGAGATCGAGCCGGTGATACACATGATCACCGACGGCCGTGATACCGCACCCAGGGCCGCATTGGGCTATCTCACCGAAATCGAGGAAGCGCTCGCCAGCCTCGGACGCGGTTCGATCGCCACCGTCAGTGGACGTTACAGCGCGATGGACCGCGCCAGGTACTGGGACCGCACTGAACGTGCGTGGAAGGCCATGGTACTCGGCCAGGGTTTCACAGCCGAAAGCGCGCGCGAAGCCATCGAAGACGCTTATGCCCGTGGCGAAGGCGACGAATTCATCCAGCCCACGGTTATCGTTGGTCATGGCGGCATTGCCATCGAAGAACCGGTGCTGTTTTTCAATTTTCGCAGCGACCGTGTGCGCCAGCTGGCGGCAGCCTTCGGCCTGAACGACTTTGACGCTTTCGAACGCAATGGCATTTGCCTGAAGAACCTGTCCTGTATGACCGAGTACGATGCCAGCTTTCCGTTCCCGGTGCTGTTTCCGTCGCAGATGCCGGAACAGGTACTGGCCGAGATCATCAGCGATGCCGGCCTGGCGCAATTACACTGCAGCGAGACCGAAAAATTTGCCCATGTGACCTATTTCTTTAACGGTGGCCGTGAACCGCCGTTTCCACTGGAAGACCGTATCATTGTGCCCTCACCCGAAGTTGCAACTTATGACATCCAGCCCGAAATGAGTGCATCCAGAATTGCCGAGCAGCTGATCGAAGCGATTGAAAGCGGCAAGTATTCCTTTATCGTGACCAACTTCGCCAATGCCGATATGGTGGGTCACACCGCGCGCCGCGAGTCGATTATCCGTGCCGTTGAAACCCTGGACCTTGAAAGCCACCGGGTATTTCGTGTAGCGCTGGAAAACGACTGGCGTATTATGCTCACTGCTGACCATGGTAACTGCGACGAAATGATCAACCCGAACACCGGCGAAGCTCACACCCAGCATACCGAATACCCGGTTCCGTTTCTGATTATGGGCGAAGGGCCAGTTCGGCTGAGCACCGGTCGTGGCCTCGCCGACATCGCACCGACAGTTCTGGAGCTACTCGGTATACCTCAACCCAGGGCCATGACCGGCCGCAGCCTGATCCTGAATAAAGGCCGGCTATGACACGGAGACACGTATGAACGACAAACACGACAAGGTTTCTGTGCTGGCGCTGAATCCGGCCGTTGATATCAGCTATGAAATACCACAATTGCTGGAATACCAGAAAGTACGCGCCAGCCAGACCTGGTACCACCCGGGTGGAAACGGCATAAATATCACGCGCGCACTCACTGAACTGGCGGTACCGGCACACTGCTGCAGTATCATCGCCGGTGAAAGCGGCGACCTGCTGTTGAACCTTCTCGGTGATACCCTCGGTGACAGGCACAAATGGTTCCGGGTGCAGGGCGAGACGCGGCTGAATACCACGATACTGCAACAGAGTCCGCCAGGTCAGTATGAAATCACCAGCATCGGGCCTGAAATTCCCTCCGAGGTGCTATCCGAAGTATGTGACAGTTTGCTGGATTTAACCGGCAATGGTATTGCGATACTCAGCGGTCTGCTGCCACCGGGCGTTCCGGAGAGTAGCTACCAGGAAATGGTTGAACGTATCAACCAGCAAGGCGGCAAGGCGGTCGTTGATAGCCATGGTGAGGTACTGCAACTGGCAATCGAGGCAAAACCCTGGCTGGTACGATTAAACCGGCACATACTCGAAATGTCCATGAAACGGCGTATGGATACACACCTGGATATCGCTGAAGCGGCGCGTACCATCCAGCAGCGAGGCATCGATTTCGTTTGCGTTACCCTTGGGCCGGAAGGCGCGGTGCTGATTGATGCCGATAACAGTTACCACTGTGAAGCACCCAAGGTACATAAACAGTCAACGGTTGGTTGTGGTGATTCGGTGGTGTCAGGACTGGTTGCATCAGCACTGAAAGGTGAAGCACCACAGCAAATGCTGCGATTTGGCGTTATCTGCGGCAGTGCAACGGCATCACATCCGGGTACGGAGCTGTTCTGCCGCGAGGATCTCGACGCCGAGTCGATGAATATCGAGGTGACACAGCTGGATGTCTAGTAGCTGTCCGGCATGATAACAATGAAAAAGTGTTGCAAGCGGTATTTGAGCTCTCAATAAGCGAATATAAATAGCTCAAAAAACATCTTTATCCTGGCTTTTTTTATCCGCTCCCGGAATTGAAACCGATCAAGCCTTCCCTTCCCAAGTCACTGAATATACTACAGAAAAACAGTCTGGCTCTGTAATAATCAGATACTCATGCTGGCTTCAATGAATAGCCTAGAAACTTTGTGGTTGAAACCGGGTACCAACACCATTATATAATACCTGAGTAAAATACTCGGAAATTATCGGAGGTCGTAATTCAATGTCCAGAGCACCTGACTCCGTGGATAGCCTGATCACCCGCGGTTATGACGCAGGTTTTGTCACGGCTATTGAATCAGACACCCTGCCTCCCGGTCTTGACGAGGATGTGGTACGCGTTATTTCGGCCAAAAAAGGTGAGCCCGAGTGGATGACTGAAAAACGCCTCACCGCCTACCGACACTGGTTGAGCATGAATGAACCCCGCTGGGCTCATCTGAAGCTACCGCAAATCGACTTTCAGGCCATATCCTATTACTCGGCACCCAAACCCAGCGGTGATGGCCCCAAAAGCCTGGACGAAATCGACCCCGAATTACTCGATACCTATAACAAGCTGGGTATCCCGCTGGAAGAACAGAAAGCCCTCGCCGGCGTCGCGGTGGATGCGGTGTTTGACAGCGTCTCGGTAGCCACCACCTTCCGCGAGAAACTCGCTGAGGCCGGTGTTATTTTCTGCTCCATGTCCGAAGCGGTGCGCGAACATCCGGATCTGGTACAACAATACCTGGGCAGTGTCGTACCACACACCGACAATTTTTTTGCAGCGCTGAATTTCGCCGTATTCAGCGATGGCACCTTTGTTTACATTCCCAAAGGCGTGCGCTGCCCGATGGAACTGTCCACCTATTTCCGCATCAACGAGGCTAAAACCGGCCAGTTCGAGCGCACCCTCATCATCGCGGAAGAAGGCAGCCACGTAAGCTACCTGGAAGGCTGTACTGCGCCGATGCGCGATGAAAACCAGCTGCACGCTGCCGTGGTGGAACTGGTGGCACTGGAAGATGCCACCATCAAATATGCAACAGTGCAGAACTGGTACCCGGGTGATGACCAGGGGCGTGGCGGAATTTATAACTTTGTGACCAAGCGTGGTGATTGCCGCGGGGATCGTTCGCACATCTCATGGACACAGGTCGAGACGGGTTCGGCCATCACCTGGAAATACCCGAGCTGTATATTGCGCGGCAATGATTCCGTGGGTGAGTTTTATTCGGTTGCAGTCACACGCGGTAAACAGCAGGCCGATACCGGAACCAAGATGATCCACCTCGGACGCAACACCAGCAGCACGATTGTATCCAAGGGTATCTCGGCCGGTGAAGGCCAGAATACCTACCGTGGCCTGGTGCGCATGTCACAGCGTGCCGAAAATGCGCGTAATCACACGCAGTGCGATTCATTGCTGATGGGTGACAGATGCGGTGCCCATACCTATCCCTATATCGAGGTTAAACATCCGAGTGCGAGTGTCGAGCATGAAGCCACGACATCGAAAATCAGTGAAGACCAGTTGTTTTACTGCCAGCAACGCGGACTCAACGAAGAACAGGCGATTTCGATGATAGTTAACGGCTTTTGTAAACAGGTATTTAAAGAACTGCCGATGGAATTTGCCGTGGAGGCACAGAAACTTTTGAACGTCACGCTCGAAGGTGCGGTCGGATAATTATACGAGGTCCTGAACATGCTTACAATTACAGACTTACATGCCACCGTTGACGACAAACCGATCCTGAACGGTGTTGACCTGCAGGTAAATGCCGGTGAAGTGCATGCGATCATGGGACCCAATGGTTCCGGCAAAAGCACACTGGCACATATTCTCGCGGGGCGTGAAGGCTACCGGGTAAGCGGGGGCGAAGTGAGCTACCTGGAACATAACCTGTTTGATCTCAGCATCGAGGAGCGTGCGCACAAGGGCATTTTTCTGGCCATGCAGTATCCGGTCGAGTTACCCGGCGTAAACAATATGACATTCTTGCGCGAGTCACTGAACAGCGTGCGCAAAGCAAAAGGCGAAGATGAACTGGACGCGGTGAGCTTCATCAAACTGGTGCGTGAAAAAGCGGAGCTGGTGGAACTACCGGAAAAACTCTTGAAGCGTGATGTTAACAGCGGCTTCTCAGGTGGTGAAAAAAAGCGAAATGAAATTCTGCAGATGGCATTGCTGGAGCCGCGCCTCGCTATCCTCGATGAAACCGATTCGGGACTGGATATTGATGCACTGCGGGTGGTGGCCAATGGCGTTAATGGCCTGCGCAGCCCGGAACGTGCCATGATCATCGTTACCCACTACCAGCGCCTGCTTGACTACATCAAACCGGATGTCGTGCACGTGCTCGTCGACGGGCGCATTGTACGCTCAGGCGACAAGTCTCTGGCTGTTGAGCTGGAAGAAAAAGGCTACAACTGGATCACCCAGGAGAACGCAGCATGAATGCGCAGCCTTCAGAGCGTCAATGGTTCAATGATATCGTTGAATACAATCGCGGCATCATGCCGGATATAAACCCATCATGGTTGAACGAGTCACGCGAAGCTGCGAGGCATGCAATAGCCCGCATCGCGCTACCCAACCGCAAGCAGGAAGCCTGGCGTTACTCGGACCTTTCAAGGTTATATAAACAGAATTATCAGCTTCAGGACGTCGCAGTTAGTGCACTCGATGATGGCGCTATTCACAGCTGGATTTATTCAGATCAGGCGAGCCATCGACTGGTTTTTGCCAACGGCTGTTTTGTGCCCGGCCTGTCGAATGTTCATAACTTGCCTGACAACATCAGCATAGGCAGTTTGCGCGACGTGTTGTCGACAGACCCGGAACGGCTATCAAAGTGGCTGCTTGCGGACGCGTGGTATAAAGCGGATGTGTTCACAGAGTTGAACCGTGCGCTTATTCACGATGGCCTGGTTATCCATGTGCCGCAAAACACCGAGGTCGATAAACCAATCGAAGTGGTCTACCTCAATATCGCCAATCAACACAACGCACTTGTGCAGCCGCACTCGCTGGTGATACTGGAAGCCGGTGCCCGGGCCAGACTGGTTGAACGTTATACAGGCAGCTGGTGAATCGGCGTATTTTTTCAATGGCACAACAGATATCTTTCTCGGTGCCAATAGCCACTTGCAGCATTACCGGTTACAGAATGAAAGCAGCATGCACATCATTTGAGTCGCGTTGCACTGTCGCCAGGACACAGCCAGTGAATACCGCGGGATCAATGTTTCGACAGGCGGGGCCTGGAGCCGAACAGACATCAACGCCCGTTTTGACGGCGAGCATGCCAGTTGTGAACTCGATGGCCTGTATACCGTCGGCAAGCAACAATATACGGATTACCACCTCGATGTGCAGCATAGCTTGCCGCACTGCCGCAGTCGTGAAGACTTTAAAGGCATCGTTTATGGTAAAGGCCGCGCCGTTTTTGATGGCAATATCCTGGTTGAAAAGGATGCTCAAAAAACCGATGCGCAGCTATCTAACAAGAACCTGCTGCTCAGCGAGAATGCCGAAGTTGATACCAAGCCACAGCTTGTGATCCATGCAGATGATGTCAAATGCAGCCACGGCACCACGGTCGGCAGGCTTGATCCAAATCAGCTTTTCTACCTGCGTTCACGCGGTATCGATGAGCACGAAGCACGCAAAATGATTTGCCTGGGTTTTGCCGAACAGGTGTTGTCACATGTCGAAGACGCAGCGGTGCATGATTTTTTACATGCGCAGATCGCCGCTATCTTTAACCAGCGGGAAGTTCTGATATGAACCGTGCAATTGTTCATTTCAACAGCAAGAACAAACAGGAGTCGCACACTGATGCAAAGGTTTCCGCGAACGCTTCTGTCGAGGAAAAGATCATTGCGGCATTGCGCAATATCTACGACCCCGAATTACCCGTGAATATTTATGACCTGGGCCTGATCTATAAAATCGATATCAAGGGACGGGATGTCGACGTGGTGATGACGCTGACCTCACCCAACTGCCCGGTTGCGGGCTCGATGCCGGCACAGGTTGAATGTGCCATCAAGGCACTCGACGAAGTCGACAACGTCTGTGTCGAATTGACCTGGGACCCGCCCTGGGACAGCGACAGGCTGTCCGATGAAGTCAAACTTGCTTTAGGCCTGTTGTAGGAGACGTATGATGAAGATTGAATTAACCGAAAGCGCCGCAAACCGGGTTAACACCATGTTGCAGCAACGTGGCAGCGGCCTCGGCCTGCGCCTGGGGACACGCAACGCCGGCTGCTCCGGATTCGAGTATGTTGTTGACTATGCTGACGAGATTAGCGACCAGGACGAAGTGTTTGAATGCCATGGCGTCAAGGTCATTGTCGACCGGGGCAGCTTGCCATACCTGAACGGAACCACGGTCGACTATGTAAAGATGAATGCGCTGAACGAAGGTTTTGAGTTTGACAATCCCAACGTAAAGAACATGTGTGGTTGCGGAGAATCATTCACCGTATAAACGTAAATGGAAACACTATGACACAGCTTGATGAAATCGTAGACATCTTTGAACTACTGGGTGACTGGGAACAACGCTACCAGTACCTGGTCGAACTCGGCGACAAGCTGCCCGCTATGCCGGACAGGCTCAAAACCAATGACAACAAGGTGAAAGGATGTATGAGCCAGGTATGGATCGACGCCTACCTTGAAAACGGCAATGTCAGGTTTCATGGCGACTGCGATACCAGTGTCATCAAGGGCATCCTCGCGCTGCTGATCAGCCTGTGTGAAGGCCAGTCGGCTGTCCAGATACAGCAGCTGGATATGGACGAAATCTTTCAGCGTCTGAACCTGGATGAACATCTGTCACCAAACCGGCACGTGGGTGTATATGCAATTTTCGACCTGATGAAACAAAAGGCCACACAGGCTGTAAATTCATCTGCAGCTGCCTGACCGGGTTCTGCCAGACGCCATCAGCTTGAAAGTTGTGTTAACTATTTAACGCTCGCTCAACAGCCCTGTTCACAAAACACCCTACGCATACATGCAATTTGATCACAGGCTTACATGAATCAATGGAACCTGACCCCATAGACCCTGGTCCCATTGACCCATAACCACACTAACACCTAAACAGCCTGCCCTGTTTATTCGTTTGATCGTATAACTATTCAGCTAAAACTATTCTTCAATAACTGAATAGCTGACAACCCCTTCTTCCATGCTGGCCATACTGCTCGTAGGTATGGCATACCCCTCTTCAGCAAGCACCACAAAAAAGTCTTCCCAGTTTTGCTCACTGAAGGTAGTGGTAATGTTTTCTCTGCAAGACAGCTTAAACTCGAGTACCTTCTCATGAAGAGTAAATATTTCACGCTGTTTCTGCCTGAGTACATCAGCAGAAGTATCGGGCGACAGCGCTGCCTCTCTGAAATCAATGCGTTTACGAATAATTTCATTCATGACGGCAAACATCGATTTGGCGTTGGCTTTACGCCATGTAGTGAAAGCGGTTACTTGCACTGGTGTCAGTTCGAGATAATCCCTGTTCTTGAGAATCAGGGGCAGCAGATTCGGGTGAAAATTCACCTTGTCGAGTTGCTCGAGCTGCTTCTGGTATTGAATAATGGCCGTTTCATCAACTTTCTGAGCCGAGATCTGCTGTGAGAATCCAGCCAGAACCACGGCCAGTGTGATGATATAAATCCGTATGCATTGACAATTCATTTTGTCATCCTCCCCGTTAACTTCAATGTTTCATACTTTCCGATTTTGTCCAACTCTATGGACCATTCAGGTCAACATTAATAATATAAACCGAGCACAGGGTTTACAATTACCCAAAAGTATGAATTATTGATTATTGAACACGGATATTCTTACCAAAGTGCAGTGGCACAGATAGTTACGAAAGCCAGATCACTGCTGGAGTCTGTCAATGCGTATTCTGATTGTGGATGATCACCAGCTGTTTATCGATGGTATTCGACACATCATCAACTCGCTGGACGACAGTGTGGAAATTATCGAGGCCAACTCGGCCATCGAGGCTGTTCAGTACCTCGATTCCAGCATCAGCCCGGACCTGATGCTGCTTGACCTGCAGTTACCCGGTATGAGCAGTACCTCATTAATGCAAAACCGCTGGGTACGGGATGCCAGTCTACCCATTGTCATCATATCCGGAGAAGAAGACCTGCCTGCAATCAAGCAGGTGATTGATGCAGGTGTGATGGGGTTCATCCCGAAATCCTACTCGGCAATAAGTTTACACACTGCGCTGCGTACGATCCTGGATGGCGAAAACTACATACCCGAAGCTATACAAAACCAGATACACGACCTGGCAACAGACAATGCCCGCATAAACAGCCCGGCAACGATGCCGTTCGCAATTCGGAGATCACCAGGCGCCAGCATGAAGTACTGGAATTACTCGCAAAAGGCTACTCAAACAAGCAAATTTCGAAAATGCTGTTCCTGACTGAAAACACAGTGAAGTCACATGTGAGTGCGTTATTACGCGTCTCTTGGCGCATCCAACAGAACCGAGTGCGTCAGCATTGCCCGCAATCAGGGTTTCATTCATTAACACCGGTGGTAATTAACGCCTGATGAATGCCTGTTCGCAACTGCGCAGGTTATATGGTTTATGCAAAACCTGGTATCCACTTTGCTGCGCGAGGCGGTTACGTTGTGTACGGGTGTCGCCCGTAATCAGGATAACGGCTACATCATTGTCCAATTGATTGCGCATTAAATCGAGCACCTCGATTGCATTTTATCACTGGCAAAGGTAAATCAGACCACCGTGAAAACAGTTCTTGTGTAACCATGAACTGCTCAGCTTGCGACTCCCAGATCATAATAAAGCAACATACTCACAATCCCGACAGCACCAATAATCAGGAAGCTCCACAGCAATTTACGAAACAACAGGCGGTTGCCGAGAGCAAATACCAGCGCCAGCTTCATGAACGTATTCGACAGAGCGCCAAGCACCAGATTGAAGCTGGCCCAGTCAAGGCTTACCAGTCCGTTACGGTGCAGGTTGCTGATAGAAAAGGCAATGGCGTCAGCGTCGGTCAGCCCGCTCACAATTGCAACCGCTGGCAACCAGGCATTGCCCAGGTAGGTCGTAGCTAACCGCGTAATGACCAGAATCACGGTAAAAATTAACGCAAACGACAATGCTGACTTCAGGCTGAACGGATTGTTAAAGGTGACCGAAGGCGCCGCATCGGTTTGCGGCGTGCGAAAACGCCAGAATGAATAGGCCGCCAGCAACAGACCAGTCAGCCCCATGGCGGTGAGCGGCACAGCAATGCTTTTCATCAGCGTCGAATTGAACACGCCTATCTCAATGATCAGCCTGGGGAACATGATGGACGATGCAAGGATAACTGCTGCCGCGAACAATGGAATCGCAGCCAGGTTCTCCCGGCTGCGCCGGGCGAAACTCAGCGTCGTTACCGTGCTTGAAACCAGGCCACCGACCAGACCCGTGAGGCCGATGCCGGCACGACTGCCGATCACCTTGATAGCAATACGCTGAGTCAGGCACGCCAC
>CAWEEC010000013.1:0-22234 GCA_963807785.1 uncultured Gammaproteobacteria bacterium | reverse complement strand
TGCCAGGGTTCAATTGCAGTGCGTATTTCAAGCTCAATATCCTGCTGCGTGACACTGCCGATATGCGGAAAACGAAATTCATGAAACGGTGCCAGCCACTCCAGCTTTAATGGGAATCCCGCAGACTGCAGATCACATACCACATCACGGATATCCTGCCACACATAATGCGGCAGCATGAAACGGTCATGCAATTCGGTACCCCAATTGACCGGTTTTTTTCTATACGGCTGTTTCCAGAATCTCGCGATTAATGAACGCAGCAGTAACATTTGCACCATGCCCATGCGCACATGCGGAGGCATTTCAAACGCACGAAACTCGACCAGGCCCAGTCGGCCGCTAACGCTGTCGGGTGAATAGAGTTTATCGATACAAAACTCTGAACGGTGGGTGTTACCACTGACGTCGATTAATAAATTTCGTAACAGGCGATCTACGATCCATGGCGACGGGGTTTCGCCTTCGGGTATTTGCTGAAAAGCGATTTCAAGTTCATACAAACTGTCATCGCGCGCCTCATCCACTCTGGGTGCCTGGCTTGTAGGACCAATGAACAGGCCCGAAAACAGATAGGACAAGCCGGGATGATGTTGCCAATAGGTAACCAGGCTTTGTAACAGATGCGGACGGCGCAGCATGGGACTGTCAGCAGGTGATAGCGCCTCCGATGGTTACATGATTGCCGCCGCCGGTTCCGGTATGGCGGCCGTCGAGCATGAATTTTTCAGTGCCCAGCCGGGTCAGTCGTGCCTCTTCATAAACAGCCTCGGAATTTGATACCAGCTCATCCCAGTTATGCGCAGGATGAATATTCACCTCGATCACACCGGGATCCGGTGTCACGGCAAAACGCTTCAGGCGGTGATCATGCGGCGGCTCATAACCTTCCATAAATACTGGCATCTTCAGCTCTGCAGCGGTCGCCTCGACCGAGTGCACCAGGTCAAGATACTGTTCAAGATGGGTCAACGGCGGCATGAAAATATATAGATGTCCATCGCGAGGCTCGACACACAAAGCCGTATGTATTAACTCGGATGTGACATCGTCACCATTTTCATCAGCACGTTGCTCCTGGTATCCAGGATAATTGCCCGGGCTCCTGGTAAACTCCACATAGCGTCGTGCAACCTCACCATAAATATCACCCAACGGTGGCCGTGGTTCAAAGGTGCATCGTGCTGGATCGGTATCACGCTTTTTCTTCTCGACCCATATTAAGGAATCCAGTGGCAAGCGATACCCTATGGGCGAGTCGCCCGGCAGCAGAAATAAATGACCACGCCTGAAGGTCCAATTGCTACTGCGCCAACCATCCTGCTCGAGCTGACTGTTCCATTTTACTGGTAACACATAACCGGCAACTTTATCGATACCTTTGTCAAACAGACGACGCAGACGATCGCGTTCAATTTTTTCTTCCAGCTTGTTATCGAGTACATCAACATTGACAGGCAAGGTACCTTCTTTCCATAAATAGTAATAGACATCTTCATGAGCTGCCTGCACATCCTCATCATCGATGCGCAGGTACCGGCACAGCACCTGCATAAAACGTTTTGCATCTTCGGCACCGTATTCATCCAGCAGTGCTTTCGTCTGCGATCCATCTGGGATCATGCCAGACCGGCACACCATCCGCACGCCAGAAACAACCCAGCGCCCAGCGTGGCAGTACTTCACCCGGGATACCACTTACCCTGGCCGTAATGTAGCGCCGCACCCGGTGCAAAACGTTTTTGCAGTCGTTTGAGTAACTGTCCCGCACGCTCGCGCTTGTCCTGCTCCGAGTGCAGCGATATTCCATTCAGCACCATCCATATCATCAATTGAAACAAAGGTCGGTTCGCCTCCCATGGTCAGACGAACATCATTTTCGTTGAGCTCCCTGTCTACCTGTTCACCCAGGGTCATGATCTCCGACCACTGCACATCGCTGTATGGCAGCGTAACCCTGGGATCCTCGTGTATACGCTCTACTTCGTTGTGAAAATAAAATTCCACTTCGGCCTTGTCACTTGCACCGGTAATTGGTGCTGCACTTAAAGGTGATGGTGAGCACGCCAGCGGTATATGTCCCTCACCGGCAAACAGTCCGGAGGTAGGATCAAGACCAACCCAGCCGGCACCGGGCAAATAGACTTCGGCCCATGCGTGCAAATCGGTGAAGTCGTTTTCGGTACCCGAAGGCCCGTCCAGTGACTTTTCATCTGCCCTGAGTTGAATCAGGTAACCGGAAACAAACCGGGATGCCAGGCCCAGATGACGCAGGATCTGCACCAGCAGCCAGGCACGTATCACGACATGATCCCCGTTGCAGGGTTAGCGTTTCATCACATTTCTGGATGCCCGGCTCCATGCGAATGTTGTAGTCAATATGTTGCTGCAGCTTCTGGTTCAGCGCCACCAGGAAATCATTGGTCTGTATGCGCGAGCGATCGATACCGGCGACCCATTTTTTCAATAACGGACCACTTTCCTTGATCACCCTGTATGGTGTCAGTTCGTTGGCAAGCTGTTCGTCATAGCCGAACGGATAATGATCGACTGTCTTCATCGAGAAAAAAGTCGAACGGGTTGATCACCACCATTTCAGCAACGAGATCGACTTCCACTGAAAATTTCCTGGTTTTCTCCGGGAACACCAGGCGCGCCAGAAAGTTGCCGAAAGGGTCCTGCTGCCAGTTGATAAAATGATTCTCGGGCTCAACCTTGAGTGAATAGCTGTGTATCGGTGTTCGCGTATGCACGGCCGGGCGCAGGCGCACGGTATGCGGCGACAGCCTGACCAGCCTGTCATATCGGTATTCAGTCTTGTGATTGATTGCAACGCGAATTGCCATTGACTACCCCGGTTTTGAAAGTGCATCTGATATCAGGTGTAATAGGCTGCAAAAAGCGTTCCAATTACCATGCTGAGCAGAATTGATTCTAAGTGCTTATTTCTACTGCAGTATTTTGGTGAGTTCTATTCTAATGACAGCACTGAAGTCTTTGTGCTCGCACCAGCATGATGCATCACTGGAAGGCGATCACTCAGAAGCGTAATAAAAAAGTCTACCACGACCAGGCTTGCGGATTGGCATCCAGCTGCAGGCCTGTCACAGGAAACGATGAGCGGACACTGGTTTCCGGTTAATTTAACGTGCCTGCAACCAGTAAAAACGATAAGGCGGTATAACAAGCGCATTATTGAACATTGAAGGTCTTTCACCGCTATAAAGGTCATATAACTGGCCGTACTGTATCATCCCTGTTTCCTTTATAGTATCCAGCTCCATATGCTGTGGATGCGCATCAAAGTTGCCCACAACCAGCACCCTGTCCGAGACATGCAGAGGATTGACCCGGCAAAAGGCGAACAGGTGTGGATTACCGGTATCGCGCAGCTCGCGATTATTAAAATCGGCGAAGGCAGCTGTTTCCTTGCGCACCGAAATCATTTTTTTCAATGCCTGGAAAATACGGTTTTCTACGGTATTTGGTTTGTTGCGCAATTCAGCCTTGTCCCAGTCGAACGTCGGGCGATGCATCCAGCGTGTATCGCCGGACTTGCGCTCATCCTCGATATATCTGTAATCATTGGTGGTTCCAATTTCATCGCCATAATAGAGCAAGGGTATGCCACCAAACGACATGATCATGCCATGCAGCAGGATGATGTTTTTTATCGTATTATCTATTTCATCCGGATCACCCTTTTCGATTGCATCTTCAAGTCCAGCCAGCGAAGCAAGCGAACCTGATATCCTGGCGTCACCTGTTTTAGCATTATGGCCAAAAGGTTTGCCGCGCGCGGCAGATTCGTCGAATTCACCGGTAAAATAGTCGATCAAAAAGCGTCGATGCGGTACCGGGTCATAACCCGCGAGAAGAATGTCGGCGTCATCAAAGCCAAGACCAATATCATCGTGACAGCGAACGTAGTTTAACCAGGTTGCCCGCTCAAGCTTGTCGGGCAGGCTCTTGATTCCCTGGTTCAGCAGATTTGTACTCTTGGTTGCAACAGCATCCCATAACAAAGCCATAAATGTTGCGTTGTAGGCGATCTCGCATTCCTTGGCGTTAATGGCGTCTTCGCCAAAATACTTGGCCACCTCAACCGGCGCAACAATGGCTTCAGCAATGAAGAGCACACCCGGTGCTGTCACCTGGCAACAATCTTTCATTAATTGAAGCAGTAAATGTGCTTCGTGTTCATTCTGGCAGGTACTGCCGATTTTTTTCCATAAAAACGCGACGGCATCAAGACGCACGATATCTGCACCATGATTTGCCCAGAACAGAATGACATCCATCATTTCGATAAATACCGCTGGGTTACTGTAGTTCAGGTCCCACTGATAATTTTTAAATACCGTCATCACCCATTTATCCATTCCCTCGATCCAGGTGAAATTACCCGGTGCGGTATCCGGGAAAACTTCGGGCATGGTTTCCTCGAACATGTCAGGAATTTCACGGTTTGCAAATACGTAATAGTAATCCTGGTATGTCTCATCACCCTGGCTGGCTTTTTGCGCCCATTCGTGTTCATTGGAAGTATGGTTGAGCACCACATCGAGTGTCAGCAATATCCCGCGTTTTCTCAGTTCAGATGACAGCTCATCCAGATCCTCCATGCTGCCCACGCGTTCATCGACTTTGCGAAAATCGCTGACCGCATAACCACCATCACTGTGGCCGTCAGGACACGACATGATGGGCATGATGTGAACCAAGTTGACACCCAGGTCCTGAAAGTAACCCGCTTTTGATTTAAGGTTGTTCAGATCACCGGCGAAGCCATCACTGTATAGTGCCATGCCTGTCCACTTCTGGCTCAGAAACCAGTTATGGTCTTTTTCACGCTTGAGATCGTTTTGCTTGTATTCATCTGGACGTAAAATGTACTGGCGTGCCATGGTCTCAACCAGGCGTTGCGCCTGATCCTTGAAGTCATCACGTTTGCCGTAAAGAATATGGAACAGGGAATAGATCGAATAAAAGTTCGCGCCCAGGCGGGTATAAAAGTGACGTAAATCTTCACTCTTGATATCCGGCTTCAGCTTGATCAGGATTTCGTTGAGTAAAGAGTGTGATACCTGTTCGTACATTTGTTAAATAAGCCTGGTTGTTATTTTGTTAAATATGTATTCTGATTTTTCAGCTGCTGCCCGGTCTGGCTTTACAGATCCCAGTGAGTAATTACCGGCTGGTAGAACGCCTGGTTATGGACCGTTGCACCCTGCTGCCCGACCATGAGGGAGGCAAAATTTTGCGCACGCTGCATGGTCTCATCCAGCGGCCATTGCCGAATAATGCCAAGTATCAGCACCGCGGTGAAGGCATCGCCGGCACCCACAGTATCAACAACTTCGAGCGTGCGCGCTGGTGTTACCTGTGCATGCCCGCCATCGTCAGTGAGCGCCATGGCCCCGCTGGCACCCAGGGTAACAACCAGGCCCTTCAACTTGTGTAGCTGGATAAATTCAGCTGCCCGGGATTCAATCGTTCCCGTTGCACTGCCAAGCTGTGCCAGTTCATCTTCATTCAGTTTGACCCAGTCAGCCTCATCAACCAGATTCAATACAAATTGTTTTTGCCACCAGGGATCACGCAAATTCACATCCATGAATACAGTGCCGGTATTTTCAGCCTTCAACCTGGACAGTGCATCTCGAGATGCAGGATTCCGCAGCGCAAGTGAACCGTGGTAAAGCAATCGTTTTTCCGGTAATGATGGCAGCCTGGCGGCGTCGATATAATCGTATGCCCGGTGCTCGACAATCGTGTATTGCGGTTCCCCATTGTTGAACTCGATAGCGACACTGCCAGTCGGGTGCACGGGGTCATGCTGCAAACCAACTGTATTCATCTTCCAGTCGCGCATTGCCGAGCTGACCAATTCTCCGAGTTTGTCATCACCAACACTGGATATTACCAGCGGCGACATCCCAAAGGCCTGTAGATGCCAGGCAACATTGAACGGTGCACCGCCCAGTACTGAATTGCCGTCAGGAAAACAGTCGAACAGACACCTCACCGAAGATCACCGGCACCGCATGCCTGTTGTCGTTCATGTCGCATTACCAATCAGGTCCATTGTTTCAGGCATGTAGTGTGCAACACCTTCGAGTATGCCCGCACTGTAATTGCCATTCATGCCGAGAAATCCTCCCGTGTGCGAAGTACAGGGCATCGCTCTGCCCCATATTCAATGCCATTTGTTTTGCCTGATTTCTCACCTCTGAACTGGCATTTGCCACCAGCACAGACCTGATCGGGCTGGTCAATACCGCCAGGTCATTGCCGCTGTCACCGGCAAAAATCGTGTTTACCAGATCAAAACCGAGATCCTCCATCAGAAACTCAATTGCATGCCGCTTGCTGGCACTTGCAGGCAACACATCAAGCAAACCAGTTGCCGCAAGCTCATCGACACTCCATATCAAGCTTGCCCTGATCTGCTGGCTCACCAGGATTGAATGCATTTCGGACATCAAGGCCTCGTGGTCAATTTCAAGTGCGACATAATAGCTGAGTTTGTACTTGTTTTGCTTCGAATCTTCCTGCAACTGTCAGCAACTGAAGCTCACTGAATAAAGCATGCATATCATCATGCGACTTACCCATCCAGTCTGTCGAAATTTCCTGTTCCCACTTATGCCAGTAATCCCAGTTTCCCTGCTGGGTTTGATAAATCGTGGAACCGACATCGGCAATAACATAACCGGTTGTGGCAATTGATATTCCGCTAACGCCGCTTCAACCAGATGCCGGTCCCGACCAGTAACATATACCAGTGTTACACCCGGCTTGCACACCAGCTGGTTAAACCTGTCCCTGGCCCCGCTTGATTCAGGCTGCGATCCATTTGGCAGCAGTGTTCTGTCCAGATCTGTACATAACAGCAGCCTGACGCCATCACCCTGTTTCCTTGCAATCTCGAAAAAATTCATAATGTTCAATAGCCTGAAGAATGCCTGCAGCATAGGGCCTGTCGGCAAAATAGATGCTATCGATATCTGTGAGTTCAGAGAGTTCCTCGTGATGTCGATTGGCAACAACCACTGACTTGGTATTGCCGCGCATCATGTCCTCATCCGCGCCCGAGCCTCCGGCAGCGAGTATATGTTCCAGCGGTATGTCCCACATCTCTGCAAACCAGCGTAGCGCAAATCCTTTTGAAGCCCTGGCAGGTACAACATCAAGGTACTGGCCGAAAGCCAGAACGACATTCACCGACTGGTCATACTGATGCAACAGGTGGATTATTTCATTTACATCGGGCGCTATGTCCTGGTCATAGAAATAACTGATCTTGTATCGACTCTGCTCCAGTTTTGGCTGAAGCTTGAGTCCGGGCAGCTCATTGAGTACGCGCATCACGGCACTTCGCCTCCACATATGATCGATGTGATATGACCACGCCGTGTCCCGGGTCAGGTTCGGCATATAATAAACCTCGGTACCGAGACTGGTAATTAATACATCGGGTAACGGTAAATGGTATTGCCTGAGTACTTTTAACGCAGAATCGAGTCGTCGACCGGTAGCTATACCAAATGTTGTGCATCTTCTGTATTCCTGTATCACGCGCACAAATTCTTTGAGTGACTTCGGATTGCCCAACAGATTTTGATCCAGGTCAGTAAATAGTGCCCGATCATGATAAAGCATTGGGCGGCGCTTGAGCTCCATTCTGGTAAGCGGCTCACTCTTGTCGACCACGGGTCGAATCAGGTTAAGGTATTTATCGGCATGCGCCTTCCATGAATAGTGTTCACGCACACCCTTGATGCCATTGTGAGACAGACGCTTCCAGTTATCTTTGTCGCCCAGTACTTTCAGCAGTGTTTCCGCCATCGCCTTTTTGTCGAGTGGATCAATCAGGTAACCGTTATGACAGTTATCGATGATATCTGTCGGACCACCATCTTCGGTTGCCACAATCGGCAGGCCGGAAGCCGCGGCTTCGATCAGCGTCAGACCAAACGGTTCGGTCAGTGCCGGATTGATAAACACACCGCCGGATGCTGCGGCCAGTCGATAAATCACAGGTACATCATCGGGACGATGGTGTTTCGGATAAGCGACCCTGCCGTAGAGATCATATGAGTCTATGGCAAGAAATATATCCGCGAGCACTTCCTGCGCACCGCTATCCATATCGCGAATTTCATCACGGTTGCCAGCAATAATCACAAGGTTGGCAACTTGCTTGAGTTCATACGACTCACCATATGCCTCAACCAGGGTAGTGATGTTCTTTCTTTGATCGGGGCGCGACAGCGCCAGAATAATCGGTTTGTCCGGCTGCTGCAGAAAACGGGAAATATCGCGATATATGGTGCTGCCATGGTGATTATCCTCGGCGGGATAAAACAGTTCGAGGTCTGTTCCCGGTGGCACCACCCGCATCTTATCCGGCTGGTAATAATCGTACATCCCGTACTGTTCGATAATTTCCTGGTTGGTACTGGTGATGACACGCTCCGCCACACCGAGCGTTTCTTCTTCCGCATCGATACGCCGTGAAATGTTATAACGCAGCTCGATGACATCACGCTTCATACCACTGGCAAGCAGACGCTTGCGCTTAGCTCGCCCCAGGGAGTGGCCGGTATGTATCAATGGAATATTGAGCTGGTGTGAAAGCCGGGTACCAACGTAACCGGCATCAGCATAATGGCTGTGGATGATGTCAGGCAGGCGATCCTGGCTGTTAATATAATTGAGGGCATTATCTGCGAAATTATCAAGCGAATCCCACAATGCCTCTTTAGGCAGATAACCCTGTTCTCCGCAATCGATGCGTACGATTCGGGTTGTATCAGACAGTGTTTCAATCGGCTCTGCGTAATCCTCACTCAGATCATGATCGACAACACGACGGGTCAATAAATCCGCCTGCCCGACCTCGGCTCGGCCACCCAGCGCCCGCAACAATTCAACAACATATTTTGTCTGGCCGCCAGTATCTGCATCTCTGCCGAGCTCAAGATCCTGTCCACGAATAAGACCATGGATGCTGATCAGTAATATGTAGTATTTGCCTGCGTCACTATTCATTCAGTGCTCTATGTTATCACTACTGGCTGCAGCTGCATTATCGACAAACCAGTGTGATGGACCAATGAGTTTAACAGGCAGCTGGATGCCTTCTCTAACCTGAGTCAGGGCTTCGCGCTTGGCACTGCCCGATACCAGCACCACACGCTGAAAAGCTGACTGTATTGTGGCAAGACTCAGCGAAACCCTTTGCGCTGGCGGCTTGGGTGCATCAAAAACAGGCACGACTGGCCGCCTATCCTGCAGCGCAGTATTATGCGGAAACAGGCTTGCCGTATGACCATCTTCACCCATGCCGAGAACCACGATATCGAGCCTGCCAAGCTGTAGTATCAGCTCGGAATATTTTTCCGCCGCCAGATCCGGCCCCAGCTCTGCCGGGATCGGGTGCAGGTTTTTCGCGGGTGTTGCAATTTTCGACCACAACTGCCGTGCAATCATGCTGTCATTGCGCTGCGGGTGCCCTTCCGGATAACAGCGTTCATCACCCAGATACCAGTGTATGCTGTTCCACGGTAATTGCCTGGCTGACAGCAGTTCGAGGCAGCGTGCCGGGGTACCACCACCCGGAAGTGCAACATGGCATACACCCTTATCCTTGACGCAAGCTGCTATTTCATCACTTAGAAAGTCAGCAGCCGCCTGCGCTACGGCTTCGGCATCAGGGTATGTTCGGAAATGCTCCACCATCAGGTTGGCTTGTGCCAACCACAGGCGCAGTCTGCGGATAACTCATCCATTGCGGGTATATCCCAGGTACCTGCCCGGTAACGTTCGATTGAAAAGCGTTCTTTCCAGGCATCAAGTATCGGCGAAACAATGTCCCAGGATTCCTCGACCTCGTCAGACCGGGAAAACAGGGTACCATCACCGGTTAGCACATCGTGCATCAGTACTTCGTAGGCGTCTGCCACTTCGGACGCATCGTTCGCATAGGGTGCACGCATAACCATTTCTTCATTGTCAGTGGTCAGCCCCGGTTTCTTTGCATTAAGTCGTAACACCACGCCACCGTCAGGTTGCAGGCGAAACACCAGCGCATTTGGCGCCGGGATCGAAGCATGGGTATCAAACAGGTTGAATGGCGGTTTGCGGAATCGGATCATGACTTCTGATACCTTCTTTTTCAATCGCTTGCCACTCCAGAGAATAAACGGCACGCCTTGCCAGCGCCAGTTGTCGATATAAAAACGCACCGCAGCAAACGTTTCGGTTGCCGAATCCGGTGACACACCCTGTTCAGCAACATAGGCAGACACTTTCTCGCCATCGATAGCACCGGAAGCATACTGTGCTGCGACCGTCTGATTTCTTACCTGCTCGGGATCAAAGCGGCGTACCGCACGCAGCACTTTCATTTTTTCATCACGCACCGCATCAGCGGTAAACTCTACTGGCGGCTCCATCGCCACCAGTGTCATCACCTGCATCAGGTGACTCTGAATCATGTCCCTGAGGGCGCCGGCGTGTTCATAGTATTTAGCGCGGTACTCGATACCCAGTGTTTCAGATACCGAGATCTGGATATGATCGATATAGTTGCGGTTCCACAGTGGCTCCATGATGCTGTTGGCAAAGCGGTATACCAGCAGATTCTGCACGCTTTCCTTACCGAGATAGTGGTCTATGCGATAAATCTGATTTTCGTTGAATACAGACTGTAGTTCAATATTGAGTGCACGCGCTGACTCGAGGTCCATGCCAAAAGGCTTCTCAATAACCAGGCGCCGGTAGCCATCTTGTTCGCTGACGAGGCCTGCTGATTCCAGTCCGGTCGTAACCTTGCCGTACCACTCGGGTGGTATTGCACAATAAAACATCACGTTCTTACTGCCACCGAGTGTTTCCAGCGCGGCTGCAAGTCTGGTATACGTATTTTCTTCACCCAGGTCACCGGGCACCATCTTTAACCTGGATGCAAACACGGTCCACTTGTCAGCATCCATGGCGATTTGTGGGGAATATTTAACCAGGCTTTCGTGGATCAGGTTAAACCAGACTTCTTCTGTTCTGTTGTTGACAACACCGATGATGCGACTGTCTTTATGCACCAGGCCACATTCAATCATTCGCACCAGTGCCGGCATAAGCTTGCGCTTGGTGAGATCGCCTGCAGCCCCGAATATTACAATGTTGGTTGGATCAGCAGTTTCCATATTCTGCTCAGCTGAAACCATAGTAAGCACTCCTGTCAGGCCAAGTTCTCACGGTACAGCCATACAACGGTAAAACCTGCGTGTATAGCTACACATACTCTACCGCACAAAATCGACTGAAGCGGTTACGAAAACACATCTGCGACACAGTCATCAACACCAGTACAGGAACAGCATTATCTAATGAGTCCTGTACGATTTGGGTACATACCGCCTAGTGATTAACACTTGGTGTCAACTTCCATATATCTGCATTGTATTCCTGCATGGTACGGTCAGTCGAAAAGAAACCGCTACTGGCCGTATTCATAATACTCATGCGCAACCATTTATCCCTGTCCTGATAGCTGTTCGCGACTTCTTCCTGGGCGTCGACGTAGCTGCGGAAATCAGCCAGTGTCAGCCACGGATCATAAGGGCTTTTAAGTGATGAAAGTATGTCATTGAAGATGTCTGGCTCAAATAAATTGAAGTGCCCACTCTCAAGCAGATATATGACTGCCTGCAAGTCAGGGTCATCATCAATAATCTGAAGCGGTTGATAATCATGCCGCATTTGTTCAACCTCTTCTGCCTTGAGTCCGAACAGAAAGAAGTTATCCTCACCGGTCGCCTGAAGAATTTCAATATTGGCGCCATCATAGGTACCAATGGTAATGGCACCATTCATCATGAATTTCATGTTACCGGTACCTGATGCTTCCTTGCCGGCGGTAGAGATTTGCTCAGACAGGTCTGTACCAGGACAGATGATTTCCATTTTGGAAACATTGTAGTCAGGTAGAAATGCTACTTTTAACAGGGACCCGACATCTTCATCCTCATTAATTACCTTGGCAACATTATTGATCAGTTTAATTATGAGCTTTGCCATGTGATAACCCGGTGCAGCCTTACCCCCGACAAGAACACAGCGCGGCGTCCAGTTTTCTATATCGCCTTTCTTTATGCGGTTATACAGGTGAACCACGTGCAATAAATTCAACAGTTGGCGCTTGTACTCGTGTATACGCTTGACCTGTACATCAAACATCGCTGAGGTATCAAAATCCACATCACACTTATCTTTAATGAGGTTCGCCAGTCGCTGCTTATTTTGCTGTTTAACTTCGTGCCATCTTCGCTGAAACTCGCTATGGTCACCGTTATCGTTATTTGCAAATGCTTTAAGCTGTTGTATCTGGCCAAGGTCCCTGACCCACTCATTGCCAATGTACTCGCTGATAAGTTGTGACATTGCTGGATTTGCATAGGCCATCCAGCGCCGCGGCGTCACACCATTGGTTTTATTGTTGAATTTTTCCGGCCACAACTCATAGAAGTCCTTGAACAATCCTTCGCTCAGCAATTTCGAATGCAAGGCCGCAACGCCGTTGACAGAAAAACTGCCGACAATAGCCATGTAGGCCATGCGCACTGCTTTGCCACCATGCTCATCTATCAACGACATGCGTGCCTGCTTATCCTTGTCGCCCGGCCATTTCATTGCGATATCGTGCAGAAATATCTTGTTGATATCGTAAATGATCTCCATGATGCGCGGCAACAGCCGTTCCATCAAACTCACCGGCCATGTTTCCAGTGCTTCCGGCAACAGCGTGTGATTGGTATATGCCATTGTGCTGGTCGTAATATCCCATGCCTGGTCCCATTGCAGGCCTTTTTCATCCATCAGTATGCGCATCAACTCTGCCACCGCGATAGATGGATGCGTATCATTCATCTGGAATACATTGTAATCAGCAAAAGTATTGTAGTTTTTTCCGTTTGTTTTCTCCCATTTACGAATCACGTCTTTAAGACTGGCTGAAGCGAGAAAATATTGCTGCTTGAGACGCAATTCTTTGCCACTTTCACTGGCATCATTCGGATATAACACCATGGTGATATGCTCGGCATCGTTCTTTGCTTCAACGGCTTCAGCATAACTTCCCCTGTTGAAATCATTGAGGTCAAACACCTCTGTAGACGTAGACTTCCATAACCTCAGTGTGTTGACAGTATTGTTGCGGTAACCAGATATCGGCAGATCGTAGGGGATGGCGATAACATCATTGGTGTCAACCCAGCGTGAACGACGAACACCCTGCTGATCCTGGTAATGTTCGACACGCCCGCCGAAATGAATAGCCTGTTCGTATTCGGGACGCGGCACCTCCCAGGGATTACCATCACGCAACCAGTGATCAGGTTCTTCAAGCTGGTAGCCATGATTAATCTGCTGATGAAACATGCCATATTCGTAGCGAAGACCGTAGCCAATCACAGGCAGATCAAGGGTTGCACAACTGTCCATGAAACATGCAGCCAGTCGTCCCAGGCCACCATTACCCAGTCCGGCATCGGGCTCTTCATTGATGACGTCCTCCAGCTCGATGGAGAAACTCATCAGTGCATCCGCAGTTTCACTCTCTATATCAAGATTTAGCAAATGATTGCCCAGCGCGCGTCCTATCAGGAACTCCAGTGACAGGTAATAAGCCTTGCGGGTCTCTGGCTGGCTATGACGTTTCCATGTCTGGTGCCATTTCGACATAATCCGGTCACGTACTGTCAGTGCCATAGCCTCGTAAAGGTAAAACGGAACGAAGCCCATGAAGTGCCCAAGGTGGTTACGCAGGTAACGATGAAACCCTTGTGACAACGACTGGCTGTCTGCCGGTAAGGGTTCGAGTTCCTCGAGTGTGTTGTCTTCTATCCAGTCTTTGTCATTCATTTTTTACGATCAACCTCAAGCTGGTACAGATTCTGATATGCCCTGGCACTCGCTTCCCAACCCAGCTCCTGTTGCATCGCTGTTTTGCATATCTGCTGCCATAGCTTTGTATTTTTATACAGTTGTAGCGCACTGAGAATCATCGCATACAGGGATTCGGCATCCGCATGCTTTATCACAAAGCCGGTCGCTGTCTTGTCCTTCAATGTTCTCAGTGAAACATCAACAACCGTGTCCGACAATCCGCCCGTATTGTTGACCAGTGGCGGCGTGCCATACCTCAGGCTATACATCTGGTTCAATCCGCAGGGTTCAAACCTGGAGGGCATAATAAACATATCAGCACCCGCTTCAATCTGGTGTGCCAGCTCTTCGGAATAACCGATGTGCACATGAAAGCGTTTAGGGTATTTGACAGCAAGATCCATCAGGTCGGTTTCGTATGCCATGTGTCCTGATCCAAGCATGATCATGTTTGCATTGGTGTTGTCGAATATCTGCGGCAGGATGGACGTTATTAAATCTATGCCTTTCTGTTCTACCAGGCGTCCGATAAATCCCAGTAAAGGCGCATCGCTCTCGGGTAATCCTGCCTTGTTCAGCAGGTCTAGCTTGTTTGCTGCTTTGGCTTCAACAAGATTGTCATTTACCGAATAGTTCTGCGCGATATGCTTGTCCGTCTTAGGATTCCAGATGTCCAGGTCAATACCGTTAAGGATGCCCGTAAGCTTGTTGCCAAGGTGACCTAACACACCATCAAACCGGTTGCCAAACTCCGGGGTACATATTTCTTTTGCATAAGTCGGGCTCACCGTGGTAACACGATCAGAAAATATCATGCCCGCCTTGAGCATGGAAAAACCCGCATAGAATTCAACATAATCAGGCGACCACCATTGAGCTGGTAACTCCAGCCGGTTGAAATCATCCTGTGAGAAATGGCCATCATAGGCCAGGTTATGTATGGTAAACACGGTTGCTGGTGCATTGCTCACCATGCTCACGAATGCCGGCACCAGGCCTGTTTGCCAGTCGTGACAATGAACTACATCGGGTCTCCAGCTGCTTCCGGGTATCCATTTAGCCAATAACGAAACCGCGCGGCTGAATACCGTGTAGCGCTCGGCATTATCCGGCCAGGCATAACCGTCAGTATGAACATAAGGATTCCCCGGCCTGTCAAACAACTCCGGCACATCGATTAAATACAGGTAATCGCCCAGGATGTCTTCGTGTGCCTGAAGAATGCGCACCTTATGCCTGATGCCGGCACCGGGAACATCAATCGTGCCGAGCTCCTTCAATGAATCAACTGAGGCCAGCACATCCCTGTATGCAGGCAAAACCAGGCGCACGTTATCACCCAGCTTGTTGAGCGCTACAGGTAGACTGTGAATAACATCTCCCAGTCCGCCTGTTTTTATAAAGGGAAAAGCCTCACTGGCTGCAAATAAAATATTCACTCGCTTTCCTTTTGTAAAAACAATCCTGCCAAAGGCGGTAGTGTTAGCTTCAACATGTAATCAAATCCGTGCTCTTGTTGCCTTATGGCTGTGACTTTTCCGGCATTGCCGAGGTTACCACCACCATACCACGATGCATCGGTGTTAAAGATCTCGGCATAGGTACCTGGTTCCGGTATACCTATGACATAGTTTTCACGCGGCACCGGCGTGAAGTTGAATGCGCATATTATCGATTCATGTTTTGAACGTCGCAGAAATACCAGCACCGAGTTTGCTTCATCTTCGCATGTGAGCCACTGAAACCCTTCGGCCTGAAAATCATACGCATGCAATGCAGGATTTTCACGATAAAGAACATTCAGATCACGAATAAGATTGTAAAGCCCTGCATGTCTATCCATGCCAGAGACTACCCAGTCCAGTGCCTTTTTCTCACTCCACTCATCCCATTGCCCGAATTCTCCCCCCATGAACAGCAGTTTCTTACCCGGATGGGCATACTGGTAGGCATACAATGCCCGCAAATTGGCAAATTTCTGCCAGACATCACCTGGCATTTTATCCAGCATACTGCGTTTCATATGTACCACTTCGTCATGCGATAGTGGCAGTATAAAGTTTTCGCTATAGGCATAGAGCTGACTGAAGGTCAACTGATTTTGATGGAAACGCCTGTAAACAGGATCAGACTGAAAATATGTAAGCGTGTCGTGCATCCAGCCCATGTTCCATTTCATGGAGAATCCAAGACCACCGCTGCTGGTAGGACGTGACACCTGGGGCCAGTCAGTACTTTCCTCAGCCAGGGTTAAAACCCCTGGAAATTCCGCGTGCACAACCTCGTTGAGGTGTTTTAGAAAATCGATAGCTTCAAGGTGTTCACGACCACCATAAACATTAGGTGACCATTGACCATGCTGGCGTGAATAATCGAGATAAAGCATGGCCGCAACAGCATCAACACGCAAGCCATCGATATGAAATTCCTCTATCCAGTAAACAGCATTGGCGATTAAAAAATTGCGAACTTCATTGCGGCCATAATTGAATATCAGCGTACCCCAGTCCTGGTGCTCGCCCTTGTTTGGATCGCCGTATTCATAACAGGCTTCGCCGGTAAAGCGGGCAAGCGCAAATTCATCCCGCGGGAAGTGGGCAGGCACCCAGTCAAGAATGACACCAATATTGTTCTGATGGCAGGTATCGATAAAGTGCCTTAACTCATCAGGACTGCCATGGCGTGATGTTGGCGCATAATAACCGCTGACCTGGTAACCCCAGGACTCATCCAGGGGATGTTCCGTGAAAGGCAGGAACTCGATATGGGTATAACCCAGCTCACGCACATAGGGCACCAGTTGCTCGGCCAGTTCGGTATAACTCAGAAAGCTGCCATCTTCATGACGTCGCCATGAACCGGCATGGACTTCGTAAATTGACATCGGTTCGTGCAACCATTGCCACTGCCTGCGATGCGATAACCATGTTTCATCCTGCCAGTGATAGGCACTTTTTTGCGGAATCAGGCTGATTGTTTCCGGCCGTAAACCCATCGTGCGTGCATAGGGATCGCTCTTGTGCAGGATCTCATCCTTGCTTGTTCTGATCTCGAACTTGTAAGCATCACGCACTTGCAAACCGGGGACAAACAGTTCCCACACACCGGACGAACCGAGGCTTCGCATCGGGTGTCGCAGACCATGCCAGCCATTGAAGTCGCCAATGACGCTGACACGCTTGACGTTCGGCGCCCATACCGCAAACTGACAGCCTTCAATACCATCGACCACACACATTCTCGCACCCAGAATACGGTATATATGCAAATGATTGCCAATCGCAAACAGATCGAGGTCATATTTGCTGAGCTGGGGTTCAAAACTGTAAGGCGATACAACCGTATGCCTGTCAGTCGTTCCCTTTTCTATCCAGCTAAGACTGTAATGCTGCGGTAAGCTGTCTCTTTGTTGTTGCGAGATATTCACCTCGAAGGTATCGGTACCTTCAACCCGCTGCATCGGGCCTATTCCAACTAAATCAACACGCTCTGCTGAAGGCATAAACGCGCGAACAGTATAACCCTGTCGTGCTGTATGAATACCCAGCCACTCAAACGGATCATGATGCCATCCAAACTGCAGTCTTGTTAATGCTTCAATCATGTCATTTATTCAATCGATTTGCTGCCTCTAATCGCAGCTTCATATCAGCTGCCATATCGTCAGGTATTTGCTGCCACTGGAATGACCACTGCCAGTTACCTTCTATTGTACCCGGTGTATTCATGCGCGCTTCCGATCCCAGATGAAGACAGTCCTGCATCGGGATCATGCATAAGCTCGCCTGAGACTCCAGGGCATTGCCAATCAGTTTGTCCACAACAAGATCCGCACCACTTCCATTCGCCTGCTTAGCGAAATGATCAAAATTAGGGACATTCAAGGTTTTCAGAATGTATCTTTTAACATCTTCATCGAAACCATTAAACCACCCTTTGGTAGTATCATTATCGTGGGTTCCGGTATAGACGACTGAATCGTCCTGAATATTCTGTGGTTTATGCGGATTATCTTCATGTTCATCAAAGCCGAATTGAAGCACTGACATACCTGGCAGCTTGTATTTCTTGCGCAGCGCCGTTACCTCAGGCGTAATAATGCCAAGATCTTCGGCAACGATCGGCAAATGACCGGCATCTTCATACATTCTTGACAGCAATTCATCACCGGGCATCCTCTGCCAGTGGCCTTCGATCGCTGTTTCAGATGCCGCATCAATGACCCAGGAAGATTCAAGCCCCCTGAAATGGTCGATCCGTAGCAGATCAAATTCCTGTAAGTGATGATTGATTCTTGATAACCACCATGCGTAATTCTCCCGACGCATGACTTCCCAGTTGTAGTGAGGATTGCCCCAGCGTTGTCCTGTTTCAGAAAAATAATCAGGTGGCACACCTGCGACTACCGTCATCATGCCATTTTCATCCAGTAAAAACTGTTCCGGATGCGCCCATACATCGACGCTGTCATGAGCTATAAATAATGGAATATCACCAAATAAGCGAATGCCTTTTTGATTTGCATTATGTTTGATATCGCGCCAGCGATGATACAGCTGGAACTGCTCCCAGCTGAGCTCGGCAACATAATCCTTGAATTCTTCAAATGCGCGTTGCATTGCATGCGGTTGACGATACTTCCACTCATCGGGCCATTCGAACCAGGGCGCATCATCAAACATCTGTTTCAACACCTTGAACAGCGTGTAGTCGTACAACCATTCGTGATTGCTGGTACAGAACTCGATATAGCCTGGTACGCTCTTGTCCAGTGGCGGATAATCAGCCAACAGCGAGGGGTTCATCGCAAAAGCAGATATGCACTGATACGGTGACAGGCCATCTTTAGGCTCACCCAGTGGCAGTACCTGCCAGACACTGAATCCAGCACCGGCTATCAGTCCCAGCCAACGCTCTACGTCTCTATCGAGCAATCCTGAAGGCAATGAAGTCGGATGCAGTAATACACCGGCACGTCGCTCATAAAAGTCTAGTGAATTCATCCAACATTTCTAACCATGGTGCCTGCGTTTTCTGCGCTGCCTCCACCGAGTGATACAGGCTCGTCCAGGATGGTGGGAACAGGTAACTGTAATAGTTCATACAGGTTCTTCAATTGCATACGATACAACTGGTCAAAGTCACTGACGCTACCCGAAGGATTGACATCACCAAACCACCAGAACCAGTCAGAACCTTCACATATTGCAAGTTGCTTTGTAGCTTTCTTCCGTGCCTTTTTACCAAGTGATCCTTGCTCGATCACCGTGTCATAGGCCAGTTTTGCTTCTGCGAGAAGATCCCATGCCCTGTTTTTATCTTCATGACCTATCCAGGTAGAGAATGAACCATAAACCCAGCTACCGGCACATATATTTTCCAGATCATGGGTCATTGGCAGTTCCGTTAATTCTGAAAAACAGGCAGTTCGAATACGTTTGTGGTCTGATAAGCGCCCATATAGATGGTTAAGGAAATGATAACCGTTATGCGGATAATACTCCCAGGCGTTTTCACCATCGAGAATAATGGTCACAACGTGTCGTGCTGCGCTGTCACCGAGAAAGTCTGCAATGTTGACCAGGTTCTGTACCAGGTCATTGGCCGCTTCTATCGAGTTGCGTTTGCTGTATTCAAATCCGATTAGATCAGAGAGCCCGTCATCACGGAAAAATATTTTCGGTTTGTAGTCATTCAGCTGGTAGGAATGAAACAGTGCGCGTTTACTATGCACACGTTCCGGATCATGATCAGACATGTGTATGCTGCTGCGCCATACACCCTCACCGGAAGCGGTCCATTTGAAATCAAATTCCTCGATCAACGCAATCGCATCTTCCGAGATTGCACCTTCGGACAACCAGACACCTTCAGGCCTGATACCAAAGTAATGCTGAAATATATCGATACCCTTTTGCAAATGCCAGCGTGAGCGTTCAGCACCACCTGGATATGAAGTACATTCGGGCATTGGATCTTTCGGCTGCGCACAGCGCATGTTATCCATGTCATTTAATAATGGAATGATCGGATGACCATATGGTGTCATCGATAATTCGATCTGACCGGCCTCAGCGAGTTTCCTGTAACGTGGTATCAGACTTGCTATACATTCATGGATCAGTTTTATTAGCTCACGTCGATCATGCTCATCAAACATGGATTCTTTTTCAATCAGTCGCTGTGCGGTTGCAGATTGTTTCAGCGAATGACCCAGCCATGCAAGATGGTACCAGACCAGTATGTCAACGAAATACTGCGCGTCCAGGTACTGCAGGAAGTTCGTATCCTTCTCCACACAATCATGATGCGGAAACATAAAATCGACTGGTGTGAACAATGATTTAAACGCAGGA
Organism: uncultured Gammaproteobacteria bacterium; assembly: GCA_963807785.1. Taxonomy (GTDB): domain Bacteria; phylum Pseudomonadota; class Gammaproteobacteria; order SZUA-229; family SZUA-229; genus JABDQW01. The sequence continues at coordinate 1,925 of CAWEEC010000013.1, read as the reverse complement.
TAGGGATCGATCATTTTCGGTGCATGTGCCCGCTGGCAGTCACACAATAAACGATATCGGTCATGCAAATTGACCGGCATCTCAGTTACACCGGCAAGCAGGTTAAGCATCGGGTCCTGCATTTTCTCGCCGTTCTCAAGCCAGCCTGCCAACTGTTGTGCATAATCGTCCAGCTGCTCCAGCAGTACCGGTGCAAAATTGACGATCACATTCATTTTCGGATGCGCTTCGAGATGCGCTACCATATCTGCATAGTCTTTTATCGCATGCAGGTAAACCCACGGCAGTTGGTACTCACCATCCAGACCCTGCTGGTACCATGGCTGATGCATGTGCCAGCACAAAGCAAAATTTACACGCGAGGTATTTGTCATACTGCCAGCTCTTCCTTGTCGACAACATAAAGATGCTGCCCAAGCATTTCCGGCGTAACCAGTACGATGCCTTCTTCGGTGACATGGTAACGTTTTCTGTCTTCGTCAAGATCCTCACCGATTACTGTTCCATCAGGAATAAAGCATGCCTTGTCAATCACCGCGCGGGTAATTCGGCAATGTTCGCCAATGCTGACCTTGGGCAGGATCACGCTGTCCTTGACGATGGAACCGCGCTCGATTTCCGTGCCAAAAAAAATGACCGAACGCTTCACGCGCGCACCTGAAATAATGCAGCCGCCGGAGACAAGTGAATCGATTGCCTGGCCACGTGCGTCATCATCATCGAATACAAACTTGGCTGGAGGATGCTGGGTCTGATATGTCCATACCGGCCAGTCGCGCGAGTACAGGTTCAATTCCGGCTCGACTTCACATAATTCAATATTGGACTTCCAGTAGGAATCAACAGTACCCACATCACGCCAGTAGGCGGGTTCACCATCCTTGTCCATAAACGGATACGCATTGGAAACACATTTGGATATGCTTGCCGGGACGATGTTCTTGCCAAAGTCATGTGCCGAGTCAGGGTTCTCTGCATCTTCAATCAGGCTTGCGTACAGATAGGCGGTAGAAAATATATAGATACCCATGGATGCCAGTGCCTTGTCAGGTTTTCCAGGTATGGTCTCAGGGTTATCGGGCTTTTCGGTGAAATTGGTGATTCTGTAATTCTCGTCAATCGACATAACACCAAATTCCTTCGCCTCCTCGCGCGACACTTCTATGCAACCCACAGTCAGGTCAGCAGCTGAAGTGACATGCTCGTATAACATCTTGGAGTAGTCCATGGTGTAGATATGATCTCCGCCAAGTACGATGACATTTTCAGGCGCGTGACGACGGATTATATCGATGTTCTGGTATAACGCATCAGCAGTACCGCGATACCAGTCCAGAGCAACCCGCTGTTGCGCAGGTATGACCTCGACAAACTCGCCGATTTCGGCGCGCATGAAGCCCCATGCACGCTGCAGGTGTCGAATCAGGGAATGTGATTTGTACTGTGTCAATACACCGATACGACGCAATCCCGAGTTGACACAGTTCGACAATGCAAAATCAATAATTCGATATTTACCACCAAATGGCACGGCCGGCTTTGCGCGCCACTTGGTCAGCCCCTTCAGCCTTGAGCCTGCACCGCCCGCAAGCACAAGCACCAGCGTTTTCCTGGTCAGCTCGGAGCCCATATTTGAATCGATATAATAGCGATAGTTTTTCGCCTGCTTTTGGTGACTGACAGTCATGTTCTATACCTGTTGCAGCTTAACTGCTTCTGATATGGCGCCTAATACGCCAACGCGTTCATTTGTAACGATGTATACGGACGTATGTTCAGCCAACGTCCGCATTCTCCCCTTGTTTAGATAGGCAGAGGTAAAGTCTTCAGACTTCATCCAGGAAATAATTTTTGCGGCAATACCACCGGTGATGTAAATCCCACCTTCTGGCTTGAATAATAACGCCATATTGCCGACAAAAATA
>CAWEEC010000012.1:0-21059 GCA_963807785.1 uncultured Gammaproteobacteria bacterium | reverse complement strand
TGGTGGCTATGGGTGGACTTGAACCACCGACCCCAGCATTATGAATGCTGTGCTCTAACCGACTGAGCTACATAGCCATACTCGTACTGGATACCTGGTCAGGCATCCGTGTGGAAGGGGGCGAATTTTCGCGGTTTGGGCGCTTTTTGTCAATTACGCCATCACTCGCAGGCCGCACAACCTAAGGCGCTGGATTCCTGCCTTCGCAGGAATGACTAAATACCATTCGCGGCTAAAGCCGCTCCTAGATATTAAATGCGCTTATACGTTGAAGCGGAAATGCATGACATCACCGTCCTTTACGATGTAGTCCTTGCCTTCTACGCGCAACTTGCCCGCATCCTTGGCACCGTGTTCGCCGCGATAGGTAATGAAATCATCGTAACCGATGGTTTCCGCGCGAATGAAGCCACGCTCGAAATCCGTATGGATGACGGCCGCTGCCTTAGGTGCGGTTGCACCGATCGCGACCGTCCAGGCACGCACCTCTTTTTCACCGGCGGTGAAATAGGTCTGCAGGTTAAGCAGTTGATAACCGCCGCGAATCACCCTGTTGAGCCCGGGTTCGTCCAGGCCTAACTCCTGCAGAAATTCCTGCTTTTCATCATCTTCCAGTTCGACCAGCTCGGCTTCGATGGCTGCACATATCGGTACCACGATGGCGCCCTCCTGTTCCGCATGGCGATTGACCGCATCAAGGTAGGGATTGTTTTCAAATCCGTCTTCATTGACGTTGGCGATGTACATCACCGGTTTCATCGTCAGCAGAAACAGGTCCCTGATTTGCGCTGCTTCTTCTTTTGATAACCCCAGCGCACGGGCTGGCCTGCCTTCGTTGAGATGCTGCTGCACACGGTGAAGAATTGCCAGCTTCGTTTTTGCCTCCTTGTCACCACTGTTGGCTACACGCCCTACCCGGTTGACCGCTTTCTCAACCGATTCGAGATCGGCCAGTGCCAGCTCGGTATCGATGACCTCGATATCACTCTCCGGGATTTATTTTGCCTTCAACATGGACGATATCCTCGTTCTCAAAACAACGCACCACGTGAGCGATGGCATCGGTCTCGCGGATGTTGGCGAGAAACTGGTTACCCAGACCTTCACCTTTGGACGCACCGGCGACCAGTCCTGCAATATCGACAAACTCCATCGTAGTAGCAATGATTTTTTTCGGTTTTACTATATCGGCAATGTTTTCAAGCCGTGGATCAGGCACTTCAACAATGCCCACGTTTGGCTCGATGGTACAGAATGGATAGTTTTCCGCCTGGATACCCGCCTTGGTCAGCGCATTGAACAGGGTTGATTTGCCGACGTTGGGCAGTCCGACGATACCGCACTTAAATCCCACAAATTTCTCCTGAAAAAAAACTGCCGCCTGCAACACTTCGCTTATGCAGACTTACTGTATTTTTACTCGCCACTTGCCACTCTTCCCTTGCCACTTATGTTGTGTGTAATTGATGCATAGCCTTTTCCCACTCGCCAGCAGCAATCTTTGGCATAACCCGAAGTGCATCACTGATCGAATCTTCTATCGCCTGGCGATCTTTCGCATCCGGCCGTTTAAGCACATAATCAACAACCAGTCCTTGCTGCCGGGGTGATCGACACCAATACGCAAGCGTTGGAAATCCTTTGTCCCCAGGTGCGATATGATATCGCGCAGTCCATTATGGCCGCCATGGCCGCCAGCGCTTTTCAGGCGAGCGGTACCTGCTTTAAGGTCGATCTCGTCATGTGCAACCAGGATATTTTCCGGCGCAATTTTATAGAACGATGCCAGACTGACGACCGCAAGGCCACTGCGATTCATATAGGTTTCAGGTTTTAGCAGCCAGATATCATTACTTTCAACACTGATACGCGCAACTTCGCCATGAAATTTTTTTTCGGGTAAAAAACGGCTGCGGTACTGATTAGCTAATTCCTCAACAAACCAAAACCCGGCATTGTGCCGGGTTTCAGTGTACTTGGGGCCGGGATTACCAAGCCCCACTATCAGCTTTATATCATACGAAAGTGCCGTCATCGCTGCTCACCAAGCGAGATGGAGTCATAAGCCATACAATAAAAACTAGCCTTCTGACTCGTCACCTTCTTCCTTGGGCTCTGGCTGCTCTGCCGCTTCACCAGCTTCTTCACCTTCTTCTGGCTCTTCAGCAACCTTGCGGGTATGAATGGTAGCTACAGCGGAGTCATGCTCTTCGCCCTGTTTCAGAGCGAGCACTTCAACACCTGCCGGCATCTTAAGATCGGTTAAGTGCAGGATATCACCCAGGTGCATTTCACTGAGATCAACGTCGATGAATTCCGGAATATCTTTCGGCAGACATACAATTTCAACTTCAGACATGACATGGCTGACTGCCCCACCTTCCTGTTTTACACCTGGTGCAGCTTCATCGCCAATAAAGTGTAACGGCACATTCACATGCACCTCTACCTTGGCGTCAACACGCTGAAAATCCATATGCAGGATGTCCTGCCTGAATGGATGATGCTGCAGATCACGCAGCAGTACATCCTGTTTTTTACCACCGATATTCAACGCGAGCACCTGCGTGTAGAAAGCTTCGTGCTGAAGTTCGTGTTGAACATCCTTTTGCTCAAGCGTAAGCTTTTCAGGATCTTTTCCGGAACCATAAACGATTGCCGGTAATTTATTGGCGCGGCGTAGGCGGCGGCTCGCACCTTTCCCCATGTCCGTGCGCAATTCTGCATTCAATATAACACTCATGATTAACTCCGTAATGCCGCTATCGAGCTTAATACCAACACCCAATAACCGCGTTTACTAAAAAAATCTCCTCCGCGACCAGAGAAGACGCTTATCGAAAACATCATCAATATAACGATGACATTTTCCATTCGGCCTGTAGTTCATTAAGGCCTGAATTCGTTTCGATCAGTCGATATACATTTCGCTAACAGATTCTTCATCATGAATTCGACGAATTGTTTCTGCAAGCATGGTTGCAATAGAAACCTGTCGAATGCGTTTACATTGTTTGGCTTCTTCACTCAACTGTATGGTGTTGGTAACTACCAGTTCACTCAACACCGAATTATCTATGTTTTCTATTGCCTTGCCGGATAACACCGGATGCGTGCAATAAGCTGCAACACTTGCCGCACCTTCATTCATCAGTGCAGCAGCTGCCTTGCACAAGGTACCCGCTGTATCAACCAGGTCATCGACGATGACACAGTTCATACCTTCAACCTCGCCGATGATGTTCATCACCTCGGACTGGTTGGCCTTGGGGCGACGTTTATCGATAATGGCCAGATCGGCATCCCCGAGCCTTTTAGCCAGTGCACGTGCACGAACAACACCACCAACATCCGGCGATACCACCAGCAGATTCGGATAGCTTTGTTGCCATACATCCGCCAATAATATCGGTGATGCGTACACGTTATCCAGATGGATATCAAAGAATCCCTGGATCTGGTCAGCATGCAGATCGACTGTCAATAAGCGATCAAGATGCACACTGGTTAGCATATTCGCCACAACCTTTGCCGTGATCGGTACACGTGCAGATCGAGGTTTACGATCCTGCCTCGAATAACCGAAATACGGTATCACTGCCGTAACCCGAGCAGCTGATGCGCGGCGCATTGCATCTATCATCACCATCAGCTCCATCAGGTGCTCGTTCACCGGCGTGCTTGTCGTTTGAATAATGAATACATCGCGTCCGCGTACGTTATCCATTACTTCAACACGGGTCTCGCCATCGCTGAAATGATCAACGCCAACTTTACCGAGAGACAGGTTAAGTCGAGCGGCTATATCGTTGGCAAGCGGCCTGTTGGCATTACCGCTGAATATCATCATCCCGCTTTCGTCTTGTGTCACTGTCTGCTACTCGTGTAGTGCAAATTATGAGGCTTGTTAAAAAACCCAAACCACTTACTATCTACCCACTTACCAAAGCCCACTTCGTGGGCTTAGGCCATGTTACATAATCTATATGGCTGGGCCGGGAGGATTACTCCGGGCTTCCTGCCCTTTGCCCTGCGGGCCGCACTGCGTGCGTTCAAATTCGCTCCCGGCGAATTTGTACTCCGGGCTTCCTGCCCTTTGCCCTGCGGGCCGCACTGCGTGCGTTCAAATTCGCTCCCGGCGAATTTGTCGAACCTGCTACGGTTCTCATACTCTACCCACTTACCTAAGCCCACTTCGTGGGCTTTGGTAAGTGGCTGGGCCGGGAGGATTCGAACCTCCGCATGCCAGGATCAAAACCTGGTGCCTTACCGCTTGGCGACGGCCCAATATCACATATCCTTATCCCGCTCCCAACTCGACCGTCTATCCTGGCATTCGGAGGTTCATGCCAGGATCCCACTATCAAAAAACCTGGCTGGTGCCTTAGCGCCTGGTGACGGCCCAATATCACATGTCCTTATCCTGCCCCCAATTTGACCGTCTATCCTGGCATGCGGAGGTTCATGCCAGGATCCCACTATCAAAAAACCTGGCTGTTGCCTGACAACCCTCGATGATTATCGATCCCGTCTATAACGAATTCATGAATTCAAACAAGGGCGACTGATTTTTACCCTGGCATATAAATGCCTGCCAGCGATCACTCCAGTCAGCTGTTGTTTCCAGTTGAGCCAGTACACGCTCGGCTTCCTGCTTGCTGGAAAATGGCGCAAAAATCGAAGCTCCAGTCCCGCTCATTCTCGCGTCCGCAAAACCGCCCAATAATTTCAATGCCTTATCAACTTCCGGGTAACGCTTGATAACCACGGGTAGACAAACATTGTCCCAGCCGGCCGTCGAAAGGTCGCATATTTTGATTGCTGGGCAATCCCGTGTCAAATCCGGAGCCGAGAAAATTTCTGCTGTAGAAACATGCACATCCGGAGTGATCAACAAGTAGCAGTGCTGATCGATGGAAACAGCTTGCAAACGCTCGCCCACGCCTTCAGCGAAAGCAGCAAAACCATGCACAAATACCGGTACATCGGCACCCAGGCTCAAGCCGATATCTGCGAGCTGGCCTGTATCGAGCTCCAGCCGCCATAGCCTGTTCAGCGCGTGTAATGTTGTGGCCGCATCCGAACTACCGCCACCCAGCCCGGCACCAAGCGGAATACGTTTTATCACTCGAATATCGACACCCAGCGTGGTGCCGGATAGTTGCTGCAGCAACCTAGCGCCACGTACCACGAGGTCGTCTTCGGCGAGGATACTCGAGTCACCCTCCACCCGGTTGATTTTGCCATTATTTGTGATTTCAAACTGCAACTGGTCACACAGATCCAGGAACTGGAATACTGTTTGCAGGTTGTGATAACCATCTGCCCTGCGCCCGGTGATATGCAACAGCAGGTTAAGCTTGGCAGGTGCCGGCCAAAGGGGACGTTGTTGGTTCATTGAAAATCGGGGATTATTGCGCCGGCTGCCATTCGCGTATCAGCAGGCGTACACTCATCTCAGGTCGGTCTTCGCGTTCCAGGTAAAACGCATGCGGCAACTCATATTCGGCGACGTTTTTGTAACGGTTCATCTCCACTCGCCAACCCCGCTGTTCGAATTTGTACAACTGCCCCTGTTCATTCCAGCTGATGTTATGTATCGCTTCACCCGCTATTGGCATACCACGTAACCAGTCCTGCAGGCCGTTAACAGGCAGTGACAGGCCGGTCATGGATGCAAACAGTGCTTCCGCATCGTGCGAGTACTCGGTCTGGCCATCCGCGAGACTGATAGTCACCCCGCCATTATCTCCGTTGATCCGTACCGCGCCCTGCCCCATGGGTGCGATGAGTCGAATGTCATAGGCATCGGCAGCCTGTTGCCAGAATACGTCAAAGCTGCCGCCTTCCGTTTCGGTCTGCACACCCAGCCTGGCCTTGATCACCCAGTCATTGATCTGATTGTGTTGCTGCAGACGCGCTTGCCAGTCAGCCGGCGTATGCAATACCTGTTCAGACATGCTGGCACATGACTGCAGTATCGATATCAGGCAATAGATAAGAATGTAGCGCGCTAGTTCCATGCGAGGTTTTTCAACAGCCATCAAGGACAATAATCAGTTCTTGAGTCTATGCATGGTTTCGAGCAATACAGGGTGTTCTGCATTTTTTTCAAGGCCGATTTTCCAGACTTTTTCGGCTTCCGCTTTCTGATTGTTCTTCCACAGAACTTCACCATAGTGGGCCGCAATTTCAGCATCTTCAAGTCGCTCGAAGGCCATACCCAGCCATTTCAGCGCATCCTGCATGTTTCCAAGCCGATAGCTGACCCAGCCCAGGCTATCCAGTATCGCAGGATCATCAGGCACCAGGTCGGCCGCACGTTTAATATAATCGCGCGCCTCTTCCAGTCTTTCAGTCCTGTCAGCCAGTGTGTAACCCAATGCGTTGAGTGCATTTGCATTCTCAGGTTGTGTTGACAGCAGTTTGAGCAGATCTGCTTCGGTGATATCAATGCGATCAACCTTTTCAGCCATCAATGCGCGTGCGTAGAGCAAGTCAGCATCGTCAGGCTTCTGCTGCAAGGCGCGGCTGTACATTTCCAAACCTTCGGTATAACGCTGTTTGCTTGCCAGCAGCTCACCTTGAGCAAGATAGGCTCTAACCCGAAGCGGCCATGACGTCTGCTTTTCAGCAAGCACTTCCAGTTGCTGCAGACCTTCATCTACTCGCCCGAGACGTGCAAACAGACCGGCGATACGCAGCTTGGAATCAAAAACATAATCACCGGATTTGACTTTAAGGTAATAACCGATCGCAATCTTGTGTTGTTCCCTGTTCTGCGCAATCCGGCCAAGATAATAGTTGGAAATATCCTGCTTCTGCCCGATGTCGATCAGGTGATTCAAATGCGTGCTGGCCTCGTCCAGTTCTCCTGTCTCAATGTTGAGCAGGCCAAGACTGAGCAGGATGTCCGCATTCTCCGGATCAGTTGTCAGTAGTAAATTAAACTGCGCCTTGGCCTGGTGGAACTGTCTTTGTTCAACCAGCATGCGTGCATACTGTAATCTCAGATGGTCATTATCCGGTTGTTCCATTAAAACCAGCGCGACCAGTGCCATGGCCTGTTCCTGCTTGCCCTGGGCAAGGAGTATCCTTGCCTTGATAATGTGTACATCCGCCAGTGTTGCATCGATTTCAAGCACGCGGTCAAGCAACGCCAAAGCTTCATCATACTTTTCCAGCTGCGCTGCGTAACGGGCCTGCAGGATCAGCATATGCTGGTTGCCTGTTTCTGACTTGTTGAGCGCATCAAGCACTATCAGACCGTCTGCCGTGTTTGATTCCTTGGCAAGCAGGCGTTTAACAGCGAGTGCTTTCTCATGGCCATTACCGTCGACTGCATCGAGAATACTCTGTATATAGGTAGCCGCTTCGAGTGGCTGGCCCAGCTTGAGATAGGTGATGGCATACATGCGAGTAACATCAACATCATCCGGATCGAGCTTTTCCCAGCGGTCCAGCAAGTCCAGTGCCTGTTGATACTGCTCACCATACACAGCAATGTAAGCTGCGCGTGCAGCAACGCGCGCATCTTGCGTTTTCATCGCAGCCCGGTTATACGCCTCGACCGACAGGGCCATATCACCGCTATTTCCCGCAAACTCACCCAGCAGTAAATCGTAAAGCAGGTCGCCTGTCAGATCCGACTGTGTGGTTGCATTGCTAGCCGCTTCATCCTTGACCTGCTGATTGGTAGTGGCACATGCATTTATCGCCAGCACAGACAAAAGCAGCAGGTATATAAATACCTGCCTGAAAGCGGATACATCCGGTTTTAAATCTCTATATTTCATAGTAAGGAATATAACGCATTTTCCCCAAGATTTCGGCAAGCTTGAGTTCGACGCAAGCATGCCTCAAAATTACCCGTTTTCTCGCCACACATTCGCCAGTTATGTCTTTGATAACATTGGGCCTAAACCATAAAACCACGCCACTCGGGTTGCGTGAAAGGCTTGCCTTCACTCCGCAAAATCTGCGAGAAGCGCTAAACAGCCTTATCAAAGTAAACGGCGTAACCGAGGCTGCTATTGTATCAACATGTAACCGCACTGAGTTATATTGTGTGCTGCACACGGATAACCTGCCCGATGAAACCACCCATACAGGTGATGACCAGCGCCTGATTGAATGGTTCAGCCAGTTTCATGGTTTAGATGCTGCCAAACTGGAAGGCCATTTATATATTCACGCCCATAAAGAAACCATCCGTCATGCCATGGAAGTCGCCAGTGGCCTCGATTCAATGGTGCTGGGCGAACCCCAGATAACCGGCCAGATGAAACAGGCTTATGTCATAGCCAGCCACGAGGGCACCATCGGGCAGCTACTGGGTAAATTATTTCAACACTCCTTTTCGGTTGCCAAGCAGGTACGAACCGATACAGCCATAGGTTCAAGTGCGGTATCGGTAGCCTTCGCGGCGACCAGCCTGGCACGCCAGATCTTTGGCGATCTCAATCAGTCAACGGCGCTGATGATCGGCGCCGGAGAAACCATAGAACTTGCTGCACGCCATCTGCAATCACAGCACATTAAGAAAATTATTGTTGCAAACCGCAGCCTCGAACGTGCCCAGAAACTCGCCGAGGAATTCGATGGTGAGGCGATTAATTTGCAACACATTGGTGACTACCTGTACCGCGCCGATATCGTGATTGCCTCAACTGCAAGCCCGCTGCCCGTACTTGGCAAGGGAACGGTCGAGCGCGCCTTGAAAAAACGCAAGCGCACGCCCATATTCATGGTAGATCTTGCTGTACCCCGCGATATAGAGCCTGAAGTTAATTCGCTGGATGATGTCTACCTGTATTCTATTGATGATCTGCAGGAAGTTATCAACGAGAATCTGCAAAACCGGCAACAGGCGGCTGAGCAGGCACATGAAATCATTGATGAAAAAGTCGAACACTTTCTTGACTGGCAACGTTCGCTGGTTGCTGTCGATGTTATCTCCGAGTTACGTTCAACTGCGATGGATTTTAGTGACGATGTGCTTAACAAGTCTTTAAAGCACCTTGCAACAGGGCAGAATCCTGAAGAAGTGCTGACATACCTGGCGCAAACTCTTACCAACAAGTTTTTACACCAGCCAAGTACCGAGCTGCGCAAAGCCGGCGAAGAAGAGCGCCATGACCTGATCCAGGCTGCGCGGCGGCTTTTTATTGACAAGACCACTGACAAAGATAACAACTGATACATCATAGCTGTGAAAGATTCGATACTGAACAAACTCAACAACCTGATTGACCGCCATGAGGAAATTGCAGGACTGCTTGCAGACCCAGGTGTGATTTCTGATCAGAACCAGTTTCGTGACCTTTCCATGGAGTATGCACAACTGGAACCGGTAGTTAACTGTTACCAGCAATACACCGCAGCCAGGGGTAACCTGGAAAGTGCTGAAGAAATGCTGGCGGATGATGATCCCGACATGCGCGAAATGGCCGTTGAAGAAAAAACAGCCGCAAAGGAACTGGCTGGATCGCTTGAGATTGAACTACAGAAACTGTTGCTGCCGAGGGATCCGCACGACAACAACAATATATTTCTTGAGATACGCGCAGGAACCGGCGGCGACGAAGCCGCCATTTTCGCCGGCGACCTGTTTCGCATGTACAGCCGCTATGCAGAAGAATGCCGCTGGAAAGTGGAAATATTGAGCCAGAGTGAGGGCGAGCACGGCGGCTACAAGGAAATCATCGCGCGCATTATCGGTGAAGGTGCCTATTCACGCCTCAAGTTCGAGTCTGGCGCACACCGGGTGCAACGCGTACCGGAAACAGAATCCCAGGGCCGGGTACACACCTCGGCCGCGACCGTCGCAATCATGCCTGAACTCGATGAGATCGAGCAAATCGAGATCAATCCTGCTGAGCTGAGGGTCGACACCTACCGTGCCTCTGGCGCTGGTGGCCAGCACGTCAACAAGACCGACTCGGCAGTACGTCTCACTCACATTCCCACCGGAACCGTTGTTGAGTGCCAGGATGAACGTTCACAACATAAAAACAAGGCACGCGCGATGTCCTTGCTACAGGCGCGTATCATGGACAGTGAACTTGAAAAACAACGCAAGCAGGAAGCACAAACACGCAAGAGCCAGGTTGGAAGCGGTGACCGCTCTGAAAGAATACGTACTTATAACTTTCCCCAGGGACGTGTTAGTGATCATCGCATCAACCTGACACTGTACAAGCTCGATGAATTTATGCAGGGCGGTCTGGATCAGATTATTGAACCTTTGATTAACGAGTACCAGGCCGAACAACTGGCATCACTTGCCGAAACAACCTGAGTAGCCCGTTTGTGACAACGATCTACCAGGCACTGCGCGAAGCACGAGTACAGTTGCAGGCATCCAGCCCCAGCCCTGCTGTCGATGCCAGCATCCTGCTGTGCCATATACTCGGTTGTTCCAGTGCACATTTAATTGCATGGCCCGACAAGGTACTGTCACAGCAACAGGCGACGAAATTCCACACTGCCCTGCAGCAACGTATCGAAGGCACGCCTGTTGCGTATATCACCGGCGAAAGAGAGTTCTGGTCACTCAATTTAAAGGTAACAAGCGATGTATTGATACCGCGTCCGGAAACCGAAACACTGGTTGAGTTCGTACTGGAAAGATTTTCCGCCAGCACTTCAGTCAAACTGGCCGATGTCGGCACCGGCAGTGGCGCCATTGCCTGCGCACTCGCAGTTGAACGGCCGCAATGGGATGTTTTTGCCACTGACCTGTCAGCAGCGGCCCTCGATATCGCCCGTATCAATGCGTCAGCGTATAAGCTTGAGAATGTTCAATTTTTTCAAGGTCGCTGGCTTGAACCGCTGGCAGCACATGATTTTGACGTCATTATCAGCAATCCGCCCTATGTTGCGCTGGGTGACCCGCACCTGTCAGAAGGCGACGTGCGATTTGAACCTGAATCAGCACTGACTTCAGGAGAACGTGGTATGGATGCGATAACACTGTTAACCCGGCAGTCCCCGGATTACCTCAAAGCGGGCGGCTGGTTGATCGTCGAGCATGGCTGTGACCAGCAGCGGGCTGCCGCTGACTGTTTCAGACAGGGCGGCTTTGACAATATTGTGCAGTTGACTGACCTGGCTGGACTTCCACGCCTGTCTGCCGGTCAATACGACAAATCAAATGCTTGATATCAGGCGGCATCTGTCCTAGATTGGTTACATGCCACTATGTAATGACATCGTCAAAAACCGCGAAATTCGCTTCAAGCTGACAACACCTGACCAGGCCGGGAAAGCCAAGCAATTGTTAACCGATGTTGCAGGAATAGAACAGCTGGAAGCAAGTGAGCCGAATTGTCTGCATATTCGTTACAACGTCGAAGTGCTTACGCTGCAGATGATTGAGTCAGCACTTCAAGAAGTCGGTTTTGAACTTGATGATGGCCTTATCACCCGGATGAAGCGCGCTGTGTTCTCCTATTGTGAAGAGGCTATACGCTCGAGTATCGGTATTGACGACAACAATGCCAGCAAACGTCAATCGCTCTCGTTGCCCCATCACACGCATGAGGACCCACGCTCATACGACTGGCGAAAACACGTTTAACACCATTTGCAGTTCTCGCCTCACTCCCATACCACATCCCTCGGCAGCGCATTATTGTTGCTGTTATCATTAATTTATGAATGATGAACAACTCCTTCGTTACAGTCGACAAATCATGCTGCCACAGATCGATATTGCAGGTCAGCAGAAACTGGCAAATGCTAATGTCTTGATTATCGGCATCGGCGGGCTTGGCTCAGCAGCTGCGGTTTACCTGGCTGCCGCCGGAACGGGCACACTGACCCTGGTCGATTTCGACATAGTGGAACTGACCAACCTGCAACGCCAGATTATTCATCGCCATGCTGATATCGATAAACCCAAGGTTGAATCTGCGAAGCAAAACCTGCTTGCTATCAATCCTGACATTCACATCGACACCATCGATACCAGGCCTGACAAGCAGACACTCGACGGGCTGGTAAAGCAGGCTGATGTTATTGTCGATGCAAGCGATAATTACAACACTCGTTTTGACGTGAATAATGCCTGTGTAACACATCACAAGCCGCTTGTATCAGGCGCCGCCATTCGTTTCGAGGGCCAATTGAGCGTATTTGATAAACGCCAGCACGACAGTCCCTGCTACAATTGCCTTTATCCGGAATTCGGTGATGAAGAAGAAACCTGCAGTGAAAATGGCGTTCTTGCCCCGGTCGTCGGTATTATTGGCAGCATGCAGGCACTGGAAGTAATAAAACTCATATGTGGAATTGGTGATCCACTGGTCGGTCGATTGCTGCTTCTTGATGCCCTGGCAATGAGCTGGCGTAGTATGAAATTAAATCGTGATCCTGCCTGTTCCGTTTGTGGCAAATAGCACACGAAGATGACTTCTGAACTAGTACTACCAAGAAAACTGGTAAACCAGATTCTGACTCACGCCCAACAACACCAGCATACTGAATCATGTGGCTTGATCAGCGCCCTTGCCGGCAAACCAGCGCATTACTATGCGGTAAAAAATATCGCTGCCGAACCTTCAATTCGTTTCGAGATGGAACCCGCACAACAAATTGCCGCAATGAAGCATATGCGCGAGCAAGATGAGGAGCTGATGGCAATTGTGCATTCTCACCCCGAGAGTCCACCAGTCCCCTCGGCAACTGATATAGAGGAATCAGGCTATCCCCACGCCTATTACATTATTGTATCGCTCAACACCCGGGGCGTACTCGAAATGCGCGGCTACAGAATTGACAATAACAACATGAAAGCGGTCGACCTGCGCTATGAACACGCGGACTAATCAAACTGCCTTAGCGTTCAGAGTTCGCAGCCAGTGAATTTCAAATTAATTCCAGGCAGCAGAGTCCGACCAGACAAACTTTCTTACCTCAGTGATGCCCTGCTGTGTATTTTGACCAGAACCCGATGACTGCTGCGTGGAGGAATTATGTTGACGCTGCCCGAAAGAATTATTTGGTTTCCAGATATTGAAACTATCGGCAGCTTCCAGGGCAGCTGTGGTACGCACGTTGTTCTGGTCCTTCATATATGAATATAAATAGGTATCAGGATTAAGTTCATCAGACTTGTACTTATCCTGCCTGTTCAGATACGACGTACCCTCAGTGTAGGCAACCGATGGTAGTAATGACCCGGAAACGGTGCTTGAACCGGGGATAACAGTTGCAGCATTGTAATGTTCATACCCAGGGGCTGCGGTCGGAAAAGCCGGATAAGCACCATATGTCGTATAGGGCGCTTGTAGATTTCTGCCTGCATCAACACCCGCACTGTTGTCAGTGACGATGGACCCGTTTCCATCAGCATTATGGTACGAACGTGATGTCACCGGCTCCTGCTTGTAGGGCCTATCCTTGAAAGATCCAGTGGTTGTACTGTTCGCATAGAGACCATGATTTGATTCTGGCGAGTATGTATTCCACAGACTGGTGATATCAGCAGAATCTGTGGTCACTTCAGGTACTGCAGCCGTGTTTACATCACGATACGAAAATGCGCTCGCATCTGTGAGATTTCCCTTACCGGTCAATTTCGATGCAGCGGAACTATCTTGTTGTAACCTGTGATCAGTAGCGGTAACTGCTAGCTGGTGCAAATTGGGACTTTCACGCGAGTATAGATCTGCTGCTGCTATAGCAGAACCATAACGCCGGTTATTAGCCAGGGAATTGGTTGCGGCAGAAGCCGATACATTAACCGGATATGAATTCAGCGCTGCCGCCGTGCCAGGTCCGTAGTAATCTGGTCGGTACCGCGAATACGAAGCACGCGAAGCATGTTGTTCTGGTTTATAGCTCGAGTATGAAGTATGTGGCCTGGTCGAAAACTGATGCGGCTGCATTAATGGCATGCGATTGTATGTGCTTATTTTACCGCTCTTGCTAATGGTGACCAGCTGATTTCCCATGAGCTTGTAATGAAAACGAAAAACCTTGCCGGAACCATCGGCACTGGCCTGCATCATAGTCGGTGATTTCAGCAAATCGCCGATTGCATACTGCTCATTGCCGTCATACCAGAGAAAATTGTTTCCCCGAAGACCCAGCATCTCCCCGCTTTCGCCAATCCATAGCCCGTTTATTCCCTGATAGGGGCTTCTGCTGTTGGCAGCATGGGCACTGCGCCTGAAACCTGTGCTGGATGGATAGCCAGACCACGAGATTTCGTCCACGCTGTAACCGTTCTTGTTGCCGGGTTGTTTTAAAGCAGGGCCGCCGGAATTAGAAGAATCGTTTCCAGGCTGATTATCACTAAACATCGAATCAGGCGATGACGGCAAGCCTTGATAACCCGGTGTTAGCGGCAAGCCACCCAGGTTTCCGTAAAGACCGGAATAAGGATTGACCAGGGTGTCAGCCCATGGGCTGGACCATGGATTCATCATTTGATATTTCCAGGCATTCCCCCACGGACTATACTGCTGATTACCCCAGCCGCCGTACCGGGGATCATCCCATCGATTACCCCATCGACTGCCCCACGGACTATCCCATCGACTACCCCGGCTACGATACCTGGGATAGGAAGAGTAACCATAAAGCTCATCGGAATATCTGCTGTAAGGGCTGATGGGCCCGCCCCAGTAGTCGTCAGAAAGATAATCATCAAGATAATCATCGGAGTAACGGGTGGTTAACGGGTAATCATAGGAATGGCGGGAATAGCGGGAATAGCGGCCATGGCGCGCTGAAACTGAACGATTATAGGGATTACCATCGTGCACCAGTCGGCCAGGAATCTGCTCGAGCACCCCCATGGCGACCATCATATTCAGGGACATCTCGACCATCGGTATATTGGCGTTATACCGGTAGTATTTCAGCCGTGCCTCAACATTACTGGCCAAAACCAGCGATATTAAAAGCATCACTGTTGGTATTATAGTTTTTGTAACAGTTTGCATTCGATTCCACACTATGGTCATTCACCAAGTATGCATACCGAGTATAGCAATTAAATAAGTAAAAACAAATACCTGTAAAGCAAAAATTAGAATGGGTATTAAGTAACCTCCATAAGCTACGAAATTGACTGCGATGTCGGTTCACAGCAACACCAGCTCATACCCAGTATTTGACCAGCGAGGATTCAGCAACAAGACGGGATTGTCAGCCTTAGCGTCAAAATTTAAACGTTGCAGACAACAGCACCAGGCTTGCCAGCAGCCGTACTGGCCCTGTTGCAGGCTGATGGCACAGCATCGGGAAATGGATCAGGGATCAGGGAGCTGATAACTCTATGCTGTCGCCACCCTGCTCTGTCGACAGACGACTCAGCATGGCATACAGTTCTTCGTTGCTACCGTTGTCACATATCCATTGCTGCCTGGCACTATCGTAGTCGAAATGATATCCGCCAGATCGCGCTGCCATCCATAATTGCATTGCCGGTGGTTGTTTACTGAATATAATTTTTGTTTCGTTTTCAAACTCGAGCGTGAGCACACCACCGACTTCTTCATAATCGATATCAGCACCGCTTTCATCGATGGCCAGTTGTATATCCTCGATCGTTTTATCCGCTATGTTACGGAACTCGGTTTCGTTCATAATTACATCTTGTTACGGATCAATTCGTTTACCTGCGCCGGATTGGCCTTGCCTTTTGACGCTTTCATCACCTGCCCGACAAAGAAACCCATGAGTTTGTCCTTGCCACTCTTGAGTTGCTCAAACTGCTCGGGGTTATCGGCTATGACTTTGTCGACCATGGCCTCGATCGCGCCACTATCGGTAATCTGCTTCAGGCCCCTGTTTTCGATGACTTCATCGGCATTACCTTCACCGTTCCACATGGCATCGAGCACATCCTTGGCGATTTTACCTGAAATAGTATTGTCCATTATTCGCGTTAGTAGCGCGGCGTAGGCATCGGCACCGACTTTGGATTCACTGATATCAAGCTCTTCCTTGTTCAGCCGTGCTGCCAGTTCACCTGTGATCCAGTTGGCCGATAACTTGGCGTCGCCTGTTTTTGCAACCACGGCCTCAAAAAAGTCTGCCTGTTCGCGTGACCCTGTAAGCACACCGGCATCGTATGCAGACAGATCAAACTCCTGCATATAACGCTGCTTTTTCTCTTCCGGTAACTCTGGCAGTTCCAGTCTGACCTGCTCAAGATAGTCATCATCGATAACCACCGGCAGCAGGTCAGGATCGGGAAAATAGCGGTAGTCATTGGCTTCTTCCTTACTGCGCATGGAACGGGTTTCATCCTTGCCGGCATCGTACAATCGTGTCTCCTGCACAACTTCACCACCATCCTCGATAATATCAATCTGGCGTTCAATCTCGTGCTTGATGGCACGCTCAACGAAACGGAACGAATTGATATTCTTGAGTTCGGCACGTGTACCGAATTCCTGCTGACCTTGCGGGCGCACTGAAACATTGGCATCACAACGAAACGAGCCTTCCTGCATGTTGCCGTCACAAATCTCGAGATAACGCACCAGTGAATGCATTTTCTTCATATAGGCCACAGCCTCGGCTGCTGAGCGCATGTCGGGCTCGGATACCACCTCGAGCAGCGGGGTGCCGGCACGGTTCAGATCGATACCCGTCATACCGGCAAAATCTTCGTGTAATGACTTGCCGGCATCTTCTTCCAGGTGCGCACGGGTGACGCCGATGCGCTTGGTCTCACCGTTTTCAAGTTCGATATCGATATGCCCCTTGCCCACGATCGGCAACTCGAACTGGCTGATCTGGTAACCTTTGGGCAGGTCCGGATAAAAATAATTTTTTCGCGCAAACACGGAGCGGTGAGCAACTTGGGCATCAATCGCGAGCCCGAATTTTGTCGCCATATGGACAGCTTCTTTATTCAACACCGGCAGCACGCCTGGAAGTGCGACGTCGACGGCACAGGCCTGTGTATTGGGTTCGGCACCATAGGCCGTACTCGCACCCGAAAAGATTTTCGACTTGGTCGCGAGCTGAACGTGTATTTCTAAACCAATAACCGCTTCGTAATTCATATTATTAATTTACCGCAGAGGCGCTGAGACGCAGAGAACCCATTCTGTTTTTAATATAATCATTATTAATTACCCTGCCACTGTACCGACGCCACTTTAGTTATGTTATCTGTAAATTGTGTGACTTAGCCAACCCTTGTTACACATTCAAGTACCAGTTTATACAAGTTTCGTCTGCGTCTCTGCGCCTCTGCGGTTATTTAAATTGTTCCGGTATTTGTCGGTGCCAGTCGGTCTGTTGCTGGTACTTGTGCGCCACGTTCAACAAGCGACTTTCTTCGAAATAGTTACCAATAATCTGCAAGCCGACGGGCTTGCCATCGACGAATCCGGCGGGGACTGACATCCCCGGCAGTCCGGCCAGATTGACGGCAATGGTGTAGATATCTGACAGGTACATCGAGATGGGATCTTCCGCTTTCTCACCAAGCTTGAATGCCGGTTCCGGTGACGCCGGGCCCATAATGACATCAACTTTTTCAAAAGCTGCCTTGAAATCATCACTGATCAGATGCCGCAGCTGTTGTGCTTTCAGGTAGTAGGCGTCGTAATAGCCTGCAGACAAGGCATAGGTTCCTACCATGATGCGGCGCTTGACTTCAGCGCCGAAGCCTTCGCCGCGCGAGCGCGTGTATAAATCATAAAGGTCTACCGGGTCTTTACAACGATAGCCGTAACGCACGCCGTCAAAACGTGACAGGTTGGCCGAACATTCAGCGGGTGCAACCACGTAGTAGACCGGCACTGACAAGCCGGAATTCGGCAGCTCAATTTCGACCAGCTCAGCACCCATTGCACGGTACTGCTCCAGCGCCGTCTGGATGACAGTTCTGACATTTTCATCGAGTCCTTCGTCAAAATACTCCCGCGGCAAACCAATGCGCAGTCCGGCAATTGAGTCTTGCAGAGACGCAGTGTAATCCGGTATGTCTTTGTTAACACTGGTTGAATCCCTTTCATCAAAACCGGCCATCACGTTCAACATCAGGCCACAGTCTTGTGCGGTTTGCGCCATCGGACCGCCCTGATCGAGGCTGGATGCAAAAGCGATCATGCCATAACGTGAAACCAGCCCGTAGGTCGGCTTCAGGCCGGTAATGCCGCACATGGCCGCAGGCTGCCGAATCGAACCGCCGGTATCCGTGCCGGTTGCGGCAGGTGCGAGACGTGACGCAACTGCGGCAGCCGAACCACCTGATGAGCCACCGGGGACCGTGCCCGTATTCCATGGATTTTTTACCGCGCCGTAGAAACTGGTCTCGTTGGATGAGCCCATGGCAAATTCATCCATATTGGTTTTACCCAGGGTAACGACACCGGCCTGTTTGAATTTACTCACCACGGTGGCATCGTACGGCGAAATAAAGTTGTCCAGCATCCTTGAACCGCAACTGGTCTTGATGCCGCGGGTACAGAATATATCCTTGTGCGCAATCGGCACACCGGTCAACGCTGTTGTGGTGCCATTCTTCAGCGCCTTGTCTGCTGCTGCAGCCTGCGCCATCGCCTGATCTTCAACCACCGTGATAAAACTGTTGAGCGTATCGTCGTGGTGTTTGATGCGTGACAAAAAATGCTCTGTCAGCTCGGCACTACTGACCTCACGCAGCTGCAGCATGGCTGACAGTTCGGCAAGCGTATTGTGGTGAAAATGACTCATTTCCGAAATCTTTGCTTATTCAATGACCTTGGGTACCAGATAGAGGCCATCCCGGGTTGCAGGTGCCACACGCTGGAACTCATCACGCTGGTTGGTCTCGGTTACTTCGTCTTCACGTAAACGCTGCACCACATCCAGCGGATGCGACATCGGAACCACAGCGTCGGTATCGACCGAGTTCATCTGCTCTACCAGGTTAATAATATTGGACAGATTGGTTGCATACAGGGTCACGTCGGCTTCATCAATCTTTAGCCGGGCAAGCTTGGCAATCGCTTTTATATCATCAGTATCGAGTGACATGGTTTCTCCGTTTGCGGCATAAATGACCGGATTTTTCTACGCTAAAATCAGCCTCAACATCGCGAGGCGCGATGTTAGCACAATCGCGCTGCCGACTCTGCCGAATCACCTCGCGAAGGGCTATTTATGCGGGGATTTTGCTTGCCCTGCAGGGTGGCGATTGATAGAGTACGCGCAGATTTTGGCCAAATCCGTTCAAATGGCCTATATATTCATACCATAACCATAATAATTATAATATTTCACTCTACAGGTATTCCTACACATGTTTGTTAACCGCATTCGGGGACTTTTTTCCAACGATTTATCAATTGACCTCGGAACCGCGAATACGCTGATTTATGCACGCGGCAAAGGCATCGTACTCGACGAGCCTTCCGTTGTAGCCGTTCGCCAGGATCGTGGCCCGGGCGGCCCGAAATCGATCGAAGCTTACGGCAAAGAGGCCAAGGGCATGCTTGGTCGTACACCGCAGAATATCACCGCAATCCGTCCAATGCGCGATGGTGTCATTGCTGATTTCAACATTACAGAAAAAATGCTGCAGCATTTTATTCGCTCGGTGCACGAATCGCAGGTACTGCGCCCCAGCCCCCGCGTTCTGATATGCGTACCCTGCGGTGCGACCCAGGTGGAACGCAGAGCCATCAGGGAATCTGCAGCAGGTGCCGGTGCACGCAAGGTCTACCTGATTGAAGAGCCGATGGCAGCGGCTATCGGTGCCGGTATGCCCGTCGATGAACCTCGCGGCTCGATGGTGCTGGATATTGGTGGCGGCACCTCGGAAGTGGCAGTCATCTCCCTCAACGGTATCGTATATGCAGCATCGGTGCGTGTCGGTGGTGACCGCTTTGATGAAGCCATCATCTCCTATGTGCGCAGAAATTACGGCATCCTCATCGGTGAAGCCACTGCTGAGAGGATCAAACAGGAAATCGGCAATGCCTACCCCGGACAGGAGCTGCTTGAAATCGAAATCAAGGGCCGCAACCTGTCAGAAGGTATCCCGCGCAGCTTTTCACTCAACAGCAACGAAATCCTCGAAGCCTTGCAGGAACCGCTGCACGGTATCGTCAGCGCAGTCAAAACCGCACTTGAACAAACACCGCCCGAACTGGGTGCCGATGTCGCAGAACGCGGCATCGTGTTAACCGGTGGTGGCGCCTTACTGAAAGACCTTGACCGCCTGTTGATGGAAGAAACCGGCTTACCCGTGGTTACAGCCGAAGACCCATTGACCTGCGTCGCCCGTGGTGGTGGCCGCGTTCTTGAACTGATCGACAAGCATGGGGGTGATTTCCTCGCTGTCGAATAAGGGCAGCTCCTTGCTGCCCCTGATCGAGCCTGTCTCAGGTTTCTGAAGCTATGCAAACTCTGTTTCTAAGAGGCCCGTCAGCCACCCTGCGTATGATCATCCTCGTCGTACTGTCTATTGTATTGATGACAGTTGATCATCGATGGAAACACCTCGATGCTGTGCGCAACACACTGTCCTATTTGCTTTACCCGGTTGAGTACGTGGTTGACCTGCCTATTCGCCTGTACTACTGGAGTGAAGAAACGCTGAGCACACAGCAGAACCTGCTGACTGAAAACCGGCAACTCAGAGACATGCAACTGCAAAGCCGGGTACAGTTACAAAAGCTGGACATCCTGGAAAAAGAAAATGAACGGCTACGCGAGTTGCTGAGCGCCACACCAAAAACGACCGAAGACCATCTAATTGCTGAAATCATTTCTGTTGATGTCGACCCATATCGACACTTCATCGTATTGAACAAGGGATCGAATGACTACGTATACAAAGGCCAGCCTATTATCGATGCACTCGGTGTAATGGGACAGGTGGTCTATGTCACCGCGATGACATCGACCGCGATGCTGATTACCGATGTCAGTCATGCGATCCCGGTGCAGATTGATCGCACCGGTCTTAGAAGCGTGGCCTTTGGAACCGGCCAGACAGATTATCTCGATCTCAGGCACATACCACACAACACGGATATACAGGTTGGTGACAAACTGATTTCATCCGGACTGGGTGAACGCTTCCCGAGAAACTACCC
>CAWEEC010000011.1:0-20269 GCA_963807785.1 uncultured Gammaproteobacteria bacterium | reverse complement strand
ATTTCGAGGTCTGGTGCAGCCCGCTCTGCCTCCACGGCAAGCGTGCCTCCAGTCGAAGATGACCCTGCTGTATTCACTTGACCTGCATCAATGCGCTGCCTGGTGGATGACTGTTCTAATAGCTCTGTATTCTCTGCAGGTTTCATTAGTCTGGATTAATCCAGATAATATCGAGGAACATAAGGCATGAAAAACAACCAGGCTATGGCAATATCAACCCATGCGATGACTATCATACACCGGACTTTATTGCTTTTACTTCTACAAGAAAATGTACACTCCTGCCAGAATAAATCACAATCTGCATCGTGTTTAATACTGAGACATTGATAAAGGTTGATTAGCGAAATTGATCCAATGCATCAAAGCCTGAAAGTCTTTACAATATCGCCAATGGAAATAATCCAGCTATACAGACCGATAATTACTCCCAATCATTTTTCTTGATAGATACCATTAGACTATGCTGGCTAACCAATTCACCCTGCCTGTACCTGATATTAATGCCCGGCGAATGACGACCGCCTGGTTGTTCCTTGGTCTTGCAGCACTGGTGATCGGCGGCCTGTTTACCATCCTGATCGTTCTTTCGCGCACACCCTTCTTCCAGGAAATCATTCCCTGGGTCGACTTCTTTCGTACTGCCCTGGTGGTCCATGTTGATCTTACTGTACTGGTCTGGTTTCTGGCCTTTGCAGGTGTTTTCTGGAGCTATAACAGTTCGAACCGCTGCCCATACTGCGGATGGCTTGCGTTGTTCCTGGCCAGCGCAGGAACATTGATCATAACGTTGTCCCCCTTTACCGGGGAAAGCTATCCGTTAATGAGCAATTATGTGCCGGTGTTACAAAGCAAGGTGTTTTTTTTCGGGCTGGGCATGTTCGGACTCGGTTTCAGCCTGTTGGTGCTGCGTACGATCATCAGCTCGTGGACTGTGGGGAGCAAGATCAATGGTGAAGACGCATTACGCTTTGGCCTGTTTGTCGCTGTTGCAGCATCTTTTTTCGCGATGATTGCGCTCATACTGTCTTACTTCGGCATCGATGAAGGCTTTGATGGCCAGTCTTTTTATGAACGCCTGTTCTGGGGCAGCGGTCATATAATCCAGTTCAGCCATACCCAGCTGATGCTGGTTGCCTGGCTATGGTTGGCCACTGTCAGCGGTGCCTATCTACGGTTATCACCGCGTGTGGTACTGATTTTGTTCATCCTGGGCCTGTCCCCGGTATTAATGGTACCGATTATTTATTTGAACTTCGATGTCAGCTCAGGGGGTCATCTGTTCTGGTTCACACAGTTAATGAAGTATGGTGGCGCACTTGCAGCCGTTCCCATTGGTCTGGCAACGACGCTGGCCATCATTGAAAGATGGCGCCCCACTCCCGGATTCGAAATTGAACGCAGCGCCCTGCTGTTTTCAGTTCTACTGTTTGGCATGGGTGGCATTATCGGTTTCATGATCAAGGGTAGCGACGTGACTGTCCCGGCGCATTATCACGGCTCCATCGTCGGCATCACCATTGCTTTCATGGGCATGACCTATCATCTGCTACCACAACTGGGTTTCAGAAAAGTAACGGGGCGTACTGCAAGATGGCAACCGGGAATCTATGGCAGCGGCCAATGCATGCATATCATCGGCCTGGCCTGGTCCGGCGGTTATGGCGTGCAAAGAAAAACCGCCGGCGCAGATCAGGGACTGGAACAGTTTGAACAAATCGCAGGTATGGGCTTGATGGGACTGGGAGGATTAATTTCGATTATCGGCGGCGTTATTTTTCTGGTTGTTGTTTACCTGGCAATAAGACCAGAAAAGAATTAACAGCAAAGGCACAAAGCAGTTCCGTGGTCACCTGTCGACGACAAAGCAAATAATCTCGATCAGAATGACCGGCAAGCCAATTGATGATACTCGATAGATTTTTCCTAAGCGACGAATGAAATGGCAGTTACTAACTACCACGTCTCCTGGCCAGGTGAGTGATCTGTATCAAGTGCCGCGACTGTATGTATCACCGGCTTCAATCAGACTAAGTTCTCTGAGTGCTTCGCGATCGTGAATGGTTATCTTGTTGCCATCGATACTGAGTACGCCTCTCTCCCTCAAGTTCTTGATGATGCGTGAAAATGTTTCCGGTTTAACAGACAGTCTCGCGGAGATGACACTCTTGGCTATCTCAAGGTTAAAACATTCCTTATTATCAGGTGCATGCTGTAACAGATAGCTCGCAACCCGACAGGTACCTGAATGCAATGTCAGGGTATCTATTTCGTGGACCAGTTTGCGCAAACGAAAACTCATAGCACCCAATAACAACAGACAGGTTTCGACCGAGTCCCATAACATGGTCTTGAAGTCCTTTGCATCAATCCCAACCACTGCCGTGTCTGACAATGCGGCTGCACTCACCGGGTAATACGGCTGGTCCATGAACATCAAGGCTTCGGCAAAGACCTCACCTTGCGGTACAATTTCAATAATTTTTTCCTGGCCATCAGGCGACACCCGGTACAGTTTTATCTTTCCGCTAAGCACCAGATAGAAATTAGTTACTTCTTCGCCTTGCGCAAATAACTGCTGACCATCCTTCAACCTGACAATTTGTGAGTGACGATATACACGATCCAGTTGCAATTCGGTCAAACTGGAAAACAGATGAGACTGTTTCAGTGCATCAACAATTTCCTGGTTTCTCTGCCCCACGGCTCGCTGCCTGTATTGAAATTATATTATTGAAAAACAATTTAAAGCGCACCACGGCGAATGTCATTCTCCAGCTCATCGGCCGCAAGTACGCGTTCCTGGTTGACACGCCAGACACCATCCGCTTCTTTCTGGATAATAAATTCAATTCCGCTTGAGTTGATTGTACCGTCAGTACCCTCGACCGTCTCCATTGATTTGAACATGATCTTGTCCGGTGTTTCAGCAAGCACATTGAGACCTTTGTAGCTCACCTGCCTGAGCAATTTGTTGTCGAACTCGTGCTTGCACTGATTGAACCAGTCATCATATCCGATCACGTCAAAACCGGGCACACCGAAAACACTGACATCCTTTGAAATCAGGTTCATGTGCGCATCGAGATCGAGCACATTGGCTGTTGTAGCCATTTGATCGAGAAACTGCTGTGCTTTCATAAATTATTATCCTGTTATCAGACCTGCTTAACGACATTCTCCAATAGAACCGGAACGGCAACGCTGATACTCAACCCAGATGGTATCACTGAGGATGGCATCATCAAAAATTGCATCATCGATATTAGCTTTCCTGAGCGTAGCTTTGGTCAAGTTGGCGGCAGTGAAATCGGCTTCGCGCAGAATCGCACTATCCAGTACTGCATGGTTCATGTCGGCCTGTCTGAAAACGGCGGTCTCGGCATCTGCAGATTCCAGGTTTGCCGATGCCATCATGGCCTCATCGAATTTTGCTGCAAACATTTTGCTACGCTCCAGGCGCGCGCCTTCGAGGTTGGCTTGTGAGAAACGGGTATTTCCGAGATCGGCGTCATAGAAATTCACTCTGCGCAGACGTGCCCGGGTGAAATCAGCCGCATTGAGCCGGGAACGACTCAGGCTGGCATCGTCGAGTATCGCATTGCCAAAACTTGCGCCGCGTGCATCCACGCCTATGAGTCTGGCGCCGATCATTCGGGCCTTGTCAAAGGTTGCATTTTTCAGATTCGACAGATTAAAGTCGGCGTGATTGAGCCGGCTGCCACTGAAATTGGCATTTTCCAGGTTGGCACGGGTTAACACGGCGCTTGTTAGATCCATTCCACTCAGGTCGATACCCTGTTTGTCGCATCCAGCCCAGTTAACACTCGGTGCGGGCTCATCAGCACAGTCGGCGACGGCCGTATATGGAACCAATCCAAGTGTAAAAATGGCGGCAAAGGACACCCCGATAATGCATTTGTTTATCAGATAATTCATGCTTTTTATGCTGTTTTTGACTAAAATCCCTGATGAATTATGGCCAAAACGCGCTGTAATTCCCCTATTAGAAACAGGTAGTTATAAGAATGATAACAAACTTGGCCAGGTATGGGCTGCTGCCTGCAATATTACTTTGTAGTCACGCTTCCGTTTCAGCGGATGTGCCGATTGTGCCAGTACATAATGAGCCAATTCAACCCATACCGGTTGATACCAGCCTGGATCCCGACAAGGTCGCGCTCGGCGCATTATTGTTCAACGATCCCCGCCTTTCAAATGACAACAGCTTATCATGCGCCAGTTGCCATATTCTGGAATCCGGCGGCGATGACGACCTGGTTACCGGTATCGCACTGGGTAACAGTCAGCACGTGGTCAACACGCCCACGGTGTTTAACGCCAGGTTTAACTTCAGACAGCATTGGGATGGCGCTGCCAAATCCATGGAAGACCAGATCGACCAGGCGCTCCATAACCACATGGAAGCGGGTTCCAACTGGAATGAATTACTGGCCAAGCTGAATAACGATGCCTCCCTGGTCAGCAAGTTCAAAAATATTTATGGCAACGGCATTACCAAACAGAGTTACCTGGACGCATTGACTGAATTTGAAAAATCACTGGTTACACCGAACTCGAGGTTTGATCAGTACCTGCTTGGTGACAATACAGCAATAACTGACGATGAATTAAAAGGATATTTACTGTTCAAGGAATTCGGATGTATATCCTGCCACCAGGGCGTCAATGTCGGTGGCAATCTGTACCAGAAATTTGGCATCTTTTATGATTACCTCGGCGAACGCGGTAATATCATCAACGCCGATTATGGACGTATCAATGTCACCAACAGGGAATCTGACATGTATGTTTTCAAGGTGCCCGGGTTGAGAAACATTGAGCTTACAGCACCCTATCTACACGATGGTAATGCCGAAACACTTGAAGAAGTCATTGCGATCATGGGCAAGACCCAGATCGGAAAAACAATCAGCAAGGAAAATATTAAACTATTAACCGGGTTTCTTAAAACACTAAATGGTGAATACAAAGGCAAACCCCTTGCGCATTACAACAATGCACCCGGCAATGCACCCGGCAATGCAACGCTGTCACAGTCGAGCAAAAACGGTGCAGATGCGCATGGTTCTGCACAGGTAGACATGGAATAAAGTTTATGAGACAGCATGCAAACCACACCATCGGCATCATTCTTGTTCTGCCTCTTCTGCTTTTCTTCTTCTACAAGAGCATTATCAGCAGCAATCCATTTGATGGTACTTCTGCCATTATCAGTGACCTCACGTCTCTCCAGGTAAAATTGCACAGGGATATCCTGCGCTACAGGAACAACCAGATCCGCCAGTATGACGACCTCAATGAAACCATTCAACTTATATCCAGCTTGAATAACAAGTTAAGTTTCCCGGCTAATACAAACGAGCAAAATGAACTGGTGGAAAAGCTGGTGGTGATGAAAAAGTCCGTAGACAACCAGGCAGACCTGGTTGAGGACTTTAAAACCAACAACGCAGTACTACAGAATTCTTTATATTATTTTTCACGCCTGCATTCAGAGATAGACACCAACAGCGATAGCTATAGTGAAAATGTTGTTACTGCAGAACTGCTTGGAAAATTATCAACCCAGATACTTGAATATACCCGAAAACCCGAGCATGAGACTGCGTTAAAAATATATCCATTACTGGACAAATTCAACACCGATCGGAACACCGAGCTGAACACATTAATTAACCACAGCCTGATAATTATCGAAAGACTTCCGGTGATTGATGAAATCATCGAAGCATTCAACTCCCTGGATGTTGAGCACCAGCTCAAAAATGTGGATGTACTGCTTGCCGACTATCAGACCACACTTGACAAACATGCCCGTATCTACAATACCCTGCTCTTCTTTTGCTCTCTATACCTGCTGGGTTATATAGGTTATATGTTCCTTGTGCTTAAACATAACAAGAACACCCTGGTCATGGCCAATGACAAGCTCAACAAAGAAGTAGAAGAAAGAACAAAAACCGAGAAAACCCTGTATCGCCTGGTAAAGGAAACGTCTTCCAATAGTGAGGCTGACTATGTGCATAATATTTTATATGCCGTACATAAAGCCCTTGGCTACAGGTATGCCTATGTCTCGATGGTGTCTGGAAAAAACAAGCGTGAGGCAACTGTTATTGGGCTCATAGATCATGGAGATTACCGGGGAAATATCAACTACAAACTTGAAGATACTCCATGCGAGGAAGTCCTGCACAACGGTCGCCTGGTGCATAACTACGATTTTCACAACTATTTCCCCAACTGGCACAGCTCGCATATTCCAGGTGCCGAGAGCTACATAGGCATTACCATCAAGAACGAAAACGGCAAGGTTATCGGCCTGCTTGCTGTTGCAGATGACAAGCCAATAGGTAATTCCAACCTGGCGGAAAATATTCTTTCGCTCGCCGCATCCATGACCAGTACAGAAATGCTCAGGCATATAGCACTTGAAAACAGCAAGCGCTATCACACCGGTCTTGAAACCATTGATAAATGGCTGCTCGAGCTGATTGCATGCGCGGGCGACACTGACATGTTTTACAAGAAGGTATGTGATGCAGC
Source organism: uncultured Gammaproteobacteria bacterium (assembly GCA_963807785.1). GTDB lineage: Bacteria > Pseudomonadota > Gammaproteobacteria > SZUA-229 > SZUA-229 > JABDQW01. Next base: position 13,699 of record CAWEEC010000011.1, on the reverse strand, counting down.
ACGTGAGGTTGGCAACGCCACCATGGTGCTGATACCTTTGCTGGACAAGACACGCAGCAATTATACTTTCGTTGCGGCATCAGGTCATAAATCGGAAATACTGATCGGTACCAGTCACGAAATCAATGATGGCTGCTTATGTGGCTGGGCCATGTTGAAAAGAAAATCTGCTCGCATCGATGATGTCACTGTTGATGTCAGGTCCAGGCGTCAACTTGTCAACCAGTACAATGTCAAAACGGCTTATGTAACGCCCATCTATCTCAATAACGACGTATTTGGTGCCATTACCGTTTTCAGGGATGCAATACCCTTCGACCATATCGACACACAATTGATCAATCAGTTTGCCCAACGTGTACAGCTTGCCATTGCCAATATGCATCTTGTCAATGACATAGCAGCAGAAAAGGAGCGCGCTGAGTTCACCTTGCATTCCATAGGCGATGCTGTCATTACCACTGATACCAATGGCAATATTGAATACATGAACCATATTGCCGAGCACCTGACAGGCTGGAAGCTGGATATGGTATCGGCACAGCCGGTACAAACAGTTTTCCGTATCCTCGACCAGGATACCCGTGAGCCCATGCACAACGTGATCGAGGCGTGCCTCAACGAAGGCACTTCGATCAGCAAGAGCATGACCATTCTGATCAGCAATAATGGCGGTGAAAGATCGATAGAAAGCTCAATGTCGCCGATTGTAAACCGTTCTGGCTCAACCGAAGGCGCGATAATCGTGTTTCATGACGAAACCGAACGCAGGCGCATGGAAAATATCATCCATCACCAGGCAACACATGACTCGCTCACCGGCCTGATCAACCGCCACCAGTTCAACATCGAGCTAAAAGAGCAGATTCATCATGCGATTACGCACGACACCAGGCACATCCTCTGCTACCTTGATCTCGATCGTTTCAAGCTCGTTAATGATACCTGCGGCCATGCTGCCGGTGATGAACTGTTAAAGCAGGTATCATCAAAACTGCACTCGATTATCCGTTCAGGTGACATTCTGGGAAGACTTGGCGGCGATGAATTCGGGCTTATCCTGCAAAACTGCCCGGTAGAAATTGCAGTCGAGATTGCCAACAAAATTATCAAGTCAGTTACTGATTTTAATTTCGATTGGGATGGCAATAATTTTTCAATTGGTGTCAGTATCGGTATCGTGCCAATCACCTCTCAATCCGAGAACCTGACAGAAGTAATGAAGCATGCTGATGTCGCATGTTATACCGCCAAGGACCAGGGCCGTAACCGCGCTTATGTTTATGATCAGCAGGATTCAGAACTTATCCATCGTCATGAGGAACTTCACTGGGCTTCACGCATTTCAGAGGCACTGGAAAATGATCGCTTTAGAATACATGCACAATCCATTCATCCGCTTGAAGTCGATTCGGAACACGAGACACATATAGAAATCCTCACACGAATGGAAGATGAAAATGGCAGCCTGATTCCGCCTGCTTCATTTATTCCGGCAGCTGAACGCTATAACCTGATGGGTGCCGTTGATCAGCATATCGTCAGGGAAACTTTCAAATTTATTTCACAATATAAAAACAAGAACATTCGTTACTCGATAAACCTTTCTGGCAATTCGTTGAACGATAACAACCTCGCTTTCTTCATCAAGCAATGTATAAAGGAATTCAAGGTTAAAGCTGACCGTATATGCTTCGAGATTACAGAAACTTCAGCAATCACCAACCTGATGAAAACCAGAAGACTTATCGAAGAGCTGCAGGTAGAAGGTTGCAAATTTGCGCTTGATGATTTTGGTAGCGGCCTGTCATCGTTCGGCTACCTTAAAAACCTACCGGTTGACTACATTAAAATTGACGGCAGCTTTGTTCGAGATATGGTGGAGAATAAAATAGATCACGCCATGGTTGCAGCCATCAACCAGATTGGCCACACCATGGGAATCAAAACCATCGCTGAATTTGTTGAAAGCGACGCAATTATCGACAAACTTTTTGAGCTTGGTGTCGACTATGCACAGGGATATGGCATATCGAGACCAACAGCGTTAAATAATGCTTCACTGGATGAGCTGCTCGAGCTTACCCCCATCAAGAAAGATTTCTTTTCAGCTTCCTGATAATGAACCGTGCCGGATTGAGATAATCCACAATATTACTTTCTAGCGGCAAGGGTTGTGCACAAATCATCGACGCGATGAGCTCTGCTGAAATGAAACAGCTCGAGAGCCCCCTCGAACCATGACCGGTCGATATATAGAGACCTGGTAAATAGCTTCCAGCAGGATAGATTTTTGCTTGCCTGCCATGATGCAGGTCATGATAGCTTGTTTCGAACATAGGCTTATCGGGCACACCCCCAACCAACGGCACCCTGTCTTTACTGACTGCGCGAAAGGCCACTCTCCCCGTGTTCCGATCCGGTTGCTGCAGCATGACCGGTAGCAGACGATTTATACTACTGATATTTTCGTGCTGGTCTACTGAACTCAGATCGGGCGAATCATTATTCAGGTTATAGCTCGCGCCTACTACATGCATGCCATCATGAGCAGGCGTAATGTATCGCTGCGCACTGATGCCACATCTGATATCCCGACTGTTGCCCGATTGCGTCACCATGGTCAATTGACCACGCACTGATTCAAGTGGTAGCCATTCAAGAACAGAATAATTTCTCGCCATAGCGCTATTGGCAACGATAATACATTCTGTATTCAATATGACATGTTCATCTTCGTTCATGACCTGCCACTCACCACGGGCATGGCTAATATCCGCCACATTCGCCTGAATATATTCAAGCCGATCACCACACTCGTGTTTAATCACCTCGCATAACAGCTTGACGTTAACCCAGCCAGTGTTAACAAAATAAAGCGCATCACTGTGCAGATCCACTCCGCTAATGCCTGCTGTATGATCACGTTTTATGTAGCGAATGAAATCTTCCGGATACTGGTGTGAGCGACAGATCTGTTTCAGCTTGTCAGCATCATCCACGATCACGTTGCCGGTCTTGAACCAGAACGGTTGATTAGAATTTGCCTGCAAGCTGTCGAGACACTGTATGGCATGTACACAGGCATTGACGTAAAAGCGAGAATCGAGGGTTTCATCGATTGTCAGTCGCGGCATCAGCAAACCAGCGGGACTACCCGATGCTTCCCCGGCAACATCTGTATTCCTGTCAAGCAGCGTTATGTTCCAGCCACGCTTGATCAATGTCCATGCCGTAGCCAGCCCCGCCAGCCCTGCACCTATAATCACCGCTTTTTTCTCTTTATAGGTTACGACTGGAACGGTAAACCATGGCTTATCGACAACAAAACACCGCTGCTCAAATATGCAACCTTTCAGCATGTCACGCTTACTGCCGTAGCCTGCTGCTTTCTGTACAACAAATCCCTGGTCTGCCATGCCGCGGCGTACAATGCCGGATGCGGTGTAGGTTGCAAAACTGCCGCCTACGCTGGTATTGCGGCCAATCAGTTCGAATACGCGATCACTCCACATTTCAGGGTTGCGCGCTGGCGCAAAACCATCCAGATACCAGGCATCAACCTTATACCTGAACTGCTCGAGCGCCTGTTCAACCCCGTCAAATATCAAGCACAGCCTGACCCTGCCTGCTGCCAGCTCAAGTGTGTGCATGCCCGGCAGCGGCGGCGGGTAAACCTGTATCAGCGCATCAACGTACGGACCAAGCTCGGGCCACTGGCGGGTTACACGTGCAATATCAGCGGGTGATACAGGATGGTTTTCGATGGAAATATAATGCAAACAGGCATGCCTGGCTGCAGACTGCAGCCAGGCCATCATGGTGACCAGGAAGTTCAGTCCGGTACCGAATCCTGTTTCTGCAATGACGAACTGGTCTGTATCATGCCAGCGTCGCGGCAGTTCGTTGTGCTGCAGAAACACGTAGCGTGATTCCTCCACACCATTGCCCGCAGAAAAGTAAACATCACCAAATTGCGCACTGTATGGGGTACCATTATTCCATTCTATTTCTGCATACTTCATAATAGCCGACCGATTAAAGCCATGTTCGCAACCGAAACTACACTTAATGATACCTGATACCAGCGATACAAGACTTGATGACAGGGTAATCCTGATTACCGGTGCCGGCGACGGCATCGGCAAAGCCGCTGCACTGGCCTGTGCCGAACGTGGCGCCAGCGTGATTCTGCTTGGACGTACGGTGCACAAGCTGGAACAGGTTTATGATGAAATAAAAAACAACAGCTGGCCGGAACCCGCCATCTATCCGCTGAACCTTGAAGGCGCGGCACCGCCTGATTATGACGACCTCAATGTCAACATCGACAAGGAATTCGGCCGGCTCGACGGCCTGCTGAATAACGCCGGCTGGCTTGGCGCCTCGACACCGATTGAAATATATGACACCGCACTGTGGTACAAGGTCATGCAGGTCAACCTGAATGCACCGTTTCTGCTGACCAAAGCCTGCATACCGTTACTGAGAAAATCGCCCGCAGCACGCATCGTATTCACCACCGATGACAAAAGCAGTGCCTACTGGGGCGCCTATGGCGTGGCCAAGGCAGCGCAGCTGTCGTTCATGCGAATCCTGGCCGACGAACTCGAATCAAAAAACATACCGGTCAATGCATTTAACCCGGGACCGATCCGCACCCGCCTCAGAACCATGGCCTACCCGGCAGAAGATATGCGTCAACTGACCAAACCCGAAGAAATCGCAAACGCGTTTGTGTATCTGTTAAGTGAAGCAGTGACAGAAACAGGTAAAATTTTCAAACCTGAAAACATCCAAACGATGTGAAAAGACACTCACCGCAAAGACGCAAAGGACGCAAAGAGTTAATACATATAAAACATGCTGTTAATGCACCTGGAGTCGGAGGGCACACAATTCCTGTTTCGATGTGTACCAAAGCTTGTCAGTCGATTACAAAAGTCGATACCCATTCGGCTAAACACTTCAACTGTAATTCAGACTTGATCTGACATTTGTTGTCGATTTTCGTATAAGCGGAAACAGCCTATGTAGGAGGTGTAGTATCCTTTTTCTCGCAGAGGCGCAGAGCACGCAGAGAAAAACGATATTTGTAATGAAAAAAACAGGTATTACCTCTGCGTGCTCTGCGCCTCTGCGAGAGTAAATTCATTTTACTTTGCGTCCTTTGCGCCTTTGCGGTGCAAATCATTGTCAATCCATGAGATTGACTTCGATGCCCTGCTCTCTGAGGTGATCGGCGCGGGTATCGATATAGCGCTGGAAATTGGGCTGGTCCCTGTACGCAGCCGTGGTCACGTAGTCCATCACCGATTGCACATGAAAGGCTCTTAAATAAGCATCCGAGCGGAATACTTCTTCTCCCCGGTCATTGAAGTAGACCAGGCTGGGGGCATACTGGATATCCAGCTTCTTCGCCCAGTCGTAGATTTTCTGTTCGCTACCATCCGGGGTGACAATTTTCTGCTCTGACCACATATCGATAACGGCGACATTCATGCGCTTGAGTAATTCCCTGCTCTCCTTGCGCTGCAGTATGTCGAGATGCAGTTCATCGCAGGTGGCGCATTGCTTCTGCCCGAATATCACCAGCAGGTATTTGTTTGGTTCGAGTGCAGCATGAAGATTATCAACTGATTTGATGTTACTGACCTCGGTATGCAGTTTGCCCGATGCCGGTTGCGGTGCAACCTGCGCCAGATAATCCTGGAAGCTGGTTTCGTTCTCTTTCTTTTCGCCGACATAATCCAGCACGACATCAAACTTTTCCGGCGGATAGTAACCGTTTGCGCGGTATACGGCCTTGTTGTTTTCGTTGAAAAATATCAGTGTTGGTGTGTACTGGACTTTCAGTGCTGCTGCAAAATCTTTTTCAGTCATCACCCTGTCGCCAACAGTTACTTCGCGATCACCCCAGATGTTGAGCGTAACAACCTCAAAGTATTGACGCGTCTTGTCCGTTATCTCACGCTGGCCAAAGTTATCTTCCAGCAGTTTTTTACAATAGGGGCAGCCATCCTGGAAGAAATAAACCATCACCCGCCTGTTATTCTCGGCCGCTTCAGCGATGTCTTCATACAGATCAAGAAAGGACACCTTGAACCATTCGGGCTGCTCTTCATGACCCGGGTTGACCATCGCCGGTGTAAGTTCGGTGTCACTCGCGGCATTGGCATTGACCTGTACCAGGAGTACAGCAAAGCAGAGTAATAATGCCTTCAGTATCAGCTGTTTCATAGCCACCTCCGCATGTTTGACCGTTGGCAGCTCAACGGGTTCTCCTGGATGCGCCTGTTTTCTTCTTCACTGCACGCTTGCCGGCCGTTTTCCCGTACACTTTTTTGGCCGCCGGCCAGGGACGCTTTTTAGCCGGCGCCCTGGTTTTGACCTCGAGCTCGAGTCCGACTGATTCACCCAGTAGCTTGATATCAGCGGCATCCAGGTCTTTTACCCGTCCTTTGTGCAGGCTTTTCGGCAAAATGATATTACCGTAACGAACCCGTATCAAGCGGCTGACACGGATGCCAACAGCTTCCCAGAGTCGCCTGACTTCGCGGTTGCGGCCTTCTCTTAATACAACATAGTACCAGTGATTGTAGCCTTCACCACCGCCATCCTGAATATCATCAAAATGCGCCGCGCCATCGTCCAGCATGACTTCGGTTGTTAACTGCTTGAGGATTTGTTTGGTGACTGTGCCGTTTACACGCACCGCGTATTCACGTTCGACTTCATTCGAAGGATGCATCAGGCGGTTGGCGAGTTCACCGTTGGTGGTAAACAACAGCAAACCACTGGTGTTGATATCGAGGCGACCAATGCTTACCCAGCGTGAACGTCCTGCTTTGGGAAGGTGATCAAATACCGTGGCGCGACCTTCGGGATCACTGCGCGTACATACCTCGCCTTCCGGCTTGTGGTAGATAATGACACGTGTATCTTCCTGCCTGTCTTCGCGTACGATAATACGCTTGCCGTTGACATGCACCCAGTCACCCGGATTGACCCTGTCACCAAGGCCACAGGTTTTGCCATTGATCTTGATACGGCCCTGTTCGATCCAGCGCTCGATTTCACGGCGCGAACCAAAGCCCATGCGCGACAAGACTTTCTGTACGCGTTCCTCTGACATCAATCGATTAGCAGGGAAGGAAAACTAGCTGGCTGCTGATTGCGCCCGTGGCTCTGATTCAGCGTAGTCCGCCTCTTCATCAGACCTGGCTTCATCAGACCCGGTTTCATCAGACCCGGCCTCGTCAGCTTCGACTACAACCAGATTGACTTCATCATGCTCATCGACGACTTCGACAGTGTCATCAACAGCGGTTGCAGTATCTGTTGTTTCAGCATCTGTAGTTTCTGTATCTGTTGCTTCAGCAGCGTTTTGTGTTGCTTCAGACCCAGCCTCATCGGTTGCGACTGCGACCAGGTTTACTGTGTCGTTTTCATCAACAGCTTCGACAGAGTCATCAGCAGCAGTTGCTGTATGTGTTGCTTTAGCATCATCGTGCGCTGCATCAGAACCAGCCTCGTCAGCTGCCAGCACAACCGTGTCTGCTTCGACCGTTTGTTCCAACTCTGCAGAAGCGGCCTCGCTCTCGCTGAGCGCGGATTCGTTTTCTGCCGCCGCGGTGTTGTCAACGTCGAGGTCGAGCTCCTGGTAAATTTTATCGAGGTCCTTGATCTCGGCCAGTGTCGGCAGCTCGTCCAGTGACTTCAGGTTGAAATAATCAAGAAATTCTTTTGTGGTTCCATACAACGCGGGCTTGCCCGGTACATCCTTATGCCCCAGCACCCTGATCCATTCACGTTCCATCAATGTCTTGATGATATTTGAGCTGACACTGACACCACGCACTTCTTCGATTTCACCGCGAGTAATAGGCTGGCGATAGGCTATCAGCGCAATGGTTTCGAGTAGCGCCCTGGTGTAACGCGCAGGCTTTTCTTCCCACAGGCGACCGACCCACGGTGCATGATCCTGCCTGACCTGGATGCGATAACCACTGGCCACCTGCTTCAGCTCAAAGCCGCGTTGTTGATAATCTTCTTCCAGCTGCTGCAAACTCTTGCGAATATCATCACGTGAAGGCATGTCACTATCACCTGCGAACAGGGCTTCTATATCATTAACCTTTAACGGCTTCTCTGCTGATATCAGGACTGCTTCGATTATGTTTTTTAGTTGTTGTTGTTCCATGATCAATCCTCTTGCGGCGGGTTGGCCTGGCTGCCACCGGCAGCCTTAATGTGTATCGGAGAATACGGTTCCGATTGCACCATGTCGATTAGTTGTTCTTTTACCAGTTCCAGAATCGCGAGCAAGGTAACCACCACACCGCGACGCCCCTCTTCGATGCTGAATAATGTCCTGTAATCAGTGAAACCTTCGGCCGAGATCCTTTCCAGCACCTTGCTCATGCGTTCGCGCACTGACAGGGCTTCACGTTGTATCTGGTGATGGCTGTACATTTCCGCGCGCGACATCGCGTCCTTGAATGCCATCAGTAATTCACGCAAATCGATTTCCGGCTGCGGCCGCTCCTGGTGCATTTCGGGCAACTCGGGCGACGGCAGATAGGTATCGCGGTGCATACGCGGCATCTCGTCGATATCCTGTGCCGCCTGCTTGAAGCGCTCGTATTCCTGCAAGCGGCGCACCAGATCAGCACGTGGATCATCCTCGTCCTCTTCTTCGGTCGGACGCGGCAGCAGCATGCGCGATTTGATCTCGGCCAGCATGGCCGCCATCAGCAGGTATTCTGCTGCAATCTCGATGCGCATGATCTGCATCATTTCGATGTACTGCACGTACTGCACGGTTATTTCCAGGATCGGAATATCCAGGATATTGAGGTTCTGCTTTTTGATCAGGTAGAGCAGTAAATCCAGCGGGCCTTCGAAGGCTTCGAGAATAACCTCGAGCGCATCGGGCGGAATATACAGGTCTTTGGGTATGACTGTCAGCGGTTCACCGGCAACCAGCGCGAATGGCATTTCGTCCTGGTGCGGCGCAGTTGGCTGTTGCGGTACTGGTTCAGTCATTATAGATAAGCTATCCCCATTGCTTTGCGAACGTCGTCAAGTGTATCACGTGCAACCTCGCGTGCGGCCTCGTTGCCTTCATCAACGATGTTGCGCACCGTGGCGAGATCATTCTCATAATCGCGTGCACGCTCCTGTATCGGCTTCAGCTCCTTGAGCACGCTATCGATAATCGGCTGCTTGCATTCTACACAGCCAATGCCCGCATTACGACAGCCATCCTGCACCCATTGCCGGGTATCATCATCGGAGTAGATCAGATGGAACTGCCACACCGGGCATTTGTCGGGATCGCCCGGATCGTTGCGTCGTACCCGCGCCGGGTCGGTCGGCATGGTCCTGAGCTTGTGGGTGATATCGTCCGGCTTATCGCGCAGCGCAATGGTGTTGCCATAGGACTTGGACATCTTCTGCCCGTCCAGGCCCGGCATCTTCGAGGCCGGCGTCAGCAGTGACTGCGGCTCCGGCAGGATGATCTTGCCCGAGCCTTCAAGGTAGCCATACAGGCGCTCCCTGTCACCGATGGAAATGTTCTGCTGCGAGTCCAGCAGTGCGTGCGCCACACTGAGTGATTCATGGTCACCCTGTTCCTGATATTTCTTGCGCAACTCCTTGAACATACGGGCATTCTTCTTGCCCATCTTGGCGCAGGCCTGTTCCGCTTTTTCTTCGAAGCCGGGCTCGCGCCCGTACAGGTGATTGAAGCGTCGTGCTACCTCACGGGTGAGCTCAACGTGGGCCACCTGGTCCTCGCCCACGGGCACCAGCCCGGCCTTGTAAATCAGGATGTCGGCACTCTGCAGCAACGGATAACCGAGGAAGCCGTAGGTCGCCAGGTCCTTCTCTTTGAGCTGCTCCTGCTGATCTTTATAGGTCGGTACCCGCTCCAGCCAGCCCAGCGGCGTAATCATCGATAACAGGGTATGCAGCTCGGCGTGTTCCGGCACGCGAGACTGGATGAAGATCTTGGCCGCCCCCGGACTGATACCGGCCGCCAGCCAGTCGATCACCATGTCCCACACGCTCTGCTCGATAATGCGCGGATCTTCGTAATGCGTGGTCAGCGCGTGCCAGTCGGCCACAAAGAAGAAACATTCATGCTCGTGCTGCAGGTTGACCCAGTTCTTGAGCACGCCGTGATAATGGCCCAGGTGTAGCAAACCCGTCGGCCGCATGCCCGATAAAACGCGCTGTCTCGTAACCGTATTCAATTGAACTCCCTAGAAAATAAAGATTGCACTGATAATGGCTTCGAACCTGAGCACAACCGGCCACAGGATTTTACCCAATACGCCGCTGACTAACAGCGCCAGAATGATAAACATACCGTAGGGTTCGATACGCATAAAAGACAGTGCCAGCTGCTTGGGCAAAACACCGGCCAGCACGCGCCCGCCATCGAGCGGCGGAATCGGCATCAGGTTAAGCACCATCAGGATCAGATTGATGGTCATGCCGGCCTTGCCCATCTGCAACAGGTAAATCGCAAACGACTGTTCGGCCAGTAAAGTCGTGCTCAGCGTTATCAGCAGGGCCCAGCCACAGGCCATGACAAAATTGGATGCCGGCCCCGCCAGTGCGACCAGCGCCATGTCCAGCAATGGCTGCTTGAAATGGCGCGGGTCCACCGGTACCGGTTTGGCCCAGCCGATAATAAAACCGCTCAGCATCACCAGGAACAGCGGCACCGCAATGGTACCCACCGGATCGATGTGTTTGATCGGGTTCATGGTAATGCGGCCGAGCTGGCGTGCGGTGGGGTCACCCAGTTTGTTGGCCACCCAGCCATGAGCCGCCTCATGCAGGGTAATAGCGAACAATACCGGAACCGCCCAGATGGCTATGGTGTAGAGAATCTGTTGCAATGGGATGTGTTATTGTTTTCGTTCGAGCTAGTTTACGATGTTTATCGATGGAATGTCAGGCTAGTCGAGACCATGATCCTGCCCCATGCCCGCTCTCACCAGCTCCGGCGCATCACCGGTGAGGTCGATCACCGTGGTCGGCTCGATGCCGCAATGGCCGCTGTCGATCACCAGGTCGACCTGGCGCTGGAGCAGGTCACGAATCTCGTCGGCTTCGGTCAGCGGTATCGACTTGCCGGGCAGAATCAGGGTGGTGCTCATCAGCGGTTGTCCCAGCTCATCCAGTATGGCTTTTACCACTGCATGGTCAACCCTTTTTCCCTTATTTTGCCCCTATTTTGTACTAAAAGTACCCCTTTTTTACTACTTTTCATTTCATTTCGGGGGGTCCCCCCGAAACCGTTCCTAGAGCCCCCTTAGCCCCCCCCCCTGTATCCGCCCCTGACATTAGCTACTGAGCTCTTTTTGAATTCCCCCTTGTCCCTGACAAGGTTGGGAATACTAAGCAACGGGGTCCGAAATCGTCCGTTGTATCATCCAATTCTGTGTGTCTGTGTGTGTGTCTGTGTGTGTGTAAGCAACGGGTTCCGGGGTAAGGACACCTCCAATCGGGCTGAAAATTGGTATGTAGGGTAATTGGGGGCCGCTGATCTCAAATCTGCCATCAGTTTCACTCCCCGGTGACGGCGGTGACGGAGCAGACGGTCATCAACTCCGTCTCGGAGCCAAGATGAGCTCCAATAGGCGCCAAACTCGCGTCATATAGGTTGTTTGAGGCCCTGAGCACGAATCCGGCCTTAGTTTCACTCCAGGGCCTCTCTGGAGACGGCGGTGAAGGAGCAGACGGTCATCAACTCCGTCTCGGAGCCAAGATGAGCTCCAATAGGCGCCAAACTCGCGTCATATAGGTTGTTTGAGGCCCTGAGCACGAATCCGGCCTCAGTTTCACTCCCGGGCCTCTCTGGAGACGGCGGTGAAGGAGCAGACGGTCATCAACTCCGTCTCGGAGGCAAGATGAGCTCCAATCGGTGCCAAACTCGCGTCATATAGGTTGTTTGAGGCCCTGAGCACGAATCCGGCCTTAGTTTCACTCCCGGGCCTCTCTGGAGACGGCGGTGAAGGAGCAGACGGTCATCAACTCCGTCTCGGAGCCAAGATGAGCTCCAATAGGTGCCAAACTCGCGTCATATAGGTTGTTTGAGGCCCTGAGCACGAATCCGGCCTTAGTTTCACTCCCGGGCCTCTCTGGAGACGGCGGTGAAGGAGCAGACGGTCATCAACTCCGTCTCGGAGCCAAGATGAGCTCCAATAGGCGCCAAACTCGCGTCATATAGGTTGTTTGAGGCCCTGAGCACGAATCCGGCCTTAGTTTCACTCCCGGGCCTCTCTGGAGACGGCGGTGAAGGAGCAGACGGTCATCAACTCCGTCTCGGAGCCAAGATGAGCTCCAATAGGCGCCAAACTCGCGTCATATAGGTTGTTTGAGGCCCTGAGCACGAATCCGGCCTTAGTTTCACTCCCGGGCCTCTCTGGAGACGGCGGTGAAGGAGCAGACGGTCATCAACTCCGTCTCGGAGCCAAGATGAGCTCCAATAGGCGCCAAACTCGCGTCATATAGGTTGTTTGAGGCCCTGAGCACGAATCCGGCCTTAGTTTCACTCCCGGGCCTCTCTGGAGACACAGCCGACCACCAGATGTCCCTGACCCCTTCGCGTGGAAATCGCAGCGGGGGGTCTCAGGGGGGCGGCAGCCCCCCTGAATCCAATAATAAACGTCATTTCATTTAGACATAGCTGACCACCAGATGTCCCTGACCCCTTCGCGTGGAAATCGCAGCGGGGGGTCTCAGGGGGGCGGCAGCCCCCCTGAATCCAAAATAAACGTCATTTCATTTAGACATAGCTGACCACTAGATGTCCCTGACCCCTTCGCGTGGAAATCGCAGCGGGGGGTCTCAGGGGGGCGGCAGCCCCCCTGAATCCAAAATAAACGTCATTTCATTTAGACAAAGCTGACCACTAGATGTCCCTGACCCCTTCGCGTGGAAATCGCAGCGGGGGGTCTCAGGGGGCGGGATTCCGCTTTCGATCTTCTTCATCGTGAAGGTTCTGGCCCGGCTGGGGATCGAGCCCGTGTCAGGCGAGGAGAGCCTCGTCGATCCCACGGCGGCGATGTTCGTGAAGGTCTCGGGTGTCGTCGTGAGCGTGCTCGTGCCTCTCCTCCTGCTGGGAGGCGTGATCTGCCTGTTCCTGATGGCGGCCACGGGCAAGCGCGTGGGTCGCATGTACGGCGCGGACCTGCTCGGCGCTGCGGTGGGCGCCGCCCTCGTCGTTCCGCTGATGCACGTGTTCCCGACGCCGAGCATCCTGGCGGCCTGCGGATTCCTGCCGCTGGCGGCCGCCGTCCTGATCCGCCGGGAACGACGCTGGGCGCCCATCGCGGTCGCGGTCCTTCTGGCGGCAGTTCTCGTCTGGGGCTCACCGTTCCAGCTCAGATACAACAAGGGGTACGACGAGGCCGCGCATGATCGACTCCATGAGAAGTGGACTCCGACCGCACGCCTGACGGTCTTCCCCGGCATCTTTTTCACGCCGCAACCGGAGCTGGCGTTCGGGTGGGGGATGGGGACGGCCTTTCGCGGCGCCGCCATCGACCAGCTCTGGATCGAGCAGGACGGATCGGCGGGCACACCGATCACGCGCTTGCCCGGCTCGCCCGACTCGCTGGAGTTCCTTCTCTACGACGTGACCAGCGCCGCCTACCAGCTGCGGCCTCCGGAGACCGTC
>CAWEEC010000010.1:0-12966 GCA_963807785.1 uncultured Gammaproteobacteria bacterium | reverse complement strand
CGGTCGGCAAAATGACTGACCTCAAGCGGGAGTGGTATTTGTCAGGATCGGCGCCTGCCAGCGAAGAAGAAGCCTTGCAGAAACGATTCGAACAAGCCCTTAAAACAACAGGCTAGCCAGGCAAAAGTTTGCATCACTGAAGGAGTTTTACTCGACATTCCCCTCGCTGCAGATTCCCGCCAGAGCCAGTAATCACAGGCCGCGACAAACCCGGGCGCCAGGCCGAAGCCGGTGCGACCTGGAACTTCGCTCGCAGCTGATGAAAAACGAGTACGCATCCCCGCAGCGGCAGTGTTGTAGCTACGAGACGCGGCAACAGGTGATAGTACTGGAAACCGGTAAAACCCGGTCACTCACCACATTTATATATATCAAAACTCATCGAGCCTTCACTGGCTGGCCCTTTGGCAACGATTGAATCACCCCCTTTCTCTGCAGCGCTGTTCTTTGCCAAGGTAATGAGCTCTTCAGTCACCTTTTCTTCACTTCGAGTGACGATACCTGCTTTATGTTTGACAAAAGAATTCGTTGTTCCCAGTTTTTTACAGGTTTCAACGCTAGCCCGCATTTCTCACCGGGCGGCACGTAAAACTGATAAGGCATCGGTTTTTTTAACGTAAAGTCTGGATAATCAAATACACAGGGTGTTATTCAAGCCTGCCTATCACGGTTCAGGCTGGTCTTCGTGTCAGTTTGCCTTCGATAACAACAACAGCATCGACTACTGTCGTGCTACCGGCAGTTACGGTCAGGTCATCCAGGGTGCTGCTGTCTCTGATATGGAGCCAGTCTCTGTATCAATATTACAGATCACCGCCACCGTTATCGGGACCTTTCTGAACTGGCACAGGCACTTCCGTTTGATGCGGCTCAAGCATCTCCAGATCCTGAAAATTCCGCAATTTTCATGCAGGTTTTTCAGGCCACCTTAGACTTAAGTCGTAATATCACTTGTGTATTGTTTAGAGTTATAGTTGAGGCTTGGTTTGAGTAGATCCATGAGCTTTTAATCTGACCCAATATTCAATGGAGAATTATTTACGCTGAACCAGGGCACGAATATTGAAAAACAGCAGGACAGATGTAGAGTAAATGATGACTACATACAACGAGCTTTATCAGCAATCCATTACTGATCCGGAAAGTTTCTGGGCGAACGCCGCAGAAGAACTGCACTGGTATAAAAAATGGGACCAGGTGCTGGACCTGGACGCCAGACCGGTGCCCCGCTGGTTCAAAGGTGCTGAAATCAATACCTGCTACAACGCGGTGGATCGTCATGTTGAATCCGGCCGCGGTGAACAGCTTGCTCTGATTTACGATTCACCCATCACAGATCAACAGCGCAAAATTTCCTACAACGAATTACAGCAACAGGTCGCCTCGTTTGCCGGGGTTTTGAAAAAACACGGTGCTAAAAAAGGCGATCGTGTCATCATATACATGCCGATGATCCCCGAAGCGGCCATTGCGATGCTGGCCTGCGCTCGAATCGGCGTCATACATTCGGTGGTTTTCGGTGGTTTTGCGGCCAACGAACTCGCGACACGCATCGATGACGCCAAACCCGACATCATCGTATCTGCCTATTGCGGCATGGAACCGAGCCGGGTTGTGCCGTATAAACCCCTGATCGATGATGCCATCAGCCAGGCCAGCCACAAGGTCAGTACCTGCATTCTTAAAAAACGATCCCGGGCTTCATGCGAATTGATCGATGGTCGCGATTTTGACTGGGATGAGGAAATAGCTGCCAGCGAACCGGCAGACTGCGTGCCGGTTGCCGCTACCGACCCGCTCTACATTCTTTACACCTCCGGTACCACAGGACAGCCTAAAGGTGTTATCCGTGATAATGGCGGGCATGCCGTGGCCATGCACTGGAGCATGAAGAATATTTATAACGTTGAGGCCGGAGATGTGTACTGGGCCGCCTCCGACGTCGGCTGGGTGGTCGGCCATAGCTACATCGTCTACGGACCCTTGCTGAAAGGCTGTACCACGATCATGTACGAAGGCAAACCGGTCGGCACCCCGGATCCCGGTGCATTCTGGCGTGTCATCAGTGAACACAAGGTCAGGGTTCTGTTCACTGCGCCCACGGCATTCCGAGCCATAAAGAAAGATGACCCGGATGGTGAGTATTTGAATAAATATGACCTGTCCTGCATGGATGCCCTGTTCCTGGCGGGCGAAAGATGCGACCCTGACACCCTGTTCTGGGCACGGAACAAGCTTAATAAACCTGTCATCGACCACTGGTGGCAAACTGAAACCGGTTGGGCGATCGCCGCCAACCCGCTCGGTATTGATCCAATGGAAATCAAACCCGGCTCGCCTTCGGTCGCGATGCCCGGTTATGACGTTCAAATCCTGTCCGAGCAGGGCGATGAAATACCTGCGGGTGAAATGGGCAATATCGTCATCAAACTACCGATGCCACCCTCCTGCCTGCCCAGCCTGTGGGGCAATGATCAACGATTTATCGATGCCTATCTGTCCAGGTATGAAGGCTATTACCTGACCGGTGATGCCGGTTATAAGGATGAAGATGGCTACCTGTGGATCATGAGTCGAACCGATGACGTGATCAATGTGGCCGGCCATCGACTGTCGACGGGACAAATGGAAGAAGTCCTGGCCGGTCATGCCGACATCGCCGAGTGTGCCGTAATCGGCGTGGCCGACGCGCTCAAGGGCCAGATGCCGCTGGGACTGATTGTGCTGAAGAGCGGCGTAGACCGCGATGAATCCGACATCGTTAAAGAAGTCGTGCAGCGCGTACGTGATCAGATAGGACCGGTGGCGGCATTCAAAATAGCCAAGGTCGTAAAACGTTTGCCCAAAACCCGCTCAGGCAAACTCCTGCGGGGCACCATGGTCAGTATTGCAGATGGCAGCGAATGGAAAATGCCCGCTACCATCGATGACCCGGCAATTCTGGACGAGATTACACAAGCCCTTAAGACCCTGGGCTACGCCGGCAAGAGCTAAAAATCATTGAGAAGCATATGAGTCTGACATCACCCGGAAAAATCTTTCGCCAACTGGTTGCCACGGAAAAACCATTACAGTGCGTCGGCGCGATAAATGCCTACCACGCCAGGCTGGCACAGGCATCGGGCTTTAAATCTCTGTACATCTCGGGTGGCGGTGTTGCTGCCGGATCCTGCGGCATCCCTGATCTTGGCATTACATCACTGGAGGATGTCCTCACCGATTTACGCCGCATTACCGATGTCACCGAGCTGCCGGTACTGGTCGACATTGATACCGGCTGGGGGGGTGCTTTCAACATCGCGCGCAGTATTCGCGCCATGACCAGGATGGGGGCAGCCGCGGTTCATATCGAGGACCAGGTACAGCAAAAGCGCTGCGGTCACCGACCGAACAAGGCCATCGTTTCACAGGCTGAAATGGTCGACCGTGTAAAAGCAGCGGTGGACGCGAAAACCGATCCGGATTTTGTCATCATGGCACGCACCGATGCACTCGCGGTGGATGGCCTGCAATCCGCCATCGACCGTGCCGGTGCCTGCGTTGAAGCCGGTGCCGATATGATCTTTCCGGAAGCCATCACCGAACTCGAAATGTACCAGCAGTTCGTTGATGCCGTGAAGGTGCCGGTACTGGCAAATATCACCGAATTTGGTGCTACCCCGTTGTTTACCACCGATCAACTGGCCTCTGCCGGTGTCAGTATCGCTTTATATCCATTGTCGGCATTTCGCGCTGCCAATGCCGCTGCACTCAAGGTATACCAGGCACTGATTGCTGATGGCAGCCAGCAGAATGTCGTCGACATCATGCAAACCCGTGCCGACCTTTATGACTATCTCGATTATCACAGTTACGAACAAAAGCTCGACGCCCTGTTTTCAGAGGAGAATGAATAATGACTGAACAGGTTTTACCCAAAGCCAAAAAGTCGGTCGCTTTGTCAGGTACAGTGGCTGGCAATACTGCCATCTGCACAGTGGGTCGTACCGGTAACGATTTACATTATCGAGGCTACGACATCCTCGATTTTGCCGAGACAGCCGAATTCGAAGAAATTGCTTACCTGCTTATCCATGGCAAGCTTCCCAACCAGGCCGAACTCGACCGTTACAAGGCAAAATTAAAATCCCTGCGTGGATTACCCCAGGCTGTCAAACAGACTCTTGAAGCCATCCCCGCCACTGCGCACCCGATGGATGTGATGCGCACCGCCTGCTCGGTCCTGGGAACCTGTGAACCGGAAAAAGATGACCATCCCGCGGCGGAAGCACGCGATATTACCGATCGACTGATGGCCAGCTTCGGCTCTGCCCTGCTCTACTGGTACCACTTTACAGTGAACGGTAAACGCATTGATGTGGAAACCGATGATGATTCTATCGGTGGACATTTTTTGCATATATTGCATGGCGTAAAACCTTCGGCTTCCTGGATCAGGGCGATGCACACGTCACTGATTCTGTATGCCGAGCATGAATACAATGCTTCTACCTTTACGGCCCGCGTTATCGCTGGCACCGGTTCCGACATGTATTCGGCCATTACCGGTGCTATCGGTGCATTGCGCGGACCCAAGCACGGCGGCGCCAATGAAGAAGCCAATCGAATTCAGAGCCGATACTGCTCTGCTGACGAGGCTGAACAGGATATTCGGGAGCGGGTCGCACGCAAGGAAATCGTCACAGGATTTGGTCATCCTGTTTACACCATCAGCGATCCCCGCAACGAGGTGATCAAACGCGTAGCAAAGCAGTTGTCCGAGGAAGCCGGTGACTCAAAGCTGTTCGATATCGCCGCCAGGCTCGAATCGGTGATGTGGGAAGTCAAGAAGATGTTTCCCAACCTGGACTGGTTTTCCGCTGTTTCCTATCACCAGATGGGCGTTCCCACTGACATGTTCACACCCCTATTCGTCATTTCCCGTGTCTCCGGCTGGGGGGCGCATGTCATAGAACAGCGCGAAGATGGCAAAATCATTCGTCCTTCAGCGAATTACATCGGTCCGGAAAATCGTGAATTTATTCCGATAGCCGACCGGGAATAAGTTCGCTCGCGCGCCATTCCTGCAAATGTAGGAATGGCGTGTTTATTCAGTCAACAGTGACCCTTAACCCTATTAAATGAGAGAAAACCATGAGTAAAGCCGCCGTACTGGACGCCAGTCGTCAGGACTTCGATCAAGTAATCCAGGATATTGTTGACTATGTCATGACGTATGACGTAACCCGGTCCGATGAAGCGATGGAGACTGCGCGTTATTGCTGGATGGACACCATCGGTTGCGGCCTGTTCGCACTGAACTATCCGGCCTGTACCAAGATGCTGGGGCCGGTTGTGCCAGGTGCCACAATGAACAATGGCGCCCGTGTTCCCGGTACGCCCCATGAGCTCGATCCGGTACGAGCGGCCTGGAACATCGGCGCCATGGTGCGCTGGCTGGATTTTAATGACACCTGGCTTGCCGCTGAATGGGGTCACCCCTCGGACAACCTGGGCGCTATCCTCGCACTGGCAGATTACCAGTCGCGGCAACGTGCGGCCCGGGGTGAAGCACCGCTGACCATGAGAGACGTGCTGATCGCGATGGTGCAGGCGCATGAGGTCCAGGGTGTGCTTGCTCTGGAGAACTGTTTCAACTGTGTCGGTCTTGATCATGTCATGCTGGTACGCATCGCCTCCACTGCCGTTGCCGCGCGCATGCTCGGCTGCAACCGTGACGAGACTCTGAACGCGGTCTCCCATGCCTGGCTCGACGGCTGTTCGCTTAGGACCTACCGCCATGCACCGAACACCGGATCGCGAAAATCCTGGGCCGCCGGGGACGCCTCCGCACGCGGCCTGTTTCTCGCACTGATGGCGCAACGCGGTGAAATGGGTTACCCGTCCGCGATCACTGCCCCCACCTGGGGCTTCAGGGATGTCCTGTTCAAGGGTGAAGACCTGGAATTGAATCAGCCCTATGCCACCTACACCATGGAAAACATCCTGTTCAAGATTTCCTTCCCGGCTGAATTTCACGCCCAGACTGCCGTCGAATGCGCGATCACACTGCACAGGCAGATGCAGCAACAGGGTCGATCACTCGACGATATCCAGTCTATTTTGCTCGAAACCCAGGAGTCCGGTGACCGCATCATCAACAAGACCGGACCGCTGGATAACCCGGCAGACCGCGACCACTGCCTGCAGTACATGGTATCCATTGCACTGATCAAGGGATCGCTGGAGGCCGGGGATTATGAAGATGACGTCGCATCCGATCCACGCATTGAGCAATTGCGCGAGACCATGACGGTGAAGGAGAATGAACGCTTTACCCGCGAGTACCTGGAAGCAGACAAGCGCGCCATCGGTAATGCGATTGAAATTACGTTTACTGACGGCAGCAGTATTAAAGAAAGTGTCGATTACCCGGTGGGCCACCGCCGTCGCCGCAGCGAAGGTATCCCGCTACTCAAGGAAAAATTTGAACGCTACCTGAGGGGACGGCTGAGCCAGAAAAATGCGCAGGCTGTTCTGGATATCTGTGCATCACAGGAAATATTCGAGCAAACCCGGGTGAATGACTTGATGGACCTGTTCGTAGTATGAACAAAACAGTCTTATAAACGGAGTACATGTTCATGACCAGTTTCCCTGCCTATCTCGCGACAAAAACCGATAAAGGCCAGTCGATCGAGAAAACCGAACTGACTGAAGATGACCTGATGGATGGCGATGTCACGGTCAAAATCGAATATTCCGCGCTCAACTACAAGGATGGCCTCGCCATGACCAACAGCGCGCCCATCATTCGTCACTATCCGCTTGTTCCGGGTATCGATTTTGCTGGCACTGTAGTTGAATCTTCCAGCGTTCGTTTTAGTGCTGGCGATCGCGTGGTGTTAAACGGTTTCGGCGTGGGGGAATCTCACTCGGGCGGCTTCGCAGGCATGGCCCGCGTAAACAGCGACTGGCTGGTACATTTGCCGGACACGATCAGCACACGCCAGGCAATGGCTATCGGCACCGCCGGTTACACCGCGATGTTGTGCGTGCTGGCGCTAGAGCAGCATGGAATTACCCCCGCCGATGGTTACGTACTGGTTACCGGCGCCGCAGGTGGTGTCGGCAGTGTTGCCGTTTCAATACTCAGCAAACTGGGTTACCCGGTGACCGCCACCACGGGACGTATGCAGGAAAGCGATTTTCTTGAATCACTGGGTGCCAGCGAAGTGCTGGATCGAAAGTCATACGCGGGTAAAGCAAAGCCGCTTGCAAAAGAGTTATGGGCTGGCGCTGTCGATGTCGCGGGTGGCAATACGCTGGCCAATGTCCTGAGCCAGATCAAAAGAGGGGGCGCCGTAGCCGCCTGTGGCCTGGCGGAATCAATGGATCTGCCCACCAGTGTGGCGCCTTTTATTCTTCGCGGTGTCACACTCTATGGCATTGATTCGGTGATGTGCCCGATGCAGAAACGACTGACTGCATGGCAACGGCTGGATACCGATCTGGACAAGGATTTACTGGAGTCCTTATCCACCGAAATCAGTTTTGATGATCTGCCGCAAGCCTCATCCGACATCTTAAAAGGCCGGATCAGAGGCCGTACCGTTGTTAAAATTGAGCAATAATTTTTGATTGTGTCGAGGGAAAAAAGAGCTGTCCACTTTTTCCAGTTTAATCTGCCGGTGCCTGCCCCTGACTGCTATTACACTTCTGGCGGCATGCGCCAAACCGTATGTGCAACCATCACCGGATACATACACTTTGCCGAAACTCGCCGAATCCTATGTCCAGATGGAGGACGGCTATCGGCTGCCGTTGTCTCGCTGGGAAGCGGGCGGGAACACACGCGCTGTGGTGCTATCACTGCATGGGCTCAATGACTACAGCTTCGCCTTTGACAACCTCGGCCAGTATTTAGCCCGCATTTCTCACCGGGATCACGGGAGCAGGCGCAGGATTCGTGTTTGTAAGCGCCGCTCTGGAGCGAAAAGCATAGCCATAGCTACGGTTTGAGTGAAGAGCAAGCTTACGGACACGAAGACCAGCCTGAACCGTGATAGGCAGGCTTGAATAACACCCTGTATATTGGATTACCCAGACTTTACGCTAAAAAAACCGATGCCTTATCAGTTTTACGTGCCGCCCGGTGAGAAATGCGGGTTAGCCCTGCACGGAATCACCGTGATTGCTTACGACCAGCGAGGTTTCGGCAATACCGACGGAGTTGGCGTATGGCACGGCAGTGAACGCCTGAGCGCCGACCTGGTTACCATGACTGCGTTGTTGCGACAGCGATATGCCACTGTTCCGCTGTACCTGCTGGGCGAGAGCATGGGCGGTGCGGTCGTGTTGACGTCTCTCGCCTCAGCACCACTCGATGTTGACGGCATTGTGCTCGTCGCTCCCGCAGTCTGGGCACGTTCCAGTATGCCCTGCTATCAGCGGGCCGTGCTGTGGATCGCAGCCCATACGTTTCCTGACACACAACTGACGGGTGAAGGGCTGAATCTCCTGCCCTCGGACAACAAAGACATGTTGCGCGCACTGGGGCGCGACGACCTTGTGATCAAGTCCACCCGTGTCGACGTGCTATACGGCATCAGCAACCTGATGGACAATGCCATGCTGGTGTCGAACATAGTGCCTGGCAACATTCTGCTATTGTATGGAAAAAAGGATGACATCATCCCCGCACTGCCTACCTGCGAATTAGTTGAAAGGCTCTCGCACAATGGAACAACCCGGCTGTCGGCAATCATCTACGAGCAGGGTTACCACATGCTTACGCGCGACCTGCAGGCAGCAGTGGTGCTGGAGGACATCGCGACATGGATAGCTGATCAAGAAGTGCCCGGCCCGCCCGGCAGCGACATGCGGAGTTATTGTGCCGGACTGAACGGTGCAGACTGACGTCATCGAGCTTTAATCAGTCATGACCATTCAGGTTTTACTTGCCTATTACCTCATGATTTTTATGTATTTGCCGTAAGACTTTTAAGGACTGTATGTCGCTAACGGTCTTCGAGCCAGGCATGAATTTGATTTAGCCACTTATCCCCATCAACAAACAGGTAGGATTGTTGCTGCAGTATATCTGCAATGGCATCTTTACTTTTACCCGCTACTATTGACGCCATCACAAGATAACGTGTAACGGTGGTATCATATGGCGCCAATTCAGCCGCATTAGCAATATCCGGATAACCGTTTTCACCGTTTCTGAATTTTGCCATACCACGATAGAGCAGCGCATCGACCTTGAGCGGTACACGTGTCTTGGAATTATCGAGAACACGGTTAAAACTTCGTACAGCCTCATCCCAGTCGCCTCTGAATACTTGCAGGATTCCCCCAACCATGTCCGCAAACTCAGATACTTCATTCGAAAGCTCCGGTAGCGACACATAACCTTCAACACCATTACTGCGAATTTTTGTTGGAGCACCTGGCAAGTGCTTGTTGAATTCTATGAACCGCAGGTAATCACCCGTTTCACCAATAACATGCCCACCGTCCCGTGCGTCCTTGATTGTCAGACCCGAGGCTGTACTGAATTTCTGAATGACCTCAGGCTTGAGAACGATAGTGGAAATACTGAAATAGCGTCTCGGCACATCGACTTCAACTGCCCGATCACCCAGATTGATCTGCCACACCTCAAAATTTTCCTGACGCTGATCACATTTAATATCACCCGAACCTGAACATCCGGATGATGGTGCCCTGCGGTATTCTGGAAGTGCGATATCGAGTTCAACAACCACATCCTTGCCGTAGCGATTTGTTTTACCTGCCACAACAATTTGAGCAAGTAAATTGTTACTCTGGGCAATCTTCATCATTTCGGAAACAGAAGACCGGGCCAGCGGCTCAGCACTCCAACGAATCATACCTTCGCCGAAATCATGATGCTCCGGGTTGTGCGGCCAGGGATGTCTTCGAGTTGTTTGTGCCAACTGTAAAGATAATACGGTGCTAACGTTCAACCCTAACTTGCCCGGCCCCTGAAAAGCCGGAAAAAACACAGTGATCTGGTCCGGGTTTTGAACAGCGAAACTCAGTGAGTTATATAATGCCAGGATAACTGCCACAACCAGATGAGATGCAGGTTTCCTAATCACCGCAATCACTCCGTAATTGATCGATCGCAGTAACGATCATATTTTCAAGCTCAGCACCCAGTTCCGACAAGTCACCAGTTACCGCCTTAGCACGCTTATGGGCTTCACTTAACAGGTAGGCAGTGGCGGCGACATTCTCACAATCCTGCTTTATCTCCTGTGCCAATGCATATAGTGTGGCTACGGAATGACTGTCGTATGTACTGTCAAATGATTCCCCGACAATGGGTAATTTCAGTGTAATCATTTCATCCGGATACGGACCACTCAATTCACCCCAGTAAAAAGTTGTGTAGACATATGGCACATCTTCCTGTTGTCTTATGTGTCCGGTTAGTACACTGAGAGCACCGGTTTGAAGCCAGTATCGGCGCTTGTCCTCCAGGCTGCCTATACGTGTTTCGGGGCGAAGCAATTCGCCGTTTTCATCGATGACCGGTTTCAGGCTCAGATGTGACAGCGCCGGAATCGTGATGTCTTGTGACAACTCGGCCGATAGCCTGGGCAAATTTTCCGTGAGCAAGTCACGAAAATCTAAAAATGCTGTATTTTGTTGATCGGTATTGGTACGCCCATATTGAAACAGGTGGAGCTCCGTCCGATCTTCAGCCCAGGCACTTATTGCATAGACGAAAAGCAACAGCGGCAGTGCTATGTTGGACAGTCGCATACTATTACCTGGGGCTCAAGCTCATGATCAAAAGCAATGGTCTCGATCGTTATGGTAACTTTGCAAGCCGGTGTGCCCCGTTCCTCGAAGGGAACCAGACCGCCCGGACTCGCTTGAGGGTCAATGCGCAATTCAATGGCACGCGTTTCGCCACCATTGATCAGCCTGTTTTTCGGTGGCAGTGTTACCAGAAATGGTTGAGGTTCCTGGCTGTTTGTTTGAAAACTGGCACTGCCAATAATCGCTGCACGATTACCAACATTACTGGCAAAAAGGTCGACTGCCTGCTGCGCGCAGGCGACAAGCGCTATACGCAAATCAGACTCTTTCTTTTCCACGCGATCCTGTATAAAGGCATATGCAAGGGTAACTATCGGCACCAGTGCAATCAAGCCCTTCAGATCAAATCCTGATGCAATCCTCCAGACCAGACTTTGATATTCGCCACATTCAGTGCATTTCCTGGCACCTTCTGGCATTGGCCTCGCACAGACTCGGCACTGTGTCGGGTCTTTAGCCAAGATCGAGCTCTTGAATCAGTTGATTGGAGATTTTTCCATCAACATCCAAATCTCTGGACTGCTGAAATTCCATGATTGCCCCTCTGGTTTTCGGTCCGTAGAGACCATCGATTGGCCCAGGGTCAATTCCTAGCTCATTCAACCTGGTTTGAATAGCACGAACCATGTTACGAGGCCAGTATTCCTCAGACCTGGGTTCGTATCGAAAATCTCCGGAATACGCATTCTGTGCCACCATACCAATCGCAGATACACCGATAAAGCTCAACAGGAAGCGACGACGCGAAACAGATTTAGTAATCATTGATATGCCCCTCTGAAAATAGTTAGTTGATATATTGTTCTCTGACCTCAATTCTTTACATACCCCATGTTATTAATTGTAAACAGTTAACTAATAATTGTTTGAGCATGGTCAAACTGTTACTCGTTAACTGTTTATCGAAGTTTGCCTATATTGTTAACGAAAAAGCGGTCAATGGTGTGGATGTACACTATTATCGGCAAGGCAAATATCACAGGCAGCAAAACTCGTGTAAATGCACCAGTCACAAAGGCCATCGGTGACTTTATCAGTTTCTTGATTCGTACTGCCCACTTACCACTGCCCTCGATCAACTTGTCTGCCAGCGTGGATATTACAAAAGCTATAAGCACACCGTACAAATAAGGCGCGGCATCATACAGAAACTGCTGGAAAACATGCTGGTCGGTGACAATCTGCCAGATACCGTAAGACATCACCTGTTCTATACCCAGGTTAACAACATACAGGATGAGTGCAAGCGAAGCGATGACCGGAATACTCACCAGCAACAATTGCAAAGACTGCCCAAAAGTCAAAGTACCGTTAAGCAGATGGGCGAACGGTTTCATGAATTTTTTTGAGGCTATCGTCAGATGCTTGCGTGTTGTTTCGTCATTATCGGCGAGCTTGTCAATATAAGGCCTGAAACCCCAGCTACCCGGCACGATTTGCGGTGAGAGGTAATTTGCGGGGAGTTGAGTCAAGCGGCTTTCGGACATTTGATAAGCGTCAGCCTGCAGGCAACCGGCCTCGACCTCGGTAAAAGAATCAAGGTCGGTACGAATATGCGCCAGCGCCCGCTGCATATCTTCATGCACATCAAATTCCTGCTTAGACGAAACGATTCCGGCGCTCATTTTACTGCCAGGTATATTAGCCATGGGCTGCTTGTTGAACTCGATATCACGTGCAAACAGGCCTCGCGTCAAATGGAAGTAAGCAACATGTTCAGGATGCAGCTCTTCCAGGGAATTGACCATCTCTTCCCGTACACGCCCCGATAAAATGGAACTGGAGTTGGCGAGTACGCTAAACAGGCGTGTATCGGGTTTATCTGTAGCATCACCCTGGCCAGAAGCATCACTCACGATGAAATCGGAACACAAATGATCCGGATCAAGTACACCAACGATGCCCTGGTTATCAAACACCCCACCATCCACCAGCTGTACGCGCCGGTCCAGATAAAGGTTAGAAACTGCCATGGGTGGAAACAAACCGGGCACACCGGCCGAAGCAGCCACCGCTTTGCCTAACCCGAAATCCTTAGCCCTTGTTTCAATTTCTTTATAATACACGCGACGGTAACGGTCTTTTTTATCAATATCACGAATATACTGGTTGCGTGGCGGCACTTCA
>CAWEEC010000009.1:0-61277 GCA_963807785.1 uncultured Gammaproteobacteria bacterium | reverse complement strand
AGTATACACATGCCCGATGCACCCGGAAATCGAGCAGCATGGACCGGGTTCCTGTCCGAAGTGCGGCATGGCGCTGGAACCGAAGGGCGTACCTGTTGTTCAGTCCACCACCAAATACACATGCCCGATGCATCCCGAGATCGTTCAGGACCATCCTGGAAATTGCCCCAGGTGTGGCATGACACTGGAGCCGGTTACTGTTACTGCGGAAGAGAAAAATGTTGAGCTGATAGATATGACACGGCGATTCTGGATCAGCACTGTTCTTGCGATTCCGCTATTTGCTCTTGCCATGGTTGCAGATCTGGCGCCCGCACTATTGCCACAGGCTTTATCCATGCAACAAGTTCAATGGATTGAGTTCGTGCTTGCAACCCCGGTTGTGATTTGGGGTGGATGGCCATTTTTTGTGCGTGGTGTGCAATCGGTTGCGACCTGGAACCTGAACATGTTCACCCTGATTGGCCTGGGCGTTTCCGTCGCCTGGACATACAGTATGGTCGCATTGCTGCTGCCCGCTATTTTTCCACCGGTGATGCAAATGCCAGGCGGACTGGTTGATGTCTACTTCGAAGCAGCTGCGGTTATTACGGCACTGGTATTGTTGGGTCAGGTTTTGGAACTGCGCGCCCGCAGCCAGACCAATGCGGCGATAAAAATGTTGCTGGGCCTGGCACCGAATACTGCGCGTATCTTGCGTGATGATGACAGTGAAGTCGATATTCCACTCGAACTCGTCGTTGTAGGTGATGTTTTACGTGTCCGGCCCGGAGAGAAAGTACCTGTGGATGGCTCAGTCTCTGATGGCAACAGTTTTGTTGATGAATCCATGGTGACGGGCGAGCCTATACCCGTTGAAAAGAAACCGGGAGATCACGTTATCGGCGCAACCGTCAACACTACAGGCAGCCTGTTAATGCAGGCAGAACAAGTCGGCTCGGACACCTTGTTATCGCAGATTGTTCATATGGTGAGTGAAGCACAACGTTCTCGCGCGCCTATCCAGAAGCTGGCCGATATTGTTGCCGGCTATTTTGTACCTGCGGTGGTGCTGATAGCAGTGTTAACAATGATCATCTGGGGATTCTGGGGACCGGAACCCCGTGTTGCACACGCAATCATTAATGCAGTGGCAGTATTAATCATAGCCTGTCCCTGTGCGCTCGGCCTGGCAACACCGATGTCGATTATGGTGGGAACCGGAAAAGGAGCAACCATGGGAGTGTTGATAAAAAATGCCGAAGCACTGGAAACCATGGAAAAAATCAATGTTCTGGTGGTCGATAAAACCGGTACCCTGACCGAGGGTAAACCAAAGCTTGTATCTGTCATAGCGATTACCGGATTTGAACAAAATGAAGTGCTGCGTTTTGCGGCTAGCCTGGAGCGCGCCAGTGAACATCCGCTGGCAGAAGCAATTGTGCAGGGGGCTAATGAAAACAACCTAAAACTTTCTCAGGCGCAAGATTTCGTCTCTGTTACCGGTAAAGGGGTAACAGGTGTTGTCGACGCTCGTAGTGTTGTGCTGGGTAACATCAAGCTGATGCAAAGCCTGTCTATCGACGTAGCCGGTGTGGCTGAAAAAGCCGAAGCCGGTCGTACTGAAGGGCAGACAGTTATGTTTGTTGCTATCAATGGCGAGGTGGCTGGCCTGATTGGCGTGGCTGATCCGATAAAGCAATCGACAGCAAAAGCCATAGCCGACCTGCATAAGGCGAATGTGAAAGTGATGATGCTGACCGGCGACAACCGCACCACTGCTGCAGCGGTTGCAAACAAACTCGGCATTGACCGGGTTGAAGCCGAAGTACTGCCGGATCAGAAAGCACAAGCCGTCAAGCAATTGCAGGCAGAAGGTTATATCGTCGCCATGGCCGGTGATGGCATTAATGATGCGCCGGCGCTGGCACAGGCGCATGTCGGCATAGCCATGGGTACCGGTACTGATGTGGCCATGGAAAGTGCGGGGATTACACTGGTTAAAGGTGATCTCAACGGCATTGTCCGAGCCCGGCGCCTGAGTCATGCCGTGATGCGCAATATTCGACAGAACCTGTTTTTTGCCTTTGTGTACAACTCGCTAGGCGTGCCGGTTGCAGCGGGCGTGCTCTATCCTGTTTTCGGTTTATTGTTGTCACCGATTATTGCTGCAGCTGCGATGAGTTTCAGTTCTGTATCAGTCATCGTCAATTCGTTGCGCTTAGGACGTACCAGCTTGTAAGTTAGTCATTGACTTCAGTTGAGTACAGATACAGATTCAAAAGGTATATTGTGCACCCAGGGTGAATACCAGATCGGTTTCAAGCTGGGGACCATTGAGGTCCTGATATACAGGGGCTCCTGCTTCAGCCGCCAGGCGCAAACTATTTAATCCAGCTGGGACAAAGTTAATGCCAAGCAGTGCGTCGATGCGTGTGCCAGCACGCAAATCCGGATCTTTTGTCGGTACCGTTGGCATCGGCAGCAGTTTGCTATCAGCACCATCGATGTTGCCCCAATCGAGAGCGTTCAGGCGGAATGAAAGACTGGTTGATGGCGTGACTTTTCTGGCAATCCATGCTGTCAGATCAAGTTTGTTACCCAGGGTATAACCGTTGTCATTGGTGCCTGTGCGTAATGTAAATAAACCCTGTGCGCCCCAGGACCAGCTGTCGTACAGGTGTACATAGGTCAGGCCGGGAATGATATCCCAGGTGCCGGAGCCAAGCTGCATCGGGTAGGGCAGGTGCGCATTGCTTGGTGGCATGGTCGGGATATCATCGCGTTCGTCAATCGAGCCGGTTGGTGCGCTGATGGCAAAGTTAAAAATCAAATCTCGCCCGGGTCTGGCATAAAGACCATACATCGCCGCCAGTTTGATATCACCTACACCGCTTGATTCAGTAGTGAAAGCCAGGCTGTCCATATTGCGTACGTGGTCCATTGAGATGGATGTGAACGGCAGCATGACTGCGAGTGTCAGCTTGTCGCTTGACGCGTACATGCCACCCAGCATGTGCATGCCCATTGCCATACTTGTCGGGCTCACCATGTAACCGGGAAGTGGTACAGCAACGCGGTCTGTGCCACTACGATTGCCATCCATATCCATATGCATGTAGCGATAACTCACCATGAATTCGCCCTCACGCATCAGGTGGTCGAGCATCACGCCGATGGGCGCATGACTGTCCGGGCGTGTATGGTCATGGCCGCTGTGGTGATGTTGGTGTTGATCTACGGCCAGTGCTGCTATGGATACAGCGCTAAACAGGGCGCCAGATATTATCGAGCTGATCAGATTGTTCTTCATTTAGTGTTCCAGTCCTGCGATGTAGCTGATAATTTTAATCAGTGTAAAAAAGGCAATACTTATGCCAATTTGATAATTATAACGAATACAACAAGTTATGAGTTGAGCTTGCTAATGCAGAGTGTGTGATATCACACACTGAGTCGTATATATTTACAGTTATGGTTTGCTCAGATTAGCAATAACAGGGCGAATCTTCGGGCAATCATGGAAGTGCGGTGAGTATTTCGGTTAATTTTGTGCCATCTTTATAGTCTTCATTCATCAGCACGGTGCCGGCATTGTCTATCACCACCGTGGTGCCCATGGTGGCCTCGTATAGTGTCAGTACATGCTGGATATCATCCACCAGCACCGTCTGGTCGCTATAGCCATTGGAAACCTGGGCGTCTCGCGAGAGTGCAATCGTACCTGAAACATAATCGACAAAGAAGAATTTGACAGCAGCAAAGTTGGGTATGACCTGAGATCGCATATGGCTCATGTGACTGTCGCATATCGGGCACCACATGGTGAAATAAAGCACGATGCCATCAGCAGCAACCAGTTCAGCTGACAGTGTCACCGGGTTGCCCAGGGTATCGAACAGGGATAAATCCGCTGCGATCTGTCCGACATTCGGACCAATTGTTCCGCTATCCACAGCTGGTCGTTTGTCATCCGATGATGGGTTCAAATTATCACAGGCAGTCAATACCAGCATCAGCACCACAATAATAAATCTACGGAATAACATGGATCAGCTCTACAGTGAATATATCAGTGGCAGGAAAATTTGTTCCCCAGTTGTCATCCCTGATGGAATGATTAATGCTTGCTTTTACGATCCAGTCTTTCTCTGCGGTGGCGTAAGCTGCAGTGAAATTGAAACTTCGTTTGCTGAAGCCAGAAGTCGGGTCTGTTACACCGTTAATGGTGCCCTGGTCCTCCTTCAGGTCGATATATGCCAGGGTATAAGTCATGGCGTCAAGTTTATCGAGGAAATCGGTATAACCTAACGAAACCAGGCCGAGTCTTCTGTTACCCAGTTGCTTGTCATACGGTTCGACATATTTTCCGTACTCCTGGTTGACCGGACGTTCCAGATATACGCCATAGATAAACTCCGCGATCATGGTCCAGGGCCAGATGGTTTTATCCATCATCAGGTTTGCATCCAGGCGATAAAAGCCACGTCCCGCAATATCGAAACTGTTGGTCACATCACCGCTGTAAGGTGAATCGCCGGTTGGCAACGTCAGTGTCGTGCCCAGGTAGATAGCCGGCATCAAGTCTTCGAGTTCGCGTACTTCATACACGCACATGATGTCATCAAAAGTTTCATACCAGAGGTTCAATGAAGTATCCCCAATACCGCTAGTGCTGGATTCGAGGCCGGAGTACTTGTTGTCATTCCATACAAACGGAACTACAACACTGGTCTGCCAGTTGGGCGCGAGCCGGTAAGCGTAGCCGAGGTTGAGGCGAAACTGCTTCAGGTCAGATCCTGGAGGATCATCAACATGGATGCCATCCTGGTTCCAGAAACCATGGTATTGCTCATAATTGAAAGCAGCGCCATACATGTGGGTGAAGAACTTTGGCAATACCAGGGATGAGGCCGAGCCACCACCACAGCATGATGCCGCATGTAGCGGCGGCACGCATAAAACAGCGGCCCCGAGAACGAGGCCGCAAGTTACCTGCTTGATGCAGGTCGAGTAGGTAAGTGTGTTCACATGCAACTACAGATTTTTGTTATGGTGCGGGTGTTGCAGTGAACGTCTGATAGTCGTTAGTGTCAGTTACCGGGGCAGCAGCGTCAGTCGTTTTGTATACGCCATTGACTTTAACCCTTACCCGAACTGGTGCAGCTGTACCCGTAGTCAGGCCGCTCAGGTTGGCCGAGAAGTGACCGGAGCCATCATTGTTCGCTGTAACCCAGCTGGCACCGTCATCCGATGACATCTCGACTGCGACAGAAGAGACAGTCAGTTCATAGGCTGTTGAGGCATTCATTACAAGGCCCACATCTATGGCGGGGAATTTCATCATACTTTCCATAGCAGCCAGGAAGACCTCGAACTTATGCTGGTTGCCGACTGTTTCTGTCAGGCCACCGTTGAATACCAGATAGTTACGCGGAGTGTCGCCGAGCATGCTGGGAATAACATCATCACCATCCAGGCCTTTAAGTGTAACTCTGGGCGTGTCGCCCATCGCCATCATGACATCAGGAAAGAAATGTGTCGTCTCACTCATGTTGACCATCACACCCAGGTCCCAGTAGCCCATTGAATCACCAGTCATCATGGTTGACGGCATCAGGTAATAAACCGTTGCAGTATAGCTACCATCACCATTATTGATAATCGCGTCTACTGGAGTGCTATGAGTACGATCTGCCATGTGCATCATGGGCATGAGGCCCGGTGATAGCGCAGATGCAGGACTGCCATCGGATAGATTGCTTATGCTTAGTTTAAAGTTTGTTTTACCTTCCATTGCGTCCATCATGCCTGGCAGGTATTCAACCTTGAATGAATCGGTAAGGGCAACTGTCGCGAAAGGCAGAGTACCGATCTGGGCATTGTCCAAACCGGTATTATCATTACCGCTACTGCGGAAGTTAACTACTGCAAGCGTAAAGCGATTCTGGATGTCCTCCGGCAGATTCATGCCACCAACACTCACTGGGCCCATGCTGTCCTCGCCATTAAGTAGACTATCTGACAGGTCCTGAGCAAGAGCAGTGAACAGATCAAATTGCTGAGCAGCTGTTAAGCCAAGGTCTTTCGCCAGTTGGCTGAAAGTTGCGGCACGCAGTCCGGCAAGCAGTTGAGCCTGATCTGCGCCGGCATCAGGATTGGTCGCATCTGTCGGAGCTATCGTGTGGTCAGGTGTATAACCGAAAGCGTTTTTGAATGCAGTATTGGCTGCTGTCATGGACATGGCATGTTGCGTGACCAGTTGGTGAATAATTTTTGATCCTGGTGTTGCATGAATACTGCTACTACTCGAACCCAGGCTGCCGGCTTCAGCCATTACAGACATGGATCCTGCTGATGTAATCGCAGCGCTAGCTTCGTCAGTAAATGTGCCACCAGTTGATTGAAACACAAGGTCTGATGCCAGGTCGGTATTTGCTATGCTGACTGTGAATGAGCCATCGGCAGACGTAGTTACGGGTCCGGCAATGGTATTGCCGCTCATGTCTTTAACGCTAACGTCGGCATTGCTAACAGCTGCGGCAAATATAGAACCACTTATTGATGTACTGGTTGGTGCGCTACTATCGCTGGAACTGCTACAGGCAGCCAGTATGCCAACGCAGCAGCAAACAAAAGTATTGAGCGCAAGAGCTTTTACATTCATCGGAATCCACCATTGGAAGTTTTTTATAATTTGATCTTGATGGCATATAGCAAAGACCATGCCAGCCAATGATTTCAATAAGTTGTGAGTTTTCGGGGGTGGGTATTAGGTGAAATGACATAGCCTGTTGTGCGATATCACACAGTATTTGCTCGCCGTAATCAAACACCAGGGCCTGATAGTGATAACAGCCGGGCTTTTTACGGCATTACACGCCAGACGTTGAGATTTGCGCGCTCATTGTCATACCATGGCCTGGATTTTAGAGGTACGAGTTTACGTCAGTTTTCTGATATTGGATCCGGGCTTGTCTTTTATTGGCGATTCAGGCTTTTCGCTGTCGTCTATTGCTAATAGAGGCGAGGGTCTTGCAACTGCATAACCCTGCGCATGATCAACACCAATTTCTTTCAGGCAATTAATGATGCTATCGGATGCTGCGTATTCAGCTATGGTTTTAATGCCCATTACCTGGCCAACTTCATTTATTGATTTGACCATGGCGTAGTGCATGGGGTCCTTGTCTATATCAACAACAAATGAGCCGTCGATTTTCAGGTAATCAACAGGCAGACTGGTAAGGTAGGAAAATGATGACAGGCCGCTGCCAAAATCATCCAGCGCAAACGTACATCCGAGTTTTTTCAAAACTGTCATGAAGTGTATAGCTGTTGTCAGTTGACTGATTGCAGCTGTTTCTGTGATCTCGAAACACAACAGCTCGGGATTGATTTTATACTCTTTTATTTTTGTTACGACGAAGTTGAGGAAGGACTTGTCAGATATTGATTTACCAGAAAGGTTAACTGAGACCAGCACCTTTTGTTTGCGTGCTGATAACCAGTTTATGGTGTTTTCCAGAACCCATTCATCGATCAGGCTGATCATATTGTAACGTTCGGCAGCGGCCAGAAAGGTATTGGGTGAAATGATATCGCCTTCCTTGTCTATCATGCGCAGAAGGATCTCACCGTGATTGATGAATTTTGCTCCATTGTCCTGTAATGGTTCGATCTTCTGGAAATATAGCTGAAACCTGTTTTCTTCGAGCGCATGATTTATTCTTGATAGCCAGTGCATTTCGCGCTGCTGTGTAATGAGTTTGTCATTTTCGGTGGTATATACCTGAATGCTGTTTCTGCCACTTTCCTTCGCCAGGTAGCAGGCTGAATCCGCTCGGCTCAGAAGTTCCTCGCATGTGTTTATATCGGCCGTAATATCGACAATACCAATGCTGGCGCTAATAGAAAAATTGTAGTTATCCCATGAGAAGTTGAACTGTTCTATGGTTTCTATAACATCTTTAGCAACGGCAATTGCCTGCTCGATATCGCATTTTTCTAGCAATAACGCGAACTTGTCGCCGCCGAGACGCGCTAGTGCGTCTTTGTCGCGTACTCGTTGTTGCAGGATTGCCGTTATCTGCTTGAGCAGCTCATCACCGGCCGTATGACCGCAGTTATCATTTACGAGTTTGAACTGGTCGAGATCCAGGTAACATAAAGTATTGTGTATTGATTCAGACTTTGGTGACGACAGGACATTCTTAATTTTTCTGTTTAGCTCATGGCGATTAATCAGTCCGGTGAGTGCATCATGCGTTGCCTGGAAAGTAAGTTGTCTATTGAGCGAACGTTGTACGGACTCATCATGAATAATGACGACAATACCGATAATCATGCTCTCATTGTTACGCATCGGTGCAACAACGTACTCAATCGGTGTTTCGATCCGACTTTCGTTTTGCATCAGGATGGCGCTGATGGGCTTGTCAACTACACTTCTTTCTTCGATATTCGCTATCGGATTTTCGATACGTTTCCTGGTGGACTCATCAAGTATATGCATGACGCTAGATATCGGCTTGCCGTGAGCATCTTCCTTGGGCCAGCCTGAAAGTTGCTCGGCCATGGGATTCATGGAAGTGATGTTGCCGGAAATGTCAGTAGTAATTACGCCATCGATGATAGATTGCAGTGTGAGTTGAGAAAAGTTTTTCTGGTTTTCAGCAGATATGGCATGTTGTTCAGCCTGTTCCTTTGCTTGCAGTAGTTTCTTCTCGGTCCTTTTGTGTTCTTCAACTTCCTGTTTAAGATTTTCAATTAATGACTGTATCTTGTGCGTCATTTCATTGAACGAGCGTATTGGTGTTGCGATTTCAGGAAATGCATTTTCGTCAAGTGAAACAAAGGCGCCATCCCTGATGCTGTGCGCAGCTGATTCCAGGTCTTTCAGCGGTTTGAGTCCTGTCCTGATCACATATAAGGCGAACATCAACGCAAGTACAATAAGTACTATCGCAAAACCGACAACCTTGTTACGAGTAGCTGTCAGTTGTTTATTGAAGTTGTGTACATCTGCAACGCCATATATTTTCAAAGCCGGGCTACCCGTTGAGGTGGGTAAGGTGTGGCTGAAGAGGAAGTCATCTTTTTCGTGGGTATAAACATGCCATTCATCGGATTGATGCAGAACCATACCATCGGGTGATGTAATCTGGATCTGAGTGCCCAGCTCATACTGTACTTTTGCCAGTATATGCGCAGGATCGGAGATGATTTGAATGTAACCTTTTGGTCGCAGGCTGCCTATGGAGACAAGGGTCGAGAGTAATGGTTTGCCATCAAACAGGCATACTTCTGAACGAGGTTTAAGCCGCTTGGCTATGGCAAGATGCTTTACAGACTCTATCAAGGCGCTGCAGGGCAACATGCCCGCATTGCTTAAACTTATACCTCGTTCCGAGGTGGCTAATCTGTTTAGCGACTCATCAAAAACAATTATTTTTTCCAGCTTCAACAGGCCAATAGTAACAAAGTAGCGATTGAACTCCTGATCCAGCCAGAATACCAGGTCAGCCGTTTTTCTGCTTTGATACGCAGACTTGAATTCATCTTCTGCCTGCAATCGAAAGCCAAGCTGTTTCTGGTGATCAATTAATTCATTAATAAGGTCGGTTGTTTTAATTGATAACAGGGCTTCAAAGGCTTTCTCCTGATGCTCAAGTGCAAATCTCCTATAGGTATACTCCGTTGACATGACCAGTATCAATCCAACCAGCCCAATAAGAAATATTGTGACAGCAAGAGTGGATTGTAATGAGAGCCTGTTGTTAAACATGTTAATTAAATTGAAGTTTTACCTGGATTTTTCTAGTCTTGAGTCAGATACTGGTAACCTTTTTCCTGCCATTCCTCGAAGCCACCACGGAACCAGGATATATTTATATAGCCACAGGATTGGGCAATCTTGACAGCGACTACACTGCGCCCACATTTGACGCCATTGCAGTAGAACAATAGCGGCGTTTGTTTGTCTGCTACTAATTTCGACAATGTGTCACAGTTGGTATTGATATCGGGCAGGCTCAAGCTGTCTTCGATATATCCACTGGCGCGGTCTTTGTTAATACGTGCATCAATAATGATGAGTTTCTCGTTGTTGTTGGCTTTTTCGATGACACCTTCAGCGGTCAATGTTTCCACACCCGGAATCTCATCAGGCACTATGATTTTGCCCTTGGTTAAATCCGGCAGTGCCTGCTGCAAACACTGGACACATGGCAGCCATAAGCGCGCATAATAAAGTAAACCGTTTAAAAATAATCATTCTAAGGATATCAGGTAGTTAAATAAAGAATACTGTTTCATACAGGGTAGCAAAATTCCTCCTGTAATATGAATTTCTGGAGTGATTTGAGTGAAAATAGGCTGATTTGTTTAACAAGACTGAAACACCGGAAGTTTCGTATATCGTCGGATTTCGTATAGAATCAGCGCTTTTTTTCCCACACTGGATGGGGGTGTGAAATGACGGCACTAAAAATTGGCGTTGTAATGGGCAGTCAGAGCGACTGGCCGGTAATGCAACATGCAGTCAAGCAGATCGAGGCTTTTGGTGTGCCGGTTGAAGCAAAAGTTGTATCTGCTCATCGCACGCCAGATCTGTTATTTGAATACGCCGAAACGGCGCGTGAGCGAGGCCTGGCCTGTATTATTGCCGGCGCCGGCGGTGCAGCGCACTTGCCGGGCATGCTGGCATCAAAGTGCACAGTGCCTGTTTTGGGCGTACCGGTGCCATCGAAATACCTTAAAGGTATGGACTCACTGCTTTCTATCGTGCAAATGCCCAGGGGAATACCGGTAGCGACTTTCGCCATTGGTGAAGCTGGCGCGGCCAATGCTGCACTGTATGCTGTGTCGATGCTGGCAGTGCAGGATAGTGCGCTGGCAGCAAAGCTCGACGAATTCAGGCGTCAACAACGGGCTGCAGTGTTAGAGGTCAGGCTTCCTCCCGAGGATTGATATGAGTGTCCCGATTCTCCCCGGCTCGACATTGGGTATCCTCGGTGGTGGGCAGCTCGGTCGTATGTTCTGCATTGCGGCGCGCAACATGGGCTATCGCCTCAATGTACTGGATCCGGACCCTGACAGCCCTGCCGGCCATGTAGCCGATGATCATATAGTGGCCGCTTATACGGATATTGAGGCGCTGGATTACATGGCGCGTACCTGTGATGTCATCACCACTGAATTTGAGAATGTCCCGGCAGACTCCATGCGTCGCCTGGCCGGGAGCACGCCGGTTTTTCCTGCGGCAGAAATACTGGAAATTGCCCAGAACCGCAATCGCGAGAAAGCTTTTGCCAGCAAGGCCGGATTAACACCTGCGGCCAATCATCCTGTGTATGATGAAAGTGATCTTGAGCAGGCGATCAGTGTTACCGGTTTACCTGCTATTCTGAAAACTGCGACACTGGGTTATGACGGCAAGGGTCAGTTTATTGTTGAATCGCTGCAGCAGGCACAGCAGGCATTTCGCGATAGCGGTGGTGTCGAGTGTGTGCTGGAGAAAAAAATCGAGTTGAAAAAGGAAGTCTCGGCCATTGTTGCGCGAAACAGCCAGGGCGAAACAGCTGTATATCCTGTTGGCGAGAATGAACATCGCAATGGCATTCTTCATATTACAATCGTGCCAGCACGCGTTGATGAAGAAATTATAACCAAAGCCCGGCAGCAGGCTCTGCAACTGGTTGAAGAACTGGATTACGTGGGTGTGCTGGCTGTCGAGTTTTTCGTCTCCAGCAAGAATGAATTGCTGTTCAATGAAATGGCTCCACGGCCTCATAACAGTGGCCATTTCACCAAGGACGCCTGTATAACCTCGCAATTTGAACAACAGGCACGTGTTATTTGTGGCCTCGCGCCCGGTGATGTGAGTTTATTGTCGCCTGTTGTCATGGTTAACTTG
The DNA here is from genome assembly GCA_963807785.1 of uncultured Gammaproteobacteria bacterium. GTDB lineage: Bacteria > Pseudomonadota > Gammaproteobacteria > SZUA-229 > SZUA-229 > JABDQW01. The sequence goes on along the minus strand of CAWEEC010000009.1, from coordinate 49,381 downwards.
CTGGGCGATCTATGGCGGCCGGACTGGCGTGTGGTGCTGAACCAGCCTAATGTGAAGCTGCATTTATATGGCAAAAAGGAAGCGCGTCCCGGGCGTAAAATGGGTCACTACAATGTGCTGGACAATGATGTCGATAGCGCGCTGATCTCAGCCAGGGCAATCTATACCAAACTGGCTAACACCTGACAGCTGACGAGGTCAGTCCATGCTGGGCCGGGACTATAATGCTGCCGGTGGATTATCAAAACCGCTCACCCGGAATTCTTCGAACAAGATCGCTGATGCGTACTCGAGACGCCTTCAGGCAAGCAAGAGCTGAGAAATCCGCGCGCCTGTGGTGTGTTTCACGCCGAATCGGGCAATGAGGCTTTGCCTGATTTGCCATTATGGTCTTTATTATGGTGTTTATGACTGTGTTTGCCGCGCGCTGCATGTTTGTCTTTGCCATGTTTATGACTATGGCGATTACCTGAAGCATGCGATTTGCTGGGTTTACGTTTGACAGGCGGTTTGGGTTTCACCAGTGCATCGTAGTTAATCGACTCATTATCAATTTGGTGCCCGATGTACTCCTCGATGTCCACCAGGTAGTGGGCATAATCTTCACATGCAAAACTGATGGCGGCACCACTTGCGCCTGCACGTGCCGTTCTGCCAACGCGATGCACATAATCTTCACCGCTTTGGGGCAGATCATAGTTAAATATGTGGCTGACTTCGGGTATGTGCAGTCCACGAGCGGCAACATCGGTTGCGACCAGGATCTTGAATTCATCATCCTGGAATTTTTTCAACAGTGTTTGGCGTTTTTTCTGTGGCACATCGCCCGACAGCAGCGCGGTTTTGTAACCATTACCTTCGAGCCAGGCATACAGTTTCTCGGCAACGCGCTTGGTGTTGACGAAAATAATACTGCGGGTTGGTTCGAGAGACTCCATCAGCCCTAGCAGCAAAGGTACTTTCTCATCATTCGCCGGATAATAAACTGTCTGTTTGACCTTATCGGCGGTAGGCCGGTCCGATTTGATGCGCACGGTTTCAGCATCGTTCATGTGCTCGTATGCCAGCTCCAGTACACGGTGCGACAGGGTTGCTGAAAACAGCATGCTCAGGCGTTGTTCCGGTGGCGGGCATTTTCTCAACAGGTAACGAATATCCTTGATGAATCCAAGATCGAACATCCGGTCTGCTTCATCGAGCACAACCACCTGGCAGGCCTTGAGATCAAACACGTGCTGCTTGAAATAGTCGATTATGCGTCCGGGGGTTCCTATCAGCAGGTCGACACCAGCCGTCAGTTGTTCACGTTGCTGATCGTAGCCGGTACCACCATACGCCAGCCCAAACACCAGGCCGGTATGGCTGCCCAGGAGCACGGCATCCTTGTGGATCTGGATGGCCAGTTCACGTGTCGGTGCCAGTATCAGTGCCCGTGGTTGATTTTTACGATGGTTTTCGCCGGCAGGATTCTTCAGTAACTGGTTGAAAACTGCGATCAGAAAAGCAGCTGTTTTACCGGTCCCGGTTTGAGCTTCACCGGCAACATCGCGGCCTTGCAGGGCGATTGGCAGGGTCTGTTCCTGGATCGGTGTGCAGAACTCAAAGCCGGCATCTGCCAGGCCCAGGTTGATGTCCTCTAATAAATTGAAGCTCGAGTAGCGGGTTTTTGTCAGGTGGTGTTCACTCATGGCGCGTAGCTTACCCTAAATCGGCTTATCATGAGTGCCTGGGGGTGTACAAATCCGGAAAATAGTCTATTATAGCGCTCAAGACTTATCTAAACATTCATATAACCACTTCGTTTTAACAATAGAAAACACTTTCAAGTCATTGCCCGCAGACGCCTGTGCGCAAGATTCATAGATAATTCAGGAGAAAAGCATAGTGAGTGACAAGATTGTTCATGTAACCGATGACAGTTTTGAGCAAGATGTAATCAGATCAGATATCCCCGTCCTTGTCGATTACTGGGCTGAGTGGTGCGGACCTTGCAAGATGATTGCGCCGCTTCTGGAAGAAGTTGTTGATGACTATGCCGGTAAATTGAAAATAGCCAAACTGAATATCGATGAAAATCCGAATACGCCACCAAAATTTGGGATACGTGGCATTCCGACATTGATCCTGTTTAAAGATGGCGATGTGGAAGCAACGAAAGTGGGTGCTCTGTCAAAGTCGCAGTTGACAGCGTTTATAGACAGCAATCTGTAAATTAAAAATTAATCCCAGGTGAATTGAAAAAAAATAATTTATAGATAAAATCGAAGCACATCCGTACGCATACCCTGCGACATAACAACGACTGTTTCTTGTCGTTAAGACTCCGAATTCGTACTCAATAAATCTAATAAACCATATTAATCGTTAACTCAAATATAAAACACAAATCACACCCAGACCGCCTATGAACCTCACAGAACTGAAATTAAAATCCGTACCCGAACTCGTCGAAATCGCCGAATCCATGAAGCTGGATAATGTCGCGCGAGCGAAAAAGCAGGATATTATTTTTGCCATATTGAAAGCGCATGCCAAGAGTGGTGAGGATATTTTTGGTGACGGTGTACTTGAAATATTGCAGGACGGATTTGGTTTTCTGAGAGCGGCAGATAGCTCCTACCTTGCAGGGCCTGATGATATTTACGTATCACCAAGCCAGATTCGGCGTTTCAACATGCGTACCGGCGATACCATCTCGGGCAAAATCAGGCCGCCCAAGGACAGCGAACGCTATTTCGCGATGCTGAAGGTTGATCAGATCAACCTCGATACTCCTGAAAACACGCGTAACAAGGTTGCATTCGAGAACCTGACACCGCTACATCCTAACCAACGTATGATCATGGAGCGTGGTAATGGCAGTACAGAAGATATTACTGCACGCATGATCGACCTTGTCGCACCATTTGGCAAAGGTCAGCGCGGTTTGATAGTGTCACCACCCAAAGCCGGTAAAACGATGTTGATGAGCAACATTGCACAATCGATTGCTGCAAATCACCCGGATTGTTATCTCATCGTATTATTGATCGATGAGCGTCCGGAAGAAGTTACCGAGATGGAACGCAGTGTTCGTGGCGAAGTGGTATCGAGTACTTTTGATGAGCCCGCCAGTCGCCATGTGCAGGTGGCTGAAATGGTGATTGAAAAAGCCAAGCGTCTTGCCGAGCACAAAAAAGATGTCGTCATTCTGCTGGATTCGATTACCCGCCTTGCGCGCGCCTATAACACCGTGATTCCGTCATCCGGCAAGGTCCTCACCGGTGGTGTAGATGCACATGCACTGCATCGTCCCAAGCGGTTCTTTGGCGCAGCACGTAATATCGAGGAAGGCGGAAGTATCACTATTCTGGCTACAGCCCTGGTTGATACTGGTTCCAAGATGGATGAGGTAATTTACGAGGAATTCAAGGGAACAGGTAATATGGAAGTGCACCTTGATCGACGCATTACTGAAAAACGCATCTTCCCGGCGATTAATATCAATCGTTCAGGCACGCGCCGCGAAGAACTGCTGACCAAGCCGGATGAATTGCAGAAAATGTGGATTCTGCGCAAGCTGCTGCAACCCATGGATGAGATTGGCGCTATTGAATTCCTCATGGATAAACTGGCAGCAACCAAGACCAACAACGAGTTCTTTGACTCGATGAAAGGATAAATTCACCGCAAAGACGCAAAGCACGCAAAGACTACTGATTTATTAACCGCAGAGACGCGGAGGCGCAGAGAAATTCTTATCTGTAGTAACGAACGTTAGATTGCGATCTTAATAGGCCTTTTGAGTTAAACAACCTGCCGAGCTTTGGATATTGACCCTGGCGTTTGAAAATCTACTCATAATAAAAAACAATCTCTGCGCCTCCGCGTCTCTGCAGTAAACAAACAAACCCTTGCGCCTTTGCGGTAAAAAAATTTATATTTGTTTCTCGCGCGCTACTGCCCGGTAGCCGATATCGCTGCGGTAATACATATTATCCCAGCTAATTTTCTTTACCACTTCGTAGGCCTTGTGTTGAGCTTCGGTAACCGAGTTTCCCAGCGCGCAGACGCACAGCACGCGTCCGCCGTTGGTGACAATGGCGCCATCCTTCTCGGCGGTGCCGGCATGAAACACCTTGGTTGAATCGGTTTCAGTATTCTCCAGGCCGGTGATAACAGCGCCTTTATTATAATCGTCGGGATAACCGCCAGCGGCTAGTACAACACCTAACGATGTGCGTTTGTCCCAGCTGGCAGTTACTGAATCGAGTTTTCTATCCAGTGCCATCAGGCATAGGTCAACCAGGTCTGAATTCAGGCGCATCATGATTGGCTGCGTTTCAGGATCACCGAATCGTACGTTGTATTCCAGTACCCTGAGTGTACCGTCATCGGCAACCATAATTCCTGCATATAGAAATCCGGTATATTCATTACCTTCTGTCGACATGCCCTTAACCGTAGGTCGAATGACTTCGTTCATGATGCGTTCATGAATTTCCCGGGTAACGACCGGGGCAGGGGAGTAGGCACCCATGCCGCCGGTATTGGGTCCTTTGTCACCGTCATCACGTGCCTTGTGATCCTGTGAGCTGGCCATGGGCATAATGTTGTTGCCATCTACCATGCAGATAAAACTTGCCTCTTCACCAGTAAGGAATTCCTCGACGACAACACGTGCGCCGGCATCACCGAATTTATTGCCGGACAGCATATCCTTGATTGCTGCTATGGCCTCATCTTCTGTTTGTGCGAGGATCACGCCTTTACCGGCTGCAAGACCATCGGCCTTGATGACAATGGGTGCTCCATGCTGTTTTACATAGGCGATAGCTTCAGTCTCATCGGTGAAGTTGCCATAGGTGGCCGTGGGAATATTGTTACGCGCGAGGAAATCTTTTGTGAAAGCTTTTGAGCCTTCGAGTTGTGCAGCGCCTCTGCTGGGACCAAATATCTTCAGTCCAGCCTCGTTGAATGTATCGACGATGCCTGCTACCAGTGGTGTTTCAGGTCCAACAATCGTCAGCTCAATATCGTTACTGCGTGCAAATTCGAGCAGGCCGTCAATGTCTTCTGCGGCTATAGCTACATTCTGCAGTTTGTTTTCAAGCGCCGTACCGGCATTGCCCGGCGCGACAAAAACAGTTTCGACCTTACTCGACTGAGCCGCTTTCCATGCCAGCGCATGTTCACGTCCACCACCACCAACGATTAGTACATTCATTACTTTTTACCTATATTTATTTACCGCGAAGGCGCAGAGGCGCAGAGCAAGATATTAATTTTTTATCACATCGGTTTTGACTTCTGCATAAGTACAACAGATCACAACTCTGAAACTGAATACAACAATAAGTCTCTCTGCGTCTCCGCGTCTCTGCGGTTATATATTTTTATTAATGCCTGAAATGCCGCATACCTGTGAATACCATGGCCATACCATGTTCGTTGGCGACAGCGATGACTTCTTCATCGCGCATCGATCCACCAGGCTGAATTACAGCGACGATACCTGCCTCATTGGCGGCATCGATGCCATCGCGGAACGGGAAAAATGCATCTGAAGCCATCACAGAACCATTAACCTCGAGGCCGGCGTGTTCCGCCTTGATGCCTGCTATTCGTGCACTGTTTATCCGGCTCATTTGACCAGCGCCGACACCGATGGTCATGTTGTTTTTACCGTAAACGATGGCATTGGATTTAACAAACTTGGCAACACGCCAGGTGAACAGCAGGTCGTCCATTTCCTCGTCGCTGGGTATGCGCTCGGTAACAATCTTGAGCTCGTTGTGTAGTGCCAGATCGGCATCCTGTACCAACAGGCCGCCGTTAACACGTTTGTAATCGAGTCGAGCAGCGGGTGCGTTCCATGAACCGCACTCAAGCAGGCGGACATTCTTCTTTTCAGCGACAGCTTCAATGGCATCCTGGCTAACATTGGGCGCGATGATGACTTCAACAAACTGGCGATCGACAATCGCCTTGGCGGTTTCACCGTCGAGCTCGCGATTGAATGCGATGATGCCACCGAAGGCGGACTCGGGATCTGTACTGTACGCGCGATCATAGGCATCGAGCAGGGTTCCGTTAATGGCAACACCACACGGGTTTGCGTGCTTAACGATGACACACGCGGGCGCTTCGAACTGCTTGACACATTCCAGGGCGGCATCAGTATCGCCAATGTTATTGAACGACAGCTCCTTGCCCTGGATTTGTCTGGCAGTGGCAATGCTGGCTTCGTGTGGCGATTTTTCGGTGTAGAAGGCGGCTTGCTGGTGAGGATTTTCGCCGTAGCGCATTTCCTGTGCCTTGTGGAACTGTAGATTTATTGTGCGTGGCAGCACGTCTTTGCTGCCGTCAGCCTTGATACGACCCAGATAGTTGGCAATGGCCCCATCATAATGAGATGTGTGTTCAAAGGCTTTAACTGCGAGGTCGAAACGGATTTCCTTGCTGACACAGCCATCATTGCTGTTGATTTCTTGCAGTACACGGTTGTAATCAAGCGGATCGACAACAATGGATACATAGGCATTGTTTTTTGCCGTTGCACGTACCATGGCAGGGCCGCCAATATCGATGTTCTCGATGGCGTCCTCAAGGCTGCAGTTGTCATCAGCTACGGTCGCTTCAAAGGGATAAAGATTGACTACTACCAGGTCGATCGGGGCAATATCATTGTCTTTCATTATACCATCGTCAATGCCTCTGCGCCCGAGGATGCCGCCGTGAATCTTTGGATGTAGCGTCTTGACGCGACCGTCCATGATTTCAGGGAAGCCGGTATGCCTGGAGACTTCAGTGACCGGAATGAAGTTTTCGATCAGCATGCGGGCAGTGCCGCCGGTTGAAAGAATATCGATGCCCTTTTCCTGCAGGGCTTTGGCAAATTCTACAATGCCTGTTTTATCAGAGACACTGATCAGTGCCCGGCGAACGGGTCGATTTTGAGGGTCGAGCATGGCGAGTTGTTATCGTTGTAAAAGCCGCGCATTATACCTGAAATGGAAAAACGAATGAAAAATGAATCGTGATTAATGGATAACGCTTATCAGTAAAAACAATAAGTTACCAGCGCTGTTGCCGCTTGATGCAGGATAGATTGAAGTGGTGCTAGTGAAAAATGAATTACTCGCTATTCATTTTTGATTATTTATTTATGTAAGTTATAGGTGCGTAATTTCTTGCGCAGGGTGCCGCGATTGAGGCCGAGATATTCAGCAGCCTTGGACTGGTTACCCTTGGTGTGTTCCAGAATTGCCTCGAGCAAGGGTTGTTCGACCTGGCGTAACACCAGGTCGTACATGTCGTGTGGCTGGGTACCATCAAGCTCATACAGGTAGCGCCGAATGGAATGCTTTACTGCATTGTATAATTGCGTGATACCCTGGTTGTCATCACTGTTGACAACCATATTACTAATTACGTCAATGTTATCTCTCATGCTGCCAGTAAGCCTCCTGTTGAATTAACAAAGAACTCATTAATGAGATCAAGTTGTTCTTTTGTTGATTCAATACTGTTTATCTGCTGTCTGAACATATCAGTATTCGGATGATGTTTGCAGTACCAGCCAATATGTTTGCGTGCAATACGAACACCCATAAATTCACCATAAAAATCATACAGGTTTTCAAGGTGATTAAGCAACACATTCCGGACTTCACTCAACATCGGTGGGGCCAATATATCGCCATTATCGAGAAAATGTTTAATCTCTCTGAAAATCCATGGATTTCCCTGGGCGGCTCGGCCGATCATGATGCCATCCGCTGCAGTTTGATTTAGCACTTCACGGGCTTTCATCGGCGAGTCGATATCACCATTGGCAATTACAGGCATATCGACAGCGCTCTTAACGGCCTTGATGGTTGCATATTCTGCTGCTCCTTTGAATGCACAGGCACGCGTACGACCGTGCACTGCCAGTGCCTCTATACCTGTAGACGCGGCAATGCGTGCAATATTCACTGCATTTTTGTTTTCAGGGTCCCATCCGGTGCGGATTTTTAATGTTACCGGTACATCTACAGCGTTTACAACGGCCTCAAGTATACGAGCAACCAGTAATTCGTCCTTCATCAGCGCCGAGCCAGCCATGACATTACACACTTTTTTGGCGGGACAACCCATGTTGATGTCGATGATTTGTGCGCCTTCGTCAACATTGTATTTTGCGGCTTCAGCCATTTGCAGCGGATCAGTGCCGGCTATCTGTACACTGCGAGGTTGTTGTTCGCCCGAGTGATCAAGGCGCAGCCTGGTCTTGCGGGAATTCCACAGCTGCTTGTTGGAAGTCACCATTTCAGACACTGCCATACCGGCACCCATGCGTAAACACAGGCTGCGGAACGGGCGATCAGTGACACCGGCCATCGGAGCCAGTATTAGCTGATTAGGTAGATCATAGGGGCCTATTTTCATGGGGCAATTATAATAGATGCAGAATTAATGGAAGCTGAACTCATAGGTAATGGCTTCTTTTCCCGGATCCCGTATCTCGAGCCCGAATGTAATCGGATTGCCCGACTGCAGCAGTTGTAACTGTGCCTTTTCGATTTGAAGATACTCTTCAGGTGTGAATCGGCGGGATGCGATGAGTTCACCTCTTACATCCGAGAAGTCGATTTGTACATCAGGGTATGGTTGAGCATAGGATGCGTGATTGACCATGGTGGTACTGATCATTAATGCGCTTTTTTCGTTTGGATGGGTATAAACATTGCGGCTGATCATTTCTATCTGGGTCGGATCGCGCATCTGCAGGCGTTCGCAATTAGTGTGTGCGCACAGTTTGGTGATTATGGGTTTCAAGCGCTGATTCTGCAGTAATTCAGGCCGGTTAAACCATATGTATTCCGCGGCCAGGGCGGTTATCAGCAGTAGTATTACCAGGCTCCAGCTAACTGTAGCAAGGGTAGAATAGGGTCCAGCATTACTTTCAGCCCTGATTGCACCGAGTGCAATGTCGGTCACCTCGTCTGAAAAAAATGATTCATTTTCCGGATTGTTATTGTCATCAGCGAACGCCTGGTGTGTGGCTTGCTGTGGTGATTCCCTGAAGGCATCGGGCTGATACTTGCTGTCGTGAAATTCGTTTTCTATACGCGCATCGAAAACCTTCTGACAGTATCCGCAGCGCACCATGCCCTCGGCCATATCCAGCTGGGCTTCAGTGATACGAAACAATGTATGGCAATTAGGGCATTCGGTTTGCATGGTGAAACATTAGCACAGAGTGTTCTCCTTGAGATCACCGAGTTGCAGGTTTTACAGTTATCAGAGTTAAAATGTCATGAAACACGACTGATTCATCTGCTTATATTTCTGTTATGTTAATCAACAATAGCTTGCGAATATAATGACACATTCCTCAGTCACAGACACGCTGATTTAATCTACTGTGTTTCGCCTGATTTATCTTCGATTGCCGTATAGCAATACCCACTCATCCTGTGTTTCTGTTGTGTGCATATCAAAAAACTCGATGTAGGCATTACGTACAGATTCTGCCTGGCCGGCGAGGATGCCTGAAAGCACGATATCACTACCAGCAGGCGAGTATTTTGCCAATGTTGGTGCCAGCTCGGTCAGTGGTCCGGATAGAATGTTTGCCAGCACCAGGTCATAGTGTTTACCGGTTTCGAAACCGCCTGGCTGGAATATACTGATTCGATTTAATACCTGGTTAACTTCTGCATTATCCACTGTTGCCTGTAAAGCCTGTTCATCGATATCGACACAGTCAGCATGTTCTGCGCCGAGCATAGTTGCAGCAATCGCCAGGATTCCAGACCCGCAACCATAATCCAGAACGCTGTGATGCCCCGAGTGAGGCGAGACATGGCCGTCAAGCCAGCTTAGGCATAACGATGTTGTTGGATGTGTTCCGGTGCCGAATGCCAGGCCAGGGTCGAGGCGCAAATTGACTGCCAGCGAATCCGGCGGCTCAATATGCTTCGGGCACACCCACAGGCGTTGGCCAAACTGCATGGGTTTGAATGTATCCATCCATGCGCGTGTCCAGTCCTGGTCAGGCAGTGACGTTATCTTGATGTCCAGCTCGTCGTTATCGAGATGCTGCCTGATTTGTTCGCGCAGAATTGCGGGCTTGTGTCGATCATCGAACAGTCCGGTGATAATGGCATTTTTCCACAGTGGAGTTTCGCCGGGCCCGGGTTCCAGTATTGGATTATCTGCTGCGTCTTTGAATGTAACCGACTGCGCGCCGAGCGATAACAGGGTGTCTTCAACTCTCTGGTAGTTAGTGTCGCTAGCCGCGACTGATACCTGTATCCAGGGCATGGGGAGCCTTATACGATTTTGAATCGTTGATTAAATAGGTAACCAGCAACTTATGTCAATGCAAAACTTGAGTGATGATGCTGGTTTACTTGCCTATTAGCCGGGGCAGAAGTAAATTAGGCTGATGTACAAGGAACCATTTGATAAAGGTTGTGCTGCACTAAAGGCAAAGGATTACAATGCAGCCGAACGTGAGTTCAGGCAAGCGTTGAAGTCCATGGATGAACATCATGTGTTCTATAACAAGGTTGCCTCTTTTCTTGGTCTCGCACAGGTATTGATCTCGGATCGGAATGGATTGCTGTTGTGTCGTGATGCCGCAAGTTCTGACGTTCGGGATGGTGATGTATATCTGAACCTGGCCTGCGCTGAATGGCATAGTAACAACAGGAAGCGTGCAATTGATGCCATTATTCGCGGGCGTGAGGTTGATAGTGAGCATGATCAGCTGGTTCGTGCCTGTATGTTGCTGGACTCGCGCAGGCGTAATGTATTGCCTTTCCTCTCGCGTCAGCATTTTCTTAATCGCATTGTGGGTCGTATGATGCGCCGGGCCAGGGGCGGGTTGAGCGTTCACAAACTATTGTACTGACAGCATGGTGTGCGTGTGCGGGTGGCTGCCACTGTTGAATTCTCCAGACTGTGTTGTGCCACTATCTGTTATATTTGGCATGGGAGTTGGCCAGGCAGTCGCTCTGGTCAGGTCATCTGATCTGGTCGGGGAGGAAAGTCCGGGCTCCACAGGACAGGACGCCAGGTAACACCTGGGGGGCGAAAGTCTACGGAAAGTGCCACAGAAAATATACCGCCCTGTTTCGGCAGGGTAAGGGTGAAATGGTGCGGTAAGAGCGCACCGCATGGCTGGTAACAGGCATGGCAGGGTAAACCCCGTCCGGAGCAAGACCAAATAGGGGAGCACTGGTGTGGTCCGCACTGTTCCCGGGTAGGTTGCTCGAGGTGCCTGGCGACAGGCATCCCAGATGAATGACTGCTCTACGACAGAACCCGGCTTATCGGCCGACTCCCACTTATCCATATTCAGGCTTTAATCCTTGCCACCAGGCGACCGGAACTAAATATTTTCCGGATTTGATACGTTCGAAACTTAAAGTAGATTGTTAGCTTTTATGAACAAGCTGATGATTTAAAGATAGTCAAAAAGCCCGCTTGCCATACGCCCTTCGAATACATAGCTAAGTTGCTGTGAGATAAAGCATTTTTCTCACAAATTTCACCTGAAATTACTTGACAGTGTGGGGAATTGCTACCTATAGTGTGGGTATGTGGGGGAAAGTGGTTTTTAGTGGATGAGATCATAGTATGAACTTTCGGGGGATCAACAATCTTACGCTTGATGCGAAAGGCAGGATGGCTATGCCATCGCGCTATCGCGAGCGTTTGCTCGAAATTTGCGGTGGTCGCATCGTGATTACGGTCGATCGTGATCATTGCCTGCTGGTCTACCCCTTGCCTGAGTGGGAAATTATTGAAAATAAGCTGGTTAACTTGCCCAGCCTCAACAAGCAGGCGCGTTTGTTACAACGTCTGCTGATCGGCTATGCCACTGAATGTGAAATCGACAGCCAGGGCAGAATTCTGCTAGCCCCCATGTTACGCGAATTTGCCGGGCTGAATAAAAAAACTGTGCTTATTGGACAGGGAAAAAAATTCGAGATCTGGGACGAGGATGCCTGGAATGAAAGCCAGGGAGAATGGGTTGAGAGCGTGAAGAATGGTGATGATAATCTTCCAGCTGCATTGGAAGATTTATCGCTTTGATCCGAATGGAACCGGATTTAGAGCACCAGCCGGTACTGTTAGAAGAAGCAATCTACGCACTCAACATCAAGGCTGATGGTGTTTATGTGGACGCAACATTTGGTCGGGGAGGACATTCAGAAGCGATTCTTGATTGTTTGAGCGATCGCGGGCGATTACTGGCATTTGACCAGGACCCGCAAGCGGTAGCGTACGGTCGCCAGCGATTCCACAGTGACAAGCGAATTGAAATTATTCATTGCAACTTCAGGCAGGTAGCGAACATGGTTGCACAGCGTGACCTGGTAATGAGGATAGATGGTGTGCTGATGGATCTGGGAGTGTCATCACCGCAACTGGATGATGCGACGCGCGGATTCAGCTTCACTCGTTCCGGTCCGCTGGATATGCGCATGAACACGGAGGCGGGTGAAAGTGCGCTGCAATGGCTAGCCAGTGTAAGCCTGCATGAGCTTATACATGTACTGAGGAAGTATGGCGAGGAGAAATCGGCACGGCGCATTGCGCAGGCCATCATCGACAGCAGAAAGGATATGGAGATCACTGACACCAGGCAACTTGCCGAGATTATTGTAAATGCGGTTCCGGGTTATGAGAAACACAAGCATCCCGCAACTCGCAGTTTTCAGGCAATAAGAATTTTTATAAATGAAGAGCTGCAGGCCCTGGAAGAAGGCTTGCAGGCAACTGTTACTGTGCTGGCGGTGGCTGGAAGACTTGCAGTGATCAGTTTTCACTCGCTTGAAGACCGGATCGTAAAGCGATTCATGCGAAACATGACAAATCCGCCAAAAATTCCGGCTGGTTTGCCGGTAATGAGTGCTGATTATGAAGTTCCCTACAAGCTTGTAGGCAAGCCAATTGTGCCAAATACAGAAGAAATAACAAGAAATCCACGTGCACGCAGTGCGCGACTAAGGGTTCTGGAGCGAGTGTTATGAGTGTCCGACAACGTGTTCTATTGATAGCTACGCTGTTGTTTGTTGCCGTTATGGCAACTGCTATCGGTTTGGTGTACAGCAAACACCAGACACGAAAGCTTTTCGTCGAACTGCAGCAGTTGAATAAGGAGGTTGTCAGCCTGAATACAGAATGGGGCCGTCTGCAGCTGGAACAAAGCGCATGGTCCGATCATGGGCGTATCGAGCAAATAGCCAGGGAGCGCCTCGGCATGGTGACTCCGCAAGCAGAGCAGGTGGCCTTCATCAGGCCGTGAAGACGATGACAAAAACCTGCAGTCAAATTAAAAACGGCAAAGCCCTGATGCCCTGGCGTCGGGTATCAATTCTGGTCGCATTTGTCAGCGTTGTTGTTGTGCTTGCAGGACGTGCACTGGATATGCAGGTGCTGCACAGCGCGTTTTTTGAACAACAGGGTGAAGCCAGGCAATTACGCCATGTCACGATACCAGCAAACCGTGGCGACATCATTGATCGCAACGGAGAACCGCTGGCGATCAGTACACCGGTGAGTAGCATATGGTTAAACCCGCAAGAGTTTTCGGCCAGACCGGGAAGCCTGAAACAACTTGCGAAATTACTCTCGATTGATCCAGCCAGGTTAGAGAAAAAGATCAAAACCTATCGTGATCGTGAATTCATGTATCTGAAGCGCCATGTTTCACCGGAGTTGGCAAACAAGGTGCTTGAGCTGAACATTGCCGGCATCGCTTTGCAGGATGAGTACCGTCGTTACTATCCGGCTGGCGAAGTGGCCTCGCATGTTATCGGATTCGCGGATATTGATGATAACGGACAGGAAGGTGTCGAACTTGCATTTGATGACTGGCTCAAAGGTGAGCCGGGCCGAAAACAGGTTCTTAGAGATCGATTCGGTCGCGCTGTTGACGATGTCAAACGCATAAGTTCATCCGAACCAGGTAGGCCGATTCGATTGAGCATGGATAAACGACTGCAGTACTTGACCTACCGGACGTTAAAGGCGGCTGTGCTTAAACATAATGCTGTCGCTGGCTCTGCAGTTGTGCTTGACGTGGAGACTGGTGAAGTCCTGGCGATGGCAAACCAGCCTTCATTTAACGTTAATGATCGCAGCCAGTTACGTGCGGGAACAACACGCAATCGTGCAGTAACAGATGTGTTTGAGCCAGGTTCGACCATGAAACCGCTCACTGTTGCTGCAGCGCTGGAGAGCGGGCGCTGGCGAGATTACTACAAAGTGGAAACCGGCCCAGGCTACATGCAGGTGATGGGTAATACCATTCGCGATTTACATAATTATGGCGATCTCGATGTGTCCGGTGTGATTAAAAAATCCAGCAACGTTGGTATCAGCAAGATAGCGCTATCGCTGGAATCAGAACAACAATGGGAAATGTATCAGAAGCTCGGATTCGGCAGTGATACCGGGAGTGGATTCCCCGGAGAGGCAGCTGGCCGATTGTCGGTCAGTGCCTTGAATAATGATTTTGAGCGAGCAACGCTTGCCTTCGGTTATGGCGTGTCTGTGACATCGCTGCAGCTGGCACGTGCCTATGTGGCCATCGCATCAGGTGGTTATTTAAAACCTGTCAGTTTTCTGCACCAGGAACAGCCGCACCAGGGAGAGCGGGTTATGTCGGCTGAAACTGCTGCGGCAGTCCGCAAAATGATGCAGCAGGCTGTGAGTGCAAAAGGCACAGGCAAGCAGGCGCAGGTGGCAAACTACAGTGTGGCGGGCAAGACCGGCACGGTGCACAAGTTTACAGCCGGTGGTTATGCGGAAAACCGGTATTTGTCCATCTTTACCGGTATGGCTCCGGCGCTTGATCCGAAGCTGGTAATGGTGGTCATGATTGATGAGCCTCGTAATGGCGAGCATTTTGGTGGTGAGGTAGCGGCCCCGGTTTTCAGTAAAGTGATGGCCGGGGCGATGCGCTTGCTGGATGTGCCGCCCGATAGTGTCGAGGCTGGACGTCTGGTATTCGATGCCGAAAGCCAGGATACACAAGATAAAAACTCGAAAGTTTCGCGGCAACATCTACAGGCATCAAAAGGAGATAACGCATGATGCCGGCAATGAAGCAGCAGACCGGTGTTGCACTACATGTCTTGCTGGAAGGTCTGGTCGAAAATTCCGCGCTGTCCGCTGTTGCGGATGTGATGGTCAATGGAATTACCCAGGACAGCCGCCAGGCGGACGGCAATTATCTTTTCATTGCGCTTGCCGGTACGGCATCACATGGCTTGCAATTCGCCGAGCAGGCCGTTAACTCAGGCGCCAGTGTGGTGTTATGGGACAGTGCTGACGAAAATCAACAAGTAATGCTCGATGCCCTGGCAAACAGGGTTGTATGTTTGCAGGTTGCCGATCTACAACAAAAAACGGGTGAAATAGCTTCACGCTTCTTCAACCATCCTTCGCGTGATCTTAACCTGATCGGCGTTACCGGAACTGATGGCAAGACATCGGTGAGCCATTATATAGCGCAATGTTTGAATACCGGGACAGCGCCTTGTGGCGTGCTGGGTACGCTGGGTAACGGGCTTGTCAATGCCCTGAAACCGACAGGATTGACAACGGCAAGTGCGGTACAGGTACAACTCAGTCTTGCCAGGCTGGTGGATGCCGGTGCCATGGCTGCTGTAATCGAGGTGTCGTCACACGGTCTTGACCAGGGCCGAGTAAACAGTGTTGAGTTTGACACGGCTGTATTTACAAACCTGTCACAAGATCACCTGGATTATCACAAGACCATGGAGTCTTACTTCGAGGCCAAATCGAAACTGTTCGAGATGCAAGCGGTTAAATCTGCAGTCATTAATCTTGATGATGCCTTTGGCCGCACACTTGCTCAAAAATACAGAAAAAATCTGGCCGTATACGGCTATAGCCTGTCGCCCGATGTCAAGACACTGGCTTCATTCGCTGACCGGGTGATCCATGCAACAAGTATAAAACCAACAAGGCATGGTTTTGAAATCAATGTTGATACGCCTGAAGGTAGCGGTTGTTTTGAGCTTAAGCTGTTGGGACGCTTTAATGTATCAAATACCCTGGCTGTGCTGGCGACATTACTGCTGAATAAAGTGACTTTAGATGAGTCGTTAGTGCGTATACAGGCAATCAGGCCGGTTGATGGTCGTATGGAGCTGATCGAGGCAGATAACAAGCCAACGGTTATGGTTGATTATGCGCATACCCCACAGGGTATAGCAGCCGCCTGTGATGCGGCAAGGCAGCATTTCAGCGGCAAGCTCTGGTGCGTTTTTGGTTGTGGTGGCGACCGTGATCGTGAAAAACGCCCGCTGATGGCACAGGCGGCGGAGCACTTCGCGGACCACATTATCGTTACCAGTGATAACCCAAGGCATGAGGACCCACAGGGTATTATCGAGCAGATTGTCAGCGGCTTTGATAGGCCTGATGCAGTCAGGACAGACAGTGATCGCCGTGAGGCAATCGCGTACGCAATTACTCAGGCTGCAGCAGAAGATATTATTTTAATTGCTGGCAAGGGTCACGAGAGTTATCAGATCGTTGGCGACAGCCATATCGATTTTGATGATCGTAAAGTTGCACGTGAGCTGCTTGATGTGCGCGACAACGGGGTACGCGGATGATGCTGATGTCACAGGCAGCCAACGCGCTTGATGGTGAGTTAGTCGGCTCTGACGTACTTTTTACCTCGGTGTCCAAGGATACGCGTGATCTGAACAACGGGTCACTTTATGTGGCTATCAAGGGTGAACGTTTTGATGGTCACCAGTTTGTCGAGCAGGCAAGTGATGCGGGTGCTGCTGGTGCACTGGTTAGTGAGCAACAGTCTGTTCAGCTTCCGCAGATACGAGTCAATGATACCAGGCTGGCGCTTGGCGAACTCGCAGCGTACTGGCGACAACAATTCACTGGAAAGCTTGTTGGCATTACCGGTAGTAACGGTAAAACCACGGTCAAGGAAATGACGCGTAGCATACTAGAGCAGGCTGCAGGTATTGATCATGTGTTGTCGACTGCAGGTAATCTGAACAATGACATCGGTATGCCAATGACTTTATTAGGCTTGCGTGAGCAACATCAATTTGCCGTGATTGAGATGGGCGCAAATCATCCCGGTGAGATTGATTACCTGACGCGGATTGCAAAGCCGCATGTGGCAGTCATCACTAATGCGGGTCCTGCGCATCTGGAAGGCTTCGGTTCTATTGAAAAAGTTGCGAGCTCCAAGGCCGAAATCTATGCCGGCATCGTTGCAGGCGGTGCAGCAGTTATTAATGCGGATGATGCTTATGCAGATTACTGGAGAGGTGTGTGTAACAACCTCGGTAATGACAAACGTCTGCTTACTTTCTCGATGCAGGATGAGTCGGCCGATGTGTATGCGGCTTTAACGAACGCAAATAGGAAAACCGAAATACTCATCAAGACACCGGTGGGTAATGGTAACGTCGAACTGGCAGTTCCTGGCCAGCATAATGTTATGAACGCACTGGCTGCGATAGCAATCACTGTCGCGTTAAATATCAGTCTTGACGACATTATCAAGGGCTTGAATGAGTTTCAGGGTGTTTCCGGGCGACTTGCGATGGCTTACACGTTAACCGGCGCGCGTATTATCAACGACACCTACAATGCAAACCCGCTTTCGCTAACTGCGGCAATGGATGTGCTGGTCGCCAATGATGGCGATACCTGGCTTGTTCTCGGTGACATGGCGGAACTTGGTGAAGAAAAAGAAGATCTGCATCGTAAGGCAGGTGAACAGGCGCGTGCATTGGGTATTAAGCACTTACTCGCAACCGGAGAGCTGGCGAAATTTGCAGTGCAGTCGTTTGGTCGCGGCGCGCAGTTTTTCCAGGATCGTGAGCAGCTCATAGAGACACTCGAGCGCGGTATTACGGAAAATTCGGTTGTGCTTGTAAAAGGCTCGCGCAGTATGGGCATGGAGCAAATAGTCAATGCGCTAATTGATGAGCATCGTCAACAGGGGACTCACTAATGTTGCTCTATCTAACTGAATATTTACAGCAGTTTCATAGTGGTTTCAATGTATTCCAGTATCTTACGCTGCGAGCCATTCTGGGATCGATAACAGCGCTGGTTTTGTCATTGATAATCGGGCCGTCAATGATACGCAAACTGACCAGTTATAAAATTGGCCAACCGGTGCGTGATGATGGGCCGGAAACGCACTTCTCCAAGGCGGGTACGCCGACAATGGGTGGTTCGCTGATACTAATATCAATAGCAATTAGTACCCTGTTATGGAGTGATCTGGTAAACCATCAGGTTTGGGTGGCATTGACTGTAACCATGTTATTCGGGTTGATAGGCGGGGTAGATGATTACAAGAAGCTGATTTATGGAAATTCAAAAGGATTGTCTGCAAGGACCAAATTTATCTGGCAGACCGTGTTTGGACTCGGTGCAGCTGTCTTGCTGTATCAATTGGCAGACAGCCCGATAGAAACATCATTAATCATGCCATTCCTGAAAGACGTCGTTATTGATCTTGGCTGGTTCTTTATCGTGTTTAGCTACTTTGTCATCGTAGGCTCGAGTAATGCGGTCAATTTGACCGATGGCCTGGATGGTCTGGCAATAATGCCGACAGTAATGGTGGCGGGAGCGTTAGGCGTGTTTGCCTACGCAACCGGCCACTCGACATTTGCGAATTATCTCGGGATTCCCTACATAGCAGGTGTTGGAGAACTTGCGATTTTTTGCGGTTCTTTAGTCGGCGCCGGACTCGGCTTTCTCTGGTTTAACACATATCCGGCTCAGGTATTTATGGGCGACGTCGGTGCGCTCGCTCTTGGTGCAGCACTGGGTGTGGTTGCCGTACTGGTGAGGCAGGAAATTGTATTGTTGATAATGGGTGGCGTTTTCGTAATGGAAACCGTGTCTGTCATTTTACAGGTCGGTTCATTCAAACTGACAGGCAAAAGGATTTTTCGTATGGCGCCACTGCATCACCATTTTGAATTAAAAGGTTGGCCAGAGCCAAGAGTGATTGTGCGATTCTGGATTATCACCGTGGTACTGGTATTAATTGGACTGGCTTCATTGAAGGTCCGTTAGTGAAACTATGTTACGCGCAGCTATCAGGAATCAAGTAATGATGACACCACAGAGTGATGTGCATGCATATACCCTGGTCGTTGGTCTGGGTATGACAGGTTTGTCAGTGGTTCGTTATTTACACAAGCTGGGCGAGTCAATGGTGGTTGTTGATAGCCGCGAGATTCCGCCAGCATTGAATGAATTTAAACAATCATTCGGTGATGTGCCTTTGCATACAGGAAAATTCGATAGCAAGTTGTTCATCGGCGCGCAGCGAATTGTTGTCAGCCCTGGTATTCCACTGAGTGATCCAATACTGCAACAGGCTCGTGAAAATAGTGTGGAGATTACTGGTGATATAGATTTGTTTGCGCATGAAGTTGATGCACCAGTTGTTGCTATTACAGGTTCTAATGGCAAGAGCACAGTTACTACCTTGTTGACACTAATGGCAAACAAGGCGGGTGTTAACGCGGTTGCTGGCGGTAATATTGGTATGCCGGTGCTTGATCTGTTGAATGATCCCAAAGAGCTATACGTGCTGGAGCTATCAAGTTTTCAGCTCGAAACCTTGAATCGTCTGCCAATGGCTGCCGCAGTAGTGCTCAATGTCAGTCCCGATCATATGGATCGATATACTGACGTAAATACATATGCAATGAGCAAGCAGGCGATATATGAAAATGCAGTAACAGCAGTTATCAATCGTGATGATGCATTTGTTAGTCGTATGTTGCCGCAGCAGCAGAATGGAGTTGGCTTTACATTAAATAAACCGGCACATGGTGATTTCGGATTATGTGATAAAGATGGCGAGCTTTATCTGTGTTACGGCGATGATATGTTGCTAAACACAGCAGAATTGAAAATCCGTGGCCAGCATAACTATGCGAATGCGCTGGCCGCACTGGCATTGGGAACAAGCATACAACTGCCAATGCAGGCGATGCTTGATGCGCTTAAAGAGTTTCCGGGTCTGGAGCATCGCACGCAGTGGATCGCCGAAATAAATGGCGTTAACTGGTTTAATGATTCCAAGGGAACAAATGTTGGCGCAACGCTTGCGGCAATTACCGGTTTACCCGGAAGGCATGTATTGATTGCGGGTGGTGAGGGCAAGGGTGCTGATTTTGCACCGTTACGCGATATTGCTGAACAGCGATTACGTGCGGTTGTTCTGATCGGCGAAGATGCTAACAGGATAGCGCAGGCACTTGATCAGGTTGTGCCGGTCAAATTTGCAGGTGATATGAATGATGCGGTACGTCTTGCCGCCGAGTTTGCACAGCAGGGTGATAATGTACTGCTGTCTCCTGCGTGTGCCAGTTTCGATATGTTTCAGGGGTTCGCTCACCGGGGCGAAATGTTCATGAAAGCGGTTGAGGAATTGAAGTCATGAGCGTAACCATCCCGGTATCCACGACCATGCCAGCGCTCAAGCGTAACATCGAAGATCAACTGGATAAATTGGACCTGGTATTGCTGCTCACAAGTGTTGCATTACTGGCAATCGGGCTGGTAATGGTGACATCATCATCCATTAGTATTGCAGACCGGAACCTGTCGTCACCTTTCTACTATTTACAGCGCCAGGCAATATTTATAATTCTTGGCCTGGTTGCTGCCTGGCTGGTGTATCAGGTTCGTCTGGTGCAATGGGAAAAATCCGGTATGGCATTGCTGGGCTTTTCACTGTTCCTGTTAATTCTGGTACTGCTGCCTGGAGTGGGTAAAGAGGTCAATGGCAGTACGCGCTGGATCTCGTTCGGAGTGTTTAACCTGCAGGTATCGGAAGCAGTGAAGCTGTTTCTGATTATTTATGTGGCTGGCTATCTAGTGCGTCACGGCGAAGCTGTCAGGACTTCGTTATGGGGTTTTATCAAGCCAATGTTAATGGTTGGCATGGCGGCTTTGCTGCTCTTGCTGGAGCCCGATTTTGGCGCCACAGTTGTAATTATTGGTACCGTGCTGGGTATGATGTATCTTGGTGGTGTACGCTTTTTTCAATTTGTTTTATTTCTAGCATTGTTTGGTGCTGCCGCATTACTGCTCGTTGTTTCATCGCCATATCGCATGGAACGCCTGACATCATTCATGAATCCATGGGCTGACCCCTTTGACAGCGGTTTTCAGTTAACCCAGTCATTAATTGCAATTGGAACGGGTGGCTGGTTTGGTACCGGCCTTGGTGGCAGTGTGCAGAAGCTGTTCTACCTCCCTGAATCACACACCGATTTCCTGTTTGCAGTTATATCCGAAGAACTTGGTTTTGTCGGGGTTTGCATAATTATCACACTGTATTCGATTTTATTTTATCGTGCGACACGCATCGCATTACAGGCAGAAAAATCAGGTAATCGATTTGCGGCCTATCTTGCTTATGGAATAGGCGTCTGGTTGGTAATGCAGGCTGTAATTAATATGGGTGTGAATATGGGCATGTTGCCAACCAAGGGATTGACCCTGCCACTGATGAGTTATGGAGGCAGTAGTTTGATCATCTGTTGCATGGCTATTGGCCTGCTGTTGCGTATTCATTATGAATGTGAGGTGTCGGCTAAACAGGCGGTGAGCCGAAATAACAGAAAGACGTCTTCCCGGTCGGGTGCGCACAGACGGAGGTCAGGCTCATGATGTCGGTCCGACCGGTACTGATAATGGCGGGTGGCACTGGTGGCCACGTGTTCCCGGCGCTTGCGGTTGCAGATGAATTGCGCTCACGAGGGGTGCCAATTGTATGGCTGGGTACGCGTAATGGTATTGAAGCGCGCGTGGTCAGGCAGGCGGGTTACCAGATTGAATGGCTGAGTATTACCGGCTTACGAGGCAAGAATGCGGCAACCCTGTTGCTGGCGCCAGTCAGGCTGGTCATGGCTTGTGCACAGGCATTGCGTGTTATGTGGCAAAGAAAACCCGGTGTTGTGCTGGGTATGGGTGGATTTACTGCGGGTCCGGGTGGACTGATGGCATGGATAACACGACGACCACTGCTCATTCATGAGCAAAATGCCGTTGCTGGTTTGACCAATCGCATACTCGCCCACTTCGCGTGTGAAGTACTGGAGGCGTTCCCGAATACGTTTAATAAGACTGCGAACACAGTCGGCAATCCTGTACGCAAGGACATACAGCAGTTAGCTGATCCTCAGAGTCGATTTGGAAGTCACACCGATGCATTACGTGTGCTGGTTATCGGAGGCAGTCTTGGTGCGGTAAGGCTTAATGAAATTGTTCCAGAGGCGATCAGTAAAATTGCAGCTGAGGCAAGACCGCAGATAATACATCAAACAGGACTCGCCAACCTTGAAATGACCAGGGACTGTTACCAGCGACATGGTGTCAAAGCCCGCATTGAAGCCTTCATCGATGATATGGCCGAAGCCTATGGCTGGGCTGATCTTGTTATCTGCCGCGCAGGTGCCATGACCGTGTTCGAGCTAGCCGCAGCAGGCGTTGGCTCGATACTGGTTCCGTATCCGCATGCGGTTGATGACCATCAGACTGCTAATGCAGAGTATCTGGTCAAGGCGGGTGCCGCCATCATCAGGCAACAGCATGAGCTTAGCAGCGAATGGTTAAGCAACACTGTAAGCCAGCTGATGCAGCAGCGTGACACCCTGATCAAGATGGCTATGGCAGCCCGCGCAATGGCTAAACCGGATGCTGCCAACGAAGTCGCTGATCGCTGTATTCAAGCGGGGGGGCTGGCATGATTACTGATCATTCAAGCCTGACACCGTTTATGCAGCGTGTTCGCAAGGTGCATTTTGTTGGCGTGGGCGGTGTTGGCATGAGTGGTATCGCCGAGGTCATGAATACCATCGGTTATAAGGTCAGCGGTTCGGATTTGAGTGAGGGCCCGGTGATTGAAAAACTGATAGCGGCAGGTATCAAGGTTTACAAAGGCCATGCAGCTGAAAATATTCGTGATGTTGATGTCGTCGTAACATCCAGTGCGATTCCCGCAGACAATCCTGAAATACAGGTGGCGCGCGCACGCATGATACCTGTCGTGCCGCGAGCAGAGATGCTGGCTGAACTGATGCGCTTCAGTAATGGAATTGCTGTTGCCGGTACACATGGAAAAACGACCACAACGTCATTAGTTGCAAGTATCCTGGCGGAGGGGGGGCTCGATCCAACCTATGTTATTGGCGGCAAGCTTAACAGCTCTGCCAGTAATGCAAAGCTGGGCAGTGGGCAGTACCTCGTTGCAGAAGCTGACGAAAGTGATGCATCGTTTCTTTATCTGCAGCCTATGCTGGCGGTTGTGACCAACGTTGATGCTGACCATTTGTCAACTTATGGCGGTGATTTCGAGCGACTGCAAAATGTCTTTGTTGAATTTCTGCATCATCTGCCTTTCTACGGTCTTGCGATTGTCTGTGTTGATGATGATAACGCAAGAAAATTGCTGCCTAAAATCACTCGTCAGGTAATACGCTACGGGATTGAACAGGATGCCGATATCTGTGCATCAAATATCAAGACTTCTGGTTTGCAAAGCACTTTTGATGTCATGCTTCCAGATAGTGATGCGTCATTAAATATCACGCTGAATCTTCCCGGTCGACATAATATTCTTAATGCATTAGCGGCAATCGCTGTTGCTTATGAGCTGGGTGTTGATAAGAAGGCAATAAAGACTGCACTGAGGAATTTCGCTGGTATTGGCCGACGCATGCAGATGTATGGCGAAATAAAAATACCGGCAGGCGTTATAACGATGGTCGACGATTATGGTCATCATCCAACTGAAGTAGCGGCCACACTAGAGGCTGTGCGTGGAAGTTGGCCAGAAAAGCGACTTGTTGTTGTATTTCAACCGCATCGTTTTAGCCGTACGCATGACCTGTTTGATGATTTCTGTGCAGTGTTGGCTGACGTAGATGTGCTGTTGATTTCGGAGGTGTATGCGGCAGGCGAACAACCGATCACTGGTGCTGATGCGCGATCGCTGTGTGCGTCTATACGTCAACGTGGCAAGACCAACCCGATCTTTGTCGAGGATATAGATGAAATTGAAAATGAATTGATTTCAGTTTTACTGGATGGCGATGTTCTGTTGACACTGGGTGCTGGCAGTATCGGCAGGGTAGCGTCCGAGTTGCCGCAAAAGCTGCAGGAGGCGGCATGATATGGCTGCTGTACAGCTTATGACAATGCCACTGCTTCGAGGCGAGATGCGTCATGACGAACCCATGTCACGTCATGTGAGCTGGCGCGCGGGCGGCAAAGCAAAATGCTACTTCATACCTGCAGATCTCGAAGACCTGGCAACACTGCTGGCATCACTACCCGAAGATGAAGCGGTGTTGTGGATGGGCTTGGGCAGTAATACCCTGGTGCGTGATGCCGGTTTCGACGGCACCGTGATTGCACTGCAGGGAATCATGAATGAACTTGAGCGACTTGATGATAATCGCGTTTATGTTGGCGCGGGTGTTACTGCTGCAAAGCTGGCGCGTTTTTGCGCAAAACAGGATCTGGTCGGTGCTGAATTCTTCGCCGGTATTCCGGGACTGGTCGGTGGCGCGTTGGCAATGAATGCTGGTGCATTTGGTGGTGAGACATGGCGGCATGTAGTCGGTGTAGAAACCATCGATCGCAAAGGAAAAATGCATAAGCGTAATGCTGACGAATATCAAGTTGGCTATCGCAGTGTTGGCGGTCCTGTCGACGAGTGGTTTACCGCTGCGATATTTGAGTTTGAATATGGCGATGGCCGTACTGCCAGTGCAGAGATAAAGCAATTGCTTGCCAGGCGAGCAGAAACACAGCCAATGGGTGCGGCAAGTTGCGGTTCAGTATTTACCAATCCGCAACAGGATCATGCGGCACGTTTGATCGAAGCCAGCGGATTGAAAGGATACCGTATAGGTGGTGCAGTCGTTTCGGAAAAGCATGCAAATTTTATTCTCAATGACAACAACGCCAGTGCGGATGATATTGAATCACTCATCGAGTATGTGCAGAAAACGGTGCATGAAAAGCAGGGTGTAGAACTGCAAACCGAAGTGCGTATTGTCGGAGCTGCGAGATGAGTCAGGTCATGACTAACGATTTCGGTAAAGTAGCAGTATTGATGGGTGGCTGGTCAGCTGAACGTGAGATTTCATTGCTGAGTGGTAATGCAGTTTTGAATGCATTGAAACAGAGCAATATAGATGCACATGGTGTTGATGTGGACCGGGATATTGCATCAGTGCTTGGTGATGGAGATTACCAGCGTGTACTGATTATGTTACATGGCCGTGGTGGCGAAGATGGTGCAATGCAAGGTCTGCTGGAAGTAATGGGATTACCCTACACCGGTTCGGGGATACTGGGATCGGCACTGGCGATGGACAAGTTACGCTGCAAGCAGGTATGGGCAGCAGAAGGGTATCCGACACCCGAATTCATGGTGGTTGAAACTGAGCTGGATTGTAGTAAGGCGATTGAGCAACTTGGATTACCCTTGATAGTCAAACCCGCGCTGGAAGGCTCCAGTATTGGCATGAGTAAAGTTGAAGTTGCTGATGAAATGCTGCCCGCTTTCAATATGGCACGTGATTGTAAAGGTGTAATCATTGCAGAGAAATGGATAACCGGAGCTGAATACACGGCTGCAATTCTGAATCACAAGGTGTTGCCAATGATACGACTGGAAACGGACAGAAAGTTTTATGATTATGTTGCCAAGTATGAATCAAATGATACTCGCTACATCTGTCCTTGTGGTCTTGACCAGGCAAAAGAACAGGAGCTCGGATCAATTATGCTGAATGCATTTGATGCAATAGGTGCGAGTGGCTGGGGGCGTGTCGATTTTATGCTCGACAGTGATGCGCAGCCATGGTTGATCGAGGCAAATACAGTTCCGGGTATGACCAGTCATAGCCTTGTGCCGATGGCGGCGAGGCAGGCGGGGATCGAATTTAATCAGCTGGCAATCGAGATACTGAGAAGTAGTTATGGGCACCAGACGTAAACAACGAAAGCAGAAAACGAGAATGAAATACCGTCGCTGGTACAGACCGCTGATTTTATTCGTGCTTTTGATAGCAGGTTGGCAGCTGCTTGAGCGTATGCCAGTTGAGATTATGCCAGCTGAAATTATGCCAATTGATAACGTGCAAATTGAAGGTACGTTTGTACATTTGTCACCAGATGAGATCCGAGAGCAACTGATGCAGGCATTAAATGGCGATTACTTTACGGCTGATATTGATGCAGCAAGAGCAGCATTGCTGTTGCTGCCGTGGGTGGAAGACGCATCGATTCGCCGCCAATGGCCGTCGACTCTCAAAATACGCATCATTGAGAAACAGGCTGTAGCTTACTGGTCGGACGACGCGCTATTGAGCAATCGTGGTGAGCTGTTCAAACCGCAACAAATCAAACGCGATATGTCCTTACCCGTGATTGACGGCCCGCAGGGCCTACAGCACAAAGTGTGGGAGTTTCTGCTTACCCTGCATACGGAACTATCCAGTATAGGGCTTGATGTCAGCAAGCTGGTGCTGGATGAGCGCAGGTCATGGTCGATGCTGTTGTCAAATGGTGTCGAACTGCAACTAGGGAGAAATGAAACGGAAAGACGCATAAAGAGATTTATCAAGGTCTTCTCTATGCAAAATGCACCAAATATAGATGACGTTGAATATATAGATTTGCGCTATCCGAACGGATTTGCAATGAAAAGCAAAACGCCGCTCGAAAATAAAAATAATGCAGGTCTTAATAACATCGCGGGGTGGATAACACATGCATAGTTCATCAGTTTGGCAGGAATATTTTTATCTATTCAAGCTACTTTGGCGCAGTGGGCAGTCAGCAATTAATACACTATCGAGGCAGAAGATCGGCAATGGATATACGCGTGAAAGGGGCGCATAAGAATGACTAAAAAGTCAGATAAGAACATGATCATCGGTCTGGATATTGGCACATCAAAGGTTGTGGCCATTGTTGGGGAGGTTAACCCTGAAGGCGAGATTGAAATCATCGGGCTTGGTTCTCATCCCTCACGTGGATTGAAAAAGGGCGTGGTGGTGAACATCGAGTCAACAGTGCAGTCGATACAGCGCGCAATTGAAGAAGCTGAGCTGATGGCTGGATGTCAGATTCAGTCAGTTTACGCAGGTATTGCGGGTAGTCATATTCGCAGCCTTAATTCGCACGGCATCGTTGCTATTCGTGAGCGCGAAGTTTCAAGCGGTGATCTTGACAGGGTAATTGATGCTGCGCGTGCAGTTGCAATACCTGCTGACCAGAGAATTCTTCATATTCTCCCCCAGGAATTCATTATTGATAGTCAGGAAGGAATACGTGAGCCAATTGGTATGTCCGGTGTGCGCCTTGAAGCAAAAGTTCATCTGGTCACCGGTGCGGTGGGAGCTGCGCAAAATATCATCAAATGCGTTAGACGTTGCGGCCTGGAAGTTGACGATATTATTCTCGAACAACTGGCGTCCAGTTACTCGGTACTCACCGAAGATGAAAAAGAACTTGGTGTTTGCCTGGTTGATATCGGTGGCGGCACGACGGATATAGCGGTATTTACCGATGGCGCGATTCGACACACCGCTGTGATTCCTATTGCCGGAGACCAGGTTACCAATGACATCGCTGTAGCACTGCGTACGCCTACCCAGTATGCCAATGAGATCAAGATCAAGTATGCCTGTGCGTTACGCCAGTTAGCCAACCCGGACGAAACCATCGAGGTGCCCAGTGTTGGCGATCGTCCGCCACGAAAACTTTCACGCCAGACGCTGGCTGAAGTGGTTGAGCCACGCTACGAAGAATTGTTATCACTGGTGCAGGCTGAGTTACGCAAGAGTGGTTTTGAAGAGATGATTGCGGCGGGGGTTGTTCTGACCGGCGGCAGTTCGAAAATGGATGGTGTTGTTGAGTTGGCAGAAGAGATTTTTCACGTCCCGGTAAGGCTGGGACTACCACAGTATGTTTCCGGATTGTCCGATGTTGTAAGTAATCCGATACATGCGACTGGGGTTGGACTTCTGTTGTTCGGGCATCAGCACCGGGATTCAGGAACAAGTCATCTGATGATGGAAGGTGGCTTCAAGGGATTGTTTGACAGGATGAAGAGTTGGTTTCAGGGAAATTTTTAACACACATACCGGGATTAAGACATATGTATACAACAACAATAAAACATGCAGAGGAGAACTATCATGTTTGAACTTATGGACTCTGTAGCACAAGAAGCCGTTATCAAGGTAATCGGCGTCGGCGGTGGTGGCGGTAATGCTGTCCAGCACATGGTGACCAGTGGTATCAGTGGCGTGGACTTTATCTGCGCTAATACTGATGCGCAGGCTTTAGGGAAAATGGCAGATGCGAAGTCATTACAAATTGGCTGCAATATCACCAAGGGGCTGGGTGCAGGTGCCACGCCTGAAACTGGCCAGCAGGCAGCTCTCGAAGACAGGGAGCTGATTCAGGAAGCGATTGAAAACAGTGATATGTTATTTATCACGGCAGGCATGGGCGGTGGTACCGGAACAGGTGCAGCTCCTGTTGTAGCACAGCTTGCACGTGAAATGGGTATTCTGGTAGTTGGTGTAGTAACCAAGCCATTCGCATTCGAAGGCAGTACGCGAATGAAAATTGCGATGCAGGGTATCAAGGAAATGACCGAACATGTGGATTCATTGATCACCATTCCGAATGACAAGCTGCTGGATGTATATGGCCGCGATTTCGATTTGATGAATGCGTTCAAGGGGGCTAATGATGTGCTTTATGGTGCGGTGCAGGGCATCACTGAACTGATTACCAACCCTGGCGTGATAAACGTCGACTTTGCCGATGTACGTACCGTGATGTGTCAGATGGGGATGGGTATGATGGGCTCCGGCAGATCAACTGGTGAGAAACGCGCATCCGAAGCAGCACAGGCCGCCATCGCAAGCCCGCTGCTTGAAGACGTCAATCTATCAGGTGCCAAGGGTATACTGGTCAATGTGACGGGCGCCAACATGACACTCGGCGAGTTTCAGGATATTGGTGATGTAATCAGTTCGTTTGCATCAGAGGATGCTACCGTGGTCATGGGTACCGCAATCGACGAAATGCTCGAAGACCAGATCAGGGTAACGGTAGTCGCAACCGGTCTTGGTCATCCTCATATGCCGCAGGCAGCGCCTGCAAAACCCAAGGTTGTCAAGTCTGACGGGGAACTGGACTACGAGAAGCTCGATAAGCCGACAGTTATTCGTCGCAAGGAGATACCCGATGCGTATGACGAAGAACTGCTCGATATTCCAGCTTTCCTGCGCCGACAGGCTGATTGAGGGGGTCCGGGAGCTGATTTTTGAAAAATTAGCAGAGTAATTCAGGGAAAAATCGCTGTAAGGTGTTATAAATAAAAGGAAGATATAAATATTAATTTCAATTTGAGCGCAAATTGTGTGAGAATGTTGCAGTTTTCCATAATTGCGCCGGATTGGTGCATCTCAAGAACAAGGGAACAAGGGCTTTGATCAAGCAAAGAACGCTTAAGAATGTGATTCGGGCTACCGGGGTAGGCCTGCATTCCGGCGAAAAAGTTTATATGACATTACGACCGGCGCCACCAGAAACGGGTATAGTCTTCCGTCGTGTTGACTTGAGCGAGCCGGTTGAGATCAAGGCCACGGCAGAAAATGTTGGACCAACGACCTTATCAACAACGCTGGAAAGTAACGGTGTCCAGGTTTCAACCGTTGAACATCTATTGTCTGCAATGGCGGGACTTGGTATTGATAATGCCTATGTTGATCTGAGCGCTGCCGAGGTGCCGATAATGGATGGCAGCTCAGGTCCATTTGTATTCCTGATACAGTCTGCAGGTATTGCTGAGCAAAACGCACCCAAACGTTTTGTTCGCATCAAGAAATCCATCGTGGTTGAAGAAAAGGATAAATGGGCGCGCTTTGATCCGTTTGATGGATTCAAAGTCAGCTTCACCATTGATTTTAATCATCCTGTGTTTAAAGGCAGGCCGCGTAAAGCCGAAATTGATTTCTCAACAACTTCATTTGTAAAAGAAGTGAGTCGCGCGCGAACTTTTGGTTTCATGAGTGACATCGAGCAGTTGCGTTCTCAAAACCTTGCCCTTGGGGGCAGTATTGATAATGCAGTGGTCGTCGATGAATATCGCGTGCTTAACGAAGATGGTCTACGTTATGACGATGAATTTGTTAAACATAAAATTCTGGATGCTATAGGTGACCTTTATTTGCTTGGCCATAGTTCCATTGGTGCATTTTCAGGTTACCGTTCGGGGCATGCCCTGAACAATAAATTACTCAAGGCGTTATGTGCTGACAAGTCAGCCTGGGAAGAAGTTACTTTTGAGGATGAGGAAGCTGCATCTCCTATATCCTATACCCAGCCACTGCAGGCAAGCTGATTAATCATTGTTTTCCGGTTTGTGTTTGACAGGCGCATGTCGGGCAAGTTGTTTCAAAGCCTCGCGTAAACCTTCATTTTCGATATATGAAGCGGTTTGCTTTAACAGTTCAGTTGCTTGATGACTGATTTGTCTGGGTTTTGATACAACACGTTCAGATGCTTTGATGGCTGCCGAGTGTTCAGGTCTGCTGATGACGCGAATATGAAGAACATTCTTGTTGCCATTATTTTGCAGTATAGTTAGTATTCTTGGTCCCAGTTGTCTAAGCTTCGTGGTCCAGACAGGCGAATCAGTTAAAATGACAAGCGTCCTGTCACGAATATTGGCAACCTGGTAGTGGCCGTCGCTCTCGGGGGGGAGTTCGCTGCGCAACAGGGTGGTCAGGCGCCCAAGTTCATTGGCACGCTTTCTCAGCGAGTCATCTAGCCTGGAATTAAATGAGTCCAAATCCGGTAAAAATCCCGACAAATAGTCTATTATTTTAGTGCTGCACTTGGAAAAGAAGCAACTATGAATATTATTTTTCTCGGCAAACTCAGGGGTAAACCTGTACGTTACCAGATTGGTCATGGCTGGCAAAAGCTGGCGTGCCTGAGTGTTATTGTATCAGCTCTTGCCGCGGTCGCTGGTACCGGTTTCTGGTGGGGCTATACCACCAAGGAAATCGTGCAACTTGTTGTATTAGAAGAAAAAATTGAGGCCGAAAAAGCCCACATTGCAGAGGCGCGCAGGAACGCGCAATCTGACCTGGATGCTCTGGCCGCCCATATTGGCCAGATGCAGGCCAACGTGACCCGCCTCAATGCCCTCGGCCAGCGCCTCGTCGTGGTCGCCAAACTGGATTCTGACGAGTTCGATTTTGATCAAAAACCAGCCTATGGCGGGCCGCATGATCCTGAAGCAGATACCGGCATCAGTCTAAGTACGGTACTGACCGACCTCAATGAGCAGCTGCAAAGCCGTGAACAACAGTTATCGCTGCTCGAAGATGTCATCATGCGCAGCGAACTGAAAAAGGAAGCACGCCCCGCAGGTCGTCCGATTGGCAAGGGCTGGATATCCTCCTATTTTGGCAAGCGCACTGATCCCTTTTCAGGCAAGCTCGAGATGCACAAGGGTATGGATTTTGCCGGCAAGAAGGGCAGTGATGTTATCGCCGTTGCCAGTGGCGTAGTGACCTGGTCTGGTGAGCGCTATGGCTACGGTAACCTTGTCGAAATCAGTCATGGTAACGGCTACGTAACCCGCTATGGTCACAATGATGAAATTCTTGTTAAGGCTGGCGACACGGTAGAAAGAGGCCAGTCCATCTCGAAAATGGGTTCAACCGGTCGCTCAACCGGCCCCCACGTGCACTTTGAAGTATTGCTGAATAATCGCCAGATCGATCCGCTTCGATTCGTACAATCTAAAGCCTGATAATCCCCACATTTTTTCAATCCATTGTGACCGGGAGCGCAATCTCGGGCATAATACACGCTTTTGTATTACACGCAATAAGCACAATTTCCAATCCGTTCAAAAATTCCAAACCAGGACCATGATTTCGAATCTCGCAAGCAAGATATTTGGCAGCCGTAATGAAAGAATAATTAAACGGCATCGTAAATCGGTTGAGATAATCAATCAGCTGGAACCCGAGTTCGAAGCACTCAGTGACGAGCAACTGGCGGCAAAGACGCTAGAGTTTCGCCAACGCTATTCCGATGGTGAAACCATCGAACAATTATTGCCCGAGGCATTTGCTGCAGTCCGTGAGGCCGGTAAACGCATCCTGAACATGCGTCATTTTGATGTGCAATTAATTGGTGGCATGGTGTTACACAACGGCAAAATTGCCGAAATGCGTACCGGTGAAGGTAAGACCCTGGTTGCAACGCTGGCAGCTTATCTGAATGCGATTCCGGGCCAGGGTGTTCATGTCGTTACCGTGAATGATTACCTTGCCAGCCGTGATGCTGAGTGGATGGGACGTTTATACAACTTCCTGGGTATGACCACGGGTGTCAGTCTGAGCGGTATGGATCATGCGAGCAAGAAACAGGCCTATGCTGCTGATATCACCTATGGCACCAATAATGAATTCGGCTTCGATTATCTGCGCGATAACATGGCATTCACCATGGAAGACAAGGTGCAGCGTGAACTTAATTTTGCCATTGTCGATGAAGTCGACTCCATACTTATAGATGAAGCCCGCACGCCTTTGATTATTTCCGGTGCTGTTGATGATAGTAGTGAACTGCACCTGCGTTTCAAGGATATTGTCAAGCAGCTGGAACGCGGAGAGATGAAAGCAAAGGATGAACCTGAAGAAGGTGATTATTCGGTCGATGAAAAACACCGTGCTGTTCATATTACAGAACAGGGGCACCAGCGCGTAGAGCAGATCCTTAGCGATGAAAATATCCTGCCTGCCAATGAAAGTCTGTATAGCGCCAAGAACATCAGTCTGCTGCATTACCTGAATGCAGCATTACGCGCAGATGTATTATTCGAGCGTGATGTGCATTACATCGTCAAAGACAACCAGGTAGTTATTGTCGACGAGTTCACCGGCCGCACCATGCCAGGCAGGCGCTGGTCGGAAGGCATGCACCAGGCAGTAGAAGCCAAGGAAGGAGTGCCCATACAAAATGAGAACCAGACTCTGGCATCAATCACTTTCCAGAATTATTTCAGGATATATAACAAGCTCTCCGGCATGACTGGTACTGCAGACACCGAAGCA
This sequence comes from uncultured Gammaproteobacteria bacterium, assembly GCA_963807785.1. Classification (GTDB taxonomy): domain Bacteria; phylum Pseudomonadota; class Gammaproteobacteria; order SZUA-229; family SZUA-229; genus JABDQW01. The sequence continues at coordinate 16,169 of CAWEEC010000009.1, read as the reverse complement.
CCCGAGCTGATGCAGATCTATAACCTGGAAGTGATCATCATACCAACCAACCAGGTAATGATTCGTAATGACATGACCGACCAGGTGTTCCTGTCTAAAGAAGAGAAGTATGAGGCAATTCTCAACGACGTCAGGGACTGTGTCACGCGCAAGCAACCTGTACTTGTTGGTACTGCGTCTATCGATGTCTCGGAAAAAATCTCGGCCTTGCTTAACAAGGAAAAAATCAAGCACAACACACTAAATGCCAAGCAGCACGAGAATGAGGCCCATATTATTGCCCAGGCGGGGCGTCCGGGTGCTGTCACTATTGCCACCAATATGGCTGGCCGCGGTACTGACATAGTTCTCGGCGGAAGTCTTGAAGCTGAACTTGATGGTAAGCCTGATGCAGGTGAGGATGAAAAGCATAACATCACCGAGGACTGGCACCTACGTCACCAGACAGTGATCGACGCTGGTGGTTTACATGTTATTGGTAGTGAACGGCATGAGTCACGACGCGTCGACAATCAGTTACGCGGGCGTTCCGGCCGCCAGGGAGACCCTGGTTCGAGTCGTTTTTATCTTTCATTACAGGACGACCTGATGCGTATCTTTGCATCGGACAAGGTCGGTGCATTGATGAAAAAGCTTGGTATGCAGCATGGTGAAGCCATCGAGCACCCCTGGGTAACTCGCGCAATTGAAAATGCGCAAAGAAAGGTGGAAGGTCACAACTTCGATATTCGTAAACAGTTGCTAGAATATGACGATGTAGCAAATGACCAGCGAAAAGTAATTTATGCACAGCGTAATGAGATGATGGCAGCTGATGATCTGTCTGATGTCGTGATTAATGTCCGTGAGGACGTCGTTAATGACATCGTATCGGAATACATACCTCATGGCAGTCTTGACGAGCAGTGGGACCTGGAAGCGCTGCAGGAAGCCATCAATAATGAGTTTGGGATTGACATGCCTGTTATGCAATGGATGGATGATGATGCTGATCTGAATGAAGAAGGACTGCGTAACAAAATACTGGATTCACTGGTTGCTGATTATGAAATGAAAGAGCAAATGGTCGGTTCCGAAGGTATGCGTCAGTATGAGAAATATATTCTGTTACAAGTACTTGATAGATTGTGGAAAGAGCATCTCGCGGCAATGGATTATTTGCGCCAGAGCATTGGTTTACGTGGCTATGCGCAAAAGAACCCGAAACAGGAGTACAAGCGTGAATCATTCGAAATGTTCACCGAGCTGCTGGACCGGATTAAGCATGAAGCAATTACCCTTCTGTCCAAGGTCCAGATACGGGCGCGCGAAGAAGTTGAGGACCTGGAACAGCAGGGTCATCAGCAACCCGGGAATATGAACTATCAGCATCAACAGGCAGATGCCTTGCACCAGAGCGGAGAAGCGGAGAGCGCTGAAGCAGGTAGTGCTGGCGAGACACAACAGCCGTATGTACGCGGTGAGCGCAAGCTGGGACGCAACGAACCCTGCTGGTGCGGCTCGGGTAAAAAATTCAAGCAGTGTCACGGTAAGCTCGATTAATGGCAGTCGGTTTGCCGCAAGCAGAAAATATAGTTTCAATCAGGGGTGTGCAGCTGGCTACGGCTATTGCAGGCATAAAAAAAGGGCAACAGCCCGATCTGGTACTGATTAAATTTGAGCCCGGTACTGTCTGTGCCGGTGCATTTACCCGCAACGCATTTTGTGCAGCCCCGGTGACAATCGCAAAAAAACACCTGGCAACAACCAGTCCAAGGGCCCTGTTAATAAATTCGGGTAATGCAAATGCCGGCACAGGAGATCAGGGTCTGCGAGATGCAGAGCAATGCTGCGCCCTGGTTGCCAGTGCCATTGGCTGTGAACAGGATGAGGTGCTGCCGTTTTCTACCGGGGTCATCGGCCAGGACCTCCCCGTGGATAAAATCGCGGCAGGTATTGAACAGCTGCGAAATGAGCTATCGGTCGATTCATGGGCACAGGCCGCGGCGGGGATTATGACAACCGATACAATCGCCAAGGCGTGTTCGCGCAGTCTGCAGATAGATGGTGCTGATATCGCCATAACGGGTATTGCAAAGGGCGCAGGCATGATTTGCCCCGACATGGCTACCATGCTTGCATTTGTTGTGACTGATGCTGCGGTAGAGAACAGCTGGTTACAGCAATGCCTGCAGTCTGCAGTCGATATTTCTTTCAACAGCATAACGGTGGACGGTGATACCTCAACCAATGATGCCTGTATACTGGCTGCAACGGGTGCATCAGCTGGCCGCGTGCTCGAGGGCAAATGTGACAGCAGTGTGCAATTTCAGCATGCAATAAATGATGTTTTTATCCAGCTCGCGCAAGCGATAATTCGAGATGGTGAAGGTGCGACAAAGTTTGTAACGATTCATGTCGAATCCGCGACTAATACAGGCGAAGCTAAAAAGGTTGCGTATACCATTGCGCATTCACCGCTGGTGAAGACCGCGCTGTTTGCCAGCGATCCTAACTGGGGCAGGATACTGGCAGCTGTGGGGCGCGCAGGACTTGATGATCTCAATATCGATGAAGTCAGTATCTATCTGGATAATGTTTGTATCGTCAGCCAGGGTGGACGTGATCAACACTATGAAGAAGCGATGGGCCAGGAAGTGATGAGCCAGAAAGAAATCACAATTCGCGTGATACTCAACCGTGGTAGTGAACAGGCAACAGTATGGACTACAGACCTGTCCTATGATTACGTAAAAATTAATGCTGAGTATCGTACCTGAGAACATCGATATTCAGTGAATAATTCATTTGTTCACGTTGCGGTTGCGGCCATCGTAAACGACAAGGATGAAGTTCTTGTCAGTCAACGCAAACAGGATTCTCATCTTGGCGGTTACTGGGAATTTCCGGGCGGCAAGCTGGAACCAGGTGAGACATTTGAATCTGCCTTATGCCGTGAGCTTAAGGAAGAACTCGATATCGTACCGCTATCGCGTCGACCACTTATTAGAACCCGGTACCATTATCCAGAAAAGTCTGTGTTACTTGAGGTGTGGAAGGTTGAGTCTTTTACAGGTAATCCCAGAGGTATTGAAGGCCAGCAGATAGAATGGCGTACGCTCAACAGCCTTGAGCATAAACACTTTCCTTCCGCGGATATACCAATAATTAACTCGCTATTATTACCCAGTCGTTATCTGATTACGGGTGAATTTTCCAGTGCGGCTGATTTTAAACAACGGCTTGTAACCGCGCTCAGCGATGGTATCAAGCTGGTACAGTTACGGTTGACGCATGACTGGGTAACAACCAGCACTGAGTCATACGTGCTTGAGATTGCCGAAATATGCAAAAATGTTTGCAGGCAGAACGCTGCCAGGCTCATGTTCAATGTGCCTGAAGAGTTAGAGTTCCTGGTCGATGATGGAGTGCATCTGAATAGCAGGCAGTTACTCGCGATTAACGCAAGGCCCGATACTAACCTGGTTTCTGCCTCCTGCCATAACAGGCAGGAACTTGAACATGCGCAGTCTATTGGCGTTGACTTCGCCGTGCTTTCACCTGTACTTAAAACGCGTAGTCATCCGCATGCCGATCCACTGGGATGGGTGGCATTTCATGAACTGGTTGATCATATCAACATACCTGTTTTCGCCCTTGGTGGCGTAACAGATGATGATATAGAGCAAGCGTGGAAATCAGGTGGTCAGGGTATTGCAGCAATAAGTGCATTGTGGAAGTGATTATACAGCGCACATTCTCAGGTTGAATGTTACATCCTCAGTGAATTGTTCAGGGCGAGTGAAAGGATTAGGGTTAACCATGAAGCGCACGGAAAACCGGTGTTTACCGGCGCTTATTTCCGGGTAGCAGTTATCTGATGGCGGTACTGATATATGTAGCAGTTGAACGGCCTGGTTAGTATCAATGACTTTCTGAAAAAATCCCCTTGCTGCAGTTTCCTCAGTACCATCTGCAGAGTTCCTCAATACGTCAAGAATCATGGTGATTGCTTCTTCAAGCACAATGAAGGGTGAAAACCATTGCTGCAGATGTTCGCGTCGGGTATTTTCCGGTCGTGTCAGCCAGTAGTGAAATGCAGGTAAGTCGAAATCACAGATCGGGCCCGGAACCGAATTTTTCTGTCTGATGGCATTCAGCAGTTCAGCGCTTTGGGTCTCCTGACCCAGTTGCCCTGTGCAAGATTGTAATTTCCTGATTAGCGCAGTCTGTTTATCCAGTAACGCAACCAGTTGCCCCTGGTCAATCTGTGGGCGCTTGGTAAGCCTTTCCAGGCGTGAATGCTGGCGCTCGAGCTCCTTGAGTACCTCCAGCTTGATATCGCTACGTGTGGTAAATGCCAGAATGTCCGTAATTGCATCGATTGCTACGGGATTATCCCATGCCGATCCATGTTCTACATGGAAGGCGAACTGTTTAAACAGGTTGTGCAGCCTGAGGAACGTACGTATACGTTCGTTAAGCGGTTGTTCGTATGTGAGGTAATCGGTCACGGCAGGCTCATTCAATAATTGACAGGATTGTTACATAAATCCGCGATTACATAAAGTTGTCCTTGTCAGCTAGCAACATATATTGTTGATGAAGTTGTTGCACGGATTTCTGCAGCTCATCTATGCTGCCGTTGTTGTCGATGCTGTCATCTGCCGCGGCTTGCCGAGTCGCATCATCAGCCTGAGATTGAATGATCGCATGAATTTGTTGTTGATCGCGCCCATCTCTCGCCTGGACGCGTTGTATTCTCACTGTATCCTCGGCATTTACAATAAGTAACCTGTCAACAATATCACGCTGTCCTGTTTCAAGTAGCAGTGGAATCACAAGCAGAATATAAGGTTTATCTGTATATTTATGCTTGAATGCGTTGATTTGCTCGCGCACTCGCGGGTGAATAATGGATTCAAGCTGCTTTTTCTTCTGCGGATCGTGGAATACGATTTCAGCGAGCCGGGCTCGGTCAAGCATGCCATCAGCAGTCAATATCGCCTTGCCAAATTGACTTACGACTTCAGATAAGCCTGCTGTGCCGGGTAGAACCAACTCGCGGGCAATGACATCAGCGTCAATTACCGGCACACCGAGCTGACTGAACATTCTGGCAACTTCAGATTTGCCGCTACCAATACCGCCTGTAAGGCCTATTGTCAGCATTACTGCAGCGTAACAAGATAGGCCTGGTTAATATCATTGCCCCAGAGTAGTGCGATCCAGCCGGCGACAGCCAGATACGGACCGAATGGTATTGGTTGCTGCGATCGTGCTTTGCCTGTTACCAGCATTATGGATCCGGCAACAGCTCCGACGACAGAAGAAACGAGTATTATCTGTGGCAGCATTTCCCAGCCCATCCAGGCCCCCATTGCAGCAAGTAACTTGAAATCACCAAATCCCATGCCTTCCTTGCCGGTAACCAGTTTGAATGTATGGAACACTATCCATAGCACCATGTATCCGGCGATGGCGCCAATGACACTGGCTTGCAGCGATGTATAGGTGTCAAATAGTGCGAACATCAACCCCAGCCATAACAAGGGCAAGGTCAGATTATCAGGTAATAGCTGCTTGTGAATATCGATCATGGTCAGGGCAATCAATATCCAGGTGAAAATCAGGCCACCCGCAGTTTGTACACTAACACCAAATTTCCATGCAACCACCACAGACATGAATGCAGTCATTGCCTCGATGACAGGATATTGTAAGGAAATTGGAGTCTTACAGGAGGAACACTTGCCGCCCAGTAGAACATAACTGATGACAGGGATGTTTTCCCATGCACGAATAGAATGACCACATTGGGGGCAACTGGAAGCGGGTGTGGCGAGGCTCAACTTATCCACTTCACTGGCGACTGGTGCTTCCATTTCAAGAAATTCATGGCATTGCAGTCGCCAGTCACGCTCAAGCATCACCGGCAGGCGATAGATGACAACATTAAGAAAGCTGCCTACACAAAGGCTGAATAAAACAATGGCTGTGTAAAACAGCCATTGTTCTGTTTTAAATACAGTGAGTATTTCCAAAGGAATTTATTATTGTGAAACAACTTCACCCATCTTGAAGACAGGCAGGTACATCGCAATTACCAGGCCACCGATAACAACAGCCAGAAAAGACATAATCAGTGGCTCCATCAAGGCGGTCAGGTTATCAACTGCATCGTCAACCGCTGCTTCATAATATTCAGCAACCTTGGCAAGCATCTCATCGAGTGCGCCTGACTCCTCACCAATACCAACCATCTGAACCAGCATGTTAGGGAACAGAACTTTATTCTGCGACAGGCTTGCCTGTAATGTCGTACCTGAGGCGATATCATCACGTACGCGCATGATCTCTTTGGTATAGACGCTGTTACCTGCAGCACCTGCTACCGAGACCATGGCCTCAACCAGAGGCACGCCGGCAGCAAACATGGTCGACAACGTCCTGGAAAAACGTGCGATTGCGGAGTTATACATCAAGGCGCCAAATGCGGGTACCTTAAGCGAAAGCACATCAAGCTTTTCCCGGAATTTGCGCGAGCGTTTTTTTGTCTGGATGAAGGCCATGATCATGGCAATAATACTCAGGCCTATCAGCCAGCCCCATTCAATCATGAAGTCGGACAGGTTCACTACCAATTGAGTAAATGCCGGCAATTCTGCACCAAAGCCTTCAAACATACCGGCAAAGGTGGGGACAACGAAAATCAACAAAATGGCGGTTACGATAATAGCAACAATCAGTACTGAGATAGGGTAGGTCAGTGCTTTCTTGATTTTGGATTTCAGCGCTTCTGTTTTTTCCTTGTAAGTGGCGACTTTATCCAGCAGGTCTTCCAGTGCACCGGACTGTTCACCGGCATCAACCAGGTTTACAAACAGGTCGTCAAAATACAACGGGTGTTTTCCCAGCGCACTGGCAAAGGTACCACCGGCTTCCACATCAGCTTTTACCTGCATGATCAGCGTGGCCATATTCTTGTTGGAGTGACCCTGACCAACGATATCAAAAGCCTGTACCAGCGGTACACCGGCTTTAAGCATGGTGGCCATCTGGCGACTGAATATCGCAATATCAGCAGGCTTAATCTTTTTGCCCTTGTCGCCAAACAGTGATTTACCCTTCCTCTTAACCTTGCCTGGTTTGGGGGTGACGCCGCGCTTGCGCAGCTCGACCTTAACAGCCTCCATGCTCGTCGCTGTTGTTTCTCCCCTGATAACTTTGCCCTGTTTGTTGGTTCCTTCCCACAGATACGTTGCTGCTTCTACCATTATTCAGTCCTAATCAGTCTTTGGTTACGCGGTTAACTTCTTCCAGGCTGGTGATGCCCTGTAATACTTTAAGCAGGCCTGACTGCCGCAGGTCATTCACGCCTTCTTTTTGCGCTTGATCCGCTAAATCAAGTGCATTGCCATTGTTCATGATGATCTGACCCATCTCTTCAGAAATTTTCATTACCTGGTAAATACCGACTCGGCCTTTATATCCATCTGAACACTGGTCACAACCGACAGCCTTGTACAGGGTGAAGCTCTCCTTGATTTGTTCATCCGTAAAACCTTCTTCTTCCAGTGCTGCTCGTGGTACTTCTTCAAGCGCTTTACAGTGTTCACACAGGCGACGTGCCAGACGCTGGGCAATAATCAGTGATACAGCTGAGGCAATGTTGAATGGTGGTACACCCATATTCACCAGGCGAGCCAGCGTTTGCGGTGCGTCATTGGTATGCAGGGTGGACAGCACCATGTGACCGGTCTGTGCCGCCTTGATGGCAATCTCTGCAGTCTCCAGGTCACGAATCTCACCAACCATGATGATGTCCGGGTCCTGGCGCAGGAAAGACCTGAGGGCGGAAGCAAAATCAAGTCCGACCTTGTTATTGACGTTGACCTGGTTGATGCCTTCGAGGTTGATTTCTGCCGGATCCTCGGCCGTCGATATGTTCCTGTCTTCTGTATTGAGAATGTTGAGGCCGGTATACAGGGACACGGTTTTACCACTACCGGTTGGACCGGTTACCAGAATCATGCCATATGGATTTGCCAGTACATCCAGATATTTTTGTTTCTGTTCGGGCTCATAGCCAAGAGCATCGATGCCCAGCTGTGCACTGGAAGGATCCAGGATACGCAACACAACTTTTTCACCAAACAGTGTCGGCAGGGTGTTAACACGAAAATCGATGGCCTTGTTTTTGGAAATCTTCAATTTAATACGGCCGTCCTGTGGAACACGCCTTTCAGCGGTATCCATTTTTGACATTACCTTGAGTCGGGCAGCCAGTTTAAGGCCCATCGTTGTCGGCGGTTTTGAGACTTCGCGTAATACGCCATCGATACGCAGACGCACACGGTATTTCTTCTCATAGGGTTCAAAATGTATATCGGAAGCGCCTTTTTTTATCGCATCCAGCAGCACCTTGTTGACGAATTTGACTACAGGGGTGTCATCAGCTGCACTCGCTGCTTCTGCTGCAGGTGGAGCCGCATCAGTGTCGGCAAACTCAACGTCTTCCAGATCATCATCGAGGCCATCGTCGAGATCATCTTCTTCCTCGAGCAGCTTGTCGATGAATTTTGTGAGCTTGTTTTCTTCTACCAGTACGGCTTCGGTGTTGGTGCCGGTCTGGAATTTTATATCATCGATAGCTGCGAGGTTGGTCGGGTCCGAAATGCCGATATACAGGCGGTTACCTCGCTTGTATAAGGGAACTGCGTGATGCCTGGTGATCAGCTTGTCGTCGACGATATCGCGGGGGATCGATTCCGCGTCGAGAACATCGAGGTCGAATACGGGGAGGCCGAATTCATTAGAGGCTTCCATTGCGATTTTGCTCGCGGAAAGCACATTGTTATTCACCAGGTACTGAGTGAAGCTGATTTTCTCATCGTGCGCACTTTTTAAAGCGGTAATCGCTTTTTCCTCATCCAGCAAGCCGTCATTGACAAGCTTGCGAGAAAGCCCGCTCAGTTTTGGTTCGGCACTCATTGCAGTCCCCGTGCTCCGATCGTTAAGCCCTGAAATCAACAGGACTTAGCCTGTCGTTCGAATATTGTTGTTACAGATAGAAAGATTATAGGAAGAATATCGCTTAAAACCAGTATTTCAGGCAGTTGAAAATAAACCAAAAAAACAGGGCCCGATAAAACATTATCGGGCCCTGTGATGATGCCGGAATCAGTGTGTTGATATGGCTACGCTGGCGGAAGCTTGGTAACAGTTTCCTGTATGGCTGGATCCAGCAGGTAAGTTACTGTAATGGTATAGCACTCATTAATAGCGCCAGTTCCACAGGCTGCGATATTGTATTTGAATTGATCATTGTCACCGTCCGGGCGCCAGCTCAATGCATTCGGCAAGGTAATAACATCACCACCTGGTTCATACGTACCGGCGATATAGGTGCCGTTTTCATAAAAAAAGTTATCCAGGAAGATAGCCAACTGCTCGGCATTTTCCTGGGCAACCGCACGCTTGGATAAGTCGATATAACCGTTATAGGCAGGAATGGCGACAGCGACCAGTACCCCGACGATACCCACGGTCACCATTAACTCGACGAGTGTATAGCCAGAGTGTTTGGATCTGTTCATAGTGCGTTCCTCCGCATCAATATGCTGATATGTTTGATTATGTATGTTTTTCGGGAAAATACCTTAAATCAACGCCTTAATTCTGCTAAACGTGACCAATACCCGGATAAACAGTATTTTTCCCCGGTGCAAAAACTCTCTTGTCTGGCAGGTCTAATGCACGGCGCGGCAAGTTTGCCAGCGGAAAACCAGGGATATGATCCAGTTATTACCCCGGATTGAGTGATAGTCATCGTGGCTCTGACGCACCGCCCTTGCAGCCACGCATATGTTGTGCGTTGATGTATGATTTTATATACGTCTAAAGCGCACAAGCCATATCCTTATTAATGTTTATAACATAGATATAACAAAATGCCTGGCGAAGGGGATTAAACCTATGAATGTCTCGCATGGGTGGTCCATAAAAAAGCAGACCAGGGTGAAATATACACAATAAAAAAAGAGGGGCAAAAGCCCCTCTTTTTTCTTAACACAAAACCGGTAGCTTACTGTACGGTTTTGATAACCTGCGGAGTGTTCTTGAACAACGGCTTGTCGATAGTAACCGCAACTGGAGCCGGACCACCCAGCGGACCACCAGCGATACCAACAGAACCTACATCAAGGCCTACACCTGCGCCTGCGACAAATGCGGCACTACCGTCAGGAGCCTTGGCACCAGTGCTTAGAACCAGATAGTTCGCCCAGTTGGCGTTGGTTGCAAGAGCTGCATCAGAACCGTCAATAGAAGTCCACTGTGCTGCGGGTATAGCCATAGCCTGCTGAGTTTTAAGCTTGGACAGCTCGTTTTTCATGATGCGGGCGGCTTCGTCAGCATTGCTGGCAACTTTTGAAGCGTTGGCTGAATCGATATAGCTGTTATACGAAGGAATAGCGATAGCAGCCAGAATACCGATAATGGCCACAACGATCATCAGTTCGATAAGGGTAAAACCTTGGGTTTTCTTCATGATTCTCTCCTGAGAAATTTGTTAACTAAGCGTGACTTTCTTGATTTCGCATAATTAGTGAAATCTGTTAGTTATGTAGCAGAGACCGTGCCAGTTTGCAGGAATGGGAAGAAAAATATTTATAAACAATGACTTATCATATTGTATTGGTGGCCGGGTTTTCAGGGAGATGTAAACAAACTGTCACTATGTGACAATTTTGTTAGCCAAAAACGAACAAATAAACTCAGGGGCAGTTCGAAATTCAAGTTTGCGTAATCTCAGCAGTGTAGAAGTCCTGATAAAGCTTCAGGATAATTCAACTTTATGTCGCTGCTATCATGCTTGCCGTTTCGCAGAATCTATTCTATATAAAACCTCAACTATTAGTTCACTTTGACGTTGATTCATTGTTAAGGAGATAAATAGCATATGGTTTTGACAGATATTAGACGTAAACAGGCATTCCTCACTCATCTCACTGTGAGTGCCGCACTCTTTCTTGTATTGTCTTACCTCATTGTATTTCACTGGTACCCTGATTTTTATTTCTTTCTCGATGGCGGTAACCGTGCCATTGCAACCATTTTCTTCGTCGATGTCGTGCTGGGGCCAGGCCTGACATTACTGGTTTTCAAGCCCGGTAAAAAATATCTGAAATTCGATATGACGATGGTGTTACTGGTACAGCTGTCGGCACTTGTCTGGGGTGTGAATAATGTCTATAGCGAGCGTCCAGCCACAGCGGTATTTTATCTTGGCAAGTTTGCCTGCATTTCCCATCCCGACGCGGGTGATATTGACATGGCTAGCATAGAGGCCGGGCCCAGTAGCAAACAGAAACTGTCTTTTCTACAACGTCCGGACACAGTGGATGAATTACTGGAATTCACCAAACAAGCTTTTAAGAACAGCAGTTCGGCAGTTTATTACTATGGCGAGAAGATTGTGCCGCTGGATGAGCATGTGGTTGCCAGGCTGGGTAAGTACCGGCTCGACCAGGCTGCTTTACGTGAAGAAGACACGCAATACGCTGAGACTGTCGATGCGGTTACAAAAAATCAGTATGCGGACTCTCGCTATCAATTAATACCCATGTCATGCCGCTACGCAAGGGCGATTGCTGTCTACGACAAGGCAGAGTTCAAGATTACCGATACCCTGGATGTACCAACCATGCTCAGCGCCGAAGCGACTGATGAGCCGCTTCCACTAAGTATTCAGCCAGAAAATAAATATGTGCAACAAATACAGAATGAAGTTGTCAGCTCTATTATTGGCGAATGATATGACCTGGTGTGGCCTGGTGCCCGATCCGAATCAGTCGATATTGTATTTTTCAAGACGATAACGGAGCTGCCGCAGGCTCAGGCCCAGCAGTTTGGCAGCAGCGGTTTTGTTCCAGCGGGTCTTTTCCAGTGCCTGCATGATCGAGCTTTTTTCCTGCCCTTCAAGATCGAGCGACTGGTCGTCCGTTGCTGTTGCCTCAGAGGGCGCCGATGCCTGCACCTGCTTGCTGATGGCAAGATCATCGGCTTCGATAACATTGTTATCAGCCAGTGCGAGCGCGCGTTCCAGGATGTTTTCAAGTTCGCGAACATTGCCCGGAAAGCTGTATGCCATCAGCGCCTCAGTGGCAGTTTTGCTGATGCTCGGTATTGATTCAAGGCCGGATTTCTCGGCGATGGTTTTCAGCATTTGTTCGGCCAGAAGTGGTATATCTTCGCTTCTGTCACGCAGGCTCGGCACAGTAAGGTCGATCACATTAATACGATAGTACAGGTCCTGGCGAAACAGACCCTGGTTTACCAGCTGTTCCAGGTTTTTATGGCTGGCACTCAGAATGCGCACGTCAACAGGTATTTCGTGTCCGGCACCGACCGGCCGCACCGCCTTTTCCTGAATTGCACGCAGCAGCTTGACCTGCATATTCAGTGGTAATTCGGCAACTTCATCCAGAAACAGGGTGCCACCGCTGGCTGCCTGGAACAGGCCTTGTTTGTCGCTGCTGGCACCGGTAAAGCTACCCTTGATATGGCCGAAGAACTCACTTTCCATTAATTCCGCCGGTATTGCACCGCAATTGACCGGGACAAACGGTGCCTGACTACGGGAGCCCTGTTCGTGAATCATGCGCGCGACCCGTTCTTTGCCAGAGCCGGATTCGCCGTGGATGAACACCGGTGCCTGGCTGCGGGCCAGTTTCCCTATCTTCTTCTTGATGTTATCCACCACCAGCGATTGTCCGGTAATGGTTGTTTTACTGTTGGCAGGCTCGCCTGTGTCTTCATCGGGCAGGGTTGTTGCTGCTGACACCAGGTTCCTCAGGATCTGGATATCGACCGGTTTTGATACAAAATCAAATGCACCCGCTTTCAGTGCCTTTACTGCCAGTTCCATATTGCCATGGGCGGTAATAACAGCTATGGGGATGTTGGGGTGCTTTTGTTGAATGTATTTGACCATTTCAATGCCATCACCGTCGGGAAGGCGCATATCGGTGAGACATAAATCGAAATGTTCCGCTTCTACCAGTTTCAGCGCATCAGCAAGACTCATCGCAGAGCGCGTATTCAGCCCCATGCGTGTCAGCGTTATTTCGATGAGTTCGCAGATGTCCGGTTCATCATCAATGATTAGCACATGTTTTGCTGTCATTAATCAGATGTTCCTTTGGCTTCAAGCTATTGTTATTAAAATCGGATAATTAACTATTCGAAACTTTACTGACGTGCTGTGCGGGCGCCTGCATGAAATAAATCCTGAAACAGGTTCCGCCAGCCGGCAACGCGATATGGCGTATTTTAGCACGGTTACTTTCCGCCACTTCCTTGGTGATATATAGACCAAGCCCGGTGCCTTCACCGCTGGTGGTAAAAAATGGATCAAAAATCTGTTTTGCTGTTTCCGGGTCTATACCGGGACCGTTATCGATAACATCGATATACGGTTGTTCAGCAGATTCTTCCATGCCACCGTCAATGATGATGCTGACATCTGACGCAGGTAATCTGGAATGATTAACTGCATTGCCACACAGATTCCACATCACCTGGTGTAAATTTCCTGAATCAAACAGTATGGTGGTGTCTTCAGGCTGGATATGAATTTTAATCTGGTGCTTGTTCAGCCCTTGTGAAGCGGCATATTCATCTCTGAATTTGTTTAGCCATGGTAACAGTTCAACAGGCTCTGGCGTACCGCGTTGCTGGCGTGACAGTTGCAGAACATTTTCAACAACACCATTTAATCGCTGTGCTTGAGTATTGATAATATCCGTAAGTTTTTTATCGGGGCCGCTATCGATAGATTCATCCAGCAATTGTGATGCATGATTGATGGCCGCCAGCGGGTTTCTGATTTCATGGGCAATACTGGCAGTAAGACGACCCAGCGACGCAAGCCTGACCTGCTGGAAGCGCTGATTCAGTTGACTGGCATCCTCGAGGAATATCAGGGTTGGGCTGTTGTTGCCTGCAGCAGGCTCTGTTCGGCTGAAGCCGGGTTGCAGGTCTGGCAGGCCATGGCTTTGTTGTACGGGTTTCTGTTGCACAAGTTCAACACTGTTTTGCCATTCAATATAACGCTCGTTCAATTCAGGCAGTATCTGCTTGATTGTCGTGTTCTTGTCTATATGTATATTTCCCAGCAGATTCTTTGCTGCATTATTGGCCATCACGATAATGCCGTTTGGATTGACAACAAGAATGCCTGTGCGCATGTTGCTAATGATATGTTCGTTCATATGAACTGCGTTTTTCAGTTCACGACTGCGCTCGTTCGCCAGCTGCTCGCTTTCGCGCATACGTCTTGCAACTATCGATGTGATAAACGCAAATGTGAAGATGACTATACCCAGAATACCGGTCTGTACATAGGCTTCGCGATAATCGGGTATAAAAAGCTGCGAATAAATATGCTCACCCAGTAACACAAGTGACGTTGTCGCAGCCAGGAACAGGGTAAATCGCCTGGTGAGGAAAATACTGGAGAGGGATATACTGATAATAAGTAGCATGCCAAGGCCGGAGCGAATACCGCCGCTGGCATGCATCAAGGCGATAATGATAATGATGTCTACACAGGTCTGGGCTACGACCTGAGTATCAAGCCCGGGTTTGTGCAGGTAAAGGCTAAGTATGAAAACCACGCAGGCTGCTAGGTATCCGACTGATGCCCACAAAAACAGCTGTTGATTATAATCAGTCGGGCGAATGAACTGTTCTATCCAGCCGTTGAGATACAAGGTCAGAAAAAACAACGCCAGTGCGCTTCTGTAGTAATTGAACAGGCGCAGGTATTGCCAGCTGCGGTTGTGCTGGTCAGGGTTTAAACTCAGTGTATTAATCTCTGTTTTTATGACCTTGTTCCCAGTTCCGTTGATGCTGTTTACAGCAAAATGATTCGGTACCTGAGATAATAGCTTCTTTTCTTGGGATGTAGGTTTTGCACTGCAGGCATTTCACCATATCGTCTGATTTTTTCGGGCCAGCGGCTGCCGGGCCTGTTTTTTTCTGCTGCAGGCGCCTGCTGTTAAGCCGATTCTTTATAATGAGAAATACAAGCACAAGCGCTGCAACGATTATTAGAGTACGAAACATATCAATGATCTGAACTTAGAAGAGATGATGTATGAGTAAATCTGTCCGAGTCGCCATGGTACAGGATAATTTTCTTGTCGGCGATATCAATACTAATGCACGGTATATCATCGAGCTTGCGCAGTCTGCTGCTGAACAGGGGGCGGATCTGGTTATATTTCCGGAGCTGGCACTGGTGGGCTATCCACCGGAAGATTTACTCTATCGCCCGGGATTTATCGCTCAAGTAGAGCGTGCAGTCGAGAACATAAAACAATCCGTTCGGGGGATCGATGTCGTTGTCGGGCTGCCGGTGAGGTATAACGACAGCTTATATAACGCGGCTTTATGGTTGCGTGATGGTGAACGCATCGCTGAATATCATAAACAGTCGCTGCCGAATTACTCTGTATTTGACGAGGTGCGTTATTTCTCGCCTGGTCACACTACCTGTGTAGTTGCTGTTAACGAGCTCAGGTTTGGCGTGGTGATATGTGAGGACGCATGGGAGCCAGGACCTGTTGCAGATATAAAAGCTGCCGGCGCCGATGCCATCATCGTGATCAATGCCTCTCCTTTTCATGGTGGTAAATATGAAGAGCGCGTTCGTGTGCTGCAACAACGCACCGGCGAAAGTGGCCTGCCGGTGTTCTATATAAACATGGTTGGCGGCCAGGATGAGCTTGTATTTGATGGTGAGTCCCTGGTTGTTGACAGCACGGGAAATGTAATTCACAGGTCGGCAGCCTTCGAACCCGTTATCGAGCTGATTGACTTCACTGCTGACGGGCCTGTCGCGGTAACAGCTGGATCCAGCAAGGCATTATTGCAGGAACAGGCCACCTACCAGGCACTGGTTCTGGGGGTGAAGGATTTTGTTACCAAGAATGGTTTTAGCGGCGTTATTGTCGGGCTTTCCGGCGGCGTCGACTCGGCCCTGACACTGGCGATTGCTGTCGATGCGCTTGGGGCTGAAAATGTACAGGCGGTGATGATGCCTTCGCGTTATACCGCAGGCATGAGTCGCGAAGACGCTGAATCCGAGGCGCGTGCGCTGGGCGTGCGCTATGATGTTATTT
>CAWEEC010000008.1:0-11277 GCA_963807785.1 uncultured Gammaproteobacteria bacterium | reverse complement strand
GTATCTAAATCTATCCTTGATGCTTTCGTAGCGATTGAGGAAAATACACAAAAAGCGAACATCGTTCAATTTGATAGAGGAACTGGTTTTTACAACGATGTAAAGTCTGAGTTATCTGGAGCTAAAGGAGAAGAGAACAAAGCTAAACGCGAAAAGTTAAAGTATGTAATTAAGCAAATGGAGCTTATTGATGCTGAATCATCTAAAATGATCGAATCTATCGATGAACTTAAAGAAGAAGATTCTTGAGGAAAGTGGAGAAGACATTTCAGGTGTTAAAAACAAAGATGAAGCATCAATCTTATGGTCGAAGTACGATAAAGAAAAAGGATCTTTACCTACTAGAATGAACTTGATGGCTGTTCAAGCAAAAGATCAATATGATGTGCCTATGCACGTTATTATTGGTGAAGACATTAAGAATCCATCTGGAGAAGGTAAGAAGCTTTGGGAAGATTTCAACAAGTACAGAAAGAAAATTGTTGAATTGACTGGTACTTATGAATGGGGTGGTAAACAGTTTACTGTAAAGCCAACAAATATCCCTCAATTTACTAGTAATGAAGATTTAACTAAGCAAGTTGCTAAAATGATTGACAAATCTAAAGGTAACTTGAAAGAGGACCGTCAGGTGTTAATTGATCTGTACATGGGAATGACTAAACTTGAAAAAGGGAAGGTTCACGGTGTAGAAGGTGTACACTGGATTGGTGCAACTTTTGATCACGCTCCTTTAGTAGCTGCAATCGCTTCTTTATCTTCTATGCAACAAGATGTATTAGCTGCAAGAGCTTTAGCTATGGCACACTGGAAATCAAAAGTTTCTACAGGTGAATACAGCTTTAACAAAATTATGCCTTTAGCTTATGGTCCTTCAGTTGCGAACAGCAACGAAGAGATTGAGTTACAAGTAATGATGGCGGCTTTTGATTCAGATAACCAACCAGTTGTTACTGTTGATGGATATGACAAGCAAGATATGGTATCATACCCTGGTAACGGACAAGGTGTAGTTAAAATGACTACTGGTTCTGGACACATGACAGTTACAGGTACTGTATCTATTAAGAACAAATCAGGTGTTAAGAAAACAGAGAAGTGGACGAAAAGATATTATCATGAAACCTTCAGGGGCGATTGAATTACCTGAAATGAACGTTCTTTATAGAGGTTATGCGAATAAAGTAGAAGCAACGGCTTCTGGTTATGATCAAACAATTTTATCAGGTTCTGGATGTTCAGTAAGTAAATCAGGTACTGGATATATTGTTAAACCAACTGGTAGAGGTAGAGAAGCTTATTTGACTGTTTCTGGTAAGAACACAGCTACAGGTAAAACAGCTTCTTTGAAAAAAGTAAAATACAGAGTTAGTAACTTGCCAGATCCAGAATTATACTGGGGTGCTTCTAAGTCAGGTACTAAAGGAAACAGAAGAGAAACTAAGCTTTTTGCTAAGTATCCACCAGAGATTCCTTTAAATGCTTCATTTAAAATCATTAACTGGGAATGTACTATTCCAGGTGCTCCAGGTGCTCCTCCAAGAGGTTCAGGTGGTAACATCGGTGCTGCATCATCTTTGATCATGCAAGCAAAAACTGGAATGACAGTAAGTTTTATATGTACAGTAGTTGGTCCTGACGGCATTCAAAGAAAGAGAGCCGGTGCATTTAAGATTTAATAATTAATTTTTAGGATTATGAGAAGTTTAATTTATTCATTGTTGGCAGTAGCAATCTTAGGATCTACTGAAGCAAGTGCTCAGATTGAGGAAATCAACGGAGGACCTGTTAATGTACCTACTGAAGGTATTATTGATGGGGTGTTCATTCAAGAACACATTCCTACTAAACGTATGATTCCTTATGAGTACGTACGTGAGGCGGATGCGATTTGGAGTAGAAGAGTATTTGAATACATTGACTTACGTGAAAAAATCAATCATCAAATGTATTATCCATTAGATGAGATTACTAATCAAGGTGTTTGGGTACGTAACGCATCTCGTTGGAGTTTGTGGACCGTTATTAGACAACACGTTATGAATGGTGATTTAAGAGTTTTTTCTCCTTATAATCCTTATAACAAATTTGGTGAATGGGATGGTTACCAATTAAAGTATCCAGTTGATCCTGAGCCAGGTTTGAATTTTTACACTGATTCTGCGTACCGAGAAGAGATGGTTTATTTCTTAGGGTACTTAGGACCTGCAAAGTGATATTCCTTTAACAGATGAATATGTCAGAGCAGTGATCAGCGCATGTTCCACACGACGTTCCGCTGGTACAGATACATATTTCTTACTGGATTTATAACCGAAAATATTCCCGGTTTTAAACTGACTCATTGAATAATCGATGCCTGATATTCCTGCAAAAGCGGCAGGTGTGTTCGAACATTTCTTATTATCAAACCCGCTTTAGTTACTCGAACTAGTACCTGAATCCTTCAACCAGTGCAATTTATTTGCGATGGGCGCCGCAAAATTCGGCGGCAAACCCTCGTTCACATACCCTGGCCCTGTATCGACCCGCGTGACTTTGAAAAAAGTGGCCTGATTTTTGCTTCTCTGATGGTAGTGACAAAAAACAGGCACGAAATGCAGCTGGCTGCGCTCCTGGGTTAACGCTTGTGGTTATACGCAAGCTCATCAAGCTGTTACCAGGCGGTGTAAGTAAAGAGTAACGAATAGATGCCGATAAAAACGATAAGCAGATATTTACAGCCGCGTGACGACGTCGGCCGGGATGTTTGCCAGGGAGAAAACGAATGACAAGTATTATGGCTGTAGACGACTCACCGTCCATGCGGCAAATGGTGTCCTATGTGCTTAAAAATGCGGGCTACGAAGTGGTTCTGGCCAATGACGGCGAGTTGGCACTCGAGCTTGCGGAAGACACCAGGGTCAGCCTGGTAATCACCGATGTGAATATGCCCAATATGGATGGCATTACCCTGGTGAGGAAACTGCGCAATCTGCAGCACTATAAGTTCATTCCCATCCTGATTCTGACGACCGAATCCAGCAAACAAAAGAAGATGCAGGGTAAGGAAGCTGGCGCCACTGGATGGATCGTCAAGCCGTTTGATCCTGATGGGCTGTTAAATACCTTGCAACGTGTACTGGACTGAGCCTGTTCATAGATTACGGAGATAATTGATGTCCATCGACCTTTCAGAATTTCATGATGTGTTCTTCGAAGAATGCTTCGAAGGGCTCGGCGTGATGGAATCCGGCTTGTTGACGCTGGACAAGGGCACTGATGTTGAAGAAATCAACTCAATTTTCCGCGCAGCACACTCGATCAAGGGTGGTAGTGCTTCATTTGGTTTCATGGACATTTCCAGTTTCACTCACGTGATGGAAACACTGCTGGATGAAATGCGCGACGGACGCCGCCAGATTTCACAGCCGATTGTCGACCTGTTACTCGAATCCGTTGATGTCCTGCACAGCATGGTAACTGCAGCGAAGCAAGGCGATCAAAGTGACACGGCGCGGACGTCGGAAGTTCAGCAGAAACTCGAAGCCATGTTGCAGAGTCCAGGCAGCGATGACGCAGGCTCGCAAGCATGCAGCGAAAGCACTGACAGCCCACAAACAGACAAAGCTGCTGCACAGCAGGCGCTCTCGCAGGTCAGACAAATTAAATTCAGACCCCATCCGGACATGATGAAGGATGGCAATGACCCGGCAAGAATTTTCCGCGAACTGCAAAAACTTGCCGATACGACCATCACTGTTGACACCTCCGCCTTACCCGCGCTCTCTGATCTCGAAGCGGAATCGAGTTATTTAAGCTGGACACTGGTTCTGCACGGTGATGTTGAGGAAGCAGACATTCGAGAGTTGTTCAGCTGGGTGGAGGATGCCAGTGATCTGGAAATAACACCACTGAGCACGATAACTTCGACACAAGAAGTCAACGAAACCATTGCAACAGACGCCGAACCGGTCATAACCGAAGCTGCGGTTACAGAAAAAATCGAAGCTATCCCCACAGCCACAGGCTGCACAAAAACCGCCACAGGAAAACAATCCCAAGGCAACCACGGCCACTACTGATAATCGCAAACAGGCAGCTTCCACCAAGGAATCCGGCTCGATTCGCGTCGGCATCGACAAGGTGGATGCGCTGATCAACATGGTTGGCGAACTGGTCATTACCCAGTCCATGCTCAGCCAGATCAGCAGCCGATCTTGCAATGGGTAATGCGCATAGGCTGGAAAAATTGCTCGACGGCATTTCCCAGCTGGAGCGCAATACCCGCGAGTTGCAGGAAAGTGTCCTGCAAATCCGCATGCTGCCAATCAGCTTCTCATTCAGCCGTTTCCCGCGCCTGGTGCGCGACCTCAGCAACAAGATGGGCAAGCAGATCGAACTGAAAATGACCGGTGAGCACACCGAGGTCGACAAGACAGTACTGGAAAAAATCGGTGATCCGCTGGTACACCTGGTGCGTAATTCACTCGACCACGGTATCGAGATGCCGGATGTCCGCAAAGCGGCCGGCAAGGCAGAGACCGGCACCCTGGAGCTGCGCGCTTACCATAAAGGCGGCGACATCATTGTCCAGGTGATCGACGATGGTGCCGGCCTGAATCGCGACATCATTCTCAAAAAAGCGATCGAAAAGGGCCTGGTCGGCGCAGATGAAGAATTATCCGATGAGCACATCCACAACCTGATTTTTGCTCCCGGGTTCTCCACTGCGGAACAGATCAGCGACGTATCCGGCCGTGGTGTCGGCATGGACGTGGTGCAGCGCAATATTCGCGACCTGGGCGGCAATGTCAGCATCACCTCCAATCAAGGCGCAGGCAGTACTGTTACCATCCGCCTGCCGCTGACGCTGGCCATCCTCGATGGCCAGCTCGCACGCATCGGCAATGAGACCTACATCATCTCGCTGGTCTCCATCGTCGAGTCATTGCAGATGCAGCGCTGAGCACATCAGCAGCATCACCGGGCAATCGGAACTCTACCGTTTGCGCGATGAATACATCCCCATCATCCGAGTCGGCGAATTGTTAGGCATGAAGGCTGAAAGAACCAGCCTGCTGCAAGGCCTGTTGATGGTGGTCGAGGCCGATGGCCAGCGCGTCGGACTGTTTGTCGATGACCTGCTGGGTCAGCAACAGGTGGTGATCAAGAGCCTGGAGACCAATTTCCGCCAGGTGCAGGGTATTTCTGGCGCCACCATCCTGGGTGATGGCACCGTCGCACTGATCGTGGATGTGCCGGGACTGATTCAACGTCATTTTGATGACTGCAACCGCCGCAAGGTATCCCTCACCGCAGTGGCATAACGAGAGCTAGAGCACAGGCTAAAGTAAACAAGAGACAGGCAACATGAACAAAACACAGGAACAAATAACCGAGACCTCGCTGCAGGCCGAGGATGGCCTCGACCAGTACCTCACCTTCATGCTGGCGGATGAAGAATACGGTGTCGATATCCTCAGGGTACAGGAAATCAAGGGCTGGGATGGCGTCACCCCCATGCCCAACATGCCAGAGCATATCCTCGGCGTCATCAACCTGCGCGGTACGGTGGTACCGATCGTTGATTTACGCAGGTATTTCGAACTGCAGGAGGTACCGTTTAACAAGACCACGGTCGTCGTTGTGGTGCGTGTCAGCGATGAAGAACACGGCGAACGCACCATGGGTATCGTGGTCGATGCCGTCTCCGAAGTGCATAACATTGCCAGGGAAGAATTAAAGCCGGCACCTGACTTTGGCGGTGCCTGCAGTACCGAGTCCATCAAGGGGCTGGCCACCGACGGCGACAGAATGCTCATCATGCTCGATATCGATCAGCTGATGAATAACGGCGTATTGCAGGCACTGGAGCAAGACCAGGCATTAGCCGAATAACCATAAGAGATCAGAGTAAAGGGGAGAAACATGACAAACACGATTCTAAGGAAAGCTGGCCGTTATCGGGATATGCTAACCAGCTCCATCATTAACATGAATCTTGCCACCAAGCTAATCATCATTGTGGCACTTGTGGTTACAGGCTACTGCGCTGTCGGCTCCACCTTTTACGTGATTCAGGGACATCAGCAAAAGATTGAATTGCGTAGTGACGAAACCGATCTTTTTAACAAACTCGTCGATGATATAGAAAACGGAATACAACACGCCAGGCGTAATGAGAAAGACTTTCTGCTAAGCAACCATTTACGTTATGTAACAAATATCAAACAGGCAATATCTGTTACCTCCGAAAAGATAGAGCAGTTGCAGACACTACCTCATGATGAAGACATGCAGGAAATCATCGACCAGTTACGTCAAACCATCACGAACTATCAAACCGCCTTTATTGACATGGTAGACGCCAGGCAGCGCATGGGACTGGACCACAATAGTGGCCTGCACGGCAAATTACGCAAAGCCGTTCACAGCGTAGAGGAAACCCTGGGTCAACACCAGCAAATTGCACTGTCCAATTCCATGTTGATGATGCGCCGGCACGAAAAAGACTACCTGGCACGTAAGCTGGACAAGTACCTGCAGAAGATGGCGGACGAACAGGAGAGATTTACCGGTCTGCTGCAGGACTCAGACATATCTTCAGACGACAAGGCCGCGATAGCAACCGACATGAAGGAATATTATCAGACCTTCATGCAGCTTGCGCCGCTACACAGTGAAATCGAAGCAAAAATCATGAATGTGAATGATGCCATCGTTATGGCCGACATGACACTGGTGGATACGGTGTCAGCCCGAGACGAACTGACCGAGGCAAATAAAGAAAATGCAATAGCTGCACAGCAAAGGCTTAGCCGGAACTTTTATATCATCGTCGCGGGCATCGTTATTGTGGTAACAATAATGATGCTACTGGTTACACGCGTCATTATCTCTTCGATCAAGTCGGCCTCCGTTATTGCTGATTCCATTGCCCAGGGCAAGCTTGATAACAAAATTGATATCAAGTCCGATGATGAAACCGGAAAACTGATGCGCTCGCTGCATATCATGCAGAACAACCTGCGAAAAAATATTGAAACAGCCCGAAAACAGGCGCGCGCGACTGGCCGCATCAAGCAGGCGCTGGACAATGTCAACGGCAGCGTGATGATTGCCAATGCCGATTGCAAAATCATCTACATGAACGACGCTTTTCAGGCAATGATGCACGCTGCCGAGGCCGACATGCGCAAGGATCTGCCGGATTTCGACGCCAACGAGCTACTCGACACCTCTATCGACGTGTTCGACAAGGATAACAATCAACAATGCAAGCAGTTGACCAGACATGAAGACGCCTGTAGCGCGGATATGGTCATCGGCGGGCGCTCGCTGCGCCTGGTGGCCAACCCGGTGTTCGATACCGACGGTGGGCGTATTGGTACCGTGATGGAATGGGCCGACCGCTCGCAGGAAGTCGCCATCGAAGACGAGATCCAGGACATCGTCGATGCCGCACTCGCCGGTGACCTGAGCCAGCGTATCGACCTCTCCGGCAAGGACGGCTTCTTCAACATGCTCAGCCAGGGCATCAACGACCTGGTCGATGTCTCCGAGCGCGTCATCAACGACACCGTCGACGTGCTCGGCGCCATGGCCCGCGGTGACCTCACTCGCAGCATCGAGGCCGACTACGCCGGCACCTTCGGCCAGCTGAAGAACGATGCCAACAGCACCATTGCCAAGCTTACCGATGTACTCGCCGAAATCTCCAGCGGCGCCAACGCCGTGCTCGACGGTGCCCACGAAATCGCGCAGGGCAATACCAACCTCAGTCAGCGTACCGAGGAACAGGCCTCGAGCCTGGAGGAAACCACCTCGAGCATGGAGGACATGACCTTCACCGTGCGCCAGAACGCCGATAACGCCCGCCAGGCCAACCAGCTCGCCGCCGGTGCGCGCGAGCAGGCCGAGAAAGGCGGCGCCGTGGTCAGCAACGCGGTCTCTGCCATGGGGGAAATTACTACCTCCAGCAAGAAAATCGCCGACATCATCGGCGTCATCGACGAAATCGCCTTCCAGACCAACCTGCTGGCACTGAATGCCGCGGTCGAGGCCGCACGTGCCGGTGAACAGGGCCGCGGCTTCGCCGTGGTGGCATCGGAAGTACGCAACCTGGCCGGGCGCAGCGCCACCGCCGCGAAGGAAATCAAGGACCTGATCGAAGACAGTGTAACCAAGGTCGACGAAGGCTCCAGGCTGGTTGACGAATCCGGTCAGACCCTGGAACAGATCATGAACTCGGTGAAACAGGTGTCCGATATCATCGCCGAAATCACCGCGGCCAGCGAAGAGCAGTCCGACGGTATCGAGCAGGTCAACAAGACCATTCGACAGATGGACGAGATGACCCAGCAGAACGCCGCCCTGGTTGAACAGGCCGCAGCCGCCTCCGAGGCCATGGGTGAACAGGCCCGCAACCTGAATGAGCTGGTCGCGTTTTTCAACACGGATAACAGCGCAGCGACCGGCAGTCACCAGCGAACGCCGCACCGGTGACCGGCCGTGGTCAGACGCACGGCACACCGCCACCCGCGCCTGTCAGCCCGCCCGCAACGCAGAAAACCGCCAACAGCGATAGCGACGGCAGCGAGTGGGAAGAGTTTTAACATGCTGCAGCTTATTTGGCGTACGCGTCAGCACACTCAACCATGCCCGAAACAACGATTTTTATTTACAGGTTAATACACATGCTGGAAAAAATATTACTCAGAGATAAACCAATCAGGATCAAGCTGCTTGCGTTTGCAATCCTGATACAGGTCATACTGTTACTGCAGGGTTCAAATCTATTGAGCAGCCTGTCAACCATGAACAACCGTATCGAAACGGTGGTGAGCGAGATTCAGCCTGCGCTGAGCGGAACGCTCGAGCTTGCGGAGAAACTCAAGCAAAGCTCGTCTGCGATGGGGCTGTACCTGTTAACCGGGGAACAGGCCGAGCAGGAAAAGTACACCGCAAGCCTGGCCGAGCTTGAACAGGGTGCTGCCGCCATTGTTCAACTTGCTGGCATCAACAGCGATGCAGAAAACAGCAGGCTGGCTGAACAGATCAGCGGCAACATTAGCAGTTTCCATTCCTACCAGGAGCGTATAAACGAGCTGGGTGCGGATAATAATGCCAACATGCCCGCCATGGCTTTTGCTGCTGACAACATCAATCCGTTATTTATGCAAACGCTTCACCTGCTCAATCAGATGGTGCAGAACGAGGAAGAAGAAGACGTCAGCACAGAGCGCAAGCGACTGCTGTCACAAATCGTAGAACTGCGTTACAACTGGACCAAGCTGCTAACTGAAATGCGCCTGTTCCTTGCTTTTCGTGCTGAATCCGCCCGCGACAACATGGTGTTATTCAAGGGTGCCGTGAACAACAGTATTGATACACTCACAACATCTACCGACCTGTTCAATTTCGAGCAGGAAGCCAACTTCGAGGAATTTCTTCAGCTGCATAAAACCTTTTATACCAACATGCAGCAGCTGGTCGAACTGCATGGCGATGACAAATGGCGTATCGATGCCTGGCTGATCCGTAACGAAATCGGCCCGCTGCTGGCACGCATAGACTCTGACCTGCAGAACTTGTTGACCAGGCTTGGATCGGTATCGACTGATGCCGCTGAAGAGGTGGCAACACTGTACACTTCGAAAAGAAATGCCAACCTCGTACTCATTCCCCTGGTTATGCTTGTTATCGGATTTCTGGCCTGGACCATCAATCGCAGTGTCAGTCGTCCGATAAACCGCGCGATCGAGGCCGCCAACACCATTGCAACCGGCGAGGTCACGCACATAGATGTTAAATATCCGCACACCGAACCCGGCCGGTTGCTAATCGCCCTGTCGAAAATGCAGGACAACCTCATACAGTACCTGCGCTCGGAGCAGGAAATGACCGAGAACACCCGCATCCGGCACGCACTGGACAATGTCAACGCCAACGTAATGATTACCGATTCCGAGGGTTCCATCATCTATCTGAACGAGGCCGTGGTTGAGATGATGCAGCATGCCGAAAACGACCTGCGCCAGGATCTGCCCGAGTTCGATGCCAGCGAGCTGCACGGCGCCAGTATCGACCTGTTCGACAAGGGCTCAGCGCACCTGCGCGACCTGCTGGCAAACCTGGAAAAAACCTACACCGCGGACATGTTCATCGGTGGCCGCTCGCTGATGATGGTCGCCAACCCGGTGTTCGGCAGCGACGGCGAACGCCTGGGCACCGTGCTGGAGTGGACCGACCGCTCGCAGGAAGTCGCCATCGAAGACGAGATCCAGGACATCGTCGACGCCGCACTGGCCGGTGACCTGGGCCAGCGCATCGACCTCTCCGGCAAGGACGGTTTCTTCAATATGCTCAGCCAGGGCATCAATGACCTGGTCGATGTTTCCGAGCGCGTCATCAACGACACCGTCGACGTGCTCGGCGCCATGGCCCGCGGTGACCTCACTCGCAGCATCGAGGCCGACTACGCCGGCACCTTCGGCCAGCTGAAGAACGATGCCAACAGCACCATTGCCAAGCTTACCGATGTACTCGCCGAAATCTCCAGCGGCGCCAACGCCGTGCTCGACGGTGCGCACGAAATCGCGCAGGGCAATACCAACCTCAGTCAGCGTACCGAGGAACAGGCCTCGAGCCTGGAGGAAACCACTTCGAGCATGGAGGACATGACCTTCACCGTGCGCCAGAACGCCGATAACGCCCGCCAGGCCAACCAGCTCGCCGCCGGTGCGCGCGAGCAGGCCGAGAAAGGCGGCGCCGTGGTCAGCAACGCGGTCTCTGCCATGGGGGAAATCACCACCTCCAGCAAGAAAATCGCCGACATCATCGGCGTCATCGACGAGATCGCCTTCCAGACCAACCTGCTGGCGCTGAACGCCGCGGTCGAGGCCGCGCGGGCCGGTGAACAGGGCCGTGGCTTCGCCGTGGTGGCCTCGGAAGTACGCAACCTGGCCGGGCGCAGCGCCACCGCCGCGAAGGAAATCAAGGACCTGATCGAGGACAGTGTGACCAAGGTCGACGAAGGCTCGAAGCTGGTTGACGAATCCGGTCAGACGCTGGAACAGATCATGAACTCGGTGAAGAAGGTCTCCGACATCATCGCCGAAATTACCGCGGCCAGCGAAGAGCAGTCGGTCGGCATCGAGCAGGTCAACAAGACCATCCGGCAGATGGACGAGATGACCCAGCAGAACGCCGCCCTGGTCGAACAGGCCGCTGCCGCCTCCGAGGCCAAGCAATACGTAACTTTTTTGCCGTACCTGGTTCAGGTTGGTCTTGCTT
>CAWEEC010000007.1:0-8676 GCA_963807785.1 uncultured Gammaproteobacteria bacterium | reverse complement strand
GTCACGCGCATCAAGATGACCTTCGACAAACCGGGACGTTATGTCTGGCACTGCCATATTCTTTCCCATGAGGACCATGAAATGATGCGTCCTTACCAGGTAGGACCAGGTCCTTTCTAAGCAAGCCACCTGGATAAGCTCATAACATCTATGAGCGTTTTAAGGGCTGCTGCATGCAGCCCTTTTTTTTAATATCCTGCGCATCATCCTGTTGCGCATCGAGGGCAACAACAGCCAAGTGTAAAATACAAGCGCTTCTGTTATGTTGGTTGCATGCGCGCCCGACTATACCTGTTATATATCGCCCTGTTATTAACCGACGGGCATGCATACGCCAGCGATTCAAAAACCATAACCTTTGCATCGGCTGACGGCCTGTTGATCACAGCCGACATGTATTCACCACACCCCAAAAAAGACCACGCCATTGATTGTACTGTTTCACCAGGCCGGCTGGAGTCGTGGTGAATACAGTGAAATCGCACCGCGATTGAATACGCTCGGCTATAACTGCATGGCCGTCGATTTACGTTCGGGCGAGTACGTCATGGGCAGGGACAATGAAACTGCAAAGCGCGCCAGTGAATCCGGCTTGAACACGAATTACATCGACGCCCTGCCCGACATTATCAGCGCACTGCAATATGCCCGCAAACATTATGGCGCAAATAAATTAATCGCCTGGGGCAGCTCGTATTCTGCTGCACTGGTTCTGCAAATCGCCGGCACTCGACAACGACCTTGTTGATGGTGTTATCGCCTTCTCACCCGGTGAATACTTTTCGCGTTCAGGTAAAAGTGAAACCTGGATTCAGGACTCGGCGACAGGCATTACTGTTGCTGTATTTATCACTTCCTCGCGTAATGAAGCGGATGCATGGCGTGGAATATATGGCGCGATCAAAACAGACAATAAGACCCGCTTCGTACCTGAAACGGATGGCAAGCATGGTTCACGTGCGTTGTGGAACAAATACCCTGATAGCGCAGACTACTGGCAAGCCATCACCGGTTTTCTGCAGCAATATTTTCCATCGTTCGCAGCCACAACACCCGGATGAAGGCTGAAATTAGCGGGGATCCTGTGTCTTGCTAATATAATTCCAAGTACAGATATCAAACAGTACAAAGTAAGACACTGGACTCCTGCGTTATTTCAGGCTTCCTGCCTTTTACCCTTCGGGCCGCACTTCGTGCGTTCAAATCCGATCCCTTCGGATTTGTCGCAGGAGTGACATAAATTAGTACATTTAATTACTGGCCTAATATACCTCTGCGTCTCCGCGCCTCTGCGGTAAGATATTTTTTTCTACTGCACTTCCAGCTGTGACCGATCACGAATACCCTGGCTCTCTGAATAGCCTGCCGCGAAAAAAGGCCGCTGAATAGCGGCCTTTTTTAATTGTGTAACAAGCAAAATTACTTGGTGAAATACATGTAATCCCTGTCCAGTGAATACGTCCAGGGCAGGTCCGAGTTCTTCCAGCCATTAACGGTTCTCATACCCTTGTTCGGCCCTTTCTTTTGCTTGTCACCCTCATAGCCATCGACGACACTGTAGACTTTCGTGTAGCCGGCATCGGCAAGCATGTTGGTAGCGGTTGCACTGCGCTTGCCGGAACGGCACATCAGGATGACCGTGTCATCTTTCGTCAGCCCTTTCTTTTTCAGCGCCGCATCGACATCACTGACAAAGTTCTTGTTATCCGCTCTTTTATAGCGATGCTTCTTGTCGTTCCATGCCGTGGTATCCATAAACACCAGCGGTACATGCGTATCCATTACCGTTGCCGCACCCAGGTAGTTGAGTTCGGATGGTGTACGCGTATCCACGAACAGGGTCTTTTCCATGTTGGACATGGTGTGCTTGTAGGCATCTTCCGCGGTCATATACAGACCCAGCTTGGTCTGCTTCTTTTTATTCAGTTTCGACCAGTCGCCTGCCAGCGCAGAGCCAGAGAATACACTCATCAGTGACAAGGCAATGATGGGTACGAGTCAAACGTTTGAATAATGTAGTTGTCATAATAAAACTCCTGTGTTGAATAGTCATTGGTAACGCCTGTTGCTATGCCTTGGCAAACTCATGTTGAGGAATACTTCGGCATGTAATTGTTTCACTGTTAAACCAGTCATCATCGAGTGGCAGATACCAGCTTCGATTACTTGTTTGATAGGGTGGAATAAAGAAATCCAGCATGCTGCACTGATCAGTGACCGACCTGAGGGCATGAATATTGCCTGCCGTGGGTGTCAGCACTGCTGTATCGCCCGGCTTTAACACCCGATGCGATACTCTTCTTAATTCAGTCGTCATTATACCTTCCGGCCCGATGCGCGATAACGTCTTGTCAAACTGCCAGACCTCTGCTTCGCCGCTGATAATACGCATCATGCCGGTTGCACCCGGATGGTCATGCAGTTGTACAAGCTGTTGGTTGTCGATGTTGAGAATTCCGCCATTGAGTTTTTTTTGCTTGACCATGCGCTGCCACAGCCAGTATCGGTTGCCGGTTTCAAAAGCCTCATCAACAGCCGCCTTGAATGCTGCAGAATCCGTATCGAGTTGTTGCAGAAATTCCACACCATTTTTTGTAACCGCGCTTTGTTCAAGCGCGCCTGCAGCAAGGTCGTCGGCAAGCTTTGTCATTGCAGCGAGGAAGGCATTCCATCCAATGACACCCGATTCACGTTGAGCGGCCAGCACCGTTTCAGGCATCAGGGCCACACCGAGTGACAGCAATACGAACTCGCGACGGCTGATCATGTCATGTTCTCTCAGGCACGGGTTCACCGAATCCTGAATCCTCTTGCTTACCGGCTTTTCGCCCGGCCGCTTTACCACCACTCTGCCCGTACTCTTTGCTGATGCGGTCAAAATATTTAATCGTCAGCTCATCATTGGCATGCGTCATCAAATCCCTGAACGAGAAACCGGTCAGGCGCATACCACGCTTGACACTCCAGTAAAGCAAGCCGGCAATCAGCAGGCCATAAGCCAGGCCAACAACAGCCTGTATGGTCGGGTCATGGCTGAAGATATCAGGCACGTGCTTCACTTTTGTTATCGTTGTTTCGCGCGCCAGGTTTTCCCAGTAATCCACATTGAGTGTGTATGGCAGGTAACCGAGCAGGAAGCCCGGGAAGGCGGCGACGGCCGTCATGTAACCCAGCCCCAGGCGCATGTAGGTACGGATTTCGCAGCCGATCATTGCCACCGAACCGAAACCCTGGCAGGCGGCACCCAGCAGCAGCACCCATGACGGATTCATGCCAAGCGGCAGCTTGATATCAAAAAACTGCCAGCCGATCATGATCGCAGCCCACAGCATCAAGATCTCGATAAAAATCGCGGTGAAGGGTGACATCGAACGAAACATCACGCGGGTCGATCCCGGTATTTTCCATTTGGTCTCAAAGAAGTTTTCCCTGTGCTCGAGCCCCATGGAAATCTCCGGCGTCATGAACGCACACTCGGTACCGAAGCCGGTCTTTGCCATGCCCACACCGGCAACCATACCCACCAGCAACAACCAGATCGCCAGCCCCCAGCCAATTGTGCTGACAGCATAGTGCCAGCCATAGAGGCCGTCTTCAGTACCGTAGACAAAGGAACCAACGATGGCGTTCATGAAGAAGGCAAACATCAACACCAGGATGGAAATGCGCAACCAGTCTCGCCGCGGATTATAGTTGCGACTAGCTTCACAGGCGAGGCCATCGAGTGCCATTTTGCCACCGACCTTACAGCCTAGATCGGCCGTGGCCTTGTTTTCCTGCCCCTTGAACACATGGCCGATACGCATTTTGCTCATGATGTAGAAGGTGACGAAGCCTGCCGGAAGTATGGTGGTCAGGTATAACAGCGATGCCGTTGACATCGAAGGCAGGCCACCGAGAAAATGATGCGTGGTACAGCCGGCCGCAAGACGGGTACCAAAACTGAATACAAAACCGCCAACGAAAGCCAGCACCAGTTCCCTTGTCGGGTATTTGAGCCAGCCGCGAGATTCACCTTCGGCACGCGCTACCAGCCAGGCACCGACGACCACGCCGATAATGATCCAGTGCACGTTGGGATCATAGGCGCGAGACCACCAGTCACTGCCGGGTGCGACGGTCTGTTCAAAGGCAGCCGTCATCTCCACCAGGCCGGTTGTCAGACCGATGGGTTTTTCCAGTACCACATAGTTCATGATCTCGGCGACACCGACAAAAACACCGCTGATCCAGAAAGGCCATTGCTTGCGTAAGCTCAGCATTTTGTGTCAGCCGTAATAGGTGTATTCAAGGGATTAACAACCCCCTTCCTCGGATATGCGCACCACGATCTTCTCGAACTTTCTCCAGGCATCCGTGTTGCTGGTATCGAACTTGATCGCATTACGGTAAGCCTCCAGCGCCAGCGAGAGCTTGCGTTTCTTGGTCAACATATCGCCTTTACTCATGCAGTCATCAACCGATGTGCAGTCCACCTTGAATTCTATTGCCTGTAGCGGCAGAGAGACCTGCATACCCAGAACAAAAAGGGACGTTAGTACAACAGCTCGCATTATTGACATCACAACACCTCTAAATATTGAACAGGAATATTTCATCGTCAGCTATGTAATGACATGACGATATGACAGGCTTGATAGCGTATCAGGAAGCACTGTTAGAAAATTGATATATATCAATTATTACAAATGATAGGAGTATGATTACTATTTATGTATAGAATCATGTGGCGTATTTTTATAATAATGATAAAACTTTCGCCCTGTAAATCATGATGCCGTGGAGGTACAGACATGACTGATGTAACAACGCAAAACGGATGGGTCACCCTGGATAATGGCTTCGATGTTGAACTGCAACACGGTATCCCTTTACGTTTATCGAACAACGGTCTTGATATCCCTGCGGATGACGCATCACTGGTCGAGGAAGTCACGCGGTTAACCGGCCTGACAGTGGTGATCTCGGGCTGGGAAGCGGCCGAAGAGCCCGGCGAGCAGGAAACGAGTCTATGTATCGACCCGCTGCAACTTGCAGAGGTGCTACGCCGAATGGCGCTGGCATCCGCAGCATTGTTCGTCGAGCGTTATCATACTGCCCTGGACCAGGAATCGGTCGACTGGGACAGCGCCGAGTATGCTAAAGACTTCAATCATGCCGTTGAATGCTGTTGCCTGGATCAGGGCGAAATGAACAGGGAAGATTATTTCACTGCTTATGCCGCGCTAATGCATGCTGAAACAAAGCGTCTGATTGATTCGGGCGAATCACCAGCCGTCGAAGCAGAATAACTGTAGTAGTTCAGACTTGATCTGACATTTGTTGTCGATTTTCGTATAAGCGGAAAATCAGCCTATGTAGGAGTTTTAACATCCTTTTTTCTCGCAGAGGCGCAGAGAACGCAGAGAAAAACGATATTTTGTATGAAAAAAAACAGGTATTACCTCTGCGTTCTCTGCGCCTCTGCGAGAGTAAATTCTTTTTACTTTGCGTGCTCTGCGCCTCTGCGAGAGTAAATTCTTTTTACTTTGCGTGCTCTGCGCCTCTGCGAGAGTAAATTCATTTTACTTTGCGGGCTTTGCGCCTTTGCGAGAGTAAATTCATTTTACTTTGCGGGCTTTGCGCCTCTGCGAGAGTAAATATCTATAGCCTTTGTTTATATGGCCAATCCCGAGTGTACTGACAAATAATCATGGTCTGAGTTTGAGTGAATATGACACTGTCTGTCAGATTAAATCCTGACTATTACAGAATAACCACTGCCGCAGTAGCGCAATACGTTAGCCTTCGATGGTATATTCCGCCTCCAGGCGATACTCACTACCGGCGGGTATTTCTACGATCTCAGGTCCGGCATTGGCGGTTTCTACACAGAGCATTTTTCTGTAATCATCATCGTCAAGATCGGCCATGGATGCCGCGATTTCAATCCACGGATTCCACACCACGGCCGTGCTGCAACCCCTGGAAGCGATGCGTATCCTGCGTTCAAGCGATGCATCATCGATCACCAACTCAGCGCTTACGCCCTTGTAGATGCGATCGACTTCACTATCAATCGTCACCGGGCCTGATTGTGTTTTCTGCGCAAAGCCATCCACCTTGTCCAGGTAATCGGTACCATCCAGACCCAACACCTTGACCTTACTGATATCACCGACATAGAAGTAGGTATGCAGTGCCTGGCTGATGGTGATGCTGCTGTCGCCGGTATTTTTTGTAACCAGAGCGACCTTGAGAGTATCGCCGACGCGTAATTTCGATACTGAGTTTGAAGGGATGCGGCCAGATTTCGCGTGTTTCATCCGTGTCGATCAGACCCAGCACGACTTTTGTCGAACCATCCGCAAGCGACTCAGTACCACTCACCTCCCACAGCCGGTTACGCACAAAGCCATGCGCAGGTCTTCCCAGGTCATCGGGATCAGCACCGAACCATGGCCAGCAAACCGGGATGCCGCCTTTAATGGCCTTGCCATTCTCGTAGTAGGCCTTGTCACTGACAAACAGCAAATCATCTTTCTGGCTCTTGGGCCGGTAAGACAGAACCTGGCCGGAATAGGTCGATATGGTGGCGTGCGCGCTGGCATTGTTGATCTCGATATAGGTAAAACCGTGTTCGATATCAACAAACTGAAGTTCATTTTCAATTTCGTATTCGCATAATTGATCGAAATTCATAGCTGCCCCCGTTGCGTAATCAAATCATGCGTAACTTACACTATTTTTGCGCCTGATTTGAACAAATAAGCAATCCGCACTATTGCTGCCAAAGCTGGATACAACCAGGTCATTGATGGCTGCCATAGCACGGATTGGCCACAGTGAAAAAAGTGCCTGCAGCTGCGCTTTTAACGCTGATTTGGACTATAAGTTAGGTATAACAATAATCCTGTAATAACAATGACTCGCATATTGATCGTTGACGACTCGCCTACACAAGTAAAAATGCTTTCAAAAATTCTGGCTGATCAGGGTTTTGAAGTCATTACCGCTGAAGACGGGGCGTTAGGTGTTGAAAAAGCTGTCAGTGAAAAACCCGATTTAGTCCTCATGGACGTGGTAATGCCGAATCTCAATGGCTTTCAGGCCACGCGACAAATCACCAAAAATCCTGAAACCAGCCATATTCCTGTCATCATGCTCTCAAGCAAAGATCAGGAAACGGACAGGGTATGGGCAGAACGCCAGGGCGCCAGTGATTACATCATCAAGCCGCCAAATGAGGCCGACTTGCTCAAAACCATCAAATCACTATTAAGCGGCTAATGATACTGTTGATTGGAGCTGCAACTAAATCAGAGTAAAGCTGCTACCAGATTGAATCCCCATCCAGTTTAATGCCACGCAAACACGATAAATCCGTCATGTAATACGTTATGGTTGCATAACGCCCCACCTGCACCACTCTCAAGCTGTTGATACCAGCCTGCTAGCCACTTCTTACACTGGCAGTGTTGAAGATCAGGCAGGCACACATCGTTGATAGCTTGTACATTAGTTATGTAGCGCGTTCAGACAACCACAAGATCCTGATTCATAGTACATTGCTGTTATAAACAAGAAACGGCGACTATATAATAGCCGCCGCATCACTCGTTAAGACTGGGTATAGTTACTAATTAGACTAACGATCCAAAACTATATAACACAAGCACCACTACAAACATAAAAACAACAACAAACGTCAATCTCCTCGTATCTTCGTCCATATGCTTTTTACTATCCATCATACCGCTCCTTTTCCTTTTCCATTTATACACACTGTATTACATTACGTTTACAATTCTATACCTGACACTTCGGCATAAACATGACCGGCGTCAACTAACTGAACATTTCACTATTGGATAAAAACATCAACTGATTGGGAGTGCTCGAGCGTTGTTGCTATTGCCAGTATGCTCCGAGTGTATAGTTCTGGATAGTCGAAGCTGACAGCATCGCAGCTAACGTTCGATTTCGGGTACAAGTGGCGTATTAGTGAGATTAATGACTAACCACGCAACCATCCTTCAGGATTGTTAACAAGCTTGCGTCTTGAACAATGGGATAGCTCATTCCATCTTCATGGTTGTAACTGGACGTTTCTCAAGAGCCCACTGATGCATGGAGCCATCATAGAGTCTGACATTTTTATTACCCAGCAACTCACTGAACACAAACCAGCTGGCAGATGCAAGCTGGCCGCTATTGCAATAGGTAATCATGTTCGAATTGGCATCGATACCAAGTTCACTCGCCATTCGCTGTACGGTTTCAGGCCCGGCAAACAACACGGGGGCTTCGGCGCTGGTCAGCAACTCATTGGGAAATATTTTTGCGCCCGGTATATGACCTTTTTTGCGCACATAGTTCTGTTTATACGCGCCCAGGTAAAAACCAAGCCCGCGGGTATCAACCAGTTGAATAGTTTTGTCTTCAATTGCCTGTGCAACATCTTCACTGCCAGCACTGATTTGTTCGTTTAATTCGCCTGCCAGCCAGTTACCGGGCTGAGGTGTTCGCACCTCAATGGTTGCGGGCTTCTGTTGCAGCAACCATTGCGCCATGCCACCATCAAGAATCGTAACATTGTTATGACCGAAGTATTTGATCTGCCAGTACAAACGCGTTGCCATGGTCACATCACTGTTACTGCTACCAAGACTGACAATAACAATAGCAGCAATAACA
>CAWEEC010000006.1:0-8197 GCA_963807785.1 uncultured Gammaproteobacteria bacterium | reverse complement strand
CAGTGTCTCGACCGCGCGCCAACCGACGGCCCGTTCCAGGCTGACATGCCCAACGTGCTGCACTGGAAAATCCCGGCCGGTGAAACCTATGTCAAGGCCGAGTGCACCCGCGGCGAATACGGCTACTACATGGTTTCCGATGGCACCGAATACGTACGAAGAGTACACGTGCGCGGCCCCAGCTACACCCACGCGATCGCGGTGATGGAACGCCTTGCAGTAGGCACCAACATCGCCGACATCGCCGGCCTGATGGTATCACTGCATACCTATCCGCCGGAGATTGAAAGATAGAAATAAATGACTAACCACAGAGGATAAAGATTATTTCTCGCAAAGGCGCCAAGAACGCAAAGAATTTTAAATGTGAAAAACACAACTAACGCCGCCAGGACAGTGAAGCGACAACAAACCATCTTTAGGTTTTTCTTGGCGATCTTTGCGCCTTTGCGAGAGAAATTTTTTATGATTTCGGTGACATGAGAACGCTATGAACCTTAGAGACCTGTTATCGCCCTTCTTCGTCTGGCAGCGCGCCTTCGAGAAGCCCTATACTTCGATACGCCCGACTATCGACCGTCCCGGTGCGCCGGCTTATCGCGGCTTTCATATTAACGTCGCTGAAGAATGTGTCGGTTGCGGCAGTTGCCACGAGATTTGCCAGAACCACGCCATCGATATGGTGGCGGTGGAAGAATTCGAAGGCCGCCCCGGTGACAGCGGCCTGCGTCCACGCTTCGATTACGGTCGCTGCTGCTGGTGTGGCCTGTGCGTGGATATCTGTACCGCGGCTTCCTTGCGCATGAGTAATGAATACGCCTGGTTTACCGAAGACCCGACCGAATTTCATTTCACTGCCGGGGTGGATGACAAGCCCTGGCAGAACAATGAACATGGCTACCGCCGCGCTGAAGGCTATCACCTGTATCCGCCCAGGCGCATCGAAATGGAGATGCTGTCACCGGATGAAAGTGTGCACTCGTTTGAAGAAGTGGCCAGAGGTTACAGCGAAGAACAGGCAAAGAAAGAAGCCGATCGCTGCGTGGAATGCGGCATCTGTGTCGCCACCTGTCCGGCACACATGGATGTACCTGACTATATACACAGCATTCGCGACGGCGATTACGAAAAAGGCCTGCAGTTGATGTACCGCACCAATCCGTTCCCGGCGACCTGCGGCCGTATCTGTACACGCCGCTGCGAATCGGTATGCCCGGTTGGTATTCTCGGCGAACCGGTCGCCATTCGCTGGCTGAAACGTTTCATTGTCGACCAGGTCGATGCAAAGGATTACCAGCGCATACTCAATGATGAAATCATTGAAAGCGGCCACAAGGTCGCCATCATTGGTGCCGGTCCCGGTGGCCTCAGCGCCGCCTATTACCTGCGCAAGAAAGGCCACGCGGTCACGGTATTCGAAGCGCAGAAATCGGCCGGCGGCATGCTGCGCTACGGCGTACCCAGCTATCGCCTGCCCGATGCCGACCTCGACAAGGACATTGAATACATCGTCTCGCTGGGTGTCGACATGAATTACAACGTACAGGTCGGCAAGGACATCAGCTTCGAGTTGCTGCTGCAGGACTATGATGCCGTGTTCCTGTCTACCGGGTCTGTCGGTACCGTCCAGCATGCGCATCCAGGGTGAAGACCACCCGCGCATTCTGTCAGGCTTGCAGGTGCTCGCCGATATCGCCAGCGGGCGTGATCCGGGCATCGGCAGCAAGGTTGCCGTTATCGGCGGCGGTAATGTCGCCATGGACGCGGCGCGCGTATCAAGGCGACTGGGCGCCGATGTCACCATCCTCTACCGTCGCCGTATCGCCGATATGCCGGCGGACACGGAAGAAATTCACGAGTCACAGGAAGAAGGCTGCAGCATCGTACCGCAGGCTATCCCGGTCGAGATCATCAACGCGGAGGACCCCGGCCAGGTCAGTATCAAGTGGGGTGAAGCCGAAATGGTGCAGGACCCTAAAGGCGGCCGCCCGCGACCGGTACTGCAGGAAGATCGCATGCATGAACAAACCTACGACAGCATCATCTCTGCCATTGGCCAGGGCAGCGATCTGGATTTCCTGAGCAAAGAGATACAGCAACAGCTGGCGATCGAATGGGGCAAGTTTACCCCGAGTGAATACCAGCACACACCACTGGCAAAAGTCTTCGTTGGCGGCGACGTTGCCAACCGTACCGCCGATGCCATCAGCGCCATCGAAGACGGCCACCATGCTGCGCGCGGCATCGACCGAATGCTGAATCCGGATGCATACACAGTGAACGAAACACTCGCAGGTACATCATAAGATCAGGGGGTAAACTAAAGATGAATACCGTTGATGAAATACTCGATTACGCCATCGATCAGGAACAACAGGCCGCGGACTTCTATGCGAATCTTGCCGGTCGTGCCGAAAAAGCCGGCATGAAGGAATTGCTGCTTGGATTCGCAGACGAGGAGAAAAGTCACAAGGAACGTTTGCTTGCGGTCAAGTCCGGCGATCACGAACTCACACCGGAACAGGAAGTACTGGACCTGAAGATTTCCGATTACCTGGTCGAAGTCGATGCCAGCGATGACATCTCCTACCAGGATGCACTCATCGTCGCGATGAAAAAAGAACGCGCCGCGTTTGAACTTTATAGCGACATGGCCGAAAAAATTCCCGAGGGTCACCTCAGGGACGTTTTCGTCGGCCTCGCCAAGGAAGAAGCCAAGCACAAGCTGTTCTTCGAATCGGAATACGATGAACGCGTATTAAAGGACAACTGATTTAAATCATAGTTAATGGTGAACAGTCCGTAGTGAACAGTATCCTGTTTGCTAACAGTGCAGTCCTATTCTGACAGTTACTGTCAGTTTTCGCCTGGAGAAAACCGGCTTATGTTAGAGGTTTAATACCATGTCTTCTCGCAAAGCCGCCAAGCTCGCAAAGGAAGATGAATGAAACGATATTATTCCATGGTACATATAAATACATTCCACCTTTGCGTTCTCTGCGCCTTTGCGAGAGTAAATACCTGTACTATATTGTTATAGCCAATGCTGGTCGTACTGACGAAGAAATCCTGGTTTGAGTTAATATGAGACTGGTTGTCTGCATAGTTCCTGACTGTTACATCTGATCTTTATAGCGTATGTTCACTAACCACACTCATTCAAACAATTGTTTGATTAAACAATTAAACCGTAAGAAGTATCTACATGGAAATACAAACCGTTAAAACAACACCGTTCGATGACCAGAGACCGGGTACCTCCGGCTTACGCAAGAAAGTTAAAGTATTTCAGACGCCACATTACCTGGCTAACTTCGTGCAATCGATATTCGATGCACTCGAAGGCTACCAGGGACAGACACTGGTGGTTGGTGGTGATGGCCGCTACTACAACCGCGAGGCCCTGCAGATCATTTTAAAGATGGCGGCGGCCAACGGTTTTGGCAAGGCCATGGTTGGCTGTGGCGGTATCCTGTCGACACCGGCCGCTTCATGCGTGATCCGCAAGTATAAAACCTTAGGCGGAATCATCCTCTCGGCCAGCCATAACCCCGGCGGGCCGAACGACGACTTCGGTATCAAGTACAACACCGCTAACGGCGGCCCGGCAGCTGAAAAAATCACCGAGGCGATCTATAGCCAGAGTCGTGAAATCAAACAATACCTGATACTTGACGCTGCCGATATCGATCTCGATCACATCGGCGATCAGCAACTTGGAAATATGAAAGTCGAGATTATCGACCCGGTCAGTGATTACGCTGACATGATGCAACAGCTTTTCGATTTCAAGGCAATGCGTGAACTTCTCAGTTCCGGCAGCTTCAGCATGCGCTTCGATGCAATGAACGCGGTCACAGGTCCCTATGCACACGAGATACTGGAACAACGTCTCGGCGCAGCGGCAGGCACGGTGTTGCGCGGCGAACCGTTGCCGGATTTTGGTGGTGCTCATCCCGACCCCAACCTGGCGCACGCCAAACAGCTGGTATCTATTATGAGTGGAACCGATGCACCCGACTTTGGCGCGGCATCCGATGGCGATGGCGACCGCAACATGATCCTGGGCCGTGAATTTTATGTCACACCCAGCGACAGCCTTGCCATTATCGCCGCCAATGCAGCCTGTGTCCCCGGCTATGCAAAAGGTCTCGCCGGTGTCGCACGCTCGATGCCGACCAGCCAGGCGATCGACCGTGTCGCAGCCGCACTGGGCATTGAATGTTATGAAACGCCCACGGGCTGGAAGTTTTTCGGCAACCTGCTCGATGCCGGCAAGATCACGCTGTGCGGTGAAGAATCTTTTGGCACCGGTTCAGACCATGTACGCGAGAAGGATGGCCTGTGGGCCGTGTTGTTCTGGCTCAACATCCTTGCCGCACGCAAGCAGTCGGTTGCAGACATCGTGCGCCAGCACTGGAAGCAGTACGGCCGCGATGTTTATACCCGCCATGACTACGAAGGCGTGTCGGCAGAAGGTGCCAACGCGTTGATGCAACAACTGCGTGCACGCACAGGTGAACTCGGCGGACAAAGTTTCGCTGACTATAGCGTCGAAGTGGCGGATGACTTCAGCTATACCGATGCTGTTGATAACAGCGTCAGCAATCAACAGGGTATTCGTATCCTGTTCAGCAACGGCGCACGCATCGTCTATCGCCTGTCCGGTACCGGTACCGAAGGCGCTACCCTGCGTGTTTATATCGAGCAGCCTGAAACAGATCCGGATAAACTGCAACAGGATCCGCAAACATTACTGGCCGAGCTGATACAGCTGTCTTCATCGATCGCGGAAATAGAAAAATTCACCGGGCGTAGCACAGCCGATGTCATCACCTGACATCATCACTGGTTCAGGCAGTTGATGTCACCGGCATAAACGATCGATCGGTTAACGTCAGCCTGAATTTAACTATTAATTCAGAGGAGAAGTCTGCGTATGAACAAGCTCGAACAGTTGAAAGCAATGACAACCGTGGTGGCGGACACCGGCGATATCGATGCCATCGCCAGCTATACGCCGACAGACGCGACCACCAATCCTTCGTTGTTGTTAAAGGCGGCGCAACAACCCGAGTACGCGCACTTGTTGCAAGACGCCATTGACTATGCCATGCAACGCAGTGAACACATACAAACCCGTGCCATTGACATGATGGATCGACTCGCCGTGAACTTCGGTGCCAGGATACTCGATATTATTCCCGGGCGTATCTCAACCGAAGTGGATGCACGCCTGTCATTCGATACCGATGCAACCATCGCTCGTGCTGAAAGCCTGATAGCCCTGTACCAACTGGCCGGCATCGATGCCTCCAGGATCCTCATCAAGATCGCCTCGACCTGGGAAGGTATTCAGGCTGCAGCCGAACTGGAGCGGCGTGGCATACACTGCAATCTGACCCTGATGTTCAGTATCGCTCAGGCAATCGCCGCAGCCGAGGCTGGAGCAACCCTGATCTCACCCTTTGTCGGGCGTATTATGGACTGGTACAAGAAGGCGGAGGGCGTGGAGGCTTATGCGGCCGCAGTAGATCCCGGCGTAGTCTCGGTCACTCGAATATATAACTATTACAAGCATCACGG
The DNA here is from genome assembly GCA_963807785.1 of uncultured Gammaproteobacteria bacterium. Taxonomy (GTDB): domain Bacteria; phylum Pseudomonadota; class Gammaproteobacteria; order SZUA-229; family SZUA-229; genus JABDQW01. Next base: position 2,611 of record CAWEEC010000006.1, on the reverse strand, counting down.
CTATTCGACGGTCGTAATGGGTGCCAGCTTTCGTAACAGCGGTGAAATTCTTGAACTCGCAGGTTGTGACCTGCTGACGATATCGCCCGAGTTGATGCAAGAGTTACGCAATACCGAAGGCGATGTACCGCGTCGACTTGATCCGCAGATTGCCCGTGGTTTACAGATCGAAACCATCCCGATGCACGAGTCGGCTTTCCGCTGGATGATGAACGAAGATGCCATGGCCACCGAAAAGCTGGCCGAGGGCATCCGTAATTTCGCCAGGGATGCTGCAAAACTCGAGGATTTCGCCTGTCAGCAGTGCGTTGAGCACGCCTGAGACGGATAAGGATTAGTAGAGAGGACGTGAATCCGGTAAAGCGTGAAGCGCTTACCAGTACCGGACCCGGCCGACATCCAGGTGAACAAAGTCAGAGTTGGAATAATAACCGACGCCGCCGCCCTTGAGTGCAATCGCAGCTTTCTTCAGCTGACGGGTATTAAAACCTGGCAGGCGAACATCAATGGCCTGCCCAAGCATGTGATAGCTGCGCTTGGCTACACCGGAACTGCTCTTGCTCAACAGTTCATTGGTTCCCGGTGAACGGTAACCCGATATCACGTGAAATTCGCCCTGACGATCAACTTTATGCTGCAACTGGTACAGCAAATCGAGTAATTTCGGATCCATGGAATTAGCGATGCCGGCCCGATGGTCCCTGAGTAACCAGCTGATTTCATCGATACCATCATCAAGGTAGTTTCCGTCTGACCAGTAGGTGGCGGAAAGTTTTTCACCGGTATGGGTATTGTAGAAAGACAGTTCACGATCACGCTGAGGAGCAGCAGCAACTGCCGCCAGCACGCCCGGAGTGGCCACGGCCATCGCCGCACTGGCAACGGAAGTCAGGAAAGCTCTACGGGACAGCACAGATATTGTTCTTTAGTTCGGATTCAACAGGCATAGCAACAACGGGTGGTAGATAATAAACGTATAACTACAGAATATAGGGTATTTATTCAAAATTTAAAGGATTTTAACGCGAAATTGGCATATGTGGTTCAATTTATACCGATTCGTGAACTAGTTTTCGAACAGTTTTTGCAGCTGGCTATCCCGATTGTAAATATCATCCCTGAAGTTCATGGCGCCATCCTGATCGACCCAGGCCGTCCAGTACACCAGGTAAATCGGAATCGCAATGGGCAGGGTCACGCCCTGGTTGGTACCCAGGTGGATATTTGCCAGCACCTCTTCTTGCTTTTGCTGACTGCCATCGTTGAGCAAATAGGCCGCCAGCCTGACCGGGTCCTTTACCCGAATGCAGCCCGAACTGAAGGTACGAACGACGCGATCGAACAGGTGTTTGTCCGGGGTACCGTGCAGGTAGACTTCATAGGGATTGGAGAAAATAAACTTGACCTGCCCCAGCGCATTTTTCGGCCCCGGCTCCTGGCGCAACCAGTATGGAAAACGGTCCTTGTCCAGTTTGTTCCAGTCCACGGTTTGCGGATCAACCTCGCGCGGGTTTGCCCAGCCCCGGTATAGCTTGATTGACCTTTTTGTCAGATAAGACGGGTCTTTTATCTGTCGCGGGATAATATCCGCGAACACCAGGTTGATCGGAATTGTCCAGTAGGGGTTGTATTCCATGTAACTGACGACGCCGGAGAAACTGGGTGTAGAGCGGTAGGATTTGCCAATGATGACAGGCATGGAAAGTACTTCTAAACCGTTCTCCATGATATAAAGCTCAAACCCGGCCATGTTCACTATCAGGTAGCGTTTTCCCAGGTCGCGCTGCATCCAGCGCCAGCGCTCCATGTTGATGCGAATCTGCGTGACTCTTTCACCTGCCGATATATTCAAAGACCTGCGCGTTTGCGGCCCGACCTTGCCATCCACTTCCAGGCCATGCCTCGCCTGGTAACGCCTAACCGCCTGTTGCAACCCATGATTGAATATATCCATGTCGGGTAACAGGTCCTTGTCCAGGTCCTGTGTCATTTCCAGCCGCTGCCTTAATTGCACCACCTGCTTATGCTGCATATCGCGCTCCAGAACCGGGCCCCATTCAAGCTTTTGCCAACCGCCCTGCTTTTCAAGATCACGGTAATGACGCAATTGTTTTTTTAACCACTGGTAAGCGGAATGTTGTGGCGGAAGCTGTTGCAGTAATGGCGCAATGGATTCGTTGTTAGCCGCATCAGTAAACAGTTTGGGGATATCCAGCGGTTTGTTTTTGATGTGCCAGTCAACATCCAGCTCGCGTGGATCAAATCGACCCGAGTACACATGCGTACTGTAGCGATAAAAGGCCGCTGACAATAACAGGTCGAGATAAACGGACTCACCCAGCCCCGCTGAATTCCAGTACTTCTTGATTTTATCAAGGTAGTAGTCGGAAGGATCGAGCCCTTCGTTTTCGGCATGAAAAATAACATCGAGTAAATCATAAGCACGATTCAGCACGACCTTTCGCATTCGACCACAGTGGCAGGTATTCACGTTGCCGATAAAACTCCAGAACGGATGTTTCGTCCAGTTCCAGCAGACGTTCCGGGTTGCTTTTGAGTAACTTCTGAAGATAACGGGATGAATCTGCATCCCATGAAGTATCGGCCTGGG
>CAWEEC010000005.1:0-7062 GCA_963807785.1 uncultured Gammaproteobacteria bacterium | reverse complement strand
ACCTGGTGCAGGTTCGCCAGGGTTTCGTCGATAGCTTTGAAGTTGATCTCAACGAGGCCTTTCCTTTTTGCCATAGGTTTTTTCAACCGCCGTCTTGATGGCGGCGATGGCTTCATCCTTCGGCAGGATGCCGGAGATGGCAAAAAAGCAGGTCTGCATGATGGTATTGATACGTCTGCCCATGCCGGATTTGCCTGCGCCACGGCATAGGCATCAATGGTGTACAAGTGGATCTTCTTCTCGAGGATCTGTTGCTGCATTTTCGTGGTCAGCGTGTCACCAGACCTTGTCGGGTTCTGCGGGTGATTCAGCAGGAAGACGCCTCCGATCGGCGGCTTTATCCAGCATGTCATAACGCTCCAGGAAAACGGGCTGATGACAGGCGACAAAGTTGGCGTCGTTATCACCTATTAAATAGGTTGAGTGAATCGGTTTGGGACCAAAGCGCAGGTGCGACACCGTACCCGCGCCGGATTTTTTCGAGTCATAGACAAAATAACCCTGGGCATGCCCGTCGGTACTTTCACCGATGATCTTGATGCTGTTCTTGTTGGCGCTGACGGTGCCGTCACTCCCCAGCCCATAAAACATCGCCTGGAAGGTTTCGTCATGGGCATCGGTACGAAAATTAATATCCCAATCCAGACTGGTGTGGCTGAGATCATCATTGATACCGATGGTAAAGCTGTTTTTTGGTTGGTCTTTCGTAAGTTCATCAAATACGGCTTTAATCATAGCCGGGGTGAACTCCTTGGAAGACAGGCCATAGCGACCGCCAATTACTTTGGGCATGTTGCCAAACTTACTTTACCGCTGGCGTAATCCTGGGCAATCGCACCCAGCATATCCTTATATAATGGTTCGCCATCGGCTCCCGGTTCCTTGGTGCGATCCAGAACAGCAATGGATTGACGCTGGCAGGCAGTGGCTAACAAGGTTGCTGCATCAAACGGACGATAAAGTCGAACCTTGAGCACCCCGACCTTTTCACCCTGGCGGGTCAGGTAATCAACGGTTTCTTCCGCCGCTTCAGCACCGGATCCCATCAGGATCACAATCCGTTCCGCTTCCGGGCACCGATGTAGTCAAACAGGTGATATTCACGGCCTGTCAGTTTGGCGAACCGATCCATCGCACCCTGCACAATCCCGGGCATGGCGGCATAAAAAGGATTGACCGTTTCGCGGCCCTGGAAATACACATCCGGGTTTTGTGAACTGCCGCGCAGGACCGGATGCTCGGGCGACAGGGCGTTGGCGGTGAGCGGCAATCCACTCAGGTTAATCATGGCGCTCAGGGTGTCATCGTCAAGGCCGACGATCTTGGCTACCTCGTGCGAGGTGCGGAAACCGTCGAAGAAATGCAGCATCGGGATCCGCGCTTCCAGCGTGGCGGCCTGCGCGATCAGCGCCAGGTCCATCACCTCCTGCGGGCGAGTTGGAGCATAGAAAGCCAAAGCCGGTGGTGCGGGCTGGCCATGACGTCGCTGTGATCGCCGAAGATCGACAGCGCCTGGCGGCCAGCGAGCGGGCGGCGACATGGAACACGGTGGGTGAGAGTTCGCCGGCAATCTTGTACATATTGGGGATCATCAGCAACAAACCCTGTGATGCGGTAAAGGTCGTCGTCAGGGCGCCGGTTTGCAGGGCGCCATGGACGGCCGGCGGCACCGCCTTCGCTCTGCATTTCCACCACATGCGGCACGGTACCCCAGAGATTGGGGCGTTCCCGTGCCGACCATTCATCCGCCCATTCACCCATGGGTGAGGCGGGGGTAATAGGATAAATGGCAATGACTTCGTTGGTCATATGTGCAATCTCGGCAGCGGCCTGGTTACCATCGACTGTCAGGGTTTGAGGTTTCGTCATGTCATGCTCCGACTGCATTTTTATTCACCACAGAGGCACAGAGTTTTTATTCACCACAGAGGCACAGAGCGCACAGAGATAATCGAAACTTTCATGTTACATAAATAATATTTTCATTTGCAGGTGGGATTTGCCGATCACAAGATGCAGGTATAAATTGAAACAGCACAAAAATCTCTGCGTGCTCTGCGCCTCTGCGGTGTTATTCTTATTAACAAAAAAACGGATTTCTCTGTGCACTCTGTGCCTCTGTGGTGAATCATTTTTGTTAAATTTCTTCATCGTGCTCACCCTGTAGTGGTACGAAGGCGACACCGAGTATATCCCTGATATCGAGTTTGCCGTCTTGATCTTTTTCTACCAGCATCAGTTCCTGGTACAGATGAGGTTTGCCAACAGGTATAACCAGTTTGCCACCGGGTTTGAGCTGTTCGATCAGGGGCTTTGGTATATGTGTCGCGGCAGCGGTGACGATAATGCCATCATAGGGTGCATGTTCCGGCCAGCCTTCATAACCATTGCCGGTCATCGACTGGATATTGTCGTAGCCGAGTTTGTCGAAACGCGCCCGCGCTGTATCCGCTAGAGCAGCAATGTATTCAATGCTATAAACCTGTTTGCACAGCTGTGACAGGATGGCTGTTTGATAACCTGAACCGGTGCCTATTTCCAGTACGATATCATCTGCATCAAGCTCGAGCAGGTCTGTCATCAATGCCACGATGTAGGGTTGCGAGATGGTCTGGCCATGACCAATGGGCAGGGGGCCATTATCAAAGGCTGCATCAACAAAAGACTTCGGCACAAACTCGTTACGCGGGACTTCTTCCATGGCCGCCATGACTTTTTTATCCAGCGCGTCCTTGCCGATCATCCTGCGCGTGTAGCGGACTTCACTGTCGATGTCATCAAGCATGCGTTGTGTCTGCCGGCGCTTCATATATTTATTCTGTGCCTTCCTGCCAGGAACTGAGGTAGCGATGCTGCTCGTCGGTGAGTTCATCGATGCGAATATTCATCGCGGCCAGTTTCAGGCTGGCGACCTGCTGGTCGATGTCTGCAGGGACATTGTGCACCCGGTTTTCGAGCTTGTGTTGCCTGTTTGCGAGGTAAACGGCAGTCAGTACCTGGTTGGCAAAGCTCATATCCATCACCGCCGACGGATGACCTTCGGCTGCGGCCAGGTTCACCAGTCGCCCTTCGGCGAGCAGCCTGATGCGGCGTCCGTCTTCGAGTGTGTACTCATCTACAGAAACACGCGGGCGTTTCCGGCTTGCTGCCATGGCTTCAAGCGCAGGGATGTTGATCTCGACATTGAAGTGGCCGGAGTTTGCCAGCACGCAGCCATGTTTCATCACATCCATGTGTGCCTTGTCGACGACATGCTTGTCACCGGTGGCAGTGACTATAAAGTCTGATTGTGCGGCGGCTTCGATCAGTCGCATGACGCGATAGCCGTCCATGGCCGCTTCCAGCGAACGCAGCGGATCAACCTCGGTGACGATCACCTTTGCACCATGTCCCTTGGCGCGCATTGCGATGCCGCGTCCGCACCAGCCGTAACCGACCACGGTAAATGTCTTACCGGCGAGCAAAATATTGGTTGCACGAATAATGCCATCGAGTGTGCTTTGCCCGGTTCCGTAGCGGTTATCGAACAGGTGCTTGGTCATGGCGTCGTTGACGGCAATCACCGGAAACCTGAGTGCACCTTCAGCGGCCATCGCGCGCAGGCGAATAACACCGGTGGTGGTTTCCTCGGTGCCACCGAGCATATTGTCGATGAGCTCGTTGCGTGTCTTGTGTATTTCACTGACCAGGTCGGCGCCATCGTCCATGGTGATGACCGGCTGATTGTCCAGTGCGGCATTGATGTGCTGGTAATAGACTTCGGTGGATTCACCGCGTATCGCGAATACCGGTATATCGAATTTTTTCACCAGTGCAGCGGCGACATCGTCCTGGGTGCTGAGAGGATTGCTGGCGCATAACACCACATCGGCACCTGCCGATTTCAGTACGCGCGCCAGGTTGGCGGTTTCCGTGGTGATATGCAGACAGCCGCTGATACGAATACCTTGCAGCGGACGTTGCCTGTTCAGGCGCTCATTAAGTTCACGCAGCACGGGCATTTCCTGCCATGCCCATTCAATGCGCGCCAGGCCGGCATCGGCGAGTGAGGCATCCCTGATATCAAAGTTGTTTGATGTTGTCATTATTTCCGGCTACTGTCATTTGACACCAATACAAGCAGTTCGATTGTTTCTTGTTTCAATAAACACATAATGTACCGCTGACAAGATCCTGTGTTATCTGCTCCATGTTATTCAGCTTGCGGTTCACAATGGTATCGACCGGCATTCGAATGGACTCTATATCACCATCATCGCGTAACGCAATGCGGATATCGACAATACTCGGTTCTTTCACGGGTGAGCCAATACGGCTGACAAGGTAACAATAGGCTTCGCTAACGTCATCCAGCTCCTGTACCAGCGCGTAGGCAATTTGCTGTGCCACGATATTATAAAGCTTGCCCACATGGGTTACCGGGTTTTTGCCGGCAGCGGCTTCCATGTTCATCGGTCGGTAGGGTGCAATCAGGCCGTTGACGCGATTGCCGCGACCGACTTCGCCGTCATCGCCGGACTCTGCCGAGGTGCCTGTCACTGTCATATAAAGACTGCCCGTATTCACATCGTCAGCCGCATTGACAGTTACATTAATCTTTCTGCTTGATACTGATCCTGCAATGGTTTCAACCAGCCTGGCAAGTTGCGACTTTTTACTCATATAGTCGTCAGCATCTGAGATGTATCGATCAACAAAAGCGCAGGCAACCGTAAGTTCGATGTCATCGCTATTGCGCACGGCCATGACTTTAATATCTTCGCCGGTTTCGGGATGTGCCTGTTTTACCTCGGCAGAATTCAATGTTTGTTCAACCTGCAGTACGATGCGTTCCAGCTCGCTGAGGGGAGCGTAGCCAACTCCGCAGGAGGTGTCGTTGGCCAGAGCGATGCCGCTTTGTTGCTGGCGCAAATAGAGTTCGACCAGATCGGCCGAGCCGGGTCGAATCAGGCTGTGCAGTTTAATATCACGCTCGGTGTCGAGTGCATGAAAGTGAGAACGCAGCCAGTCGGAACAGCTTTGCACTACCAGCTCCTCGACTGGAATGCGGATACCTTTAAATGATGTAGTTGCGCGTCCCGCGAGAAAAATTTCCATTGGCGCAACTACCTTGCCACCGCCGAACTCTGGTTGTGAAATCCCGCCCCACAGCAGTGCCTTGTCCACATTGTGATGCAATACCAGGCCAAAGTTATCCAGATAATAATTGCTGAGTGTGCGGCTAAGTTCTTCAGCCAGTGCATCACATATCGTATCCGGATGACCGATGCCCTTGCGCTCGACGATTTCAACAGGCTGGTTGTAATAAAGCGAGGGGCAAATCGAAATATGCGATTGGGTGGTCATTTCCGACTTGTTTCCTGTTATCGTTAGATAAAGTATAAAACCAGTCGAGCTGATTAAACTGTATTTAAAAAAAGACTGGCCATGGACATGAATGCTATAGAATGATTTCATGGCAGCAATAGGCTGACAATGATCTGCATCAACAAAACAGGGGTGAGTGATTTTGACGCAGTAGCAGGGACCCGTACCGTGCTACATGCATTTGACTGAGTAAAATCATCCGTATCAGGTAATACATCAGGGCACTATGGGAATGGGGAGGCAGTTAACAATGACTGGTAGCAACATACCAAGTAATCGCGATTGCGATCAGTTCCGGCTGCAATAAAGCATGTTAGAGGCACTCGAAACATTTCCTGTCTCCCTGGTGTCGAGTTTTTCCCTGATTGGCCTTGCCGAAATGGGTGATAAAAGCCAGCTGGTGTGTATGACGCTGGCTGCGCGCTACAGTGCAAGACCGGTGCTGTTCGCTGCAATAGTCGCGTTTGCATTGCTCAACTTGATGGCAGTAATTTTTGGTGCGGTCGTTGCGCACTGGCTGCCGGAAGCCGTTGTGGTACTGGTTGTAGGCATCCTGTTCATGGTGTTCGGTATTCATGCACTGATGCCCACGGTCGATGCAGGTGAGGAAAATTCACACGGCCGGACCGCGTCGTGTGTTCTTTGACCCTGCTGTTGATTACACTGGCGGAGTTCGGTGACAAGACGCAGATCGCTGTTGCCGGGCTGGCTGGTACCTTGGATCCGATCGCGGTCTGGCTGGGTGCGACACTGGCGCTGAGCCTGACCTCTGCTTTAGGGGTGCTGGCGGGCCGCGCGATCGTGCAGCGCATTTCAGTCAACCTGTTGCTGCACAAGATCAGCGGTGGTCTGTTTATCCTGCTGGGCCTGCTGGCATTTTTGAGGCTGGCCAGTCTATAAAAAATCTGTGCGCAACATATGTGCGCAACATATATATGTATTGAGTCCGCAATCAACGCAAACAACGCGAACTGGTTAGAGTTTATCTAAGATTGTTGGCATTGTTTGTGGACACTGTTTATTTATAGCCATCTTCCCATCTTCAACTGCTGTTTGGCTGAGACCGTTGTTTTCATAGCCCGATTTATTTATGGCATGGATGCAGGGTGTGTAAACACGTAGTCGTTGTCCTTTACCGGTAGATGACAATTAAAGCATTCCATTACAAATGAAGCATCTTCTCCATGGGGTGCCTGTTCCAGTCCTTTCCAGCGCGCAAATCCCCAGCCACCGGTTGTAGCATATTTTTTCGTGTCCTTGACCATGAATTCGGCATGGACGAACTTGCCCGGAACCGTTGCCGTTGGCCATTTTTCATGGGTGTCATCTTTCCAGACCAGTTTTCCCAGGATGCTGCCGTCCGGCCACGGTTTTGTATTACCGGAACGTGCTGCATCGATGGCCTTGTCGTTGCCCAGAATCACGCGTAATGTCTTGTTATCTTCACGATGTGATGTCGCGATAACGCGCCAGTCTTTATAACCTGCAGGCAGTTCGATACCGTTTGGTGCCGGCGCGACCCTGTTATCAGCACTTGCGCTCATGCCAACACTCGCAAGGCAGGTAATCACGATTAGAGCTGTTTTCATTGTTTCTCTCCGGGTGAATGCCAATATGTGTACAGGTATCCTGTTGTGGCCCAGGCAGGGGTAGATCAAAACAGGTATTTACAGGGGTTATCCCTTGATGCAAACG
>CAWEEC010000004.1:0-12764 GCA_963807785.1 uncultured Gammaproteobacteria bacterium | reverse complement strand
CTTAGAAGACAGGTACTCGAAAAAGTCAGCCTTGTTTAATGGCTTACTAAAATAGAAGCCCTGGATAACATCGCAGTTGTGCTGCCTGAGGAAGGCAAGCTGCCGATCATCTTCGACACCTTCGGCAACCACCTTCTGACCCAGACTATGGGCCATGGCGATAATGGCCTTTACTATAGCGTTATCTTCACTATTATCAGGAACTTCCATCAAAAAAGAACGGTCGATTTTTAGTTCGCCGATAGGGAATTTCTTCAGGTAACTCAGAGATGAATAACCTGTCCCAAAATCGTCGAGCGAGAATGAGACGCCAAGCTCCTTGATTTCATGAAGCAGGCTAACATAGCTGTCGACGTCACCCATGAGCATGCTCTCGGTAATTTCCAATACCAGTTTCTGTGGATCCAGTCCGCTGGACTGCAAGGCAGAAATTATTGAGGCTTTCAAACCGGCATCGGTAAATTGTTGCGCAGAAACATTGACCGACACAATAAGTTCACTGTACCCCGCGTCATGCCATTTCCTGGTTCTGTGGCAGGCCTCACGCAGCACCCATTCACCAATAGGAACGATTAAACCCATTTCTTCAGCAATGGGGATAAAATCAACCGGTGACACGAATCCTCGCTCAGGATGAAACCAGCGTATCAGGCTCTCCATGCCCGTAACCTTGCCGCTTACTGTATTAACTTTTGGCTGGTAATAAAGCTCTAACTCCTGCCGCTCAAGCGCTTTCCTTAGATCCGACTCCATTTTCAGGCGCTCCCTGGAGCGCGTATTCATCTCAGTCGAATAGAACTGGTAGTTATCTGTTCCCTGCTTTTTAGCAAAATCTTTTGCTGAGCTGGCATGTCTGATCAGCGATTCAACTTCTTCGCCATCATCCGGGTAGATGGAGATACCAATACTGGCCGTCAGAAATACTTCGTTACCATCTACAGCAAAAGGCAGCTTAATAGTATCAAGCATCCGCTGACTGATCATTGCTGCATTTTCCGTGCTGTTGACACCACACAGCACGAGTGAGAATTCATCACCACCTATACGCGCCATATCCTCCATTCGCCGCTCTTCCTCGATGCGCCCGAAAATATCGCTACGCCGTATTATCTCATTCAGCCGTTGCGCAACGATTTGCAAAATTTTATCCCCGGTATACAGACCCAGTGTCTCGTTAATCTGTCGAAAACGGTCCAGGCCAATGTCCAGCAATGCAAGTGGCCTGCCTTCTCTTTTGGCCATCTGGATACCCCAACCCAGCCGGTCAATGAACAATCTTCGATTCGGTAGCCCTGTCAGCCTGTCGTAGTAAGCCAGCTGATCTTGATAGGCCTTGGCAGAGAGCGTATTCCTCACCCGCAACGCCAGCTCACTTGGATCAACCGGTTTGGAAAGAAAATCCGTGGCGCCCAGCTCAAGTGCTTTTAGTTTATTGTCTGGATCACCTGACGCTGTGAGTATAATGACGGGTAGAAACTGATATTTTTCTAGTGCGCGAACGGCCTTTAACACCTCAAAACCATTCACTTCCGGCATATCCAGATCAAGCAGTAATATATCAGGATTAGCCTTGATCAGACGATCAATGGCCTGGCTTGACTGTTGCACCGGAATAAAATACTGGTAACCCGCTTCTTCCAGTAGCGCCTGAATAATCTCCAGCATTATCGGTTCGTCATCGACCATCATGATGGTCGATACTTTTAATTGTGTATAGCGCGCATTACCCTGCTCAACATTGTTGTCTACAGTAAGCTCTTCCAGTTTGTTATTAATTGATTCCATAAACTTTATAAAACTCATTCGTTTCTATCGTTGTCTGATCTTGATTCAGTATCAGACCCTGAGTAAATTTCCGTGAGCATAATTCGACGATTAAGTTCTTTGATTACACCCGTCGCGTGGTTAATATTCTCAAGTTGCTTTTCTTTTGCATAACCTTCCAGGTCTGTGGCAGGTTCTGTAAAGGCATCAAATCCCACCGACCCGCCAGAGCCTTTTAACCAATACGCAAATTTTTTAATTTCTTCAAAATCTTCTTTTACAATCGCTTCATCTACAACATCAAACCAGCTAGATAATTGACTGATAAATTTTTCGATGATCGACCTTAGCTTCGGATTAGTATCCAGCAGCCGGCATGTGAGCTGTTCTGGCATAACGTAATCTTTTACCGGCCGCGTAATCGCCGGCGAAACATGCGCTTCCTGTCCGGGCTCAACTGCGACTCTTCTATATATCGCATGCAGTTTCTGCACTGCGTTCGCTATGTTCGTATCATCCTTCTCTATAGCAAACTGTTCAAATATTTTTGCTGGTTCGACAAACTGAGCAAAACCTACGCTTCCGGCCGAACCCTTCAACCAGTGTCCCAGTCTTTTAAGCTCTTCATAGTCCCGTTCCTGCCAGGCTGAATCGATTGCTGCCAGTTGCTGCTCAAGCCTGACAACAAACTTCTCTACGATACTGCGAAACTTTTGATTCGACATAGGCAAGCTGGAATAGATCGTCTCATCATTAGGTTCATTCTGTTCCACGTCTGGACTATCCATCTGCTGAGGGGTGGTCGTTTCATTTTCAGCGAGTAGCTCTCCCCCCAGCTTATCGGCCAACCACTCTATTAACTTGTCGATATCAACCGGCTTGGTCTTGTAATCACTGTAACCAGCATCAAGACATTTCTGTTGAGTACCCGCCATCGCATCAGCTGTCATGGCGACAACTGGCAGGGTCATACCTCTTTCACGCATCAAACCGACAGCTGTAAAACCATCCATTACTGGCATCTGCACATCCATCAGGACAACATCGAACGCCTGCTTAGCCAAATTATCAAGCGCCACCTGGCCATTTTCAGCCGTCACCACCTCAATACCGACATCGGATAGTACCACCTGCAACAGTTCACGGTTTTCCTCACCATCATCAACGACGAGTACTTTGGCGTGAGGAAATTTCCAGTGTTTTCTCTTTGTTGCTGCCTCATACCACTGACTCGACATGATTTCATCAACACTCAGCTGCCTGATGCCGTCGATCGAACCTGTACTGATGGTAGCAGTAAACTGGCTTCCCGCGCCCGATTCGCTGGTTACTGAAACGTCACCGCCCAGTGCCTCGGCAAAACGCTTACTGATCGTCAGTCCCAGGCCGGTGCCGCCAAAACGACGCGTGATCGAACTATCCGCCTGGGTGAATGGGTTGAAAATATCTTCTGCCTGCTGCGACGTCATGCCAACACCCGTGTCGATAACAGCAATGGACAGCATGCTGTTATCGCCTTTTTCGTCCAGCCTGGTCACGATCTTTACACCACCGCTATCAGTAAACTTAATCGCATTGCCGACCAGGTTGGTGACGATCTGCCTGAGCTTTCCAGCATCCGTATCGATATATTCTGGTAGCGGGCTCGCCGGTTCGTATCTCAGGTAGATATTTTTTTCGTCGGCTTTGACCTGCATGATCTGCACAACTTCATGGATGATGTGATGCACCGGAGTACGTACCTTTTCAACTTCTATCCGTCCAGCTTCAACCTTGGATAAATCCAGTATGTCATTGATCAGGTTCAGCAGGTGGTTACCACTTGAAGAAATCGTGTTGAGATAACGGGTACTATCGCTACTGTTGCGGTCGTAACCGCGCTTGAGTACTTCCGCAAATCCCAGGATCGCGTTCATCGGGGTTCGAATTTCGTGGCTCATATTGGCGAGAAATTCGCTCTTGAACCGGTTTGCCTGCTCGGCCTCTTCCTTGGATAATCGTAGCTCGATCTCCTTCTGTTCGAGCTCGGTAACATCATCAAAACTGATCAGTACACCTGCCGGTTTGCCGCTACCTGACAGGACAGGCGAACAGTTTGTCATGAAGGTTTTTTTCAAACCTCCTTCGGTTTTTAATCGGATCATATCGGCAGTTCGAACCAGCCCATCAGCCAGTGTCCGGGTCCAGGGGTAATGCTCTGCGCCGAGTGGCTCATTGTCCTCATTGAGCCAGGGAAGTCGCTCAATACGCCGACCCATCAGAGATTCCGCCGGTTCGTTGCTAAGACTTGAGAATGCCAGGTTAGACAGTACAATATTCTGTTTTGAATCAATGACCAGCAGGCCCTCAGCCATGGTGTCGAGTGCTGTACGTACGCGATCGGGGATGGCCTGCGACGGATCCAGCTGCTTCAGCATCTTCCCCAGATAAAAATAAAACACGATGAAACTGGTGAATGAAATAAAACCGAGCAGTAAAAAAACGGGATGTAAAAACTGCCCATACCAGTGCAAAGGAAACAGCGGCTCGAATGTAAGCTCGACCTGGCCCCATGCATCAGCACCCTCATAGATCGGCACGACTACCTGCGAGTCCGTTGAAGCGCCCTGCTCTAAAGTCCGCCAGAGTTTTTTATGATCACCGATCGTCACCAGCGTCTGTCCATCAGACCGCCTTACCGCTGCGGACAGAATATCTTTGTTTCGCTCAATAGCCACCTTCAGGTTGGCGTTCATACGCCTGATGTCAGAAGTCGTGATAAAAATAGAGCTGTTAACGGCGATGATCTCGGCCAGGCGTGCATGACCATCGCGTATGGCAGCATGACGATCGGGCACCAGTCCGGTTATGGCTGCGAGCAGTAGCAGGCTGACCAGCATACCTGATAATCCGAGCGATATCCTGAAGCGGGCGCTCTGTGCTCTGAAAAGGCGCTTAATCAAAACCAGCTCCAGAAATAACCGCTTCCGCGAGAAGCGGGCAGAAGCGTCGGACTAACCAGCCGTGAGACAAACGGTCAGGCATATTTTTCACCGTGTCACTCATTAGGCTGTTGATCCTCAACCATGGATTCGAGCGATTCCTCATCTTCTTCCAGTTCTTCATGCTGAAAACTCGCGAGTACCGGCAGCGGATCGATAAATCGCCATGCCGGTAATGATGAAAGCAAACTGCTCATAAGTATCCCGCTCCTGGCCAACCAGACCACATATCCGACCGAAATTCCTGCTGATACTGTCAGGCTGCCACCAACGATTTTCTCAGTATTCTCATTCGCCAGTACCAGTTCTTCGCGCATATTATTCAATTTAGAGAAGAACGATTCAGCGCTGATTAACTGCAGCGGATCTTTAAAGGCCGTAAGCTGCTCCCTCAGTCGCACGATTCCGGTTTCAAATTGCTGCTGTTGCGCCGAGGTTTCACCTTTTATGTTGTCATTAACATGTGCAGATAAATTCGCTTCCTGTGTTGTCGAAACCGACAGATTAACGACATCCTTACCTCCCTTTGTAATAATATAACTGTCTGCATCAGACGCGCTTTCGCTGGCGACTGCCCCCAGCGCGATATCCTGCTCTACTGTCTCCGGTTCCGGGTCTGTTTCAATCGATGCCGTTTCTACTATTGTTGCATCGTCCAGCGATGCAGGGCTATCTTCACTTTCAACGGCAGCCAATGCTACCAGATTCGGGTTCACTGTTATGGAGAACTCACCAAGCAGCGGACCACTGCTATCCTCGTCTCCATCATCGATACTGACCGATATTGAGGTAGACAATGCATTACTGGCATCAGGTGTAAAACTGAGATTGGCCAGTGCGGTATTAACGTTAGCAACCGTGCCAGTGATGGTCCATACACCCGTCACGGCATCGTAACTGGCGCCATCATTGGCACTGAGCGTGCCAGCATCCACGTTGCTCAGTGTCAACGTGGCGGTCACTGTTTCACCGCTATCCAGATCGGCAATCACGATATCGTGCAGTGCTACGGGAGCATCACCCTCGTTATAATTGTTACCGACTTCCAGGTTGATCGCTGAAGGTGCATTGTTCACTGCCGTGACATTAAGCGCAATAGTGCCGCTCAATGGGCCACTGCTATCTTCATCGCCGTCATCGATCAACACGCTGATGCTGGTATTGAGATCGTTACCGGTAGTGGGATTAAATACCAGGTTGGCCAGCGCTGCGTTTACATTCGCCACGCTATTAGTAATGCTCCACACACCGGTGGCCGCGTTATAGGCCGCACCGTCATTGGCACTCAGACTGCCCGTCGTGGTGTCGGCCAGGGTCAGCGTCGCGGTGATGGCCTCGGCTGTGTCCACATCGGCCACCACGATGTCAGTAATCACAACGCCGGTATCGCCTTCGATATAAGTCGCAATCGAAGTTAGGTTGGTTGCCGTCGGTGCATCGTTCACTACAGTGACGTTGAGATTTATGGTGCCGGTAAGGGCACCACTGCTGTCCTCGTCACCATCGTCGATATTCACACTGATCGTAGTGTTCAGGTCGTTGTTAGTAGCGGGGTTAAATACCAGGTTAGCCAGCGCCGTGTTTACATTCACCAGACTGTCAGTGATAGTCCATACACCGGTAGCCGCGGTGTAGGTTGCGCCGTCATTCGCGCTCAGGCTGCCCGTCGTGATGTCAGCCAGGGTCAGCGTCGCGGTGATGACCTCCGCTATGTCTACATCGGTCACTGCGATGTCGGTAATAGCAACCACAGCATCACCTTCGTTATAGAACGAGGTGCTGCTCAGACCGGTTGCCGTCGGTGCATCATTAATAGTACTGAACGTTACACCACCGGCAACCACCGGCGATGGATCGCTACCATCGGTGACGCTAACATCAAAGGTCGGGGCATTCTCATCACCATTGTCGACAAACACCACGTCGTTGGCCAATACCTGCGCCTGGGTAAAACTGGTTACGGCAACAGTCGGCGCACTGGTCAGCTCGAACTGGCCGCCGACGACACTGCTGACGTTAAAGATCAGTGTGCCCGCGGCTGTTTCCACATCGCTGGCCGACAGCATCGTAGCGGTCACCGTTACTGTTTGCCCTTCTGCAACAACAAGGTCATTGTTGACCAGCACCGGGATATCATTGGTATTACTGAAGGTTACGCCACCGGCAACGACCGGCGATGGATCGCTACCATCGGTGACGCTGACATCAAAGGTCGGGGCATTCTCATCACCATTGTCGACAAACACCACGTCGTTGGCCAATACCTGCGCCTGGGTAAAACTGGTTACGGCAACAGTCGGCGCACTGCTCAGCTCGAACTGGCCGCCGACGACACTGCTGACGTTAAAGATCAGTGTGCCCGCGGCTGTTTCCACATCGCTGGCCGACAGCATCGTAGCGGTCACCGTTACTGTTTGCCCTTCTGCAACAACAAGGTCATTGTTGACCAGCACCGGGATATCATTGGTATTGCTGAACGTTACGCCACCGGCAACGACCGGCGATGGATCGCTACCATCGGTGACGCTGACATCAAAGGTCGGGGCATTCTCATCACCATTGTCGACAAACACCACGTCGTTGGCCAATACCTGCGCCTGGGTAAAACTGGTTACCGCAACAGTCGGCGCACTGCTCAGCTCGAACTGGCCGCCGACGACACTGCTGACGTTAAAGATCAGTGTGCCCGCGGCTGTTTCCACATCGCTGGCCGACAGCATCGTACCGGTCACCGTTACTGTTTGCCCTTCTGCAACAACAAGGTCATTGTTGACCAGCACCGGGATATCATTGGTATTGCTGAACGTTACACCACCGGCAACGACCGGCGATGGATCGCTACCATCGGTGACGCTGACATCAAAGGTCGGGGCATTCTCATCACCATTGTCGACAAACACCACTTCACTCGACAACACCTGACCCTGGTAAAAACTACTTACGGCAACGCCCGGATTACTCGTCAACTCGAACTGTCCTCCAGTGACACCACTGACATTAAACGCCAGACCATTCTCAGCACTGTCAGCATCCGTTGCTGACAACATGGCGCTGGTCACTGTAACCGTTGCACCTTCAATAATGACAAGATCATTGTTGCTCAAAACCGGTGCTATATTAGCCGAGATAACATCGTGAGTAAGGGTAAAACCATCGAACTTCTCATTGGGGGAATCAAAATTCACATCGTTGCCACTGACATCATTGCCATCGAACATAAGACTGGCTGTGGCCAGTGCACTGCCTGCGCCCGAGCCAAGCGTGGTATTAGTGACAGACAGGGCAACAATGTCCTCCATGTCCACCAATTGCCCGTTACTGCCAACACCATCGTCATCGTCGGCATCGAATGTCAGCAGGATGGTACCCGCATCGTAGGCTATACCGCCAACCACGGTATCCTGCTCAAGAACATCAATACCGTATATCTTTTTGTCGAGATCGACGCCGGCATCATCGCCTTCGATTAATACCTGCGTCACTGGATAAGTCAGGCCGTCGAGAGGATCCAGGGTATCGGTCTTCAGTAGCTCAATATTATTCACAGCCGCGTCATCACGGACCAACAACAGGTCACCCGTTATCAACCAGGTGTCGCCGACAAACACATCCTTTTCTAGCAGCGTTATGGCAGTAATATCCTTACCATCAAGAAATGGATCGCTCAGCAGCATGTAGAAATTACCGGTGTTGTAATCCCCCGCTGTGTCGGGCCGGAAAAAGAAAATATCCTGCCTGTCAACAAGCAGATCAGCCGGCGCACCCGCGCCATTACTGATAAACGTTTCACCATTTGTGGTCGTTAAAATCAGGTCGCCCGCCTGCAGTGCAATAGCATTTATGCCGCTGCCAATGGTGATCGAACTGGTGACATAATGCATGCCATTAATGTTTTCACCAGCTGAAAAATCAGAGGGATTAAAAGCCATGCTGAAGGTTCCATCGGTAGCGGCCTCACCCATGGAGAAATTCGGCCCTGCCTGCTGTAACACATCATCATCCATGATATCGGTGGTATCGAGGCCGGGTATCCCGCTACCTGCTCCCTCGTTTCCGTCTATCGACAACCATAGTACGCCGTCGCTGGTGCCGGTGAAACTGATGCTGGCGCTGGCAGCGACAGTCGTCGTGGTGCCATCTGATACGGTAACAGCATAACCCGGCGCCAGCTCACCGCCATCGTGTACAAATCGGACTATTCCTGCGGTTATGTCGCTCTGCGTGAAACCTGGAACAGCGATGGCAGTATTAGCAATAAATGCAAAATGCCCATTGCTCACCGCGCTTACAGTGAAGGTGATGCTGCCATCCACAGTGGCGGAAAAATTCGAGGCATCAATTACCACGGTCTCGCCCTGACTAAGCGTGAGGCTATTATTGACCAATACGGGTGTCCTGACCTCGAAGGCACCGATATCAGGCGTTAAGTCTCTTGAAATACCACGCTGGTCGACAAGTGGTGCGCCAGCCAATCCAGCCGGGTTGATCGCCACACTACCTGCCAGCAGGGCATGCGTCCGGGTAAAGCCACCGTTGTCCGCCAGCACATCCAGCATTGGATTACCGACCTGATCGTTGAGGCCAGTGAGCCCCGCCGAACCATCGCTGTCAATATTGTAATCCAGCGAATTGATGATGCCCCCAGTAATATTGGAAACACCATCGTTGAGTATGCTGTTTTTGAGATTTACGACAGAGGCAGCATCCTGCAATATACCGTTCGTTCCCGGTGAGGTATTGCCTGTAAGCGTTGAATTGGTAATGGTCAGAGTGCCAGGAACTGACGACGGACTGGCGATGTTGTTAATTGCACCACCGTCGATTGTTGCGGTATTCGCACTTAAGGTAGCATTGGTGAGTTTAATAACGTTACCAGCGATGCCTTCATTGTAAATAGCGCCGCCAAAGGCCGCTGTATTATCATAAAACAGCGCCCGGTCCAGAGTAATACTTGCATTGTTATAGATGGCGCCACCATTCCCTAACGCCGTATTGGAGTCGAACTCCACGTCGGTGCCGGTAATGACACTACCATTTTCATTATAAATAGCACCGCCATCACCAACGGAGGTATTACCGGAAAAAAGCACCCGGTTTAGCGCTGCTGTGCCACCCGCATTATAAAGGCCGCCCCCCTCAGAGCCCTGGTTATTACTGATGGTAACATCGGTAAGCGTAACGCCACCGATCGGCGCTACATACACACCGCCGCCCTGTAAAACCAGGCCACCCGTATTGGCCATAGTAAGGTCAGAAATTTCAACGCCAGTATCACGAATTTCGAAAACGCTCTCTATGGATGCATTACCATTAATGATGGTGGTTGCCGCACTATCGCCTTTGAGACTCAGCGCGTCAGTAATATCCAGATCACCCAATATCGCGGTATTATCAAGACCAGATAATGTCAGGTCATAAGTACCCGCAGATAGAACAATTTCATCAAGGCCAGAAACGGTATCAGTGTTAGCCGCAATGATCGCTTCGCGCAGCGACACAAAACCATCACTGCCGGGTGTTAACGCCAGATTAGCTAAAGATGTCAGGTCGGCATCACCATCGACCACGTCATTAAAAGTTGTCACGTTAATCGTACCCAGCACGTTAGACCAGGACTGCTGAGCCGAGGTGCTGAAAGCTACAGTGCTTTCAATATCGCCCGTGGTGTATTCAAGCTGCCAGTCTCCGCCCAGTGAGAGTGCACCGGTGAGGTCATCGCTGGCGGCAACATCTGCACCGGTGAGTTCGACAAGACTGCTGATCAGTTGCTGACCATCTGCACCGGCGGCGAGATTACAGCCATAGATTAATAAGTCAGCATCATCCTGCAGGGCATCTGACCAGACACCAATAAGCGTTTCATATTCGGGCAGTGATTCTCCACTGAGCCAGCTAGCCCCTAGTTGTATCCCTTGCTCATCACCGTGACCGATCAGGTGCACACCGTCGACATCCTGAAAACTACCGAGTATTTCAGTAACCTGTTCAATGCCGTCACGATCTGACTGCAGGATGAAAATCTGATATTCAGTGCCGGGCGTGTCTGTTTTAATCCCGTTCAGCAGTTGCTGATAATCCGGCGTGGCGGCATCAACAAAAATGATTTCCTGCCGGGAGTCCGTTGTATTGTCTATCCCATTATCGGTTTCGTTCAGCAAAGCACCAATAGACTCTATCGACAAACCGGTATCACTGCTGGTGACGTTACCGCCGATAAACCCGGTGAGAAGATCGAACTTTTGCGATTCGTCGGCAGCATCTGAAAAGTCGCTGTCCGTGTTATCTGGTAATGACGCATAGCTGGTGTTGAGCAGGTGTGCACTCTCTACAATATCAAGCGCGGCATTCGACACATCATCACTAAAGGGATCACCTGAAACCAGTCCGGACAGCGCATCGGCCGAGAGCAGGATTTTGGGCTCCATGCGCTCGAAGAATATCGGAATCGAATCCGACACCGACGCTGATGCCGGTGGTGCGAGTTCGTTCTGCTGAGGCTTTGGCTTGTACATGCTGATTATTTACTCGTACCTGGTTGGGGCTAAATACAATACCGGAGCTCTCAAAAGATCGCCGGCCGTCAAATACTTATACCCTGAATGCCTTAAACACAGGGTATACCCGGACTATGCGGGGCTTTGTTAATTTTTGACATTTCAATTAAATAACCGCTTGCACAACTATCTATGCAATATAAAGATAGCTAGCCATGGCAGAAAACCTGTCCCAGAAAACGGGGATTTAATAACGTTCAAGGATAGAGGGTGTGAAGCCCAGCTTTTCCAGTGCCAGCCGCCGTTTTTCCGCGGCACCCCGGCTGCTGTATAGTCCCAGCATAATCTGGCCTTTGTAACGCCCGCGATCCACTTCCTGCAGGTCATGAATACCCGCATTGCGAAACTGGCTGATAATATCTTGTGTCTGCTGACCCGTTTCACCCTGTTCGGTCAATACCAAGTAACTGCTCGGTGCATGCTCTGTTGTATGGCCTGGTGCACTTTCCATCGGTACATTAGCCGCCGGCATTACTCCTTCATCTTCGGCCAACGGTTCCCTGTTGTTGTGATCTGGTTTCTCTGAGAAACCGCCCTCACCTGTACCGGTATTAGAAATCTCAGCCACATAATCATCAGTAACAATCGGCGGAACAGGGCTGCTGGTCCGTTTCTGGTTTATCGTCAGCGTCTGCTCAGCGGTCTGCTCAAGAAACTTCACCACGCACTTGAGTCCCGCCGGGATACGGTTTTCCGGGTTGGGCATTACCAGCTTCACACCAAAAGTATTACTGGCAGTATCGCCGATACGGTCAACAATGGTGACCGTGCCGGTCAGCTTTTCTTCGGACAGGTTTTCAGGCAGAATTTCAGCCTGCATACCCACTTTTATCTTGCCAAAATTTTCCATCGGCACAATCGCTTCGATCACCAGCGGATCGAGCTGTGCCAGTCGCAGGATGGGCTGATCTTCAACATATTCCCCGGGGTACTTGAATGTATCCAGAACAAAACCCGCAAATGGCGCCTTTATCGACTTTTGCTGCAACTGCTCTTTGGCTCGCTGAAATTCAAGTTTACGTACACCCAGAAGTTCTTTTGCCTGTTCGAGTTTCCACCGGGATAAGCCTACCTCTCGCTCCGCTTCATCGGTATTATCAACAGAAATGACCTGCTTTTCGTAAAGAGATTCAGCGCGTTCTTTGCGGCGTGTATCGTAGTCCAAATTAACCTGTTCGAGCCTGATCTCTGACTGGTTGCCTGCACGGAACCTGGCCAGCTCGACATTCGCACGCTCAACATCTGCTTTTAGCTGCGCGACCATCTG
The DNA here is from genome assembly GCA_963807785.1 of uncultured Gammaproteobacteria bacterium. GTDB lineage: Bacteria > Pseudomonadota > Gammaproteobacteria > SZUA-229 > SZUA-229 > JABDQW01. The sequence continues at coordinate 198 of CAWEEC010000004.1, read as the reverse complement.
GCCCGCTGACACCTGCTGGCTCCGTTCGACGTACAGGCTTTCTATGACACCGGTAACCGGGCTGGCGAGATCGGCGACCTGGTACGGGCTGATGACGCAGTCCACGCCCGGATAGCGCTATATGCCACCGGCGAATCGTTTGCCAGCGCCTGGGCGCTCAATACGCAGCCAATAATGAAAATCAGCCGTTTCTAAATG
>CAWEEC010000003.1:0-19038 GCA_963807785.1 uncultured Gammaproteobacteria bacterium | reverse complement strand
ACCGTCGCATCGCTTCGATCTTGACACACCCCTCAGTCACTACCTCGGGTGCTCCGGGCGTGCCCCCGGCAACCCCACAGAGATCGTGATAGACCATTCCCCGGATCGTGCCGGTTGCAGCGTCCACCGGGGTGGGCGTAGGCGCCAGATTATCGGTTTCAAAACGAAGCTGGCAGCTCCTTGATTGATGATCACCGCGTAATTTGCCCGCCGGTAACCCCGCAACCTCCAGCGGGATGACCCGCTCAAACGGGACAATCCGCTCGGGCACACTGCTGCGGCCGGCCGCCCCTACGTAAGAGCCATCAGGTGCCAGAGTGCAAATATTGCCAGATACATATGTTCCATCTGGGCATAAAGCCGCGACAACGGATAATGAAAAACAAGCAAGTACAAGAATAAATATCAAAGTTTTCATTATGATCCCTATTCGCATTGATTTTTATAATGCATTAAAGGGTAAGCTCCATTTACCAAGTCTAAATTAGTCGTTCTGTTAAATCTCTTTTGACAGCCATAATTCAGCGTCAGTGCGTGATGAAAACTGGGCCAGCATATAACCGTCGCTGGATGCGCTGTCATCAATGACTACATTTGGATTGAAATCGGGTTTGTGAAGTACAGCGACCCTTGCATTGGTTAATCCAGGGTGTTGTGCCAGGTGTTTTCCGAATTTCTGCTGATCTTCAATGGATAAATCCATGACTAGCTCACGAACATCCACCAGTATTTTTAACGGTTGTAAATGACTGTAATTACGGCATACCCGTTCAACAGCCTGCATTCTGTCATGAAGGTTTACTGTTCCGGTATAGGTAACATTCACTATATTTAGTGAATCATCCATGTGAATTACATATGACATATTTTATCGAATATTAAACGTTACTCTAAGAGTATGCCGATTTGTGGTCGAATAACAACCAATAAAAGGGTCAAACCCCTTTACATGTTTAATCTCAAACCTGTTCAAATTAGTGGACCCTGTTCCGATTTTTCCAGCAGCTGATGATCCCGGGATAAAATGGAGTATCATAATTCCATGCCTTCGTTTCAATTTCACCCGGCTGTTGCGGAATGGTTTAATACGCATTTTGGCGCGCCATCAGAGGTCCAGGCCCAGGCCTGGCCGGCAATACAGGCCGGGCACAATACCTTGATTGCAGCACCCACCGGTTCCGGTAAGACGCTGGCCGCTTTCATGGCTGCGATCGATCAACTGGTGCACGATGGCCTGCAGTTTCCGTTGGCGGATGAAACGCAGGTGCTGTATGTCTCGCCGTTAAAGGCACTGTCCAACGATATCCATAAAAACCTGGAGCTGCCGCTGAACGGCATACGCGATGCGTTGCTGGAAAATGGTTATGCCGATGTGCCGATTCGCGCCCAGGTTCGAACCGGTGATACCACGCAGTCGGAACGTGCCATGATGAAGCGCTATCCGCCGCATATCCTGGTGACCACGCCGGAGTCGCTGTATATCTTGTTGACCTCCGATTCCGGCCGCGACATGTTGAAAACCGTGCGCAGTGTGATCGTTGATGAAATTCATGCACTGGCCGGTAATAAACGCGGCGCCCATCTGAGCTTGAGCCTGGAACGGCTCAACCAGTTGTGCGACCGGCCGCCGGTGCGTATCGGTATTTCGGCGACGCAGAAACCGATCGAGGACATGGCTTTATTTCTGACGGGACAGCATCAGCACCCGGAGCAGCGGGCCTGCAGCATTATCGATACCGGTCATGTGCGCAAGCGCGACCTGGCCATCGAGATGACGGGGTCGCCACTCGAGGCGGTGATGGCGAATGAAGCCTGGGATGAAATCTATCGTCGCCTCGAACAACTGATCGAACAACACCGCACCACGCTGATCTTTGTGAATACGCGCCGGCTGGCCGAACGTGCGGCGGCGGCGCTGGCCGAAAAGCTGGGTGAAACGGCGGTGACCTCGCACCATGGCAGCCTGGCCAAGGAGCACCGGCTGGATGCAGAGCAACGACTGAAATCGGGCTCACTGCGCGCCCTGGTGGCGACGGCTTCGCTCGAACTGGGCATCGATATCGGCGATGTTGACCTGGTGTGCCAGATGGGATCGCCGCGCAGTATTGCCACCTTTTTGCAGCGTGCGGGTCGTTCCGGGCATCACCTGAGCGGCACTCCCAAGGCCCGCCTGTTCCCGCTCAGTCGTGATGACCTGGTGGAAGCAGTGGCCATGCTCGATGCGATCAAACGCGATGAACTGGACCGTATTATCGTCCCTCAACATCCGCTGGATGTGCTGGCCCAGCAGATCATTGCCGAAGTGTCCGGGCGTGAGTGGAACGAACAGGCACTGTACCAGGTGTTTAAATGTGCCCGTCCGTATCATGACCTGGATGAACAGCAATTCCTCGACGTGGTGCAGATGCTGGCCGACGGCTTTCACACACGACGCGGGCGGCGCGGCGCCTACCTGCACCGTGATGCCGTCAATGGTGTATTACGGCCACGCCGCGGTGCGCGCCTGACGGCGATTACCAATGGCGGCGCGATTCCCGACCAGTTTGATTATGATGTCATCCTGCAACCCGAAGGCCTGTTTGTCGGCAGTCTGAATGAAGACTTCGCCTTTGAAAGCATGCCCGGTGATATCTTCCAGCTCGGCAATTTTTCCTACCGCATGCTGAAGATCGAACAGGGCCGGGTGTTTGTCGAAGATGCGCACGGGCTGCCGCCGACCATTCCGTTCTGGTTCGGTGAAGCACCGGGGCGCACCGAAGAACTGTCACAGGCGGTGTCGCGCCTGCGCGAGACCATCGATCAACTGCTGGAGCAGGGACAACAGCCCGCGCTGCATTACCTCGAGCAAGAGCTTGAGCTGGATCCGGCGGCCTCGGCGCAGTTGATCGAATACCTGGCGACGACCAGGGCCGTGTTCGGTGTGATTCCGAGTCAGAAGTCGATCGTGTTCGAACGCTTCTTCGATGAAACCGGTGACATGCATTTCGTGATCCATGCACCCTTTGGTTCCAGGGTGAACAAGGCCTGGGGGCTGGCACTGCGCAAACGCTTCTGCCGGCGTTTCAATTTTGAATTACAGGCGGCGGCCAACGAAGATAACCTGATCCTGTCGCTCGGTCCGACCCACAGTTTTCCACTGGATGAACCGGCCGGGTATTTGCAGGCGGATACGGTTGAACATGTGCTGATCCAGGCCTTGCTGGATGCGCCGATGTTTCCGACCCGCTGGCGCTGGGTGACCAATATTTCACTGGCGGTGCCGCGCAGGCGTGGCGGCAAACGCGTGCCGGCGCCATTCCAGCGTAACGATGCAGAAGACCTGGTGGCGCTGGTGTTTCCGGATCAGCTCGCCTGTTTTGAAAACATCCAGGGCGAACGTGAAGTGCCGGATCATCCGCTGGTGAACCAGGTGCTGTGGGATTGCCTGCACGAGTTGATGGATATCGATGGCCTGAAACAGGTGCTGATGGCTATCGAGCAACAGCGCATCCAGGTAATAACCTGGGACCTGCCCACGCCGTCACCGATGGCGCACGAGATACTTAATGCACGGCCCTATGCCTTTCTGGATGATACGCCGGCCGAAGAACGACGTGCGCTGGCAGTACAACAACGCCGCCAGCTGGATCCGCAAACCGCGGCCGACATGGGCCGGTTGAATCCAGACGCCATTGAAAAAGTGAAAGCTGAAGCCTGGCCGCAGCCGCGCAATGCCGATGAATTACACGATGGGCTGGTGATTACCGGCTTTATTGCAGAAAGTGAAATCGGCTCAGGGGAACTGGAACACTGGCAGCACTACCTGGCGCAACTGCAACAGGGGCAACGCGCCACCCGTTTGCAACAACCGTCCGGGGAAGTTTTATGGGTGGCGGCAGAACGCCTGCTGGCCCTGCAGCTGGTGTGTCCGCAGGGCGAGATGGTGCCCGCGATCAAGCCTGTGCCAACAGCGGAAGCCGAATCATTTGAAACCGCCATCACCGAAATCATGCGCAGCCGGCTGGAAAGCCTGGGTCCGGTCACCATTGCTCAGCTGGCACAGCCCGTTGGCAGATCCACGAATGAAGTACGTCAGGCGTTACTGCAGCTGGAACAGGAAGGCTTTCGTGATCCAGGGATCATTTTGATCCGCAGCGATCTGACACCGAGCGGGAAACCGAATGGTGCGAGCGCGGCCTGCTGGCGCGTATTCATCGTTACACCCTGAAACAACTACGCAGTGAAATCGAACCGGTGAGCCCGGCGGATTTCATGCGCTACTTGTTCAACTGGCAGGGCCTGGATGAACCGGCGCAAGGTATTGCGGCCCTGGAAAGAGTCATGCTGCAACTCGAAGGCGTAAGTTTACCGGCGGGCAGCTGGGAGGCGGATATTCTGCCGGCGCGTCTACAGCCGTATTTTTCAACCGAGCTGGATGAACTGTGCAGTTCGGGCAGGCTCACCTGGTTGCGGCTGCATACGCCAGCAAGCAAAGACAACAAACGCAAGAACCCGGCGATTAAAACCACGCCACTGGCGTTTATTTTTCGGCCACATTTAATGATCTGGTATCCAGGTGATACTGCTGTTCCGGAAGGCTTGAGCTCGTCTGCGCTAACCGTGCTCGAGGTGTTAAAACAATGGGGCGCGAGTTTTTTTGATGAGTTACAACAGCAAACCGGGCTGCTTAAAACACAACTGGAAACGACCCTGGGTGAACTGGTTGCGTGGGGTCTGGTCAATTCGGATCAGTTCCAGGGACTGCGTGCGCTGATAACCCCGCAGAAGAAACAACAACGCAGCCGGCGCCGACCCGAGCTGCAGGCCCCTCTGGCTGCGGGCGGTCGCTGGTCACTGATTCGTCCGCCCCTGCAAATCGAAGATGAATCGCAACGGGTTGAACAAATCGCTCGAACCTTGTTGTCACGCTATGGCATTGTGTTCAGGAGACTGCTGGAAAGAGAAAGCGCGTTACCCTCGTGGCGTGACTTGCTGTATGTGTTTCGTCGGCTGGAAGCGCGTGGTGAAATCAGGGGTGGGCGTTTTGTGCAGGGTTTTGCCGGTGAACATTTCGCCTTACCCGAAGCGGTCAGCCTGTTACGCGATGTCCGCAAACAACAGCCGGATGAGCAACTGATCACGATCAGTAGCGCTGATCCCTTGAACCTGACAGGCATCATCACACCCGGCAAACGCATCGCTGCCCAGGCGGGCCATCGTATTCTGTATAAAAACGGTAAACCGATCGCAACCAATCAAAGTGGTGAAATCGAGATCGACGAAAACATACCGGCCAACGAGCATTGGCATATTAAAAACCTGCTCACGCGCAAGCATCACCCCGCTTCTTTCCATAAGCCACATCAGGGACCGCTGTCATGATGTTAGACAGGATGGTTGGTAACTGCAGACAAGCATTGAGTTAAACGGGTTAGATTTATTTTTCCGAAACTGATAACCGAAAATAAATCTGACTTCTTTTGTATTTATTTCTTTGTAACATGAAAAAGCTGTTTATCCACATTGTTTTAACAGGTGTGTTCGCATTCAATATTGGCTTTGCAGCTGAAATTGATAGTGTCACGCCCAGAAAGATCAAACTTGAAGATAGTCTCGTTAACATTAATAAAATCTTTGACCAACGCATCAACGAAGGAATCGAGAAAGCTAATGATCAACAAGATTATATTGAAGACCTGGACGATTTTGAGGATATAAAAGAAGATAACTATTGTGATGAAGAAGCCCTGTATACAGAGCTCAGAAAGGCTATATTTCAATCCATTACCGCTTCCTGGGGACTCAAGGGTTACGACCTGGATAAACAGCTACGCGCTCTGCTCGCCAGGCAAAGTTATTCTTTGTTACTAAACGACTCTATCTATCGTGACATCGGTTATATAGAAGGCTTTACATTGAAGCTTAAGGAGTTGAGCGATGTCGTCAATATCGACGGTCATCTTGTTGGGCTGGATAAGATCGGCCATTTTTTTGCCCAAGGGTGGCAGTATTTTGAGTTAACCCATAACGATGAACTCACAATTGATGACGCGCTTGAGTGGGGCAGACAAAAAGAAACAGGATTATTTGGTTATACCACCACTGGCATTTTTTCTTATTCCGATCTTGCCGCCAACCTTAACGGCTGGCGCTTCTGGAACAGGGTTTTGCTTGAAGAAGATGACCCCTTAAAAGGCGTCATCGCTAATTTGTTTAACGAGCCATACGTAAGCTGTGAAATTCAAATTATCGAGTCAATTAAAAACTGGAAGATCATAAAGGCCTGGGAATACAATAGCCGATTTGATTTATCGGATTATATCGATGGCGCATGGGACGAAGGCAATAACTGTAATAGCTACGCAGATCCGATTATTGAAGAAAAAGTAATCTCACGGATAAACAATGTGGATCCGGACTTTAGCTGTCCTTTCAAGGCTGAATACTGTGCAGAAGCCCGTGACAAATACGGTTATTATGCCAAGCGCGTATTGCATCCCTATTGCCTTATTGCGCAATAAAATTAAAGCAAAGTAATAGAAGGGGACAGATTTATTTTCCACCATTCCTGGATTCGAAATCTTTCAGATATTCACCATAACCCTCTGCGACAAGTTTTTCCTTCGGGATAAAGCGTAGCGACGCGGAGTTGATGCAGTAGCGAAGGCCGGTAGGTTCGGGTCCGTCTTCGAACAGGTGACCGAGATGTGAGTCCGCATTGCGGCTCCTGAGTTCGGTTCGTTTGAAGATCAGGTAGTTGTCGTCACGGGTAACGATATTGTCATCCTTGATTGACCTGTAGAAGCTTGGCCAGCCAGTGCCTGACTTGTACTTGTGGCGCGAAGAAAACAGTGGTTCTCCGCTGACAATATCTACGTACAGGCCCTCGCGTTTTTCATCCCAGAATTCATTATCGAACGCGCGCTCGGTATCGTCCTGCTGGGTGACGGCATACTGCAAGGGCGTCAGGCGTTGTTTCAGTTCTGCATCCGACGGTTTGCGGTAGTCAGTTTCAGCTCTGGTTGCCGTTGCCTGCGATTGGCTTATTTCATCTGCGTATACCAGGAACACAGTGGTGATGAGTAGTCCGGCCAGTGCGAGGTATTTCATATCATGCTCCGTTTTGGGTTCATACGGGTTTGATGCAGGTTAGTGGCTATGGTTCGCTAAATAGGCCAAAAAGCAATAGGGACAGGGTCGTTTGAAGTCACTGGATTACAGAATACATCCATGTATTACGAATTACGTCCTGTAATTCGCCTTACAGGCTGACCTGTGGTCATTCAATTTTGCTCCAGGCAAAATTAGTCTGCCCTGCGGGTTAGCCTTCGGCTGTTCAAATTCGATCCATTCGGATTTGTCGTGGGAATGACGCGTAACAAGGGCAATAGTGGGTCAGCTTAGATAGGAGCCGATAGATTCCTGCTTTCGCGGGAATGACGATTAGGAGGGACAGTAGGGGAGCCAAGAGGGTGGGTGTTGATTGAAGGTCGACGCTTTCAGTCTGTCCCGTTTAGTCTGGCGCAATAGGTTTGCATGTCGCTGTCGGGATTCGCGGGTGTCTTGTTATCCGCTATCCACGTGGCGATATCTTCCAGTACCGCTGCTGCCTGCAGGTCGCGGGTAAGCATGTGGTAACCCTGCTCGTAGATGATTGATGACGTGTGGGTTGAGGTACTGGACGAGAGTTTTTCAAACAGCTCACAGGTGGGCGGTGCGGGAATGATCTCATCCTGTTTGCCATACAGTAACAGAATGTTGCCAGGCACTCGGTTCGACGCCAGCATAGCACTGTCCATGAGGTTGCTGATACCATAGAGCACATCGACACGGGTGGCCTTGATCACCAGGTCATCGCGCTCCGAGTGCCCGCAACATGTCTATGTTGTCCGACGGCATGATATCGAGTCCGTCGCCGGTTAGCTGTGTGCCAGGAAGCGTGTGGGCTGCCACCCAAAGTGCAGCGCGCTGATAGTAGGGCATGCTGCTACGCTCCCAGACCGCTGGAGCGAGCAGTACGGTGCCGTCAATATCGAGTGGTGTAGAGGCCAGAGACGTCAGTACCACCGCGCCGCCCATGCTCTCGCCCAGCAGGTACAGAGGAACGTCGGTATATTGCTCGCGCAACAGCGCTGTCATGGTAACCAGGTCGGCGCTCAGTCGTTCGCTGCCGTGCCATAAGCCGTGCCCGTCGGTTTTACCGAAACCGCGCTGGTCGTAGGCGATAACTGTGATTTCGTGGTGAGCCAGGTACTGGCCGAGGTTGTCGAAAGCGTGGCTGTAGTCATTGAGACCATGCAGCGACAGCAGCACGGCACGCGTGTTTCCGAACGCCTCCCAGCGTGACAGCGGCAGCCGGTAGCCGTCCTCCATCAGGGCATAGGATTCGGCAAGCTGCGGCATGGCGTAGACGCCGGGTGACGGTTGCACATACGGTTTGGCGCATGCCGCCAGTAGTGCAACTGCCACCAGCAGTGAGTGCAGGTAGATAAATCCGGACCAGCGATAAAAAGGTAGCTTGTGAACAGGCAAGGTCGATCCCCGCAAAATACGTAATTCAGTTAATGTTCGGTTTATATAAGTATACCTGCTTGGTAGCAGTATAAAAAAGCAAATCGGTCAGAGTCACTGCTGTCATACGCATGCGTCATGCCCGCTTGCGCGTGTGCTGATTTATATTTTGACATATGGACCAAATGGTCCTATATTATCTTCATGGCAATCGGAAGACCACGCGAGTTTGATACCGGGCAGGCGCTCGAGGCTGCAATGCAGTATTTCTGGATTCATGGTTATGAATCCACATCGCTGCATGATCTGCTTGAGGTGATGCATCTGTCGAAGAGCAGTTTCTATCAAACCTTTGACAGTAAACACGAGCTGTTTCAGCGTTGCATCAACCATTATCAAGATTCATTGCGGGACAGCATGATGAGCAATCTCAACCAGAGTGACTCGGCCCGCAAGTTCATTGAAGGCGCGTTTTTTTCTGTCGCGGATGAGGCGGGCAAGCCAGGTGAAAAACAGGGATGCCTGCTGATGAACACGGCGAGTGAGTTCGCGCAGAGAGATCCGGTCGTTGCCAGCCTGGTGTCTAAAGGCACAGAAAAACTCAGCAAGGTATTTTTAGCTGCAGTCAAACGCGCGCAACAAGAAGGGGACATTTCCCCTGATAGTGATTCACAGGCTTTGGCCAACTACCTTATCAGCAGCATGAGTGGTCTGAAAACCATGGTTAAGGCCGGTATGAACAAGAAAACAACCAAAGACATTGTCGAGGTAACCCTGAGAGCGCTCGACTGATATTTTTTTGCCTATAAAAGGACCGATCGGTCCATTAATAGGCGTACTTACAACCACAACAGGAGAAATAGCATGCCGCTCATACAGATCAAAGGTGTCAGTGGATATTTAACGACGAACCAGAAGCAGGAAATTATCAGCAAGGTTACGGATGCCGTTGTATCCGTAGAAGGTGAAGGCCTGCGTCCCGTTACCTGGGTGATCATCGAAGATGTTAACTCGGGCGAATGGGGTGTAGGCGGAGAGCCGGTAACCACCGATATGCTCAAGCAAATGTCGCAACAAGGCTAATTAACCAGGAGAATCTAATGAACTTTAAATTACATGATAAGACATCCGCTCCAGAGGCTTCGCGCCCGGTAATGGAAGCAGCAGAAAAAGCATTCGGTTTTATACCCAACCTGTATGCCGTATTTGCGGAATCACCCGCAGCAATAGAAGCCTACGCTGCACTGAATGACGCGTTACTGAAAACCGCATTATCACCGGTTGAACAGCAGGTGGTCGCCTTGACGGTGAGTGCGGAAAATAATTGTAACTATTGCGTGGGTGCGCACTCCGCCATTGCGGGCATGGTAAAGATGCCAGTAGATATCCTGCAGCAGCTCAGAAACGAGCAACCGCTATCAGATCCAAAACTTGAGGCACTGCGTTTGTATACACAGACGGTGGTTGAGAAACGTGGTTGGGTGCCGGATGAGGTGATTGATACATTTGTTGACGCCGGTTACTCAGCACGGCAGCTGCTGGATGTATTAACGATTGTGTCACTCAAGACACTGAGTAATTACACGAACCACATCGCTCACACGCCGCTGGATGAGCCGTTCGCCAGCCAGCAATGGTCTAAATCATAATTCAAAGTATGCAGCGCATTATTCTATCCATTCATTTCTGACTAAGCTGAAGTATTTTATTTTGTCACAATAACTAGCATCCGATGCAGGAGCGAGATATGCAACGAAATATCATGCTTGTTATTTACTTTAATGTTATCGGGCCGGGCTATGACCCTGGCCTATATTCATCGTGCTGGCGGAACCCTGCCCGGTGATCCGCCAGCAGCATGGCTAATGCCACTGGTTGGCGATGCTGTCATTGGTATAACAGCAATATTTGTTGCGTACCTTATCTGGAGGCGAGTGGGTTTATGGGTTTGGACCACGATTATCGTATGGAATGCAGTCGCTATCTGGGATGCATTATCAGCATTTATTATTCACACAACAAATCCCTGGCCTGATTTCTTTATGATAGAGCTACTGGGTGCGTCGATGTTTTTTGCAGCCAGTGCCATGCACCTTGGTATCCTGATTCTGGCCTGCAGACAGGATGTGAGGAAGTTTTACCTGGTTTGATGCTGTCGAACAATATAGGGTTTCGCATTCTTCGTAAGTAAACAAAATATTGCATGTTGCCAGCCTGTATGGATGCGCCTGTAAGTTATAGATAATAATTGAGTTGAAGGGGTTATTGATTAGCCACATACCAATTTGCTAATAAATAATCGATTTGGCCCGTTGATACCCATTATGTGGCTCACCCGTCACTTCCCCCTCGACCTAATTATCTCCATATTTAACAATATTTAACATTGATCATATCTCGTGCTTCAGGGTTTTAGTGTAATGTAAACCTGGTTTTACAAAAGCGGCTTTTACAGGCTCGGTGATTGATATAATCGCATTATTTAACTGCAGGAAATAATTATGAAGAATGCTACTTTAACTTTGCTGTGTTGTTGCGCCTTGCTAACTGCATGCGATAAGTCAAGTGATACTGCTAACGATCAGTCCAGTGTTACTGATAGCGAGAAGGAGGTCACCATGCTGGACAAAGCCAGCTCTGTTGCCAATGACGCTACCAATGCAGCCAGGGATGCATCCGAACACGTGGCTGGCGAGCTTGATAATGCACTGGAATCTGCCAAGGACGCTGCCGATAGCCTGGCGGATATAGCGAATGAAAATGCCAGTGATGCCATGGCTGCAGGTAGAGACATGAAAGACGCCGCAGTTGAAACAACAGTTGCTGCTGTCGACTCCGTCAAGGAAGCGTCATCGGCCGCTGTCGAAAAATCCACTGAGATGATCGCCGCTGTCAGTAAAGATGATACAGGAACGGGCGAGTCCATATACAAGAGTAGTTGTGTCGCCTGTCATGGTAGCGGTGTGGCCGGTGCGCCAAAACTGGGTGACATAGCTGCCTGGAAGGCGCGCATTGCCCAGGGTAGTGCGGTCCTGTCACAACATGCTATCGAGGGTTACAAAGGTAATACCGGTTATATGCCAGCCAAGGGTGGTTACATGAACCTCAGCGATAGTGACGTAACCCAGGCCGTGCAGTATATGGTTTCGCAAGGGCAGTAATAGAAATAATACATGGGATCAGACTGTCAGTCTTGCTGTCAAAGAATGATGGCAATTACAGGAAGTGAAGCGATTACAATTATATCGGTAACTCAATAATGCACTTCATTTAGCTGCTTCTTGATACCAGCAATACGACAACCAGGAAAATTGATATGAAAAAAATAATTTTATCCGCGATAATTTCTCTGTGCTGCATTCCTTTAGTGCATGCAGTTGATTATCAAAAGCTATCCGAGTCTGTAGACACACAAAAGGCTACTGAGTCCGTCGATCAGGAAAGATTGGGCGATGCGGTTAGTACAGAAGGTGTCGATTATAAGAAGGCCTACGAGTCCGTCGACAAGGAAAAGGCGACTGATTCGATTGATGTTAACAAGGCGCGTGAAGCTCTGGGCAACTGACTGAGTCAGAACTGATCATGTGAACGGGATCACGGATTAAAGGTGTCAAAAATCTTTTTCGGGTTCTGATCTTATAACAACTTGATTGAAAATGAGGCGGCCAGCAGGATACATCCGGGAGTAACTACGCGTCCTGTTACGTTCCACTCCCGGAGAATGGATGATGCTGCCGGGTTACGGTTGTGGGCTTGGTGAAATTATAAGGGTCGGTGATTATTAGTAAGGAATTGCTCATGCTATTGAATCGCACTAGTCACTGCGCCCGTATTTTGTCAATAAAATTGTAAATAATTGTAAGCGTAACGATGAGAGAAAACTAAATTTATAGTTAGAGCAAATCTAGAAGCTATCTTTAAAGCTTAATAACGCTTGAAATTGTTACTCGAAAAAATTATATAACCTGGCTACGCGTTGATGATTTTTCAATTGCAACGTATTTCCAACGTATTCCCAAAAATGCTTTCGATTTGTTAGAGTCTGTCTCATGCCATGGAGTCGGTGTTTATAGTCAGTCTCCTGGCATATACATCGAAAATAACAGGGAGTTTCTAATCATGGCAAAAATATCACCTCACGGCATGACCAAGGCACGCGGTTGCGAACATGCCAATCTTGGTAATTTCTGTAAACTATTTCCAGAGCTGAAAAGCTGGGCCGAGAAATGCGACATCGATCAGCAGTGTGAAGCTGAAGAAATTGCAGCTTTACTTGGTGGGCCCGGTAGCATTATGCACGATGCGCGCGGCGAGTCGGGCGATAGCGGTATTCCGGCGGCCTATACCTTTTTTGCACAATTTATCGATCACGATATCACGCTCGATACCACCACGCAGCTGCATGGTAAGCCAGTTGAAGAGCTGCAGGACAAGCATAACAAGCCACGCAAGATTGAAGATTTACCTAACCTGCGTACTGCATCGCTGGACCTCGACTGTGTATACGGGCTTGGCCCGGAGGCGATGCCATTTCTGTTTGATCAGTCACAAGCCGGGCGCATGTTAATCGGCAATGAGAATAATCCTGGCAATGATGTGCCGCGCAACATTGATGGCCGTGCCTTGATAGGTGATCCGCGTAACGATGAAAATATCTATGTATCACAAATACAACTGATGTTTTTGCGGCTGCATAATCGCCGTATTGTCGGGCGAAGTTTTGAGCAGGCACAGGAAGACTGCCGTTTTCATTATCAATGGATTGTTTTATATGATTTTCTGCGACGTGTTTGTGACCCCGGTGTTTATGCTCACGCACTACCATTGATTGAGAATCATAAAGCAGAGTATCCCTATTGCCCGCCGATTGACGATTGTGGCCGCATCTGTATGCCAGTTGAGTTTTCAGTTGCGGCGTACCGCTTCGGTCATACCCTGGTGCGCTCGCAATACCCGGTAAATGCTGATTATCCAGTAGTCGATTTGTTTGATGAGCGTTTTGGCACGCTCGGGTTTTCATACGTCCCAGAGAACCTGGTTGTCGACTGGCGCTTCCTGCTCGATGTTGAGACCTGTCATGAGTATGTGAATTCCAAGGCGGTCGACCACCAGCTGGCCGATGAGCTGATTCGGATGCCTGATCCGGTCGTTGGTCGCAATGCTGGTGAAAATGATCGTTCACTCGCGTTCCGCAACTTGTTGCGTGGTTATGTACTGGGATTGCCGAGTGGGCAGAGTGTCGCAAAGGCACTGGCTCAAGGATGCAAGCGTGGGGGCTACGGAAAATTAGTTGAGAATTGTGATTTGCCATTCGACAAGATCGCGGGCTGGGAGTGTATCCCGAAGAGTACACGCGACAAGCTGGAACAGCATACGCCATTGTTTCTCTACCTCATGCTGGAAGGCACTGCAACCGGTGGCCGTCATCTCGGCCCTGTAGGTTCAGCGCTTCTGCTGGAAGTGTTCGGTACAATGCTTAAGTTCTGTGGTACGTCTTTTCTCAATTACAAGGAAGATGGGAAACGTAAACAGTGGTGTCCCGATCCCTGCATATGGAATCCAAAAGGCCTGGCCGACACCGACCCTAAAAATGCAAGGTTATCCCAGGTAGATGATGGTCCATGTGTAACACCCTCGGAAACACCTAAAGGATTTACACTGGCCGACATTGTGCGTTATATCAATTGAGTTAGTCAGGGTGAAATGTGTTGATACTGACCGTAGTTATAGTTTAAAGCCCGCAGCAGCGGGCTTTTTTATCAGAGCTTTCTAATTTGCTTTTCTCTTTTGAAAGGAGTAAATAATGAGGTCATTTCCATGCACAGGGCTATCGGGGAGAGTGCGCTATGACGGTAATTCAAATCTTTTTAATATTCTTTCTGCATATTGGCACTGTTCTAGATCGAAATTTGCGTTTACAAAAACTACCGGACCTCACTTGTCACTAAGCCTATGATTACATTACTGGATATATAAGTCAGGCAAAGAAGATAAAAAATCAGCAGCCAATGCATGTGCATAACAGAATAAAAACAGGAGGGACCAGATGGCGTCAGCATCAGTAATATTACTCGTTCATGGAATGGGTACGCATCCGAAGGGAGAAATAACAAAAGAATATAAAAAAGCTTTGGCTGACCGTGCAACAAGTTTCGGCATAACAGATACGGGTTTTATTAAAAGCGTTGATATCAAGGAGTTTAACTATAGTGAGTATTTTGACCTGATACGTATGCAGTTTGCCCAAAATGCAGAGGCCAGGAGTAAAGGCTTCAGGTTTCTCACAGGTAAAGGATTTGAGGAAACACTACTAAAGCAATTGACTACGTTTGAATCCAATTTTGGCAAAGATGAATTCTTTTATACGCACTGGCTGGATGTGATTCTGTATGGAACCATGTATTTTAGTGCGAGAGTGCGCCTGGACTTTATCAGTGCATTCGAAAAACTGAGAAAAACCTACGGCCATCAAAATATACATGTAATTTGCCATTCCCTGGGCACGTCTGTGGTCCATGATGCCCTGGCTAAATACTATCGAACTGATTCTGATCCATTTGATGATATACCTGATTTAAAAACAGGCAATTTTAATATTGCATCATTATGGACATTTGCGAATGTTAGCAGGATGGTCAACCTGTTAAACGGACTTGAAGACCCAAATCATTCCAGTGTTGTAACTGGAAGTAATGGCTGTACTAATAACTTTATAAACATCAGACATGCATACGATCCATTTACATGGTTTAAAACGTATGATCGCAGAATGAACGATAAAATAACTTACATCAATAAAGTAATACGTAAAGTCAACACGCATGACTTTTATGAATATATCACGGAGCCGTCGGTATCAGATACGCTACTTCGATTTATTTATGGCGTAAATGTTTCTGACAGTAATTACGAGCAAGGTGTTACGTTATACAAAAAGGACGCCATAAGTGTGGAAGTAAAGGAATTGAAGACAATGATCGATGCTGCAATCAGTAATACTTCAATTAGCACAATCGAGCAGGCGATGAAAAAGTTCAAGGCCATACAAAGTAAAATTGAGACACTAAAAAAACAAATCTAAATCAATAAGTTAATACCTCATATATAAGATGATCACGATGAAAGATAAATTTATTGGAATAGTATGTATCCTGGCATCTGTTTGTGCTTCGCCGTCATTTGCGGAAAACAATACTACTTTAGATTGTTCATTTACGGCTAAATATGAAGGCAAAGATTTTGTTGAATTATTCAATAAATCAAAAGAAGTATCGTCAGTATTTTGTAAACAATATATTCAATATTTAAGCGATCGACGAAATTTCAATAATAGTCGGATCCAGTTAACACTGGTGGAATATTCCGCGCAGGCAAATGCGGCACTCAATGCCAGGGTGGTTGATACATCAGAGGCATATAATTCGCAGTTCAGGGAATTGACTAACACTTTCTCTGTGTTTGACTACGCTGATGTGCATTTGCCAGAAATTGTGGTAGAGCCAAGTTTGCAAAGAGGTGGGAGTGATAAGGCTTATTTTACATCATTGACCAACAACGATGTGCCGAGGATCAATGTTGGCCAGGCAGATAGCTGTACTTCCTCCGTCCCGGAGCGGGGGTGCACTGACATTTACAAGGATTTCAAGAA
This sequence comes from uncultured Gammaproteobacteria bacterium, assembly GCA_963807785.1. Classification (GTDB taxonomy): domain Bacteria; phylum Pseudomonadota; class Gammaproteobacteria; order SZUA-229; family SZUA-229; genus JABDQW01. The sequence goes on along the minus strand of CAWEEC010000003.1, from coordinate 2,900 downwards.
TGCATTCAATCCTTACCGTTCTACATATAACAACATTTATGACAATACACTACTGCTTAACCATCTAACGATCAGGTGGGATGAATTTCTAGAAATAAGCAAATCGCAGACTGCATTAGAGGTGGGACTTACCACATGGTGGCATCGCGATCATTTCAAGGCGGATCACATCGTTGGGCCTCCGGACAGCCAGGTCATTGCGCTCCATCCGCGCCTCATCTTCGCATATATAGACAAGGCAGCGGATGGCAGTAATGCCGATATCGGGCTTGCCGTGGAATGGCTCGGTCTGAACTACTGGGACTGGAAAATTCCATTCGGGTTTTCTGTAACGAGTGTTTATATGGACAGAGCGGACCTGGACGACGTAGGCCATGGTGTAATGCTGCATTTTTATAATCACTATTCTATCGGCTGGTCAGATCACGGCGATAAAGATGCCGTATACCTGTCACTTGACCTGTTAAAGCTGTTTCAGGGGAAAAAACAACAATATGAATCGTATATCAACAAATATTACTAATGGGTAGTTAATGTCCGCGTAACAGTCGTACTATGCATTAGTATCAGTAAGGCAGTGAGAGCTATACTAAACAATAATCATTAACTTGTTGCTATACCTAATCAGTTTATAGAATAAACGATGACTCCAGGCGCGATTTCGAAATATGGAGTAGAGCCTTATCTACACTAATAATTATCAGGCATTTTTCATTGTAAGTAATTGTATAGATTTCTATGAGAACAGTTTTCATTTATCGTTAGAGCAAGTCTAGAAACGCTATTAACTGTTCAATAACCATTTAATTATTCTTACGGGCAATTGTACATAGTAGTATCAACTGGCCTTTTTATATGTCATCACTAGCTTGCATTACGATTACGAAAGGAGTAATTAATTAATTCACTTCTAAAGCACAAGGTTATAGGGGGGCGACATTGAGTATTTCTGGAGTTCCTTCATTCAGGGGGCTATCGATCTAACCCCAGTAGATATTTATCTGACAGGACTGTAATTGCGAAGAGGCAAACAGATGGTTTTCAAGAGTATTAACTTTGATCAATGTGATACCCATCAGCCAGCACAATTTGAACAGGTGCTGGAAGAAGAGCTGAAATATTTTCAGAAAAGGGGAGAACAACTTGATACAAAGCACAAGTATTTTGAGAAAGGGAAAAATGTAGATGATACTTGCGCGAGCCGTGATAAAACCACGAAAGATCATTGTGGTACAGCTTATGCTGCGAGTATCGTTGCGAAAGCAAACAAGGCCAGGCTCACCGGGCTCGCTTTCTCTGGTGGTGGCATCCGCAGTGCCACCTTTAATCTTGGGGTATTGCAGGCGCTGGCCAGGTTAAAGCTGCTTGATCAGTTCGATTACCTGTCAACGGTATCTGGCGGAGGCTACATAGGAAGCTGGCTCGCGGCCTGGACGAAAAGCAAAGATAACGAAACCGAGCAAGTGCAAAGCCAGGTAGCAACCGCAAAAAACAAGGGTCGTGATGTAAACGCTTCGAATGGGCTTAAAGAAGTTGCCCGTGAGCTGGCTTCTTCGGTCAGTGCGCGTGCAGACAGGAAGCACAGGGCAGCAATGCAGCCAGACCCGGCGCCTATCTGGCATCTTCGGGAATATTCCAACTACCTGTCACCACGGCGGGGCTTGTGGAGCACCGATACCTGGACCCTTGGTGTTACCTACATTCGTAACCTGGTACTGACCTTTAGCCTACTGATGGTAACGCTGATAACCCTGGTACTCGGTACGCGTGCGCTTGTGTCATTTTATTTCAACTCGGCACATGGAAAGAACGATATCGAGTATTTGCTTGTGCCTGTCATTTTTCACCTGCTCATATTCTGTACCTCCATGCTGGCCGGAGTCGAATTGTGCGGGCGTGCCAGAAACAACAAAAAAACCACCGTGTCCAATCTGGCCGTTGTAGCCGCGTTGCTGGCTGCATCTGTTGGTGCGATTTGGCTATGGCAAATCTCGGTTTCACCCCGTGGAATGTTTACCGCCATGCTTGTGGACCTGATTCCATGGGATTTCTCCCTGGCACTGATTATGTAGACAAAATCAGTACTTCTTTTTGTTGTCAATGATGCCGATCATAGTGGTAGCGCTTCTGGGCTGGATTGCAGGTCTGTATTTCGGTCGCCGTGTCGACAAGCGTAACGCAGAAACCCTGAAGCAAAGTTCGAAAAAGCATGGTGAACCGAGTCCATCCTGGCCAGGGTTCTGGTTATTTGTCGGCGGACCGTTATCAAGCCTGGCTGCGCTGGTTGGTCTGCTTGCGCTATTGAGTTCATGGATGAAGTCGTGGCTGCCCACTGATGTTGAACGCTGGGACAAGGGTTTGTGGTATATCGTGGTTTGGGGGACGCCGCTATTCGTACTGATCTTCAGTATCGTGGCGGTGGTGTTCGTCGGTGTTGCCGGCAGAGCGCTGAGTGAACTTGACCGTGAGTGGCTTGGTCGATTTTTCGCCGTCTTGTCCAAGTACACCGCGCTGATTACTTTTCTGGTGGCGCTGGTGGTTTACTCACCCTGCTGGGTCGAATTGGCTTAGTGATTATGTTGTCGGCCTGACGGCTGCATGGGGTACATGGGGTTGATTGAGTGTTGTGGCGCATTTCTGGCGCGCAAAGCGATGATCGGAAAATCAAGCATGCAGGGCTGGATGAAAAAAACGGTGGTGGTGATTGCGCCTTATGTGTTTATTCTGGGCATGCTGATATTGACGGTATGGCTTACCGACCTGGTTGTCAGCAAGTTATATGCGCAGCCATCGAGTTAGAGTTCATCGTAGCCGTGGATAGTGAAGAACCGGTCGGATTCTGGTACCTGATGGCAGCGGTGGATGTACGCATGCTGCTGCCTATGTTTGTGCTTACCGCC
>CAWEEC010000002.1:0-13684 GCA_963807785.1 uncultured Gammaproteobacteria bacterium | reverse complement strand
GGTGTTGACAGTAACCGTGATGAATGATGAGGTTGCAGTCAACACCAAACGTGATGATGAGTAGAGAATTAAATTACTCTCGCAAAGACGCAAACAACGCCAAGTTGCTTTTTATTGTGCCGATCTGAACGATATCGAACATGCAAACACCTTTGCGTTGTTTGCGCCTTTGCGAGAAAAACACACTACATTATGCTGCAGCCAGGATGCCAGGATTGTTATGCCTTGCCCTGCAGTTGCAATACCACATGTTCGTTTTCCAGCGTCGAGGTGTCAGATGTAATTTCTTCACCACGTGCGATGGTGCGCAACAGGCGACGCATGATTTTACCGGAACGTGTTTTAGGTAAGCCTTCGGAAAAGCGGATCTCATCCGGCTTTGCAATGGGGCCTATCTGTTCGCTGACCCAGTTGCGTAGCTCTGCTTCCATGTTTTTGGCATCATCGCCAAGCGGGCGTTCACCATTGCATATCACGAAAGCAACTATGGCTTCGCCTTTCACTTCATGCGGCCGGCTGACCACGGCAGCTTCGACAACACGTTCATGTGCAACCAGCGCGGATTCGACTTCCATGGTACCGAGCCGGTGTCCGGAAATGTTGACCACGTCATCGATGCGGCCCATGATCCAGAAATAACCGTCATCATCCCGGCGGGCGCTGTCGCCACAGAGATAATATTTGCCACCGAACTTCGGAAAGTAGGTATCAACGTAGCGCTGATCATCGCCCCATATCGTGCGCAGCATCGAGGGCCACGGCTTTTTGATCACCAGGTAACCACCCTTGTTGGCTTCAGTAATGCTGTCTCCATCCTCATTCACGACATCGGCAGCGATGCCGGGGAGGGCAAGGGTGCAGGAGCCGGGTTTGGTGCTGGTTACACCCGGTATTGGTGCAATCATGTTGGCACCCGTTTCTGTCTGCCACCAGGTATCGACTATCGGGCAGCGTTCTTTACCAATGATGCTGTGATACCACATCCACGCCTCCGGGTTGATGGGTTCGCCGACGGTGCCCAACAGGCGAATCGATGACAGGTCATATTTGTTGGGGTATTCGTCACCGAATTTCATCAGTGCGCGTATCGCTGTGGGTGCGGTATAAAACACGCTGACCTTGTGATCCTCGCAGATCTTCCAGAAGCGCCCGGCATCAGGAACCAGCGGTGCACCTTCATAGATGACCGTTGTGGTACCGACCGCCAGTGGTCCATAGGCAACGTAGGTATGGCCGGTAATCCAGCCGACATCTGCAGTGCACCAGAAAATATCGTTGTCCTGCAAATCGAATACCCACAGGTTGGTCTGAATGGCGTTGAGCAAATAGCCTGCTGTCGAGTGTTGAATTCCCTTGGGTTTACCGGTAGAGCCCGAGGTGTACAGCAGGAACAGCGGGTGTTCGGCTTCAACCCATTCGGGTTCACATTCACTGGCCTGGCCGTCAGTGATGTCGTGCCACCAGTGATCACGTCCATCCTGCATGTTGATGTCATGACCGCTGTGCTTGAGTACAACAACGTTTTTGATGCTGTCACAATTTGATTGCAGCGCTTTGTCTGCTGCTGATTTCAGTTCGACAACCTTGCCGCCGCGGTGTCCGCCATCAGCGGTTATCAGCATCGCTGCAGACGCGTCTTCAATACGGTCACGTAAACTCTCGGCTGAAAAGCCGCCAAACACAACCGAATGAACTGCACCGATACGGGCGCAGGCCTGCATCGCGATCACGGCTTCTGCCGTCATCGGCATATAAATAATTACGCGATCACCTTTGCCGACACCCAGGTTCTTGAGTCCGTTAGCTAAGCGGCACACGTCATCATGCAGTTGCTGATAACTGATACGTGTAACCTCACCCTGCTCACCCTCGAATATGATCGCGGTTTTGTCAGCCTTGTCAGCGAGGTGGCGGTCGATGCAGTTATAGGAGACATTTAATACGCCGTCTTCAAACCATTTGTAATGCGGTGCCTTGCTCTGATCCAGAATCTTGCTGAAAGGTTTGTTCCAGTCGATGTATTGCCGTGCCTGATCTGCCCAGAAACCTTCATAGTCCTGCTCTGCCTGTTTATATAGTGCTTCCAGCTCGGCAGCTTTGATGCGCGCCTTGCTGACAAAATCAGGCTGCGGGTCAAAGCGACGGTTTTCAATCAGGACGGAGTTGATATCATTACTGGACACTGTACATTCCCCTTGTATTTTTCAGACGCTAGAGCATACACAGCACTGTAGTACTGTGGCAAGTGATGCAGCACAAGTGAATGCAGTATTTTTATTAAATTTTCATGACGCTATGCTGCGTCGGTATTTGGTTGATGTTCCAGTTTTCCACTGCCCATTGCCAGATATCGACGATACCTGCCTGGGCGAGTTCAGCAGGTGGTTGCTGGCCCAGGTGGTCCAGCGCAGCGTGCATACTTTTTACCGGCCTGTCCGGATTGAGTTCGGCGGCACCCTCGGATTTACTGAGCTTGTGTCCGTCGCGGTCAAGCAACAGCGGAACGTGCAGGTAAGCGGGCCGGGCGTAACCGAGGCATTGTTGCAGGTAGATTTGTCTCGGCGTGGAATCAAGCAAATCGGCGCCACGTACCACCTCGGTGATTTCCTGCAGGGCGTCATCCACCACCACGGCGAGCTGGTAGGCAAACAGGCCATCACGACGTTTGATGACGAAATCGCCGCATTCAGCCGCCAGTGACTGCTGGTATTCACCGATAATCGCGTCTTCAAAGCGGATGCTGATATCGGCTGCACGGACTCTGACCGCGTGATCATGTGGAAACGGAAGTTGCTGCGAACGGCAGGTTCCAGGATAGATACCCGACAGTTCCGCTGCTGTCTGCGCCAGTAGCTTGCGTGAACAGGTACAGGGGAAAACCAGGCCATCGCTGTTGAGCTGTGCCAGCGCCTGTTGATACCAGGCGCTGCGCCTTGATTGCCACACCACTGCTTCATCCCACTCAAAGCCGAATTTATCGAGTGTTCTCAGCATGGCATCAGCAGCACCCGCGACCCGACGCGTGGTATCGACGTCTTCGATGCGTAGCAGCCAGCTTCCCTTATGTGTGCGAGCCTGCAGATAACTGGCAACGGCAGCGACCAGGGTACCGAGGTGCGGCTTACCTGTCGGCGATGGCGCAAAACGACCTCGGTAGAGTGTATCGGTCACGGTCAGTGTATACGTTTGCTGAAATGAAAAAGCCGAAGCAATGCCCCGGCTTTTGGTAACTGGTTTTCAAATCGGGCTATCAGGACGGCTTACTTGCCGCGTGTCTGCTTTTCCTTGATTTCATCAAGACTCTTACAATCGATGCACTGGGTAGCCGTAGGGCGTGCCTCAAGGCGTTTCAGGCCTATTTCAACGCCGCAGGTCTCGCAGTAGCCATAATCGCCGTTACCGATCAATTCGAGTGATTCATCGATTTTCTTGATCAGCTTGCGTTCACGGTCGCGAGTACGCAGTTCCAGGCTGAATTCCTCTTCCTGGGTGGCACGGTCGGCCGGATCCGGGAAATTGGCCGCTTCGTCCTTCATATGGCCGACGGTTCGATCGACCTCGTCCATCAGTTCTTTCTTCCATGCATTGAGTATTTCTGAGAAGTGGGCCAATTGGCCATCACTCATGTATTCTTCACCCTTTTTGACCTTGTAAGGCTTGAATTCGTGCTCGGTCAGTGGCGCAACTTGAGGCATGAAACGCTCCGTATGTATCTAGTGTTTATTTCAGGACGCGACTATTTATCACAGTTTGGGCATGCAGTGCAAGGATGCCCGAACCTTTATATTAGTTCACTACGGTGAGTTTGCGCCAGAAAATTTCAGCTTCACGCTGAATTTTCAGGCGCCTTGACGAAAAGCCGGTACAACAACGGAATCGCAAACAATGTCAGCAGGCTGGAGAACGCCAGTCCGGAGACGATGGCGGTTGCCACCGGACCCCAGATCAGCGAGGTGCCGCCCAGGCCCAGCGCCAGGCCTGACAGCCCGGCGATGGTCGTCAGTGTCGTGATTAGAATCGGTATAATTCGCCGGCGTGCGGCATAGATGGTGGCATGGGTAATGGACATGCCCGCTTTGAGCCGGTCGTTGGCCGCCGAGATCAACACAATCGCCGCATTCACCGCAATGCCGGTGAGCGCAATCAGGCCGAAAATGGTGTACAGGCTGATCGGGTTACCGGTGACGAGCAGGCCGAGGGTAACCCCGGTGAATGCCATTGGCATCGTCGATATGATAATAAACGGCTGGAAATAGCTCTTGAACTGGGTGCCCAGTATCACGTAGATGAGCAAAATGCCGAACAGGAACAGCACCAGCATTGAATCCAGGCTTTCCTGCAGGTCATCGAGCTGGCCGCTGAAATTCAAATCATTCTGTGGATACTGGTTGGCAATTCTGTCCCACTGTTGTTTCACCAGGTTGTTGGCCTGCACCGTATTCATGCTTGTGGTATCAAGATCGGCCTCAACCGTGATTGCACGCCGAAAATTATAGTGTCGAATGTTGCCGGGTCCCTGGCCGGCTGTGCTGTTGACGAATGTGCTCAGTGGCCGCGCGCCTCCAGCGGGTAAGGCAATAGCAGTACGTAATACCTGGTCGATATCGTTGAGTTGCTTCTCGACTGCCTTGACCCTGACTTCGAGCTCTTCACCCTTATCCTGCATGCTGGCGACGACTTCACCATCAACCAGCAGCCTGAGGTTACGTGAAATGTCGGCGGGCGTCAGACCGCTGTCACGTATCGCATTCATATCAAACACGAGATTGAGTTCATTGCGGCCTTTCGACGCATCGTCGGTGATGTCATGAATGGCCGGTATCGAGCGCAGTATGCTTTTAACCTGCTCGGCTGCGGATGCGATCTGTTGCAGGTCGCTGCCGCGAACTTTTATGCTCACCGGTTTGGCAACGGGTGGTCCGCCGGCGATTCGGTAAAATGAAATATTCAACGGGCCCGGATGGTCTGACACGGTTTTACGAATCACATCCAGTGCCTCGTCCACGCTTCTGAGCTCGTTGTTTATGTCGGGCGCCAGGCTGACGATGATCTGACCGTATTGATCACCGAACAGTGCTTCTGTCTCGGTAAATAATTGCCCGGCATAACTCACCATCGCGCGTAGCTCGCTGGAAGCAATTTTTTCCCTGACTCGTGCTTCGATTTCCAGCGTTGTCTGCAGTGTGGTTTCAAGCGGTGTACCTGGCGGCATTTCCACATTGACATAGAACTTGCGTTGCGGATCACTGGCGAAGAAATCGAACTTGATGACGCCACCCATGACAGCGCCAAGTGCCAGGATAAAAGCGAGCAAAACCACGCCCGTCGCCGCTTTCGGGTAGCGCATTACCCTGATCAGGATACGTATGTACCTGATCTGCAGGCCATGGGTAATACGCCGGCGTAGTGAATGAATACCGGAGTGCCGGGAAAAGCCGGCCTTGCTGGCAAGCACGTGCGCCGGCAGCATCCAGAAGGCTTCGACCAGGCTGATCAACAGCGCGATCGTCACCACCAGCGGTACCACCTTGAGGAACTGACCCATAATGCCGGTCATCAGCATCAGTGGTGAGAACGCTGCAATGGTAGTGAACACCGCCGCTGTTACCGGTGCAAATACCTCTTTCAGCGAATCGATACAGGCTGTCAGGCGATCGACGCCGTGATTGAGTCGTTCATAGATGGATTCCACCACCACCACAGCATCATCCACCAGCATGCCGAGAGAAATGACGGCGCCCAGCAGCACCATGACATTCAGGCTCTGGCCCATTACTCCCAAGGCCCAGAATGTGCCCGCGAGGATGAAGGGAATGCCGATGCTGGTCAGAAAGGCAATGCGGAATCCGAGAAACATCCAGGTCACCAGTAACACGAAAAACAATCCAAGCAGGGCATTGTTCTGCATTATCTGAATGGATTTTTTTGTCAACTCGGTGGCATCGTCAATCAGTGTCAGGGTTACGCCACTGACATCGCTGGTGGTATTCCTGTTTTCAATATACGCATTGAGTTTTTCAACGATCTCCAGCGTGTTGGTATTGGATTTCTTGAACACGGCCAGCATCACGGCATCGTTACCATTGTAGCTGACCAGCCGGTCTGCTTTTTCGCGTGCGCGTTGTACCACTGCGATTTCACCCAGGCGGACCTTGCCCTGCGAAGTCACTACCGGCAATGAGGCAAGGTACTCTGCATCCGCCTTGCTGCCGGTCAGGCGAATGAACCATTCTTCATTATGAACCTGCCGGCTGCCGGCGGAGGTGTCCTGGTAGTAGCTGCGTACCGTGTCGGCAATATCGCCGGGTTTGATGCCGTATTTGTGCAGGGTTTCGGGCTCAAACAGAACCTGCAGCTCAGGATCGTACAGCGCTGTCTTGTCAATACGGTCGATGCCTTTCATCTGCTCAAGGTCTTTCTTGATGCGCTCAGCATGGATGCGCAGGTTCTCATCGGAGTCGGCTGAAGTGACGACCAACGATGCAGTGGGGTAGGCGTTGCCCGATGTGATCTCCAGGATGAATGGATCAAACGCTTCCTCGGGTAGCTCATCGGTTTGATTCTGGATTTCACGGCGCAGATCAGTCACGCGCTTGTCAAACACGCGTTCACTGATTTCATTGAAACGCACCAGGATACTGGATGTGCCTTCACGGCTGGTGCTGGAGACAAAACGCATATCCGGTACTTTTCGAATCACTTCTTCCAGCGGATCGGTGACACGCTTTTCCACATCCAGCGCAGCTGCTCCGGGTAGCAGCGTGGTGATCGCTATCCAGTTGAAGTTGACCGCGGGGTCCTGTTCGCGTGGCAGTAAAATGTAGGTAATAATGCCAAGCACCAGTACCAGGGTAAACGTGAGATTGGCTAGTACATGGTTTTGCAGAAAGCTGGTGAACATTTTCATGCTTGCTTATTTTGCTGCGATTACACTGATGTTGTCACCATCGATCAGTCCATGCCGTCCGGTCGTTATGATTTGTGTGTCCGCATCAAGCTGGACAGGTGCCGGGTGTCCCTCGGTATAGGAATCAAGCGGGATGAATTTTGCCTTGTGACTGTTGACAATGAAAACGCCCGCTTGCTGGTCGCGCACCACAATCAGGCTGGATGGTAATGCAAGCGTATTGTCGCGCCATTTCAACTCACCGTGACTGCCACTGGCGGCGGCTGCAGCGCTAAATGATAGCCGCGCCGTGTGGGTACGAAAGTTTTTATCCAGCACAGGCAGGATAGTGTCAACGGCGACATCATAACTGCTGCCGTTAAACACGAAGCGATAGTCGGTGCCCTGTAAAAAACTTTCATATTCGAAGCTGTTGATATGGGCTTCGACATGCCCCGGCTCAGATGTGACCATTTGAAACACGGCTGTTCCCGCCTGGGTAAATTCACCCTTGCTGATAAATCGCTCACTGATATAACCATCATACGGTGCCTTGATGTTGCACTTATCAACTGCAATGCTGGCGGCTTCCACGCCGGCCTTGGTATTGAGTGATTCGGCTTTCAGGCGAGAGGCGTCGGCATTGCGCTGGTTATATAATTCTTGCGAAATATTGTTCTGCTTCTGCAGTTTCCTCGCGCTGGCGAACAGTTTTTTTGCATTGTCATACTGCGCGATGACTGCATCATGGGTGGCCTGCGCCTGTTGTAACTGCAGCATGTAAGTACGGCAATCGAGCGCGATGATAGTGTCACCCTGCTTGACCCTGTCGCCAGTATCGTGGTTGATAGCGACGATAACAGCAGATATTTCAGTACTGATCGTGCTGTCGTGTCTGGCGATAACTTCTGCTGCCGTGGTGTGTTCGGGGTAGTAGGCAAGATCCCTGTAGCTGGCTGTTTTTACATTGACCGGTGATGTATTCGCAGCCAGTACTGCACTGGTGAAGAACAGCATCCCGCTCAATATGTAAATATAACCCCGGCTTTTAGTTGTGATGTACAAACGCATTCAATCCTTGATGATTTTCTCGATACGGCTGATCAACTGCCCTGCATGCAGGCGGGTTGTTATCAATTCATCCCTGGAAACGCTGTCAGCATCGGTAATCGTGCGTCCGTCAATGACGCTGGTAATGGAATAGCCACGGCTCAGTGTCTGCAGAGGGCTGACAGCATTCAATGTGCTCACCAGGGTTTGCAACCGCGACTTATGCTGCTCGACAACGGATTTGATGTGGTAGTTTGCCTGCTGCTGCAGGCGTTCAAAGCTATTGCGATAATTGCGCACAACAATAGCCGGTGAGTATGACAACAGCTTTGCATGTAGATGTGACATGCGATCGTGTGCAGATCGCAGGTTATAGTTCATTGTTATTTGCATGCGCCTGTCGATATCATTTAAACGCTGACCCAGCCTTTGCAATATAGTCAGAGGATGTTGCTGCGTTAATCGTGTGCCTAGCCAGGATAAGCGTTCATCCAGGCGCGACAGGCGATCACTGGTTAATTGTTGCAGCCGCGACTGATACCAGTCGAGCGTCTGCATCCATGCTTGCTGGTCCGGTGTCACGGTCTCGGCGGCTGCTGTTGGTGTTGCCGCCCGGTGATCAGCTACGTAATCGGCAATGGTGATGTCGATTTCATGGCCGACGCCGCTGACAACAGGTATCGAGCATTTAAATATTGCTCGTGCCACAGATTCTTCATTGAAAGACCACAGGTCCTCAAGTGAACCACCGCCGCGTACCAGCAGCAGTACATCACAGACTGCGTGTTGTTGAGCAAGTTCGATGGCGTGGCATATTGCCGCTGCGGATTCCTCACCTTGCACCGGCACGGGGTAGAGCATTACCTGTACCGAAGGGAAGCGGCGTGCGATGACACTGAGTACATCCCGAATGGCGGCACCGGTGGTGGAAGTAATGACCCCGATACAGCCCGGTATTTGCGGAATCGGCTGTTTGCTGGCCTCGTCGAACAAGCCCTCTGCGGCGAGTTTCTGTTTCAGCTCCTCGTACTTTCTTTGCAGGGCGCCGGCACCGGCCTGTTCCATACGGTCGACAATCAGCTGGTAATCGCCGCGTGCCTGATACAGGCTTACCTTGCAGCGTACCAGCACCTGGCTGCCGTTGTCCGGTTTGAAGTTAAGATCACGATTGCGGCCACGGAACATGGCGCAGCGCACCTGGGCGCCGGCGTCTTTCAGGGTGAAGTAGATATGACCCGAGGCCGGTGTTGCCAGGTTGGAGATTTCACCCTCAACCCATAGCCAGGCGAACTTCTGCTCCAGCAAGTTTGCCACTGCGCTGTTGAGCTCGGATACACTGAATACTGTGCGGTCATCGTTCATAAAAAAACCAGTGAATACCTAATAATCAAGAGTGAATAATTGACAGTGTTTTCAGTACGGGTCGCAATTCCAGCATTATTCACTATTCACTATGCGTTATTCACTGAAATTTTGTGTGCTTGCTTACCTTCCGCGGCCGTAAGTCATTGTATAGAAGCAATATCTGCATGAAAAGAGCAATGCCGTATTTACCCGAACACGTCAGCAGCCTATAATTGCGTGCTTTTATCCGCACTGCAGGTATCAACATGCGCATTATCGAGGAAGCCCTCACATTTGACGATGTTTTACTGGTGCCTGCCCACTCCACGGTGATGCCCAAAGACGTGGATTTGACCACCCGGGTCACCCGCGATATCCAGCTCAATGTGCCCTTGCTCTCCGCCGCCATGGACACGGTCACCGAGTCGCGGCTGGCGATTGCGCTCGCCCAGGAGGGTGGTCTTGGCATCATCCATAAAAATCTCACGGCTGAAGAGCAGGCCGAGCATGTGAAGATGGTGAAAAAGTACGAGAGCGGGGTGATCAAGGATCCGGTCCAGGTTACACCTGACAAGACCATCCGTGAAGTCATGGCACTGCGCGAGCACTACCAGATATCCGGCGTACCCGTGGTCAAGGGCGAGGAACTGGTTGGCCTGGTCACCAGCCGCGATCTGCGCTTCGAGCCGAACCTGGATCAACCTGTTTCTGCGGTAATGACACCTAAAGACAAGCTGGTTACCGTGCAGGAAGGCGCCCCCAGGGAAGAGGTGCTCAGCCTGTTGCATAAGCACAGAATCGAGCGAGTGCTGGTGGTTAATGGCAACTTCCAGCTGCGTGGCATGATCACGGTAAAAGATATTCAGAAGTCGACCGATTTTCCACTCGCGTGCAAGGATAATGAAGGTCGTCTGCGTGTGGGTGCAGCTGTAGGCACGGGCGCAGGCACGGAAGAGCGCGTCGAAGCGTTGGTAACTGCGGGTGTCGACATTGTTGTCGTTGATACCGCGCATGGCCATTCACAGGCTGTGCTCGACCGCGTGAAATGGGTCAAGCAGAATTATGACGTACAGGTTATCGGCGGCAATATTGCTACCGGTGACGCTGCCAGGGCGCTGGCAGAAGCCGGTGCCGATGGAGTTAAGGTTGGCATCGGACCGGGTTCAATTTGTACCACGCGTGTTGTTGCCGGTGTTGGTGTCCCGCAGATTTCCGCTATTGCCAATGTTGCCGCCGCACTTGAGGGCACAGGCGTGCCTCTGATTGCAGATGGTGGTATCCGTTACTCGGGTGATATGGCCAAGGCGATCGCCGCCGGCGGTTATTGCATCATGGTCGGTAGTATGCTGGCCGGTACCGAAGAAGCGCCGGGTGAAGTCATTCTGTACCAGGGCCGTTCCTACAAGTCCTATCGCGGCATGGGTTCCCTGGGTGCGATGAAACAGGGTTCGAGTGACCGTTATTTTCAGGACACCACAGAAGGCAGTGAAAAACTGGTACCGGAAGGTATCGAAGGCCGCGTCGCGTACAAGGGCCCGTTGGCGGCAATCGTGCACCAGATGCTGGGTGGCCTGCGTTCCAGTATGGGTTATGTGGGCTGCGCAACACTGGATAAAATGCGCACGGAGCCGAAGTTTGTGCGTATCTCCAGTGCAGGCATGCTGGAATCGCACGTGCATGATGTCACCATAACCAAGGAAGCACCCAATTACAGAAGCTCCTGAGTGCGAACTGCCGGGTAGAAAAATATATTTTTACCGCAGAGGCGCAGAGACGCAGAGAAATATAAATGCTCTGTCATCTCTAACGAATGTGAGAGATCTCCCAGGTTTCGGGAGATTTCTCCCGCTGGTCGAAATGACAAAGACTTTTCATTTAAAACAATAATGCACTCTGCGACCTCTGCGCCTCTGCGGTTAAATAATGTTATTAAACAGAAATACTTTTTATGCATGACATTCATTCCGACAAGATACTGATCCTGGATTTCGGTTCGCAATATACGCAGCTGATTGCACGTCGTGTTCGCGAGGCCGGCGTCTACTGTGAGATACATCCCAGTGACGTCGATGACAATGACATCACTGCGTTCAAACCAAACGGCATTATCCTCTCCGGTGGTCCGGAATCGGTCACCGCTGCTGACACCCTGACCGCACCGGCTGCTGTGTTTACACTGGGTGTCCCTGTACTGGGTATCTGCTATGGCATGCAGACCATGGCTGCTCAACTCGGCGGCAAGGTGGCTTCATCCGATCATCGCGAATTCGGCTATGCCCAGGTTCGCGCTCGTCACCATAGTAAATTACTCAGGGACATAGAAGACCATGTGAATGCCGAGGGTCATGCCTTTCTTGATGTCTGGATGTCACACGGCGACCGGGTCGACGAGTTACCCGAAGGCTTCGTTTGTATTGCCAGCACTGACAATGCACCGCATGCAGGCATCGCTGACGAAAGCCGTGGTTACTACGGTGTGCAATTTCATCCGGAAGTGACCCATACGCGTCAGGGCCAACGTATCATCGAACGTTTTGTGCACGATATCTGTGCTTGTGCAGCTGACTGGACGCCGGGAAATATCATCGAAGACAGCATCAACCGTGTCCGCGAACGGGTGGGTGATGACGAAGTTATTCTCGGTCTTTCCGGTGGTGTTGATTCATCGGTGGTAGCGGCCCTGTTGCACCATGCTATCGGTGACCAGCTTACCTGCGTATTTGTCGATAATGGCCTGCTGCGCTACCGCGAAGGCGACCAGGTGATGGCCGTGTTTGCCGAGAACATGGGTGTCAAGGTGATACGTGTTGATGCCGAGCAGCGTTTTCTTGCTGAACTTGCAGGGGTCGATGATCCGGAGCAAAAACGCAAAATCATCGGCCGTGTTTTTATCGAGATTTTTGAAGAACAGGCAGGCAAGTTAAGGACTGCGAACTGGCTGGCACAGGGCACTATTTATCCGGATGTGATCGAGTCCGCTGGCAGCAAGAATGCTCATCTGATCAAGTCACACCATAATGTTGGTGGTTTGCCGGAAGACATGAAACTCAAGCTGGTAGAACCGTTGCGCGAGCTGTTCAAGGATGAAGTACGCAAGATTGGTGTTGAGCTTGGCCTGCCCTCCGAAATGGTTTACCGCCATCCATTCCCTGGTCCTGGCCTGGGAGTGCGCATACTGGGCGAAGTGAAAAAAGAATACGCAGATCTACTGCGCCTGGCGGATCATATCTTCATCCAGGAGCTCTACAAAAATGATTTATATGACAAGGTGAGCCAGGCATTTGTCGTTTTCCTGCCGGTAAAATCTGTCGGTGTTATGGGTGATGGGCGCAGGTATGATTATGTTGTAGCGTTGCGTGCGGTTGAGACCATCGATTTCATGACAGCGCGCTGGGCACACCTGCCGTATGAATTTCTTGATCATGTTTCACGTCGTATCATCAACGAAATTGATGGTATTACCCGCGTGACCTACGATATCTCCGGCAAGCCACCCGCGACCATCGAGTGGGAGTAGCCGGTATCGGCAGGCAATGTCTGGCACTGGCTGGCACCTGCTGGCATCAAGTCACATGTAAGCTATTGTTACTAGTAAACTTACCTCTTTCACGTCTGGCAACTGCTGGCACTGGCTGGCACGTGCAAGCAGACTTTTTCATGGTATAGATCATGGTATTGTGGCGCTCAATATCAGCGCGGCGAACCAATACCATGCAATGCGTGTCGAACCGTTCATGGTATTTGTGGTCGAGCATTAGCCACACCGGATTGGGCGGCGTTAGGCTGTCCCTACCAATAACCTAATCCGATAACAGTGTTGAGAAACTGATCGGCGCGATCTGTAGATTAGGAAAATAGATGAGTCAGCGAATAGGGTATGAGGCTGACCGAAAGTGGCGTATAAATGGCCTTGTGTGCTGGATGTGAGACCTTGAGAACGACCGGAGGTACGGCAGACCAACAGCTTGCAGCCTGCTGTAGCACACGGAATATGTGACGTTGCGACCGTGTTTCAGGCGGCGCGGCGGTACTCATGATGCAGGCCACCGACGTGTGGGAAGGCGATGACAGTACCCTGGTCCGGTAGCTCGACCGTACGCGGTTCTGCCCCCGCCCGCTGGCTTCGGAAGCGGAGGATTCCCCGATGGCGCCCCGCACGGCCGGCGCCATCAGACTCGCACCGGTGCGGACGATAACCACAGCGTGACCGGCCACGGAGCGCCACGATGAGCCACACGAACACAGGGGCCATCCGGTGCCGGCTGATGCCGAGCTGCTGGCGGGGTTTGTCGCGGAGTCCCGCGAGCTTCTCGAACAGCTCGACGACGCCACCCTCGCCGTCGAGCGGACGGACGACCCGCGGCCACCGCTGAACGCCATGTTCCGGGCCGCGCACACCATCAA
>CAWEEC010000001.1:0-18836 GCA_963807785.1 uncultured Gammaproteobacteria bacterium | reverse complement strand
TGCCAGCAGCATCACCGTGCCGAGACCTAGCATCATCAAACCGGATAGCAGTTTCAGAAAACGGCCCTGTTGCTCGCTGAGTTTATAGGCGCCCAGGGTGAAGGAGAAAACCAGCACGATCACCATCAACGGAATGATGTAGATAAAGTTGTAAAGCACAAGATAGGCATAGTGCTGAAGATTGCTCAGCTCATTCAGTGTAAGCAGGCGCGTATACACCATTGGAAAGCCTGCGGTGCATAACAGTTCGTAGCTGTTTGCGGCAACTGCCAGCGTAGCCGTGCCCACAAGCATGGTTGTTATATTGTCCGCTTTCAGTAGTTCGCGCATGCGACGAAACAGTGTGGGTTTTGCAGATTCGGGAATCGAAAGTGATGGTCCTTGCCTGAACAGAAAATAATCCTTGGTGTTTATCACGCCAATAATAATTGCAATCATGCCTGCAACCAGGGTAATTGCTGGAATGGTCCCGATCATGATGAACAGGTTCAGCCATGCTGCCATGAACATGAAGTAGATCAATGCAGAAATACCCACGAATGTTGAACCAATAAGCAACATGCGTGTGCGGCTGCGTGCGTGTACCATCAGGCTCAACAGAAACAGTAATATAAAGAAAGCGCATGGATTAAATGAATCCATGCCCGCGATGATCAGGGTAAACATCAGCAGCGAGTTGCTCTGGGTATCGACTGTGCCAATAAAGGGTATCAACAGTGCCTTGTCATCGACAGCAGATAATACGCTTGCGGATGATACCCGGCAGGCTGATGCAATATCGAGTAGTTGCTGCCCAATACCTTGTGCGGAATCATACCCGGTTATCATCTGACCGCAGATAAAAAATGCAGGCACCGAGCTGGCATCCTGGCCAAGCGACGATGCCATTTCGATATAACGCTCAAGGTTGCGCCGGTCCTGGCTGACTTCAGCCGAATGCACTTCCAGCCAGGCATGCTCGCGTTCAATCGAGTCGATAAATGGAACCGCCCTGAGGCAGTGCGGGCAGTTCTGTGACCAGAAAAAATACAGCTGTACCTGCGTTTCGCCAGAATCAGTTTCACTGGTCCATGCGCTTGAGTCATCAGCCAGGCAGGTCAGGCTCGTCAATAATGCGAATGCAGTAATCAGGCTGCGCAGCGAGATCGCAGAGTTCACAGTCATTCGAGCCTTTTATGCAGCTTCACCGGCTCCAGCTTCTTGCGCATTCGGATATTCAGCATTTCCACCGAAACCGAGAACGCCATAGCGAAGTAGATATAGCCCTTGGGTACATGTACATCAAATCCTTCAACCATCAGGGTGACACCTACCAGTATCAGAAATGCTAGCGCCAGAATCTTGATGGTCGGGTGGGTGTCAACAAAGTCACCAATCGGTTTGGCTGCGAGCAACATGATGCCAACCGCCATGATGATAGCGATCGCCATTATGGATACGTGATCGACCAGGCCCACTGCCGTGATCACCGAGTCCAGTGAGAAAATAATATCGAGTATGGCAATCTGCACCAGTACAGCACCCATAGTTGCTACGGCAGCCGCGGGTGTGCTGTCTGTACCGCCTTCAAGGTTGTTGTGTATTTCGTGGGTTGATTTTGCCAGCAGAAACAGACCGCCGCCGATAAGAATAATATCGCGACCCGAGATCTCGTTTGAAAACAGGCTGAACATGGGATCTTTCAGTTTCATGATCCACGCGATTGAAAACAGCAACGCCAGCCGGCTTACCATGGCCAGGCCAATACCCAGGCGGCGCGCAAACTCACGCTGTTTTTGCGGCAGGCGCCCGACAAGTATTGATATGAAGATGATATTGTCGATTCCCAGCACAATTTCGAGGGCGGTGAGTGTTGCCAGTGCAATCCAGGCTTCAGAGCTGGTAACCCATTCAAACATTATGATCTCCATCAATAATTAGTTGCTGAAAAATAGTCGTCGATCAAGCCTGTCAGGGTTGAAGCAATTTATCCACAGGCAGGTAAACCAGGTTGAGCAGACACAGGCCAATCATAATATATATAGTGATTTGCATACCCAGCACGCGTTTGCGCATGCTTTTGTTTAACAGGCCATAGGCATGAATGATCCTGCCGATGATGAGTGCGATGCCTGCCAGGTGGATCATCCAGTTGCTGGCACCGTTAAATTCCAGGTAGAAAAGCAGCAGCAGGGTTATCGGCAGGTATTCGATGGCGTTGGATTGTGCACCCTGCGCGGTCTGCAGCTCTTCGTTATTTCCATCACCCACGCTGATCAGGTGTTTTCTACGCGTGTTTATTACGTTAAAAGACAGGTAGATGATTAATATCGCTGAGATTATTGCATAGATGACTGAAATCATGCTTTCACCATGGGTTGTCTGTCGTGGCTGACGCTATTATGGATAATCGAGCAGTGCAAGTCTGCCTTTGTTTGCTGTATATTGTTAGCAGTATTGCGTCATCGGATATCAAGCAGTTTGTGATATTTGCGTAGTATATTATTTATCGGATAGAGCACGCTATGAATGAACAGGTTGTCTGGCTGAATAAGCTGGGGATGAATCATGTTGACCGCGTCGGCGGCAAGAATGCTTCGCTGGGAGAAATGATCAGCAAGCTATCGGCACTGGGCGTGTGCGTACCTGGTGGCTTTGCAACCACTGCATCAGCGTATCGTCGATTTTTGCGACATGGCGGCCTGTCAGACAGAATCAATTCAAAGCTTGCCGATCTCGATACTAATGATGTTGTCGCGTTGGCAGATGCCGGAGCCCAGATCCGCGCCTGGGTGATCGATACGCCTTTTCCTGACGAGCTGCTCAATGCGATCACCGAAGCATGGAAAATCATGGAGACAGAGAGCGGCAATGATATCGCCGTTGCCGTGCGCTCTTCCGCCACCGCCGAAGACCTTCCCGATGCCTCTTTCGCCGGCCAGCAGGAGACCTTCCTCAATGTCCGCGGCCTGGAAAATGTCATCATTGCAATCAAGCACGTTTTTGCCTCTCTCTATAATGATCGCGCCATTGCCTACCGCGTGCACCAGCATTTTGAACACAGCAAGGTCGCATTGTCTGCAGGCATACAACGCATGGTGCGCAGTGACATCGGCGCCAGTGGTGTTCTGTTCACACTGGATACCGAATCCGGTTTCCGCGATGCTGTATTTATTACCGGTGCTTACGGTCTTGGTGAAACCGTGGTGCAGGGTGCGGTCAACCCGGACGAGTTTTATGTGTATAAACCGGGGCTGAAGCAAAACCGCCCAGCGATTCTGAAGCGTGGACTCGGCAGCAAGTTGATCAAGATGATTTATACCGAGAGCATGGATCATGGTCAGACGATAAAAACGGTTGAAGTCGCTGACGAAGAGCAGCATAAATTCTGTATCAGCGATGATCAGGTTGAGGAGCTGGCTCGCCAGGCGGTAACGATTGAAGATCATTATGGCCGGCCGATGGATATCGAATGGGCACTCGATGGTATCGATGGCAAGTTATATATTGTACAGGCGCGTCCTGAAACCGTGGAAAGCCGTGCCAGTGACACCATCATGGAGCGCTATGAACTCAAGCAAAAAGGCAAACTCCTGGCAGAAGGGCGTGCTATCGGGCAACGTATCGGCGCAGGTGTTGCCCGCCTGATCATGGACCCCAGTGAAATGTCGCGGGTGCAACCGGGCGATGTGCTGGTGACTGACATGACCGACCCTGACTGGGAGCCGATCATGAAGCGGGCATCGGCCATCGTTACCAATCGTGGTGGGCGTACCTGTCATGCAGCCATCATTGCGCGTGAAATGGGTATACCGGCGATAGTCGGTTGTGGTGATGCAACCGAATTGCTAAAAGACGGTGAAGAGGTCACCGTCTCATGTGCAGAAGGGGAAACCGGCAATATTTACCAGCACATTCTCGAGTATGAAATTATACGCACCGATACCGGTAACATGTTGCCGTTGCCAACCAAGATCATGATGAATGTCGGTAATCCCAGTCGAGCGTTTGCCTTTGCACGAATTCCCAATGCCGGTGTTGGCCTGGCCCGGCTCGAATTTGTCATCAACAACACTATTGGGGTTCATCCCAAGGCGTTGATGCAATTCGACCAGCAGCCTGATGAAATAAAGACAATCATCAATGAACGCATGGCGGGTTATGCAGATCCGCTCAGTTTTTATGTAGAAAAACTGGTCGAGGGTATTGCCATGCTCGGTGCGGCCTTCATGCCCAATCCTGTGATCGTGCGCCTGTCGGACTTCAAGTCAAACGAATATGCCAGGCTGGTAGGCGGCTCGCAATATGAACCGGAGGAAGAAAACCCGATGATCGGCCTGCGCGGCACCTCGCGTTATCTGTCCGACGATTTCCGCGATTGCTTTGAACTCGAATGTCGGGCACTGAAAAAAGTGCGTGACGATATGGGGCTGACCAATATCGAAATCATGGTACCGTTCTGCCGTACGCTGGGGGAGGCGGAACAGGTCATCGCGTCGCTGGCAGCGAACGGGCTCAAGCGTGGCGAGCATGGCTTGCGTATTATCATGATGTGTGAGATCCCGTCGAATGCAGTGCTTGCAAACGAATTCCTTGAGCACTTTGATGGCTACTCAATTGGCTCAAATGATATGACGCAGCTTGCACTTGGCCTGGATCGTGACTCTGAGCTGGTTGCACATCTATTTGACGAGCGTAACCCTGCTGTGAAGAAACTGTTATCGATGGCCATTGATGCCTGTCATCAGCAGGGTAAATACATTGGTATTTGTGGTCAGGGGCCATCCGATTATCCGGATTTTGCCGCCTGGCTGTTCGAGCAGCAGATAAGCAGTATTTCGCTTAACCCGGATACCGTGGTTGATACCTGGACGCATCTTGCCGGAATATGATGGCTTGAGCGACGAACAGCCAAAACGCCCGGTGTTCTTTGTTTCTGATCGTACAGGCATTACCTCGGAAACGCTCGGTCATGCACTGCTGACGCAATTCAGTTCAATAACATTCGAGTACTTCTCGCTGCCGTTTATTACCTCGGAACACAAGGCCAGGAGCGCTGTTCGCCAAATCAGAAAAGAAGGCGATAAAAGTGGACAACGCCCCGTTGTCTTCAGCACCATGGTAAAAGATGATTTCAAACCGATCATCGCGGAGTGTGATGCTCATATCATCGATTTTTTTGATGCTTTCATTATGCCGCTCGAACAGGAGCTTGGTGTGCAGTCAACGCATACCTCCGGCCTGTCGCACGGTATCAGCGATGAGGCTGTGTATATGCAGCGCATCGACGCCGTCAACTATGCACTGCATAATGATGACGGTATTACCACCAAGCATTTCAAAAGTGCCGAGATTATTCTCATTGGAGCATCACGCAGTGGTAAAACTCCAACGTGTCTTTACCTGGGTTTGCAGTACGGTATACGTGCAGCCAACTATCCATTGACCGATGTTGATGTCGGGCATGTCAAGCTTCCAACGGTGCTGGAGCCTTATCGCGAAAAACTGTTCGGCCTGATTATCAGTCCGGACCGCCTGCGCAGCATACGTGAACTGCGTCGACCAGGCAGCGAGTATGCTTCACTAAAACAATGCCAGAAGGAGGTGCGGGAGATAAAGGCACTGTACGAGCAGGAAGGAATACATTATGTCGATACCAGCCACGTATCTGTTGAAGAAATCGCGGCTTCGATTATTCAGCAGCAGAAGCTGGAACGCAGGCCGTTAGTATGAGCGGGAATAGATAGACAGCTCTTTATAATGTTTATCTTCATCCGGATCAGCGATGGATGTAATAGCCTGAATTGACTTAATATGTTCAACAGGAAGAGCGTGTTCGCGTGCACCCCGTAGCACATGTTGCTTGTACCAGTGATAGGGTAATAGCGACTTATCGATATGGGTTGCATAGTATGTTGTGGCCTCTATTGTTGAACCATCAGGCAGAACAATAGCAACGTCCTTTTCATCATAGCCGTTACCAAGGCCTTCATGGTCGTCGAGTATCAGTTTATCGCTGACAAGTAGCTGAAATACAACACCGTAGACGATATCGTTCGGATTTTGTGTGAGCTCGATATCGCACTTGGCCGAGCCGTCGACGCTTTTTTTGTGAAACTCGAGTGAATGCGCCGGCAAATATCCGCTAGAAATGACACTTGCTGATTCGACCCTGTGCCTGATCCGCGGTGTCGACATGTTCGAGCCGTATGAAAAATAATTGAGCCTGTTCACCGGGCCATCATTTGAAATGCGACCAGGCTTTTTCAATGGCAACTTTCAAGCTGTCCCAGGCTTCATCTGCACCCTGTTTCAGGTCTTCCCACGCACCTTCGCTGGCGCCCTTGATTTCTGCAAGCTTGACCCGGGCGTCATCACGTTTGCGGCGCAGTGCTAGTAATTGATCTTCGAACTCGAATTTGACATCCGCCTTTGCCTTTTGTGCCTTTATCTCAAGCTCATCGATATCGGTGTCCCATTCATCGAGTTTAACTTTCAGTTTTTCAATGTATTCATGTCGCGTAGTCATTTGAGTTTCACCATATTATTTATAAGAATACTGCAGTGATGTTATAACCAGTGTCCGGATTTGTCTTGTATTATTTTCCGGCGCGATTGTAACGGTTTTTCACTGTAGCTTGTGCAGTAATTGAGGCTATGCTGCCAGGGCAGAGGGCTGATTTACATAAAATTGCTGGTGATATGGCCTGGCGCTGGCAGCTATTCAGTCGATAAATGAACAGCAATAATCTGCAATAGTGCCGGCCTTGATTTTAAAAGAGGAATTTGCGGGAACCTCAAAAGTATCACCTGCTGAATAGCTGTTCCACGCCGCCTCGCCAGCCAGTAATATTTCGACTTTGCCCGAGAGCATTTCCATGTGTTCTTTTTTGTCTGTATTGAATTCATACTCGCCTGGCAGGATGATGCCCAGAGTCCTGATGCTGCCATCATTGAATTTGACAGTTCTGCTGGTAACGCCACCATCGAAATAGATGTTCGCCTGTTTTACTAGCGTTACGTTGTCGAATTCGTTCATCATGCTCATGTCAGGGACTGTTGTGCTATATCTTTATGCGGCCTGTATAAGTATCAGATGAAATGTTAGCACGCGGCAGCTTGTTGAGTAATTGTTAGATAACGTAAAAAGCCGGTATGGCATAGAGTATAGCGCCAGCAAGAAACAAAAGCAGGAAAGCCCACGATGCCCGGTGATGGAGCTTGTAAAAAATAATTTGCTGAATGGTCCTGGCCAGCCAGAACAGGGCCATGAGTAGCAACAGGCTGCGGCCCAGAGAAGATGTTAACAGATCACCCGTATGGACCAGCGAAA
This sequence comes from uncultured Gammaproteobacteria bacterium, assembly GCA_963807785.1. Taxonomy (GTDB): domain Bacteria; phylum Pseudomonadota; class Gammaproteobacteria; order SZUA-229; family SZUA-229; genus JABDQW01. Next base: position 11,524 of record CAWEEC010000001.1, on the reverse strand, counting down.
CATAAGCGAAGATAATGAAGGCAAACATCAGGCTGATGTTGAGCACCTGCATAGTTGCCCTGTTAATGAAAGATAAGGATTGAAGATCGTTATTCCAGTCGAATAGTCGCCAGAATAAAATATGGAACATGATAAGGCCGATAGTGTAGATACCGCCTGCCTTGATCAGTATTTCCATGATTGAAAACTCACGCAATCAATAGTGAGGCCCCCATTACTATGCTGCAAAGTATCAGGCCGATGCTCCAGGTTACCATCCATAGCTGCCTGCCTTTATGTCCAAGGTAAGTCAGGATGAGTCCTATCAGAATCGAAAGCACTGCGGTGAACAGCAGCATGTTATCACTGGCATGTACGGTTAGTTGTTCCGCGGGGATGTTCTCTGGGTATTTCATGCGATTAGTTAAATGATATAAGGATTTGTTGTGTTTTGAAGTGTGCCAGAAGGATGAAGATCTGGCTAGTCCTGTTCATTCATGTCGCCGACAAGGCTGATACCCTCCGCGATGCTGCGAAAACTGATTTTTTCGATACAGCACCTGGTTTACCGTGGAGGCATGAATGCGAACCAGCTTGATAAAGTCCTGCAGTGCGATGCTGGCCCCGGTGCTTTGCGGAGTAGTCACTACATCATGAGTTTCTGCAAGATTATAACTATAGCCGTTACTGTCAATCAGGTAATTATTACCACTGTGGTTATATAAATGTGATCCGGCATCACGCTTCCATTGTTCCTCGGAAGCAATATAAGTCAGCTCGTCATCACCTTCGTATTTGATAACAGCAGGCCAGTTGAGCATTGCTTCTGATGCTTGTTAAACTATTTATCATTCTTGATTGTGACAGTTTGCATTGGCAAATACATTCGCCAATAAATCCTCGTGTTTATTTGTGGTAAGGGTCAGATACTTCAAATGTGATACCGCTACCCGATATACCCATGGTGCCTCGCTGTGAGCAGCGGACCAATGTTGCTTCGCAGGCTTGTTCTCGATGCGCCTGATTCGGAATTATATCTACTGCATGATGATATAAAACCAGCGAATTATAGATGCAAGAGATAATATTGCTGTCTTTAGAAAATATCTTCTGGAGCACATATAAAAAGCACGTAGATTACGATCGTTTTTCTATTGAATCGCTAATCAGCAGTTCGAACCTGTTGGTTTAATCCTGCTTCACGAATATCAGATTATCTGTTTCAAAGCCAAGTTCGCTGGACTTTTAATGAAGCGCTCAATAACTTCATCACTCACGGTTGGCGTTCTCGATAGCAACCAGAGGTAGGACTTGTTATAGCCCGCTACAAATGCATATTGATAGTTGTCTTTATCCAGTTCGAAAACGACATAGGAGCCATAGAATGGTCCAAAAAACGAAACCTTCAAATGTCCCTCGTATTCGCCGTTGACGAAATAGGCCTTACCCTCGACTTCCTGCCACGTCTGTTTCTGTAACGAAAATCCCCGGTTAATACTTTTACACCACCGTCATCACGCAAGCTGTATTGCGCGCTAACACTTTCAAGTCCACGTTCGAAGGAATGATCAAGCCGCGCAATTTCGTACCACTTGCCGAGGTAGCGTTGAGCTCAAAGTCATCAACGGGATTCACATCTTCGGGTAATCCCGTGCACCCGTATAAATGACAGTGACATTAACAAGGCAACAATCAGGCGCATCATCTTCCCACCGGGCGGGGGTTATTACCAGCAGTTACGGGCTGGTTTGCGGCCAGATGCATCGCGTATTGATCATGCTCAGGCAGGGCTGGTTTCATTGCGATCATATTCCTTGGTCATTATCGCCGTATCCATACTACGACGGATTGTTCGTAACATATAAGTGTAAATATGTGTAATCTTAGCAGCCTGCCTCAACATTGTTATCTACAGTCAGGTGCCCGGTATGCGATGTGACAATCGTTAGACTCAAACTCGTGTTTGAATTATGCTGCGGCAACACTGGATTTGTGACTACAGCGGTTTATGGTCGTGCTCAGTGGGGGTATGAATACCTACTGGTCAGGGCATGCAACTACTGCATGGTAACCAACGAGAGTTAAATTGCTGCGGAGTACACGCATGGACATTAAAAAATTCCCCCGTTCGCGCAAGCTGTTGATCTTGCCCCCGGTTGTGCTCGGATTGCTGGTATTGCTGTTTATGATCTCGGGCAAGCAGCCCCCGGTGCAGGCGGAACGCGCTGAGACTAAGCGCAGCGTGCGTGTAATAGAAGCACCGCTGGTGGAGCTGGTGCCGGTGGCCGAAGGTTATGGCCCGGTGCAGCCGGCACGGGTGTGGACGGCAGTGAGCCAGGTGGCTGGCCGGGTGATCGACATTCACCCCAAGCTGAGGGACGGTGAAATACTGACACAGGGTACCGAGCTGGTGCGCATCGATCCCAAGGACTACGAGATCGCACTGGCGCAGACCCGGGCCGAGCTGGCGGAACTGGATGTGCAGGAGAAGAACGCGCGCGCCTCGCTGGCGATCGAGAAGCGCAACCAGCAACTGGCCCAGCGCGAACTGGAGCGTATTCAGAAACTGTTGAAGCAGGGCACCAGTTCGCAGAGCGCGGCCGATGAAAAGGAGCGCGCCATGCTGGCCTACCGTGCCTCGGTGCAGAACCTGCAAAATACCCTGGCGCTGGTACCGTCACAGCGCAGCCTGCTCGAGTCGAGGCTGGAACTGGCCGAACGCGACCTCGAACGCACCGTGATCTGCGCCCCCTTCGATATGCGTGTGGCTAACCTCAAGGTCGAGGCGGACCAGTATGTGCCCGTCGGACAAAGCCTGTTTGAAGGCGACGCCATCGACCGGGTGGAAATCGAAGCACAGGTGGCGATGTCATCACTGCGACGCCTGTTTATTGGCCGTAGCGATATACAGATCGACCTGCAAACACTCAGCGAAACCTTTGCCGACATCGTCGATATGGATCCACGGGTCAAGCTGGACCTGGGCAATCACGTGGCGGAATGGCAGGCGGAGTTCGTGCGTTTCAGTGACATCGTCGACCCTGAAACGCGCACCATGGGTGTTATCGTCGCGGTTGACCGTCCGTTCGACAAGATCAAACCCGGTTACCGGCCACCGTTGTCGAAAGGCATGTTCGTCAAGGTGGTGCTCAGCGGCAACAACCGTACGCCGCGCCTGGTGGTGCCGCGCTCCGCGGTGCGTGCCGGCACGGTGTGGGTAGCCGATGACGATAACCGCCTGCGCCGGCGCAATGTGAAGACCCTGTTTTCCCAGGGCGAGATCAGTGTCATTGCCGAGGGCCTCGAGCCCGGTGAGCGCGTCGTGGTATCGGACCTGGTGCCGGCGGTGGAGGGCATGTTACTGCAGGTGCAGGTTGACGAAGTACTGAACCAGTCACTCGTGTCCGCAGGCCACGATTCATGATCGCCTGGTTTGCACGTCACCAGACGGCAGCCAACCTGTTGATGGCTGCGATCATGCTGCTCGGGCTGGTGGCCTTGCCCGGGTTGCAACGCGAAACCTTCCCCGAGATCGCAAGCGACAAGGTGGAAATCCGCGTGATTTACCGCGGCGCCACCGCGGAAGACGTCGAGGACGCCGTTTGCCGCCGCATCGAGGATGTGCTCGAAAGTATTACCGACCTGGACGAGATGCGCTGTGAAGCCCGCGAGGGTATTGGCACCGCCACCGCGGTAATGCGCGAAGGCGCCGTAATGACGCGCTTCCTGGATGACGTCAAGTCCGAGATCGAAGCCATCGATGATTTTCCCGAGCAGACCGAGCCGCCGGTGGTCGAGGAGCTGGGCCGGACCGATGCGGTGATCTCGGTGGCGGTAACCGGTCCCGAGGACCCGGTGGCACTCAAGGCCTATGCCGAGGACCTGAAGGACAGGATGATGGCCGAAACCCTGGCGGCCGAAGTCGGCGTGAGCGGTTTTTCCGATCACCACATCCGTATCGAGGTACCGGCCTGGCGCATGCGCCAGTATGGCCTGTCGGTTGCGGATATCGCCAGCACGGTCGGTCGCCAGAGTGTCAGCAGCCCGGTCGGACGCCTGGAAGGCGGTGTCGAGGACCTGTTGCTGCGTTTCGATGACCAGCGCAAGAGCGCGGAATCCTTCCACGACCTGGTGGTGATCTCCGGCAGCACCGGGGCGGCGATTCGACTCGGTGAAATTGCCAGCATCAGCGACCGTTTCGACCGCGACGAGGAGAAGGTGCTGTTCAATGGTCAACGCGCGGCGCAGCTGGATGTGGCCAAAACCCGCGACCAGGACATCCTCGAGGTATATGCCTCGGTGAGCGCATTTGTCGAGGCCGAGCGGGCCAGCGCACCGCAGGGCATTCAACTCTACCTCACCCAGGACCGCGCCTCCATCGTGCAGGACCGCCTCGACATGCTGGTGCGCAACGGTGCCCAGGGGCTGACACTGGTGTTCCTGGTGCTGTGGTTGTTCTTCAGTCTGCGCTACAGTTTCTGGGTCACCATGGGACTGCCGGTGTCCTTTCTGGGGGCGCTGTTCGTGCTGCCGATTTTCGGTATCACCATCAACATGATCTCGATGGTGGGCCTGCTGATCGGTGTCGGCCTGCTGATGGATGATGCCATCGTCATCGCCGAGAATATTGCCGCGCGCATGGCCCGCGGTGACACCCCGGCCCACGCTGCCATCGAAGGTGTGAAGCAGGTGCTGCCCGGCATCATGTCTTCCTTTGCCACCACGCTGCTGGTGTTTGGCTCGCTCGCTTTCATCACCGGCACCATTGGCCAGATCCTGCGCATCATGCCCATGGTACTGATCATCGTGATTTCGGTCAGTTTGCTGGAGGCGTTCTGGATCCTGCCGCATCACCTCAATCATTCGCTGGCACACATGAAACACAAGGCGCCGTCACGTTTTCGCACGGGCTTTGAAACTGCTTTCGATAAGTTGCGTGACCGTGGTTTCGGCCCGCTGCTCGACCGGGCGGTGGACTACCGCTATCTCACCCTCGGGCTGGTGATCATGTTGATGCTGTTCGCGATCGCCATTCCCGCGGGTGGCAAACTCAAGTTCGTCGGCTTTCCGGATATCGAGGGCGATGTCGTGGAAGCGCGTATCTTGCTGCCACAGGGCACACCGCTGGCGCGTACCGAACAGGTAGTGGCAACGCTGGAGCAGGCGCTGCAGCAGATCAATCAACAATACAAACCGCGCCAGCCGGGTGAGCAGGACCTGGTGCGAAATGTCACCGTGATCTATGGTCAGAATCCGGATGCCTTCGAAACCGGTCCGCACGTGGCCAGAGTGGTCGCCGACCTGCTCAGTGCCGAGGTGCGCAATGCTTCACTGGACGCGTTGCGCAATGACTGGCGCAAACTGACCGGCGAGCTGGCGGATGTGATCTCGATCAAGTACACCGAGCCTGTCATCGGTCCCGGCGGCCGGCCCATTGATGTTCGCCTGCTGGGCCGGGACCTGGACAAGCTCAAGCAGGCGTCCAACGAACTCCAGGCCTGGTTCAACAGCTTCGTCGGGGTGCAGGATCTGAGTGACGACCTGCGCCCGGGCAAGCGCGAGTACCGCCTGCGCCTCAAGCCCGGTGCCGGTGTGCTCGGGCTGGATGCGAAAACCGTCGCCGAGCAGGTGCGCGGTGCCTTCCAGGGCGTCAAGGTGGATGAATTTCCGGTCGGCGCAGAGACGTACGAAGTCAACCTGCGGGTGGCTGCCGCTGACCGCATCGGTCCGCAGGACCTGGTGAACTTCACCATCATCGGTCGCAACGGTAGCCTGGTACCGCTACTGGTGGTGGCGGATGTCGAGCAAGTGCGGGGCTGGGCGCGTATCAACCGTGTCGACGGCAAACGCGCCGTCACCATCCAGGGTGATGTCGACCGTGAACTGGCCAACGCCCAGGAACTGCTGGGCCTGGCCGGGCGTGATTTCATTCCCGAGCTGTTGCAGCGTTACCCGGGGCTGGATTTCGACATCGAGGGTGAAAGCAAGGAGTCGGCCGAAACCGGTCGTTCCATCGTGCGTAACGTGTTGCTGGGTCTGATCGGTGTCTACATGCTGCTGGCGCTGCAATTTCGCGGTTACCTGGCACCGCTGACGGTGATGGTGGTCATTCCCACCGCACTGATCGGTGTGGTGCTCGGCCACCTGGCACTGGGGCTGGACCTGACCATGCCCAGCATGATCGGCATGGCCTCCCTGTTCGGCGTGGTGGTCAACGACTCCATCCTGCTGGTGGTATTTATTCGTCAGCAGCGGGCCAAAGGCGCTTCCGTGAACGCAGCCGCCAAAACCGCGGGGCGGGCACGTTTTCGTCCAATTTTGCTGACATCGATCACCACGGTGGCGGGGCTGATGCCGTTATTGCTGGAGAAAAGTTTGCAGGCCCAGATCCTGATACCGCTCGCCACCAGCCTCGCTTTCGGCCTGGTAACAGCCACCATCGCAGCCCTGTTCCTGGTACCCGCCATGTATTCAATCCTTGATGATCTCGGCTGGCTGGGCGCTATCGACGAGGAAGCTGAAGATCTCGGCATTGATGATGGCCTGACCTCTACATCGAAAAATTAACCCGCCCCGGCGATTGCGTATCGTCGCTCAGGATTTAACAATCGCACCGACGATGGCGCCTGCAACAATGGCTTCAACCAGGCTGCCGGCGAACCAGCTCCAGGCCAGTTCCAGCGGAATCGGCATGTAGGTGTAGGAACCGAAGCCCATCGATATAGCCGTCGCCAGGCCGAACAGGGCGCCGAACTTGATACCCGCTAGCACCGATTTCGGCGTCACCAGCAGCGCGTATAACAACACGAAACTGGCGGTAAAGACGAATGTGACGCCGTACATCAGCGACATGCTCATGTCTTCCATCGGCCGCCATAATTCTGCTGTGGCCGTATAGGTTGATTGCAACAGCACGCCGTGAATAACAAAATCCAGAACTGACCATGCGATGAATACCACAATCACTGCGATTAACGTTGTTTTATTCATTTGCGACCTCCCTTCAGTATTGTGTTATCAATAATCGTAACCCGGATCTGGTTTTGCTGTAACACAATACCAAACTATGTCTGTCCAATACAGCCGCTGGCATCACTTGCCTTGCTATTGTTCAGGGTGTTTTGATTACAGATACATACCGCCACTGAGAGCAAAGTCATGTGCAGACGTGATATGTATCAGGATAGCGGGCAGCGTCAGTCTAGGCTGGTAGCACATAAAAGAACACAGACACGAAATGGCAGGCGCTGCCGATTAAAACGAAGATGTGAAAAGTGGCGTGATTGTATTTCATTATTTTTACGCCATAAAGAATCGCGCCGAGTGTATAGGCGATACCGCCTGCAGCAAGCCAGGCTATGCCCGCCGTGGAGAAATTGTTAACCAGAGGCTCTATCGCGAACACGATGACCCAGCCCATAAACACGTACATCAATGTCGATAGTATTACAAACCTGCCGGTAAAGAACAGCTTGAGGATGATTCCGGTCAAGGCCAGTCCCCAGGTGACACCGAACATGATCCAGCCCGTTGAGCCGTTGAGTGTTACCAGCGTAAACGGCGTGTAGGTGCCTGCGATCAGAATATAAATGGCAGCATGGTCAACGATTCGTAACTTACTTCTTAGTCACTGGCTCTTTGACGCTGTGATATAAGCGTGGATGCTGCATAAAGAATAATCAGGCTGATGCCGAAAATACTGAAACTTGTGATATGCCAGAAGTTGCCGTAAAGAGTCGCACGAGCAACTAACAGTACAAGGGCGACAACGCTTAGAATCAGACCGATAGCATGGGAAGAGATATTGATCTTTTCTTCTGCCGGTGAGTAATACTTCGCTCTTTCTTTATCATTCATTGTGCTAGCTAACGCCTTGACTTGGTAGTGACAAGTCGAGCCGGAACGGGCTTGAGTGCATTGATCAGCATTTAATACATCTTCAAGTTTACGAGCTACTTAAATCGTTTGTGTGCGATTGATTTTTTATCAAGGACTCGGGGAATTTTACTTCAACTCGGGTACCTTTGCCCGGGGTGCTGCTGATTATAATCGGCCAGTTAAATCGATCAGACAAGCGCTTGACTATTGTAAGCCCGACGCCGTAACCATGCGCCGTCGTGTTATTGCCACGGTAATAGGGTTTGAATATATCATCAACCTGCTGTTGCGGGATACCCTTGCCGCTGTCCTTGATGACGACACTGTCTTTATTGATGTTTATATCGATGCTGCCCTGTTCTGTATACAGAAACGCGTTTCGAATCAGGTTGCCAAACAATATAGACAAGGCCTTGTCAGAGGCCGGTGTTTTCAAATTATATTGCGCTGAGAAGTTGACCTTCAGCTGCGTGTTCTTGTTTAACAATTGCGCCCTTTCGATTTCTTCCTCAACGATATCGTTTATACATACCAGTTCCGATGTCAGGCCCTGGTCGGATTCACGGGCGAGCAACAGGAAAGCTTCCGTCAGCTCTGCCATGTCGGAAGCGGCCCGCTTGATACGAACAACGGTATTCTGCGCTGCTTCCGGCAGCTGATATTCAGACAACAGCATGTCGGTTGCGATATTGATTACCGTGAGCGGGCTGCGTAACTCATGGCTGGCATCACGGGTAAAGTTGTGCTCACGCGTAATAAATGCATCCAGGCGTTCACCTAGGTTTACGATAGCATCTGACAGTACCTGTATGTCGTCATCGATTTTAAAAGGCAGATTCTCGATTTGCAGTGATGAAAGGTCACCCGAGGCGATATCCGCCTTGTTGACCTGGTGCGCCAACAAGCTTACCGGTGATATGGTGCGTCGGCTGAAACGGTAGGTGATCCACAGGGAGAGATAGAGAATAATCAAAACCAGTGCCAGCGGGAACAGGCCGTAATAAGCGACCAGGGTATCAACCTGGCCACGATTGTATAAAAGATAGAGTGTGCGTGAATCCTGTTCAGAAATATAAAGAACAATTTCATCATCCTTGTATTCATAAAAGCCGGTTTGAACAGGCATGTTGTGCTGTAGTGCTGGCGGTAGTAAAGCAACATTGAAGTAACCGGTGAGGTTAAGTGTGTCGGGAAGCGGGAAAGACTTATTCTGTTGATGGTTTTCCCAGAAATATTCGGCTTCCTGCTTTATAGCTTGCTTGATCAGGATTTCTTCAAGCACTATTTTCGCAAAAAATACGCTGAATAGTACAGCTATACTGATTAGCGTGCCCTGTAGCAGGAAAGCGCGGTTGATTTTATGAATAAGTCCGTTACGTTTGCGCATCGGTGTCTACGATCTTGTATCCGCTACCCTGGATCGTGTGCAGAAGTTGTTTGTCAAAAGGCTTGTCAATAACCTTGCGCAGGTTATAAAGATGACTTCGAAGTGTATCGCTATCTGGCAATATGTCTCCCCATACCTGGCGTTCCAGTTCGCGACGACTCACCACCGCGGGTGAGGCACGCATAAGTACGGTCAATATTTTCAGGCCGATCGGTGTCATGTTGATTTCCTCGCCACTGCGCCGTACTTCCAGTGTTGCAGTGTCAAGTGTCATATCAGCGACTGTGAGCACTTCTTTTGCTGTCTCTCCCTTGTGGCGACGAATTAATGATCGAACCCTTGCTTCCAGTTCCTTTATCGCAAAGGGTTTCACCAGGTAATCATCAGCCCCGGTTTCAAGCCCGGTGATTTTGTCATCCAGTGTATCTCTTGCGGTAAGCATGATAACGGGAGTGTCACACTTTACTTCGGTGCGAAGCTTGCGGCACAACTCGAGACCATCCATACCGGGCAACATAAGGTCAAGAATGATCGCATCATAGGTATTGCTGACAGCGAGGTGCAGGCCGGTTACCCCGTCAGCTGCGTAATCCACTTCAAAGCCGCGGCTTTCCAGGTAGGAGGTAACCATCTCCGCGATATCTTTGTGATCTTCGACCAGCAGGATCATCGGTGTTGCTTGCGCAAACATGACTATTGGTGACCTTTGTTGTTGTGTCTATCGTTACTTATTATCTATCATGCAAACTTTAGCATCTTCAGACAATTCGAGTTACAGGCATTAAGGATGGTTAGCAAGAGTGAAATAGATCAGCTGCGATAAACAATAACAGCATGAATGCAGCCTGCGGGTCACTGCTGCACCCACAGGCTGCGTTTCTAACTTAGTTGGTTAGAACTTCTATGCCGAACATATCCGGCGTGCCGCTGGGTGAGCCCGGATCATTCGGCTGGCGAGCCAGCACGGTGGCGACCAGGCCTTCCGGCAAGGCTACATTCTCTTCGTTGATGGCAGCGATTCCCAGAGACAGTGGAACCACGCGAATATCATAGTTTCCCGGAGCTACGGCAACATAGTCGGTGATCTCGCCAAACTCGAAGTTTTCCAGCAGCGGCTTGCCAGCAAGGCCGTTTTCCACATCAGCAGCACTGAACTGGCCTGCGGGTGTGACGAATACATTCACTGTGCCGGCAGCCGGCGCACTATGCACGACCTTGACGCTGGCCTGCGTGATCACGGAACGGTTGTGGTCCAGCGTTGGCAGCAGAGTGAAGGCAGGTGTGGCACCAACCAGGCCTGTTGCAATTACCGTATACTCGGAGCCCGCGTCGAGGGTCAGCGGTGGTGACGTGTACAGTGTACCGGGACCCACACCATCGACAGCGACATCAAACACGTAATCGCCGTTTGGAACAGCAACATAGGAATCAGCACCAGGCACCACGTCTGTGTAACTGAAAGCGGTAATCAGTTCTAACAGGCCGAGCGGTGAATTGGCGTCGGTCCAGACTTCTACCGGGCCATTCGCGACAGCATCCGCATCCGGTGATAGATGTATGACGCGTGCGCCTGCCTGGGTGTCTTCGTCCAGTAACACCAGTTGAGCGTTATCGGTGGCGACCAGCAGCTTGATCGGCGATGCCAGCTTGTTGGTATCAGTGGTGGTGCTGACTGCAACCAGCAGCAGCTTCTGGCCGGCAAACGCTGACAGGTCGACATCACTGATGTTGTAAGCGACAGTTTTCGTGCCTGCAAGTGTCACGGTGATGTCGTACACCCCGGCTGGCAGGTTACCGGCATCAACAGCAGGGTCTTTGAAGTCAAAGCTGAAGTTGGGTAGCACGTTGACGTCACTGACATCAGTACCGGGTGCAGTGACATAGACATCAACTGGCGGTGCATCCGGAGAGGCGTGAACCACAGCGACTGCAACTTCACCTGCACCGGGCGTAGCTGCAGATTCTTGAATGACTAATGGTGCAATATCAGCCGTGTTGTTTACAGCGATGATGTTATAGCGAACGTCCTTACCGAAGTCGAAGCCTGGTACCGTAATCACATTAGCGTTTCCACCCGGTATGATGGCTTCTACAATGATGTCATTGTTGCCAGTGCCTACTTCCAGGTAGCCACTGCTGTTGGCATAATCGAGGCTGCTGATTCTTTCCTTGGAATCGACCTCGACGTTAACCGCTGGTGCATCCGGCGATGCATGAATTATGCGTAACTGTGCTGCGTCATCATCATCACAGCCGGCCAGTAGGAAGAGGCCTGCGGCC